>NZ_JAJOIL010000022.1 GCF_021209385.1 Seleniivibrio sp. | reverse complement strand
GACAAGGTCATCTATGTTAAGATAGAGTTCTGTTTGAAATTGGTCTTCTGTCTCTTTAAGCATCACATAATATAACAGAAAACGCCATGTAATTGCAATTACATGGCGTTTGTCAACAATCTGAGGCTCCCCTCGGGGAGCCTTTTTTATATCAGTTAGTATCGACGGTCAGCTCTTCGGTATAAACAACCTCGCGGCTCTTCCACGAATAAACAGTGAGAACGGCAAACGCAGCCACAGCAGCAAAGAAAGGCAGAGAAGGGTCTATGCCGTAAAACAACGTGCTTAAAAGCGGACCGGCTATGATGCCTATTCCCTGTGCCGCCGAAACCGTTCCCGCCGCCGCACCCTGCTCCGATTTTGAAACGGCATTGGAAGCAAGCGCCTGAAAAGCGGGAAATATCATTCCCATTCCGGCAGTGGCTACACAGAACCCGACAATAAGCGAAAACTGTGTAAAAGCGAACAGAGACACCAGCAGAAAACCTATGGCGGAAACTGATGCACCAGCCTTAAGCCACGTTTTCGGCGTTACTCCACGCACTTTGGAAACAACAATCTGAACGGCTATGAAAGCAAAACCGATACATGAAAGTGCAAAACCTGTGACCTTCGCACTCGCTGTCATATCAAGTCCGAGCCTGTCTATCACATAGAATCCCAGACAAACCTGTGAGGTGACAACGCTGTACATTGTCAGAAACGCTGCCGCCATAGGCAGTCTGAGTCTGTTGTCGGTTATCTTTAATATTTCTGCTCTCTGTGCCTGCGCAGGCTTGTCCCGCTCCAGAACAAAATATGCAGTCACCGCCGCCAACGCGGGCATGAAAGCCGCCGCATAAAGAGGCACGGCAAGCCCCAGTACAGCCAGCGCACCGCCCATTGCGGGACCGATTATCATCCCGATGCCGTTTGAAGCACCGAGAACAGCCATCATAGAGGCTCTTTTATCCGGCTCTGTATTGTCAGCTATCAGCGCCGCAGAAACAGGCGGAATGGCAGAATAGAAAGCTCCTATCAGCCCTCTCGTACCTATCAGAAGAAGCACGGAAATTATCACCGCAGGCGGATTTTTCACCGCAAAACTTATGAACAGGGAAAGGAGCAGATAAGAGACGGCAAAGCCGGATATACCCAACAGGAGAATGGGTTTTCTGCCTTTAAAATCGCTTTTTCTGCCCCAGAAGCGCGCCGTAAGAATCCAAAGCACCCCCGCAAGGGCGACAGAGACACCCGCGTGCCATTCCATAAGCCCGAGCTCGCGCACGATGGGACCCACCACTGCAAGAAAAGACATCATAGCGGCAACACAAAGTATGTTTACGAATATCAAGGGTTTAATGATTTTTTTGTTACTCATTCTCCACCTCACTGTTCTGTCGGAACAAGTTCCGCAGAATGTAATTCTTTTTTGACAACAGGGTGATACAACCCCTTAAGAGTAATAACTGATATCAGCGACATCACGGAAACGGAAATCAGCACAGCTCCGTAACCGTATTTCCCCGCAAATGCGGAAGCCACCGACCCGGAAAAGAAGCTGATGAACAGATATATACTGTGCTGCATAGCAAAATCCGTTGCCGGTTTTTCATCGGAAACGTATTCCATCATGATTATATAAAAGACCGTTGCCGCAGGACCTGCCGCGCCCATTATCATAAATACGCACAAAGCGGACAGCACAGGGCTGTTGTGTACCGAAAGCGGAAGAAAAAGCAGCAGTGCCACCACTGCGTGCACGCTTGAAAGTCCCATGAGAACGGATTTTCTGCCGAATCTTTTCAGCAGATACCCCGACGGGAATGCCGATAGCGCCCCTACGATCGTTCCCATGACATTGACAACAAGACCTATCACGTCAAGCCGCAATCCGCTGTCCACAAGCACAGGGGTCATAAGTGCGTGGGTGGAGGTGTAGCCCATGGGGAAAATTATCAGTATGACAAGCCAGTAAGAACGTCTTTCGCTGCCCCAGAAACGAACGAAGTATTTCCAGTATCCTGTTTCGTCTTGTTTTACGACAGTGAATTCCGGTTCCTTAAAGAACAGAATCTGTATAAACGAAATGAGCATCACCCCGGCAAGGATATACAGACAGCTGACCCAACCGACATGAGTATAAACGACAAGTCCTACACCGCTGCCAAGCATCCAGCCGAGCATTGTTCCGGCTGTTTTCACTGCATTGCCAATGCTCCTTTCACTTATGGGGAGCAGTCTGTAAACAAGTGCGTCGGCAACAACGTCCTGTGTTGATGAGAAAAATCCCATCAGCATCCCCATTGCAACGACCAGCTTAAGATCATCTATGACGTCAAACATCGCCGTGGAGATAAAAACACCCGCCATCGCTATCTGGAACAGAAGGAGCCACCCTTTATATTTCCATCTTTTAACAGGTGAAAATCTGTCTATCACAGGCGCCCAGAGAAACTTCAGAAGCCAGAACACGCCCAGCAGATATATCGTGCTGATGGACTGGAGTGAGGCTCCGTTCTTACGCATGATGGCGACCAGCGCCTCAAGGAAGAAGCTGAAGCCCATATACTGTGTGAGATACAGCGAACCTATCAGAAGAAGACTTCTCACAGGTATTTTTCTATTATCCATTGATATCTCCCGAAGCAAGATTCCAATTCTTGCTCCTCTGCTGTGCTTCCCACATGTCTGCATATCTGCCCTTTTGTGCAATAAGCTGTTCGTGGGTTCCATGTTCCGCCACTCTGCCGTTTTCAACAACAAGAATGGTGTCGGCAGCCTTTATGGTTGAAAGCCTGTGGGCTATCACTATCACTGTCCTGTTGCGGACAAGAACGTCAACCGCTTTCTGAACAGCCTCTTCGCTCTCCGTGTCCAGAGCAGCGGTCGGTTCGTCCAGTATAACCACAGGTGCATCTTTCAGAATTGCTCTGGCAATGCTGATACGCTGGCGTTCGCCGCCGGAAAGACTTCCGCCTATGTCCCCCACTCTGGTGTAGTAACCATCGGGAAGTCTGGTTATGAACTCATGGCAGTATGCCGCGTCAGCCGCGCGCCTGACCTCTTCGTCAGTGGCTTCGGGTCTGCCCATGCGGATGTTGTTAATAATGGTGTCGTCAAACAGATAGATGTCCTGAAAGACAACGGATATATTTTTCATCAGAGCGGACTGCTCCATGGTGCGGATATCAGCGCCGCCGAATGTTATAACGCCTTCCGACTGGTCGCCATAGCGCATTATGAGCTTTGTTATAGTTGTTTTACCGGAACCGGAGGGTCCCACAACAGCTGTAAGTGAGCGGTACGGAATTTTGAAACTAACCCTTTCAACTGCGGGTTTCTCCTCGCCGTCGTATGCAAAGGTAACGTTTTTGAATTCGATATCATATCCTTCCGGCGTTTTATCGCCCTCAATGACAGAGAGTTCTTTTGCACCCAGAACGGAACGTATCCTTTCAAAAGCAGACTGCACTGTGTCGAAAACCGTGGTGACGTTGATGTAAAGAGCTATGGGTTCCGCAAAACGCGCAACAGCTATCAGAAGTCCCGCCAGAACGTACACATGCAGACTTCCGCTTTTAACGAAAAAACCGCCCAGAATAAGTATCGCAAGAAGTCCCAGTTCAACCAGCGAGGTCAGGAGCATAGAGGGAACTGAACCTTTGACAAGTCCCTCAGACTGAACTCTTCTCAGTTTTTTTACTGACGTCTGAAGCCTGTGAGCCTTGGCGCCGGTACAGTTTACTGCTCTTAAAACGGTAAGCCCCTGAGTGTATTCGATGATATCTGATTCAACGTCAGCGTGAGCCTGAACTGTCTCATATTTTTCCTCGCGGTTTGTCCTCCTGCGCCATTTATAAATCGGTATGCCGAGCGGCATTATGATTACCATCGCAAGCCCCAGCCGCCAGTCCACCACGAATGTTGCTATTATCACCAGCAGAGGAACAAGGATTATCTGTATGAGGAGCGAACCTATCACACCGATATGCATGACAGATTCGTCAACGTTAGCCGAAAACACCGAATTCAGATCTCCTGTGCGGTATTTGTATAGCTTTTCAAGGGACATGAACCGGAGTTTTGCGCCCAGCTTGCTCCGCAGGCTGTGCGTAACCTCGACAATTGTGCCGGAATAATCGAAATTATGTGCGAACCAGCGGCATGCAACCTCAACAGCCATACACAGAGCCATAAGCCCAAGCCAGAGCCACGCTTTATCGTAATTGCCTTTTTCCGAGAAAAGGTTAAACATCAGAGGCAGAAAACACACGAAAGAAAACCCCTGCGCCGTAAAGGCAATAATGAAGAGTTTCACGCTTCTGCGGTATTTCGGAGCCTGCGCACCGCATATCTGCTGTGCTTCTTTATATGTTTCGTAAACTGTGAGAAATCTGTTATTTGCTTCCATTGCCGCCTCCGTTCCTGTGCAGATCCCACGCCTGCGCGTTTTCATAACTGCGCCAGAGACGCGCATATACTCCGCCAAGATTCACAAGGTAGTCATGACGCCCTTTTTCAACAGCCTCTCCGCCGTCGAACACAACTATCTGATCCGCGTCCTTAATGCTTGAAAGCCTGTGAGCAATAACTATCACCGTTTTGTTCTTCATAAGCATGGCAAGCGCCTTGATTATCTCCTCTTCGTTCTCCGGATCGGCAAACGCTGTCGCCTCATCCAGAACCACGATGGGGGAGTTGTGCAGTATCGCTCTCGCAATTGTGATGCGCTGTTTCTGCCCGCCCGAAAGCCGGACGCCTCTGTCACCTGCCATGGTGGAATAGTCCTCCGGCAGTGACATGATGAAGTCGTGTATCTGCGCAGACTTTGCCGCACTCACCACTTCATCGTCGGTGGCTGACGGATTTGCCATGCGGATGTTCTCTTTCAGCGTGTCGTTGAAAAGGAAAGTATCCTGAAAAACAAACGAAACCGTCTGCATAAGCGTTTCCGTGGAAATTTCGCGTACGTCCTCTCCGCCAACTCTGATACAGCCCTGATCAACATCCCAGAATCTGGGTATCAGCTTGGCAACGGTGCTTTTTCCAGCTCCGGACGGACCCACAAGGGCTGTCACCGTACCCGCCGGAACCTTAAAGCTTACGTTTTTCAGCGCATAAGCCTCTCTGTTCTCATAACGGAACGACACGTTGTCAAACTCCACAGACGAATCTTTCGGGTTTTGCGGATTTTGCGTCTCCAAAAGCTCCGGAACGCTCATCAGATCCTGTATGCGCAAAGCGCTGGCTTCGGATTTTTTTATGAAATTTGATATCCACATAAGGGGCATCATTGCATCTGACATTCCGGTGCTCAAAAGTATGGACGCAACAAGGCTGAACATGTCCAGAGAGCCCCTGCTCATCAGCCATATTCCCGCCGCCGTCACAGCCAGAATGGTCGGAAGCGGGCTTAAAACCATCATGCCAAGCTTCGCCGGAACACCTGTCACTGTTATCCATTTTTTGAGAACTACGCGGTAGTTTTCAAGCGCCTCGCCGAATCTGCGGAACGAACTGGTGCCGTCGTCGAATATCCTGACCACGGGCATAGCCTGAACGTATTCTATGACAGCGGCGTTAACGCTCTCCTGACTTTTGTCGTACATTTTCCTGAGTTCAACGGAATCACGCATCACCGTATAAAGCAGAGCCGCCCCCACAACCAGCACCGACAATGAAACAAGCGCCAGCCGCCAGTCTATGATGAACATGACCAGCATAGACACGACAGGTGCCACGGAGCTTCTGCCTATGAACGGTGTCGTGTCGGCAACAAACGCATGAAGATTTTTAACGTCGTCAAGCATGACTTTTTTCAGAGCGCCGGAGCCGTTATTTATGACATATCCAAGCGGAACGCGTGAAAGATGGGCTGATATTTCCGTCCGCAAAATCTCTTCAAGGCGAAACGCGGCAAGATGGGACGTTCTGAACCCCATGCTTCTGGATATGTATGCGGCAGCGGTCGTTATTATGAGAAGTATCACAGCCGATTTTACGGAAAGATCAAGCCATACCAGAGGTTTTTCACCTGCTATGGATGAAACGGAATAGGCTATCAGCACCAGAGAGACTATGGAAACAGCGGAGGCGAACCCGCCAAGAAATACACCCGTGCGTATTTCACCCATAACAGGGGACATTATAGTCCATAGCCCCCGTTTCGGTTTCTTTTTTTCAGTGTTCATTATTGACATCCCTGTAATGAATTTATTAGTTCACAGAGATTATTAGACCTATGCCGGCGGCGATTCTACCCGACGGCGGATAATAAATAGCCTGAAAACCCATAGCGTAAAAAAAAAGCGCATCCGGCTGACCGTTGCCTGATGCGCCCTGCATAAACCAAAAGGAGGCTGGTTTATTTGTCTATACTGACAGTTGTTCCGTAAAAAAATTCTATGAAATTCTTATGCAAATTAAATCAGCTAATTATGAATTAATTGAAAGCTAAAATACTTACATAATTAAGCCACAACAAAAACAGTCAACTTGTTCTCCGAAAGGAATATAATCTCTCAACTGATCTTCAAGGAGAAGAAAATGAAATTATCGCTCATTACTATCATGTTAGCACTCTTCTGCATCTCATTTTCAGCCATAGCTTCGGACAATCCGCCACAGCCGCCTGACGGTTCCACACCTCCCGCTCCTCCGAAAGAGGCGATTACGGCGTGTGCCAATCTCACCGAAGGAACCGCATGCAGTTTTAAAGGTATGCGCGGAGAGAACTTTACAGGCGTTTGCAAACTGATGAACTCAACGCTGTCATGTATGCCCAGCGGAATGCCACCTAAAAGACCAGACAGCAACCAGTAACCTACAACGAAAAAAGGCGGAGCCGCCAAAAGACTCCGCCCGATTTGATAAAAACATACCTACAGGGGGTATATTTCCTAGAAAGCTTTAACCAGAGTAACCCAGACAGCACTATTTCCATTATAGTTTTCGCAAAGCAAAAGAATAGTCTGATTGCCGGATGGATTTTTAGTCTTGAATTTTCCGACGGAAAATAAGATAATGATTATCATTATCTTTAGTGGACGTTACAATGGCTGCAATCTTAAAGCAAAGCAATTCCGATATGCATAATATGTGGACAGTTACGAACAATGACAAAACCATCGGGCGCATCAGAAGGATGAATCTTGATAAAGGCATGTGTTTTACACACAGCAGCATCACTGCAAATGAAACTTTTGATTCGTTTCATTATGAATCCGGATCGGTGTATAATTTTGTATTCGTTCTTAACGGGCTATTTGATATCCTCACCGAAAACAGGTTTTACAGAAAAACCATGTCCAAAGGTTCCGCCTACGCTTTTAAAACCGGTGACGAAAAAATCTCTAAAATTTTAAAGAAAAACATTTCTTCGGAAGCCATAATCATAAAAGTTTCGGAAGAGAAAATGGACGAACTTCTCTCGGACACAGGTTCCGCCCTTGCCGACGGGATGGAAACTCACTGCTTCAAAAAAACAGCGGAGCTTATGTGCAGAAGGATGCTCTCCTGTAAATATTCGGGAGGCACTGCCTGTACTTATCTGCAATCGGCAGCGGTTGATCTTCTGGTTTCTGAATTTATGACACATTCAGCAAACACCACCGGAACCGAACAGAACACGGTCTATGAAATAGTGGACTATATAGAGAAAAACCACTCAGCCGACTTCACTCTGAGCGGACTGGCACGCATGGCTGGAGTGAGTCACACCAAGCTTAACAGAATTTTCAGGGACGTAACAGGTACAAGCGTTTTCGATTACATAAGAAATTCAAGAATAAAGACCGCCGAAAACTATCTTTCAAAATCGGATATGAGCATCACTGAGATAGCTATGAACACCGGATTCAGTTCATCCAGCCATTTTTATTCCTGTTTTCTGAAAGCAAAAGGTATCTCTCCTAAAAATTTCAGAAGCAGATCAAACGGAAATAACTGATCCGCACATGCCGATATCACTGCTGAAATGGGAAATAAGCATCAGTGAGCATCCGTTTTCTTCGCAGTAAGAGCGGACAAGGTTTGCTGCTTTTTCCCTCAGAACTGAGTCCAGAGCACTGAAAGGCTCGTCCATAAAAATAATGTCAGGTTCGTTTATCAATGCTCTCGCAAGTGCTGTTCTCTGCGCCATGCCGCCGGATATCTGCGAAGGTCTTAAATCACACGCATCCCCGATTTCAAACATCCGCATGTACTTTTCAGCTTTTTCAAATGACTCATCGTCCGGAACCCTCCCTTTAAGGGGAAAAACGATATTCTCCGAAACAGTTTTCCATGGCAGAAGTCTGTAATTCTGAAAAACGAAAGACGCTCTTGCATAATTGCGCAGAACCTCACCGGAATCCGGCTTCAGAAGTCCGGCGCATAGGCCGAGTAGGCTGGTTTTACCCTTTCCGCTTCTGCCTGTAATACCGAGAAACTCACCCTTTCCGAGCTTCATGCTGAACCCGTTCAGTATACGGTTATCTCCGTAACCGAAAGAGACATTATCAAGCTTTAAGATATCGTCAGACACTTCCCCATCTCCTTAGCAGATATTTAGATGCAGACTCCATCAGCCAGACCAGCCCGAAACATATGATCACGCAGCCGTACAGAACGGGCATATCCAGCCTTGCCCTTGAAACCGATACCACAAAACCGATACCGCTTTCTGTTCCCATCACTTCCGCGAGGATGACAAGTCGCACGCAGTTGCCTGTCACAATGAGTATGGAAGCGCAGAGAGCTGAGTATACAGCAGGAATATATATATCTGTTACGCGGTAAAAAACAGGTATCTGAAAAACTTCTGCCACCTGTATATATTTTTCATCGCTTAATCTTATCCCTTCCGCAACGTTGGCATATACGGTGGGGACGATGAAAACCGTACTCAGAACTATGACCATCAGACTGCCGAGTCCGAACCAAAGCATTGCCAGCACGGCTGCAACTATACCAGGGATACTGGTAAGCACTCTCCTGAAAGGCTCAGCGAAAATAAAAAAATGTCTGCGAGTCCCTCCGAGAATTCCCAGAATAACTCCGGCAACCACCCCTGAAATAATTGATACGGATATTCTGAATATCGTAACGGCAAGATGGGTTTCAACAAAATCCGCATTGTTCAGAAGTCTCCATGCGGCACGAAACGAATCTTCCGGCGAGGCAAGGACCAGACTTCCCATACCTGCCGAGGCAGACTTCCACACCAGAAACAGCAGGAGCACCCCGGCAATTCTTGCAGAAACATCAATATTCAGTTTCAACATACCGCTTCATAAGACCGATGAATTTATTAATTCCGCCGTTTTCAATGGAACCGCCGGAAACTTTAACCCGGCTGTTTTTCATTATTTTTTCGGCTGATTTCCTGTCCAGAGCAGGAAAATACTCCATAAACGCATCAACTGATCTGTCCGGATTGTCTCTGCATATTCTGTCATATTTAACATACAGCCTGCGAAACAGAGAATTCTGCCCGCTGTCCGTACTGAAGCCCGCAATGCCGCTGAAAATCAGAGGTATGTTTTTCTGATAAGCTCTGTTCCATTCATCGTAAACTGATATTTTTTTAACCAGTTTCCGGAGCCTGCTGTCCTGAAATGACATGGACTCTGCTGTGGATGCCATCGGATCGGGAAGAAGAACGGCATCCGCCCTGCCTGTCATAACAAGCTGTGCGGATGAAACTGGTCCTCCGGCGGAGACCACTCTGACCTTCTTTCTGTCAACGCCTTTTCCGGCGAGGAGCATATCCAGCAGAATCTCCGGCATATCACCCCTGAACGGCAGAGCTATTGTTTTTCCGGATATGTTTTCCATTGAAAAATCTTTGTCGCATGACAAAAACCACATGGGTGTGTTTTCAACGGCAAATAACAGCGACGCTCCCTTTACTCTCCCTGAAAGGCGCATGTAATCAAGCATGCTCACTGTCACATAAACGGATTTCCCCTGAGATACTGCAACTCTGTACTGATCGGGCGAGTTCCATCCTGTAAATTCAGCCGAATATCCTGCCCTGACGAACTCCGGATCTTTCTGCATCATTATCATCGGACAGCTTTCGTAAACGGCAGTTCCGGTAAGCAGAATTTTATCACCGCAGTAACCGTATGCAGCAGCAGCGATTATAAGAAGCGTATAAATTATTTTCATGGTTTCCTCGCTATAATTACGTCAGCTTCCCCGCCGGAATCACCGGATATTCTGCTTCCGACAAGAATCAAGCCGCTTCCGGCTACTGCTTCCTCAATTTCTCCAATTTTGATGGAAACGTCAGAACCGGAAAGAGCCACACCCAGTCTGTTGATAATCACTTCCTGCGGCTGTGTTTTTTCGTTGTAAAGTCCTTCGTGAACCGATATAAAATATCCGCCGGCATTCAGAGCGCCCGCAATTTTGCAAAGCAGAGCATGGAGATCATCGGCATAATACAGACTGCGGCTCGCCCAGATAAGGTCGTATCCGCTTCCTATATCATCCTTAGAGTAACTCCCTGAAATATAGCTTATCCTGTCTCCGTGAATTTTCTGTGCCATTTCAATAACAGATGGCAGATCAAAAAGCGTCATGGACATTGACGGAAAAGTATCCAGAATGGATATGCCGATAAATCCGGGACCACCGCCAAGATCAAGAAATCTGCCGTCGGTGTTCAGTCCCTCAAGGGAAACAACAGTTTCCACAGCATTTAAGCCCACCATTTTCTGAAAAGGGATAAGGTTTTCAAACGCCTCTGTCCACACCGGTTCGTTGCCTAGATTAAAAACTGCGGCATCTTTTGCCGCTATAAGCGACATTATATCGTCAAGCCCGTACAGTCTTCTGGATGCAAGAGAAAGCACCAGTCTGCCCTGATACGTTTCTGAATCAGAAACCAGATACCTTGCACTCAGACTGCTGTTTCTGTATCTTCCGCAGCATTTTTCCAGATAGCCGCAGCTTACGAGTGCATCCAAAAATATCTCTGTTCTGTCGGTGCGACCGCCGAGTTTTCCTGCAACTGTACCAGCAACCGTCCATTCTTTAATATGGTCAAACACATGATGTTTAATGGCTGAACTTATCAGCTGCCAGCGTATATATCCGTTCATTTCGTTTAAAAGGGTTACATAACCCTTCATATCAGTATCTGTATGCAATTTTAACTCCGAATGTTCTGGGTTTTCCGTCTTCCGCAACTGTTGTCGCTCTCATGAATGACTGGGATTCCGTATAGGAAGTATCCGTCAGGTTTTCACACCATAGCGTCAACTCAATATGATCCCAAAGATATCCGGTTCTTGCGTTATAGAGAACATAAGCCCCTTCTTTCAGATTGTTCGCACCATCATAATAAAATCCTCCGGTATAAACAGAATCACCAGATATAAAAAATCCTGACGGGTGTATATACTCAAACCCTATGTCAAAAGTGTGTTCAGGAACAGTGGGAAGTCTGTTACCGGAATAATCGGTATAGGTATACTTCTGAGAGGATGAGTTATACTGTGAATCAATCCAGTCATCTGCAAAAGATTTTGTTAATCCGGCTGAAGAGAACAGCGTCAACCCCTTCGCAGCTTTATAATTGGCTGAAATCTCAGCTCCGTAAGCATGCGCTTTCGATGCGTTGCTTATCTTTACATTTCCTGCCTCGCCGGAAATAACCTGGCTGACCTGTTTATCTTTCATGTCTGTGTAGAACACTGCAGCATTAACACCCAGCCTTCCGGAAGCGAGAACCGCTTTATATCCGAGTTCATAGTTGATGGTATGTTCCGCACCGTACAAAAGGGATTCGTCGGAAGTGGCAAGATTATAGTTAACACCGCCCGCAAGATAGCCTTTCGCCACTGATGCGTACAGCAAACCGCTTTCAGTTTCAAAATTCAGTGAGAGTTTCGGAAGAACCTGCGTGTATGTTTGGCTGTCCGAAAATTTATAAAGAGCGGATGCTTTCGCATAATCCATATCTGAATCTATGGACGACTGCTCAATCCTCAGTCCAAGGTCAACATAAAAACTTTCTGTAATCCTTGGAGAAAACTGTCCGAAAACAGCATATCCCTTGTTTTCTGTATCGGCTGTTCTTTTTTCTTTGGTAAAAGTTTTCTCAAAGACTGTGTCTGTATCCTGTGTGAAGGCATACAGACCGCCTATGAATTTATAACTGTTTGTTTTACGGCTGATTTTCAGTTCTTCACTTAAAGCGGTATCTTCAAGATCAAGCACCGAAAGCCCTTGCGACTGAGAGGTTCCGTCAAAATCCTTTGAAAATTCTCTGGAATAATCAGTATAACCCGTTGTGGATGTGATAGTGTATCCGTTCAGCTCGTATGAATAACTCAGACTGTTCACCCAGCCGTCGTAGCTCTGAGTATATTTATCATTGTAATTTATCGAATATTGCGGCGTTGCATATGTGCCGTCCAGAACTCTGAATTTTCCTTTGGCATCGTCAGCATTGTAGTAATATGAACTGAAATATACCTCTGATTTCGCAGAGGGCAGAGCTCTCAGCTTAAACGTCAGATCCTTTCTGTCCAGTTCTCCGGCTTTGTCATCTCCGTTATATATATTTTTAAAATACCCGTCGGTACGGTTTAAAACCGCAGACAACCCCACAAAAAATCTGTCTTTTACCATTGGACCGCTGACGTCAAAGCTGTATTTTGTTCCGTACGGGTTGTCTCCGGTATCGTAAACATAATATTCGGCAGATATATAACCATTTACAATGTTATCCGGTTTCTTCGTTATGATATTAATAACACCTGATTCCGAGTTCCTGCCGTATAGAGTTCCCTGCGGTCCTTTAAGGATTTCGATTCTCTGAACACCGCTCAAATCCGGCTGCTGCATAAACAGCGTAGGCAGAGCAACTCCGTCGATATAAACGCCTACAGGATTTACAAGGGTTGTCGTGAAGGGCGCGACACCTCTTATAACAACCGAGTTGCCGACGTTATCTGACTTGATGTGCACATTTGCCGAGTAATTTGATAAATCCTTAAGTTCCGAAACATCCTTAGATGATATGTCGGCTTCGTCATACGCATCAATGCTCAAAGGCGTTTTATACTGTTTCTCTTCATATTTCTGCGCGGTGACGTTTATCTGGTCAATAACCAGCTCTTCCTGTGCCGAGGCATTGACTATGCCCGACAACAGAAAAACTGAAAAAAGAAATCTCTTCATAACTGCCTCCTGATAATTTCCGTGAATAATACAGAAGACACCAGCCGCAAAATATCATTTCCCGAAATAAAACATTCAAACGGCGCAAAAACAGTCTTTTGAAAACAAAAAAGATATTTTACCAGCGCTCGATATTGCAGTTTATCCAGAGATTCGCCAGATTAACGGCACCGCGGAAGCCCATGAATGGCGGCTCAAACGGGTGCAGATGCCATAACCTGTCAGGATATGATATCTGCATTGACAGGCTTCTCCCCGACCATTCCAATATCTCGCCGCTGGACATGAAAAGTCCGTCTTTCAGTCCCTCAACGGCGGAAATCCATTTTTCTTCTGAGTAATAAGGCAGCTCATCAGTCCCCATATCGGGGTTGTCGCACCAGCAGATGCCTTTATGAAATCCGAGCTCACGGCATCCGAAAGACAGTATGCCGCCAACAACATCAGCATGAGCGCCGAGATGGAGCGTAACATCCTCCTGATGCGCCCTCGCCATATGTCTGAAATGTGGCATGACCGGTTCAAGCCTTTTGCGGGCAATACTTTTTTCCGCTTCAATAAACTCCTTTGCGGGGCTTATTCCAAGCATCCTGCCTATTCTCTCAAGCCATTCGGCAGTTCCGTCAATCCCGTAGGGACGGTGGAGAATATACGGCGTTCCGTATTTCCTTTGCAGGTATTTAGCCGCCGCCTCGCCCTCACGTCTGATCACGAGGTTTATATGTGCCGAACCGATGCGTTCAATATCCTCAACACAGGTGTCGGATGTCAGCACGCACAACGTCTTCATTCCGAAAGCACCCTCAACAACCCGAACGGTCTCCTGTGCATCCGCCTGAAAACGGAACAGGTCGGCACAGGAACCTATTATGTTAAAAGAGGGTTCAGGTGTCCTTTCCGTTTCAGCGGGGATACTTTTAACAAGTGTCAGCAGGGCGTTTTTGATGCCTTCATGCTGATAAACGTTAAATCCGCCCTGCCCGAAAGGAATCATCTTAACCTCGGGATGTTCCTGCTGCAGCTCGTCACAAAGCGCGCGCAGATCGGTTCCGATGACCTCCGGCACGGCGGACGGCAGGAAGAAAATGACCTTTGGGCTGTCGTTTTTTATAACGCCTGCGACTGTATGCTCAAGCCGATCTGTTCCGCCCAGAGCTATGTCCGTTTCGTCTATGTGGGTTGAATAAAGTCTGCAAAGGTCGTTTACTCCTCCGTGTTTCAGCGTCACGCCGCTGTAAAGCATATGCCCCATACAGCCGAACTCCACCAGTGCGGCGTTTTTTATAGTTGAAAGCGTCCAGAGCGTCCCCATTCTGCCGGACGGTATCGGTTTAAACCTGAGAAGACCCATTTTATTCCCCTGTAACTTCAAAAATCCTTTTAAGAATGTTTACGGTGCGCCCGTATCCGGTCTGACCGTAAAAATCATACATATCCGAAACGCACTGTATATCGGTTTTCTGAAAATATCCGAAGCAGACATCCGGTTTAAGCTCCCTTATGAGCTTTTCATCTTCGGCTATATGCGTTATCCGGCAAACGAGCGGGTCGTGTCCGGCATCTTTTATTTTCTTCACATGTACGCTGTCGGCAGGGTAATATTCTTCAAGGTGCAGAAGCAGAGGCTCCATACCAAGCCCTGTGAAATAACCCGCCAGCGGAACAGGCATGTCTATTCTCTGGGAGAATACAAAACTCATCCCTTTGAGCCTTTCAGCAGCTTTCGCCTGCAGGTTTTCAGCCCCGAGCTTTTCCGCATCAAACTCACCGTTCCAGCTGAATCCAGCCGCATCGGCTATGTCTGCATATGCCTTCTCAATCTCCGCTGGGTCGTATTTATCGTGCAAAGCTATGAAGGGAGTGCCGAAGTCCTTCTCCATACGCACTGCCAAAGGCTGGGCAAACGGCGAAAGAACTATGTTCAGCGAAGCATCCGGAGCCTGTCTGAAATCATCCAGAGATGCTCCCGGCGCAAGATATCTCAGTTTCAGCTCTGCCGATTCCAGATGATCCAGTAAGGCGGGTCTCGGGATATGCTCCTCAACTGGCGACCTGCCCAGAATGTTTACCCTCATGCCGTCCCTTCCGGCGCTGTCCATCAGTGATGCCATAGCCTCCATGGTTTTCCATGAACCTGGCGGATAGCTTACGTTCTTGAACTGACCGAGCATAACGAACGCAACTCTTGCCTTCAGCTCAGGCTGTATCTCGTGTATCAGCCCCTCCATATCCTCGCCGATAAGCTCCGGTATGCAGGTGCCTATTATGAGAATCGCCTCAGCGCCCGCTCTGTCCATTTTGCGCAGAGCGTCCATAATGCCTTCGCGGCACCCGAACACAACTTCGTTGGAATCTATAACATAAAGCCAGTGCAGTTCGCCGTGTCTGCCTTCCGGCAATGGGCTGAAAAGTCTTGAGTGGGTGGCACATTCAGGTGTACCAACCAGAAGGGATGAAAGCCCCTTAATATCCTCAACGATCACAGATGCGATCCTCATGGGGCAGTGATTGCCCGGAAAGACCGCAGGAGAAAGAAATTTTATACCGTTGCCGGATTTCACTGCTGAAAGTTTTTTTAAATGATCAAACATCTTCGCCGCCATCCAGCAACAGCTTTGCGAGGGTTCTGTAATGCTCTGCCATATCAGAATCAGGAAACGCCTCAATAACTGTTTTGCCGTCCGCCTCCGCCTTCTGAACAAGCTGGTTTCTAGGCATTCTGTAAAGCACGGGAGTGCCTATCTCCGCCGCCGCCTTGTCCACAAGCTCCTGTTCGCCTTCAAAGTTCTTCGCATTCAGAATCAGTCCGCGCAGAGAGGCATAGCCCCGTTTTCCGAAACTGCGCACTGCGTGGGATATGTTCGTTGCGGCATAGAGTGACATCATCTCGCCGGACGTCACTATGCAGACGTCATCCGCATAACCGCCCCTGATAGGCATGGCGAAACCGCCGCAAACCACGTCGCCCAGAACGTCGTACATAACAACGTCCGGCTGATATACGCCGAAAGCGTCCAGCTCCTCCAGTTTTTCAAATGCAGTGATAATACCCCGTCCGGCACAGCCCACACCGGGTATGGGACCGCCGGATTCAACGCAGTAGACCCCTGTGGTACTCTTTACCACAAGATCTTCTAGTTCGGGGTCGCCCTTCTTTCTCAGCACCTCAAGAACCGTGGGGATGTTCTGTCCTTCTGTCAGGTTTCTTGACGAATCCGCTTTCGGGTCGCACCCCACCTGAAGCACTGTCAGCCCCATTGAAGCCATTGCCGCAGATATATTTGATACGGTGGTGGATTTCCCTATCCCACCCTTGCCGTAGATAGCTATTTTTTTCATACTGAATCTCCTTCGTCCCTTATCAGGTCATATGATATACACGCCGGTCGTCCCGAACGGGGGTCTGTGACTATCTCCGCATGTACGCGGAAGGTTTTCTTTAAAACTTCCGCTGTCATAACCTCTTCCGGTGTGCCGTATTTCATTATGTTCCCGCCCCGTATGGCGATCATGTGATCTGAAAAGCGTGCTGCAAGGTTCAGATCGTGCAGAACCATGGCTATTGTGCAGTTCTGTTCGCGGTTCAGCCTGTAAAGCAGTTCAAGCACCTC
The DNA here is from genome assembly GCF_021209385.1 of Seleniivibrio sp. GTDB lineage: Bacteria > Chrysiogenota > Deferribacteres > Deferribacterales > Geovibrionaceae > Seleniivibrio. The sequence continues at coordinate 105,494 of NZ_JAJOIL010000022.1, read as the reverse complement.
AAGCTGATATGACATGTCCAGATAAGTTGTCGGCTCGTCCAGCAGGATAAGGTCGGTCTGCTGAGCCAGCGCCATGGCAATCCACACCCTCTGCCTCTGTCCGCCGGACATGTTGTCAACCGCTGTGGTCTCAAGGTCGCTGAGTTTCGTCACCTCGAGCGCCCATTCAATTACCTTTCTGTCCTCAGGTTTAAGAACGCCGAACCCTTTCTGGTGCGGATATCTGCCGTATGCGACCAGTTCACCCACCGTCAGACCCGAAGGAGCCTGCGGTGACTGGGGAAGAATAGCCATCTTTCTGGCTATCTCTTTTGTCGAAAGGTCGCTTATGTCCTTTCCGTTCAGATATACCATTCCGTTCTTAGGTTTCATGATGCGTCCGATGGTTTTAAGAACCGTGGATTTGCCGCATCCGTTAGGTCCTATGATGGAAGTGACCCTTCCTTTGGGTATGTTAAGATCAAGCTCATCAACGACAAGCTTCTCCTCATATGCAACACTCAGGTTTTCGGTGGTGATGCTGTTCATAAACAAGGCTCCTTACTTTCTCGTCATCAGCCATATGAAATACGGCGCGCCTATCACTGCGGTGACTATTCCTGTGGGAATTTCCGAAGGCTGAACAATGACCCTTGCAAAAGTGTCCGCCGCCGAAACAATAACGGCTCCCGTGAGAGCGCATACGGGCAGAAGAACCGTATGACGTGGACCCACAAGCCGCCTCGCCATATGTGGCGCTATCAGCCCTGCGAAACTTATATTCCCGCTGACAGCCACGCATGAAGCCGCAAGAGCAACTGCACATGCGAGCAGAATCCTCTGTTCCCTCTCAACAGCGACACCGAGACTGCACGCGGCACTGCTGTCAAGGCTCAGAACATCCAGCATCCTCGACCTGTAAATAACAAAAGGTATAAGAACCGCCTGCCACGGCAGAAGCGCCAGCACATATTTCCAGCCGGAACCCCATATGCTTCCCGCCTGCCACATGGCAACGAAATCGAACTGTGTCTCGTCAAGATTTATGACCAGCACTGTCGTCAGGGCAAAAATCCCCGCCTGAACAGCGATACCTGTCAGGATAAGCCGAACGGGTGAAGTTCCCTCGCCCGCCTTAAAAGCGAGCAGATATATCAGAACGGAAGTGACACCTGCACCAGCAAAAGCGAGTATGGGAAGGGTGAACACCGCCATGAAAGTTGTTGTACCGAAAAAAAGTACGTAAAGCAGAACAGCTAGTCCGGCTCCTGCGTTGATCCCCAGAAGTCCGGGGTCAGTCAGCGGGTTTTTTGAAATATCCTGAATGATACAGCCGGAAAGCGCCAGCCCCGCACCTGCCATTGCCGCCAGCACAACACGAGGCAGCCGGAACTGGAACAGTATAAGATTTTCAGCATCCGTACCGCCGCCGAACAGTATCCTGAAAGTATCCGACGGAAGAAGTCTGGTATATCCTGTGTTCATGCTGACCACAAGCGCCGCCAGCAGAAGCAGAATGCCCGCCGATGCCACGGCAGTATTGCGCATATACACTTTTCTTTTATATACCTGACAGGCGGTTGACATCAGACCGCCCTCTTCTGTTTACGCGAGAGATAAAGAAAAAACGGAACGCCTATCAGCGCAGCAAAAGCACCCACCGGAGTTTCTGCGGGCGGGTTAATGGTTCGGGATGCAAAATCCGCCAGCACCATCATAATAGCGCCGAGAACCGCCGAGACCGGAATTATCCGTCGATAATCCGCACCTGTGATAAATTTTGCCAGATGCGGGAATATTAAACCTACAAAACCCACAGCGCCCACAACAGCAACCGACGCGCCTGCAAGCAAAGTCACACATATAAACGATGCCAGCCTGACAGTGAACACATTAAGCCCAAGCCCCTTTGCAATATCTTCGCCGAGGCTGAGGACTGTAATATGGCGGGATATCAGCATGGATACTGCCAGTGCGGCGAGTATGCATGGCGTAAGTACGGCAACCTGATTCCAGCCGACACCTGCAACGCCGCCAACAGTCCAGAACATGATATCCTGCGCGACGTTGAAATACAAAGCTATACCCTGACTAAGAGCCGCCAGAAGAGCTGTCACCGCCGCCCCGGTTAAAACAAGCCGCATGGGGGACGCTCCGCCTTTGCGCATGGAAGCCACAGAATAAACGGCAAACGCACCGAAAGCCGCTCCCGCAAAGGATGCCATGACGATATAAACATATCCTGCCGACGGGATGAAAGCGAAACAGAGTGCAACGGCGAACCCTGCCCCTGCGTTAAGTCCCAGAAGTCCCGAATCCGCAAGGGGGTTGCCCGTGGTTCCCTGCATAACGGCACCTGCAACAGACAGTGCCGCACCCACAAGCGCACTGGCAGCAACCCTAGGCAAACGCAGGTCAGTCACTACGAGATGCCGCATGTCGGACGGGTCAAAGTGAAACAGCGCCGACCACACCACGGCAAAAGGGATATCGGAACTGCCGCCTGAAACCGATAGAAACATCAGCAGGACAAGAACAGCCATCCCTGAAACAATTACGGAAAATGATAAGAGGAATTTTCTCAACGGGAATATACCTTTAAAAGATTTTCGGCGGTAAGGCGCAGAGCCAGCGGTCCGAATGAATTGAAGGAATCGTCGAAATAGAAGACCCTGCCGTTTTTGACTGCATCAAGTGAACGCCAGACGGACATACTTCCGAGAAATGAAGCATACGCGTCCGATCTCGCAGTGCTGTCCTGAAAAACAATATAGTCTGGGTTCATTTCTGCAACCGATTCGATTGATACAGGTGAGTACTCATCAGGGTAACCCTTCGGTTTTGATAATCCGAAAAGCGCGTAATAGTCTTTATCCGCTCTTGTAACAAGTGTCTTTCCATCGGTGCGGAACATTGCAAATGTCCTGTCTTTATGTGCGGAGAGCTTCTCTGCGGCGGAGGCTATAACGTCTTCAGTCTCCTTTATAAACTGTTCGGCGAATGCCTCTCTGCCGGCAACCTGAGCGCAGAGTCTTGTCTGGTGCTGCCACGGGGCGTAAAAATCTATCTGAACAACCGGAGCAATCTGCACCAGTCTGTCATATACTCTGCCGGCATGTCCTTTAAATGTGACAATAACATCGGGGTTCGCCGCAAGCACTGCTTCGGCGTTTATTTCGCGGGCGCTGCCAAGATCTATTATATCCGCAGTATTTCTGTAAGGTTCTAATGTTTCTGCGGCGTTTATAACGTCAACGGCATTGCCAGCAGACGCACCCGTTGAAGCAACCGGAGGTTTACCCAGTGCAAAAAAATATTCCAGATACATTGCATGAAGTATCACTATTCTCTGCACATCCGCTTTAACGGTGATGGATTTTCCCGTATCATCAACGATCGTTTTCGTCTGAACGGTATCTTTCTTTTTGGTATGAGTTTTCGTACAGCCAGCAATCAGTATGATCAGCGGCAGAACCGCCGCAATAATAAACTTATTCATTATCTCTCCGCAGTCATGATATCAAAGAGCGCTCTTCATGGGAATCGCCCCATCCTGAAACGCACATGGATTATTCCTGAACAGCTCACGCAGTCCGCTTGGCGAAACACCTATGCGCTTTCTGAATATCCTGCTGAAATACAGCTGATCCGGATAACCGACACTCTTCGCGACACAGCCGACAGCTCCGTCAGTGGTTATCAGAAGTTCTTTCGCCCTGTTGAGACGGTACTGGGTTATATAGTCGGCAGGTCCCATGCCCGAAAATTTAGTAAAAACATAAAACAGCCTGTTCTCGTTCACATCGTTCAGCTCTGCCAGTTTCCGCACGCTTAGAACATCCATGTAGTGTTCATGGATATAAGAAGAGACATGTTCAAAAAGACCAAGTGAGCCGTCACTCTGGCGGTTGCCGGCACAAACGAAAACCTCCTCAAGCACGCATCTGAAAAGCATCTCGGTGCGAAAAGCGGAAATAGCTCCCGGCTGGTTATAAGCCCGCCATAAACGCCACAAAAGATCGATCAGCCGCGGACTCTGACCTGTCACCAGCTCAAAATCCTTACCGGATGGCGTAAAGTCTTTCTGTTTTTTCCCCTCTGTTTCGTAAAAGACGGAGATGTATTCCCACTTTTCACTGCCCAGCACTTTTTTTTCAAGATACATGTCCGGTCCACCATGGATAACATTTCCCTGACGCACTATGTATGGCGTACCGTTGAATTTGAACTGAGCCTTTCCCGACACGGGAAACAGAAATCCGGGAACGGGAGCAGTCATTTGATTATGCACCGTATTGGGTTTTATGGTGTAATGGTGCACGCCCACCACCTTAAAAGATAATCCGGCGTAATATCTTACCAGTGAGTTAAGTTCCATCTCCATTTTTCCTTCCACGACAACCACCGCACGAAAAATTCAGGCGTTTCCGGCACAGTGTATTTTCTGCTGCGCCGGAGAACGCCAAATCTACCTACAGGTGGTCGCCGATATTAACTGTTTTATCTTTATGTCAGAATCTGACGGTCATATCCGCCGCAATCCTGAGACCTTCGTCCACCATCCAGTTGCCGTCCAGCCCGCCTGTACGGGTGCGGTTGTCAATGGCAACTTTTTTATCGGTTATGTTAAGAACAGACATTTTGAAAGTTACATATTTGTTCAGGTCATACGCGCCGCCGATATCATATGTCGCCGTTCCGGGGCGTGTTCTGCTGCTCATGGCATAGTTCCTGAATCCTAACCAGTATTGCTCGCTGACAACGTTTACACGGGTAAACAGACTGAGAGGTCTGATAGGCTGCCAATCAAGCTTTGCGTTGAACATGTGTTCGGGCGTCTTGTCCAGAGGTTTGCCGTCCAGAGAACTGCCGTCGAATGCAGTTTCGCCGCCTTTTCGCTCGGAATCCGTATATGTGTAGTTGGTCGTCAGTTTAAGTTTCTTTGTAAGAGGCGTTGCGAAAGAAACTTCAGCGCCTCTTATGGTTACCTTGTCGATGTTTTCATATTCGTAGATATAGTTGTTGTATGCGTCCTGTTCACCTGTGGCATAGCTTGAAACTTTGTTCTTTATCTCGTTATTAAACACTGTAAAGCCAAAGCTAAGCCCGTTGGGTCTGTCGTATCGGATACCGATCTCTTCCGTGAGGCTGGTTTCGGGATCCAGATCAGAACTGCCGCAAAGAACTCCGGGAGAATAAGCAGTTCCGTTGCCTGTTGTCATGCAATAGCCGTCGGTTGTCTGACGAAGAGTGGGAGCTTTGAAGCCTGCCGCAACACCGCCTCTGAGTGTCCAATCGTTTGCAATTCGGTAAACAGCATAAACTCTGGGCGTAAAATGGTCGCCGTATCTTTCATCGTCGTCCATGCGCAGTCCGGCAGTAAGGGATAAATTATTCGTTATGAAATATTCATCCTCAAGATAAACGGCATATGCGTCGTTATCAACTTCGTCCGTATTTACAGGATAGTTGGTGAGTGATGCCTCTTCGCTGATTCCGGTGAGTTCGGATTTTATAACCTGTCCACCGATGCGCAGTGTATTGGTTGAAAAACTATAAGCCATTCCGGCATCAATAACAGTGTTGGTAAGCTCCTGTTTTGATGTGCTTTCAACCCCGCCCGTCCATTTTCTCTGTTCCGCTATTTCCTGACTGATAGCAAGGTTTGTCGTCGCTTTGCCATATCTTCCGTCGTGAGTTACAGACCAGTGGTCGCGAGTATGTCTCGTTTCAAGATCAGCGGCGTTATCCGCAAGGCTCTTTCCGCTGTTCTGGGTGTATATGAGCTTCTCGTTGCCGACCTCGATGTTTATATCGTTATTGCTGTTGGGGGTTATAGACACCTTTCCTGTGAGGTTCTGTTCCTCTTTCCCATAGTTGCCGCTGGCATAGGAGTTCGCATAATAGATATCATCCTCCATCCTGTCCACCAGATCACCGTAAAACTGTATGCCTACTTTGTTTTTAATGACAGGACCGCCTACCCAGAATTCTCTGTTTACGGTCTGTCCGTATTCTCCATCCTTATGCTGTATGGTTCCGAAAGTGAACGAACCATGCCATTCGTCGGGAACTTTTTTGGTGATGATATTAACAACGCCGCCCATAGCATCTGAACCGTAAACCGAAGACATGGGTCCTCTGACGATCTCTATCCTCTCAATGGCGTCAAGCGGCGGGATCATGTTAGCCTGAACGCCTGAGGTTCCTCTGTTCATCGTTTCTCTGGTGTTCTGCCGCTTCCCGTCCACCATTATAAGAGTATACTCGCCCGGCATACCGCGCAGAACAATATCAGTTTCGCTCGCCATCCATCCTGTGATGCTTACACCCTCCACGGTTTTAAGCAGATCTGTGATGGTTGCCGCAGGCATCTTTGCAATCTCCTCTTTAGTTATCACGCTGATGCTTGCGGGTGCATCCGCAATGTACTGTTCAAATCCCGTTGCAGTTACAACAACAGGCTTGATCTCCTGAACCTCTTCCTCTGCTTTAGCCGTAAGCGATGAAAGGAGCATGGAAACCGCAATCAACAATCCGCCGGTTTTGAATAAACGCCTCTGATTCATCTTTCCTCCGTTTTTTTCTCCCACACCAAGCATGTAACACATCACGACTTAATCTGTGGTATTGAAAATCATTATCAGTATCGAGAAGTATATCAAAACCTTACCTGTATTGGAATAGTCCCATCCTGAACGGTTTATAGACTGTTACTGAATTTTATTCCGATTCTGCATTTATAAGGAAAACCGGATGCAATAAAAGATATTGAGTATTAATATCATTATATCAACGTGTATTAGTTATCAATGAAATCGACCTCTGTCAACTGTTTTCGGAGATTTCTGATATTTAAGAGAAGGGTATGAAAACTACATATATCAAGGCATAAACCGAAAATATTTAAGTAAAATTTAAACCGATCTTATACCCTGCGATTTTCATAGCCGTTTTCAGTTTTGTCTGAACGATCTTTTCCATATCCCATGAATATATTTAAATACCACAGGCACAATCAGAAGGCTGAGAAATGTCGAAGCCAAAAGACCGCCTGTAACAGCCAGCGCCATCGGACGCCGGAAGCTCGCGTCGCCTCCGAAACCGAGTATTATGGGCATCATCCCCGCTATCATGGCGATAGTGGTCATAACGATCGGCTGCGCCCTTTTATGACATGCGTCAAGGAGCGCTTCTGTCAGCGGCATATTGTGTTCCTTCATGTTCATTATGGCGTAATCAGCCAGCAGGATAGAGTTTTTTGTAACTATCCCCATCAGCATGACCATCCCTATGAGCGCGACAAGACTGAGTTCCTCACCGCTGAAAAGCAGCGCCGCAACCGAACCGCCTATGGATAGCGGCAGCGCCGAAAGGATGGATATTGGTTGTAAAAAATCTTTGAACAGCAACACCAGCACACAATACATGCACAGAACACCTGTCACCATGGCAACACCGAAACCGGAAAACAGCTCGTTCATAAGCTCCGCATCCCCGCCGTCTATTATACTGACGCTTTCCGGGATATTCTTCATGGACGGCAAAGCCTTCGCATCTTCGATTGCCTTACCCAACGGCACCGAGCCGATGTCGGCACTCACGGTTATGTATCTTTTTCGGTCATAACGGTTAATCTCCGCAGGACCGTTGCCCACGGATATATCAGCAATATTTGAGAGAGCCGTCGTCCCGTCCTGTGTCGGGATTCTAAGATTGCTTATAACTGCAATATCTGAAACGTCGGCATCCGACATATAGGTACGGATGTATACCTGTCTGTTATCGAGATTAAGCTTCGCAAGGGACGAATCGTAATCTCCTGACATTGCCACCCGAAGAGTGGACGCTATATCAGAAGCGGTCACCCCCAGCTCTGCGGAGCGCAGAACATCGGGGCGAACTATCAGCTCCCGTTTCTGAAGGCTGGCAGTGGATTTTATATTATTCAGATAATCCAGAGTTCTTAATTCCTTTTCAAATGCTGTCACAGTGGAGTTGAGCGCATCCGCATTGTCTCCGGCAAAGATGACGTTAAGTCCGTCGTTCTCCGACCCCAGAGTAAAACGCGCACCCGCTACAAGTTTCAGCTTCTGACGAACTTCGTTCTCAATCTCCCTCTGCGAAGGTCTTTTTCCCATCGGAGTGAAAACCAGCGTCATTTTGCTCTTATCCATTTCGCCGGAATTCCCCGATTCACCGACAACGCAGAACACATGGGCAATACCGTTAACATCACCGAGAACACTCCGCAGTTCCTCCGCTGTCTGTCTGCTCTGTGATATGGAACTTCCGGGCGGCAGTTCGATGCCTACGTCGGTGTAACCTTCGTCTGAAGCCGGTATAAAACCTGCCGAAAGTCCCGAAGCAAGGATGAAAGTCAGCACCATGTAAACGGAGGCAAACGCAAGTGTGTCTTTCCGTGTCCGAGACACCATCTGACAACAGTTATATAAGTTTTCATTACAAACCCGTCAGGCTTATGCGTATGAGCGTCGTCCTTCAGAAACCGGAACGCCATCACAGGGGTTAAAAGCCGAGCCACCAGCAGGGAGAACAGCACGGATATCACCACCGTCCACCCGAACTGTTTAAAGAAAAGTCCGCCCACACCAGCCATCAGAGAGGTCGGAAGGAACACGACAACTATGGTGAAGGTTGTGGCTATGACAGCCAGCGCTATTTCGTTGACGGCATCAGAAACGGCGGTGAAGACAGGCTTGCCCATCCGCTTGTGACGTACGATATTCTCAATCTCAACTATGGCATCATCTACCAATATCCCCACAACCACCGCCTGCGCAAGAAGTGTCAGAGTGTTCAGCGAATATCCCAGCCAGTGCATCACAGCATAAGTCGGGATGATGGAAAGCGGAAGAGCTGTCGCAGATATCAGTGTAGCGCGCCAGTCACGCAGAAAAAACCACACAACTATGACGGCAAGCAGAGCGCCTTCATAGAGCATACTCATTGAGCCTTCATACTGCGTTATGGTGTAATTGACAGTATTATTTACCTGTGTCAGAAAAATTTCCGGATGTTCTTTCTCAAGTTTTGTCAGAACTTTATGCACGTTTTCGGCGATCGTCACCTCATCCGCGCCTTTGGCTCTGTATATGTTGAACCCAACAACCTCTTTCCCGTCCAGAAGCGAAAGCTGGCTGCGCTGTGCATGGGTATCAAGCACCTTTGCCACCTGTTCAAGCCTTACGGTTCGTCCATCCTGCGACGGTACGGAGAGCTGCGAAAGTTCCGATGCCGTTGAAGCCGTCGTTATGGTGCGGATAAGCTGTTCCTGCCCGTCAAGCCTGCTCCGTCCGCCGGAATCTTCCGTCTGAACGTTTTTCAGGGTTTGCGAAACATCAGCCGCAGTCACGTTGAGAGAGGCAAGCTTTACGGGGTCTATTTCAATTTTTATCTCCCTGTCCGTTCCGCCTATGCGTTCAAACTTACCCACTCCATCCACAGCAAGAATCCTTTTGCCGATAACGTCATCCGTAAACCACGAAAGCTCCTCTTCGTCCATGCCCGCAGAGGAAACAGCGTACACCATAATGGCATTGGATCCGATGCGGTCGGCAGATATCACAGGTTCTTCAAGGTTGGGCGGCAGGTCTGATCTTATGCGGTCTATTGCATCCTTGGTCTCAAGCAGGGCATCCGACAGATTCTTTTCCAGCACGAACTGCACGTTCATCGAAACAAGACCGTCGATAACGGTTGTGTTTATGTGTTTGATGCCTGCGATGGTCGCCAGAGAATCCTCCGCCTTTCGCGCAACTTCCGTTTCAAGCTGAACAGGCGAAGCACCGGGAAGGGTCAGCTCAACATTCACCGCCGGAAGGTCGATATCAGGAAGATCCTGTATGTGAAGGCTTTTAAAACCGTAAAATCCCGCAATTGTGAGAAGCGCAAAAAATAATATTGACGGTATCGGGTTTCTCAGAGACCAGCTGGCAAAATTCATCTTCCATCCTTAGTTGTCATTTGGAGATAACGGTAACAAAGTCCCCGTCGTTCAGAAATCCGGCTCCGCGCACTGCAACGACGTCCTTTTCAGCAACGCCGCCGGCTATCTCCGTCAGCCCGCGGGACATACGCCCTGTTTCCACTTTCCTGCGGACAGCTCTAATACCCTTTTCCGACGTTTCCACGCGGAACACATAGCTGAATCCGTCGCGTATTACCACACTTTCGGATGGAAGAACCATCGCAGGCGTTTCGGGCAGGGTTATCACCCCTTCACAGTAAATCCCTGCCCGAGCGGAGCTTCCGCTTTTTATGTCGGCATACACCGTTGCCATGCGCGATTATTGTCCAAAGAGGGGGCGATCCTGCTTATGACCGCTTCGGCAGAGTTACCGTCGGGAAGTTTCAATTTGACAATCTGCCCTTTTTCAACCCTGTCCAGCTGTTTTGGCGTAAGCTCGCCCTGCCACTCCAGACGCCCCTGACGGATTATGCGGAACAGTTCCTGTCCCTGCGTGCCGACGGCACCCAATATAGCCGAACTGGAGGAAATGATGCCGGAATCCGGTGCCGTCACCGCCGCATATCCTATCTGGAGATCTTTTGAATCCAGCCGCGCTTTCGCACCCGCCGCCGTATTCAGATAATTGTCTATGGTCTGTTCGCTCATGGCTCCGGTTCCCTTAAGCGCCAAAGCTCTCTCTGCGTCGGCATCCGCCTGATCCCATGCGGCTTTCAGCTCCGCACGCTCCGCAAGCAGGGTCTCTGTTTTGAACCGCGCCAGAACCTGTCCTTTTGTCACTCTGTCGCCGACCTCCGCGTCTATCTGCCACAAACGCTGACCGTCTGTTTCCGAAGCTATCACCGCTTCGCGCCATGGCGCTATGGAACCGGTTGCCCTGACCGTTTCGGCAAGCATTATTTTTTTAACCGACGCCGCTGTGACGGTCATAACAGGCGTCTGCGTTTCATCCTTTTTTTCCGGTTTCCGGTTTACAATAAATATGGCAATGCATAACACCAGAAAGATTGCCGCGGCTATCGGGATGTATCTTTTCATTTTATATTTTTCAGAATCTGTACATCAGACCGGCGCCCGCCATGAACTGTCCCTCAGAACCGTCCTTATCAATTATAGGGCTGTCTGCCGCGTCGCCCAAAAGACGTTCATATTTTGCGATTCCCATAACGCTCCAGTTCATGTTGAAACTGTAACCCGCTTTAAAGCCTACTCCGACGTTCTTAAACCCGCCTCCGGCGCTGTATTCTCTCAGCCCGCTTCTGGCGGCATTGTCCGCATCCACACCGAAATAGGTCTGGTTATAGTTCTCGTCCGCATAGACTGCCGACAGACTGACACCGAGTATCACTTTTTCAACGGGAAAAAACTGATACTCGGACTCAAGGCTGACTGTGTATCCTTCGTGTGTGTCGCCTGTGTCGGCTAAGTATTCAACCTCAAGCGACAGCTCGTCTCTGTCTCTGAACAGGTCTTTCGTTGATATCTTGGCAAACACGCCCGCCTCAGCGGCATCGTCTATCTTGCGCATTTTAGCGACATATTCGTTTTCCACATCACTGTCACGCCCTCCGTGCATGGAAACAGTCGGTCCGAACTCTATCCCTTCCAGCGGGGATACGTTCGCACGAACACCAAGTTCTTTCGCTTCAAGGTAGTATCCGTCATATTCTATCTTGCCCATAGCCATGGGAATGAATTTATAATCCTTTGAACCTTCGTATTCCGGCGCCATACCGCCGCCGATCATGATATTTCCGCCTATTCCGCTCTCCTGTGCGAACGCAGGCACAGAAACAGCTGCAAAGGTCAGCATAAGTGTGATAAAAGCCATTTTTTTACTGAAACCCATATAGAGAATCCTCCTGTTCTGATTTGATATAACGCATAATAGGACATGGACGCGTAACAGTGGGTATCAATATGTAACATTATATTTCAGCCGCCGAATGGGCTTTAAAGTACGTCTGAACTCATGTTATATTGATGTATGAAATCTGAAAAAACAGCACCGCACATACTTATAGTTGACGACGATTACTCCATCCGCAGTATCCTTGCCGAGTTTTTACAGAGCCACGGACTGATAACATTTCAGGCGGCGAACGGTGCGGAAATGTTTTCTGCACTGAAAAGGGAGAGCATCGACCTTATCCTGCTTGACCTTATGATGCCCGGGGACGACGGGCTGACTCTCTGCCGCAGACTCCAGAACGGGTATCAGATACCCGTTATAATACTGACAGCAGTCGATTCTGAAACCGACAGGATAATAGGACTGGAACTGGGTGCCGATGATTACGTCACAAAGCCTTTCAGCTCGCGGGAACTGCTCGCGCGCATCCGCAACATACTGCGCAGGTTTGGTGACGACCCGCGGAAAACTGCGGAAAAAAAGCCAACTTCATACAGATTTGCAGACTGGACAATAGACTCCAAAAGAAGAACTCTCTTCTCGCCATACGGAACTCTTATCGTTCTGACCAGTACTGAATTTGACCTATTGATGGTCTTTGTCGAGAACTCACAAAGGGTTCTGAATCGCGATGCACTTCTCGACGCACTCCACGGACGCACATCTCATCAGTTCGACAGAGCCATAGACGTTCAGATAAGCCGTCTGCGCCGAAAGATAGAGACCGACCCGCAGAACCCGGAATTCATCAAAACAATCCGCAACGAAGGGTATTTCTTCACCCCGGACATAGAGCAGGCTGACATAAAATGAGAATAGCACCAAGACTGATAATACTTATGCTGTTCATCCTGCTGGCTTTGATTATCACCAATACGATATCCAATCGCCTGATAGCACTGCCGAACGTGTATCTGTTTGAATCCCGATGGCTTACCGAAAGAATCATTCATACGAAAAAACTTCTTGACGATAATTTGGTATCGGAACGTAAAGCTGTTCTCGGCAATGCGCCAGACCTTAACGAGTGGTTCGACATGGCCGTTGTCCCGAAAGGAGAGTTCACCCCTGCCCTGACATATCTTCCCGAAACACTCCTTAAACTTCAGGATGAACTGAAAAAACGTATAGGCGGTTCCGTTGCTCCGGTGATAACTGCAAAATACCCTTATTTCAGTTATAATAACAGGTTACGACCTCTCACCGTTGTTGTGGCAAAACTTCCAGTCAGCATGGATGATAAACTGGAGGACAAAGGTCAGGGCGATGTCGCTATATCCGCCGATCTGAAAATAAACATTCCTCTGTCAAACGGCGACTGGCTGATCCTTACCACAAAAAACAGCAATCTCGCTGCACAGGCATATCTGAACCTGCTTATAACCCCCGTTGTAGTGATAATCTTCATTCTGGCGGCATCCGTCTGGACAGCACGTTCACTTCTTAAGCCGCTTTACAAGCTGTCTGAAGCAGCCGAAACCCTCGGACGCGAGCGCACGCTGACTCAAATACCCGAAATGGTGATACCCGAATACAAAAAAATAGCAGATGCGTTCAGCAAAATGCAGATTCAGCTAAGCAGGTTCGTGGATGAACGAACCAATATGCTCGCGGCGATATCCCACGATCTGCGGACGCTTCTGACCCGTTCACGCCTTCTGACAGAGAATCTTGAGGACGGACACAGCAAAAAACAGATACTTGCCAGCCTTGCGGATATGGAAACCATGATAAGGGAATATCTCACCTTTGCCAGAGAGGACGCGACACAGGAACCGCGCGTCAAAATGGACTTGGTTTCATTGATAGTGAGCATCTGCGACACATGTCAGGATGAAGGGTATGACGCGGTATATTCCGGAATCGAACACGCACAGCTCCACTGCCAGCCCACAGCAATGAGACGTGCATTCGCAAACGTTATAGAGAACGGATGCAGATACGGCGAAAGCGTCAGAGTTGAACTGACCGACGGCAAAGATTCCATAATCGTTACGGTGAAAGACAAAGGGCTTGGAATTCCGCCTCATCTCATAGAGCAGGCTTTCCTGCCTTTCAAGCGTCTGGACACATCCAGAAACAGAGACACCGGAGGCACGGGGCTTGGACTTGCCATAGCCAAAGATATCATACACGCACACGGCGGCGAGATACGCCTTGAAAATGCGACGGAAGGCGGTCTGGTGGCAAGCATAATCCTGCCGAAATCGGATTCGGCGGAAAAATAAACTGAGACATGATGTTCATTTCACCATGTCCCAGCCTGTATTGAAAACTATTGAGTAACAAATCTATCCACAAGCATTTTAAGTTCATCCGCCTGCTGCTGAAGATAGTTCACGGTTCTGGTCACTTCCGTGAGTGCTGCCGAACTCTGATCCAGCCCGGAAGATATCACCTGTGCATTGTCGTTGATATTCGTAATGGCGCATCCACAAAATACTGGAAGACGAAAACTGGCGATGACGTCACTGTCAAATACATAGGACACTGTCCGGTTTTGAAAACCGGACAGTAACAAAGGAGGATGTTGATAAAGAATCTTTTTTTATCAGGGAACAGATATCTGGAAAGTATGGTGACAAGTATTACAGTACAATTTTGAAGGATTATGACCGGAATGGCACAGGGTACATCTGATCTGTCCGGCGTGTGAATTGTGGGGGCTGAGTTTATACTCTTTTCCGCCCTGATCTTTAAAAGACAGTTCTTTACTGTCTTTCATATCGCCGTGGCAGGCAATGCATTGTTTAGCAGATGCCTTTTTAGTAGGAGTATCCTCCAGGTGGCAATCCGCGCATTTCATACCGTTCTCTTTATGTTTGTCAGCAAGTCCGCTTCCATCCGCCAGCGCAGAAAGAGCGAAGCAGAGGCAAAACAGTATCGCAATTGAAATTATTGTTTTCATTATGTCCTCGGAATTGAAACAAAGTGCGCCGCACGATTTTTATACGGCGCACAATATCTTATCTGTTATTTCAGACCTTTTGCAGCGTTCTCGCCTGCGAGCATACCGGATGTGAAGCCAAATCCAAGAGTACCGCCCTCAATATCAACATAACCGTTTCCGTACATACCTGTTGCATCATTACCGACGGCATAAAGACCTTTGATAACTTTGTTGTCGTTGCCGAGTACCTGAAGGTTCTCATTAACAACGATACCGCCAAGTGCACCGATGGATCTGCTGATATTGCTGAATGCATAGAAGGGACCTTTCACTACAGGATACATAAAACGGGGGTCATTATAGAAATCCTCGTCTTTGCCTGCTTTGGCAAATTTGTTGTATCTGGTCACTTCAGCCTTAAGAACAGCGGGATCAATATTCATTTTAGCTGCAAGTTCTTCTATTGTATCGGCTTTAACCATAGAGCCGCCTACAATTCCGTCCTCAATGAATTTTGTAAGATCTGTGGGAGTCGCCCATTTTTTAGCGCGTTCGCTCACAGATATTCTTTCGTTGAATTCGTAGAATTCCTGTTTGGAATTTTTCCACTCACCGTATTGATTAATGATTGCAGAGAAACCGCTTTTTTTGATCTTGTCTACTGATGTCTGATCAAAAATCTGCCAGGCAACGTGCTGGGGCTGATCAAATATAGCGTTACCGATCATTGCATAGTCAGATGCTCTGTCCTCTCTGATGAATCTTTTTCCAAGGATATTGACTCTGAGGAAAGGCAGATCGCAAAGTGTCCATGTTTCATCAGACATACCAAGGGGTGTGTCTATTTTGTTATTAGGGTTGGTAGCAAAATTCTGCATGATCACGTTGCCTTTTTTCGCTCCGGCAGCCCATGCCATTGCGAGACCTTCACCCTGTGCATTATTAACAGGTGAAAGAGGCAGGTCGGGATAATTAAAGAATTCTTTAAGCATTTCTGCATTGGCGCCCATACCGCCTGTTGCAACGATGACAGCTTTGGAAGCCATCAGACGAAGTTCGTTTCCGTCTGCATCTTCAGCAACTACACCTGCAATGCTTCCGTCAGCATTTTTGATAAGGCTTGTTGCTTTGGTTTCAAAAAGAAGAGTACCGCCTTTTTTCTTGAAAGTGTCCTGAAGACGACCGATGTTTTTTGAACCGCCGCCGTTCTGATATCCATGAAGAACAGCCTCTGTACCTTTGTGCCAGTATTGACCGCCTGTACCGGGATCTACAAGCTTCATTTGAGCGCCGTTGCTGTTGACAAAGTCAACCGCACGACCGGCATTGTTTACAATATTGGCTACAAGTCTTGCGTTGGCGTGATAGTTGCTCTGCTCCATGTATCTGTCGATGAGCTTCTTTTTGTCTACAGTCTTGCCAAGTTTCTTTTGCTGTGAGCTGTCAGCGGCAAACATACCGCCTGAAAATGTTCCTGCTCCGGCAGGAAAAGCACCTTTTTCAATAAGTATGGTTTTTGCACCGTTTTCAAGAGCCGAAAGAGCCGCGGATGTACCGGAAGTTCCCGCTCCGATGATAACCACGTCGGCATTCATAACTTCTGCCAGCGCTATCGGAACAACTAAAATAAAAACGAAAACTGAGATCATCAGTTTTTTAATTAAATTGCCCATTGAGACCTCCTAAAATTTTCACTAATCATAATGAAAGGAGGTTTTCAAACAATGCTCAGATAATGAATAATTACCTTACCAGATTTTTTGGTAAGCTCTATCTCGGTGCGTATTTTTTGATGTGTGATGCGACTCTGCCGAGCGTTTCGTCCAGTAAATCCATATCCAGCCCGACATAGTTGAACCATAGAAAATTTCTGCTGCTGCCGAAAACTTCCGGTGGATAAACCAGAATACCGTCAGACAATATCTCCTTGAATACCCTGCTGATATCGAAATCAAAATTAACCCTGAAGCTGACGCCGCTGTCCGGCTTTTGCCATGTGCCTATCCCATCAAAATGTTTTCTGACAATTGCATCGGTCTCACTGCATTTATTGATAATCTGCGGTCTGATGCCATTCATATAGCCGGAATATATCCCTTTTGAAAGAAGATTTTCCAGCAGAAGCTGAGACATAATATCAGTGTATTCGTCATGGACAAGCTTAACGCTGATCAGAGAAGGCATAACTGCTTCCGGAGCTATAATAGCTGTCAGCAAAGGGTTCATGAAGGGTCTTGCAAGCGAGAATATGTATATCACGTTTTCGTATCTGTCCATAGCCTTCAGAGAAGGGTACGGCGGATGTGTATGCCAGCAGTCGCGGACAGCCGGACACTCAACTATAGGAAGCTGATGCTCGTATGATATCTTCAAAAGCTCCTTACGGCGCTCTTTAGAATGAATAATACCGGTTGGCATAGCATAATCTGAATCTATGAAAAGCATCCCTGATTTCTTACCTTTGATGCGTTTCCGAAGCTCCATGGGAATCATTCCTTCGTTATCAAGCGGAATTTTTATGAACCGCAGATAGTTATCCGCATGAAATATTGATTCTTCCTCAATGTAGCATGCCGAAGAAAGATTCAGCGTCGCCTCAAAGATAGTCATATAGGCATTCTCAAGACTGTTGCATATCAGAACCTGAGAAGGGGTAACATCTATCCCGTCACCGCGCAGATGGTCGCATATCGCCCGGCGCAGAGACAAAATACCGCGCACGTCGAAACAGGTACGGTGATCAATAGCTGCCAGATCCTTGCTGAGATAACTGAATGCCTCCTGAAGAGGTTCGTATGGATGAAGGTCGTGTCCGAAATAACACTCAAACAGATTTATGAGGTTCTTTTCACTTCTTATAATATTATAATCTTTATATAACAACGAATTATCAATATGAAACGACGATTCTGAGTATTGAGTCCAATTAATCGGATTATACTCCTCCGTATCCTTTCTGATATTAATAACCGCCCTCTTTTTCGCCTCTATCCTAATGAGATGTTCATAATCCAAAAGCTCAAAGACCTTTGATATTGTCGGGCGGCTCACATCCAATATGTTGCAAAGATCTCTCTGAGACGGCAGCTTATAACCGTCAACAATGGATCCGTCTTTTATGAGGGCTTTAAAATAGTCTGCAAGCTGTTCATAAATAGGTTTCTGTGAATCATTTTCCGGTTTCCAGTTACTAAACATGCTGCACCTTGTATATGGGCATTATTTTGATCAAATCCGGTGAACATACAATACCAAATTTCAGAAACTTTACACGCAGAAATCAACGATCGGATATCATATCGGAATGTCCGAACCAACTCAGGCTGCCGGTTGAAAAGACATAAAGAGTTATCATGAAAAGATTGATGATACCTGCACTGATAAAGGCAGCTCTGACTGAAAACAACTCTATCATCAGAGACGCAAAGAGCGTCCCGCATACAAAACCGATATTAAGAATACTGCCGAACCGTCCCATGACAGATGATGATACACTCTTATCAGAAGAACAGCTGAACAGCAATGAAACACTCGCAGGTTGAGAAATCGCCCCGCATAACCCGAAAAGAGCCGAAAACACCATCGCCTGCTTAAACGTAAAAATATCCTGAATATGAAAAAAAGCAATTGAAGACAGTATGCCTCCCGCCACGACCAGAAGCGGTTTTGATACCCTGTCCGAAAGTTTTCCCATCGGGCGCAGGAACAAAGCCATAACGCCCGTGGAAAAAGATATTGTAAAACCTGTCTCAAGAGTTGTGAAATGACATTCATTTAAAAGAAACAAAGGAAAGTAGACCGTATAACAGGCAATCAGAAAGGATTTTCCGACTATGAACAGATAAAGCGAATACTCCGTTCTGCTTGGTCTGGACACATGACACACATGTTCATCCTGTTTCTGTCTGAGGAGACATATTCTGTTCAGGCTGAAGCTGATCAAGGCAGCCAGCAGACAGATAAAGAGCAGTACGGCAAAAAGTGCCTCGAATCCGTAGCTGTGTATTATCCAGCCTCCAACGAATGGTCCGGCAGCAATGGATGCATAGAAAGAGATATCAAAAGCGCCGAAAACCTCACCTTTTTTCCCTTCGGACATGCTTCCGTTGATCATGCTGTACATTATAGGTTTTAACGACGAACATGCAGCACCCTGAAGAAACCTCAGAAGGACAAGGATATAAAGACTGTTTAAAACAAGATAAGATATTGAAACCACAACATAAATAAGAAGACTGACAACGATAAGCCGTCCGCTGCCGAATCTCTGCTCCAAACGACCCACAAAAGGTCCGAGAACAATTTTGGATATCTGATATGACGATGCCGAAAAACCTATAAGAGCAGCATTCGCACCCAGGTTCTGAAAATATGCGGGAAAAAAACTGTCGCTCATGCAAAAGCCGAAACTGATCAGGAAATTAATCGTGAACAGCATCCGAAAAATGGATACACCGTTATTACGGTCCTCCGCTAAACTGCTCATAATAATAACCACGCTTTATAATGGATTTTGATGATTCTAGCGGAGACTTAATTCATTTAATATAACCAGAACAAAGAAATGTGACTTACCAGATTAATAAGCAGGGACGGCATGAACACGCCGCCCCTGTTATCAGATATTCAGCTTATTTTTTTCCGCCGAATGCAAATGAGTATGAAGCAATCACATGAAGTTCTGTCATGTCAGGATCGTCTTCATAGTCGATCTGAGCATATCTTACTTCAAGATGAAGACCGTTCAGCGCGCCTTTCAGTACAGCATCGTTGAAATCATACATTAAGTTCCAGTCAACTTCTGAAGCGTCGGATGCTTTATTCACACCTGAATCAGGAGTATCAAATGTAGCGTATGTAACCGCCGCATAAACTCCTGGCATACCAAGTTTTGAAAATTCATAACCTGCATAAGCCATCATAGCTTTTTCTTCGGCTCTTTCTGAAACAAGGAACTGAGCAGGCACAGCCGCGCTGTGTCCCCAACCTCTGAAAATCTTGTCGTCGCCGGTTTTAGCATAGTACAGACTGGCATTGAAACCGTAAGCGTCAACACCTGCCACACCGCCATATTGATAAGTATCAAAATCGCCGCCGACTTCATCACCTGTGGAGCTTTGTTTCAGATATGAAGGAGTAACGTATACGTTCCATTCGCCGAGTTTTGTGCCGATTGTTGTTCTCACATAGTTGTTGTTAATGAAATTTTCCATGTGATATGTCCAGCCCTCAGCACTGAATTTGAGGTTTTCGGAAGGCAGGTTGTATTTGATACCGCCGATAAGAAGAGGCTCTGAATCCGCAGTAGGATTTGCGGTTTCCATGATATCTTTAAAACCGCTTTCGTTCCACATTGAAATACCTGTTATGTAGTATGCGTGAATCTCTGTGTTGCTGATGCTTTTGTTGACAAGTGATGCACCGCGATATGTGATTGGCAGCATGAAAGGATAAATATCATCATTTACCCAGGGGGTGCTGATCTGTTGTGCGCCGTATTTTACGGTGGTGTCAAACAATTCACCCTGAACATAGTATTCCTTCATGGAGTCAAAGCTCTGGTGGCCGTCACCAAGCACTCCATAAGAGAAATCGTCTTTGTCACTGTAAGCATTGTTTGCAGTGCCGAATGTCACCCCAAGGCTCACACCGTGAAGGCTTCCTGTTTTTGCAGCCAGAATACCGCCTATGCCGCTGTCTGAAGCATCGGTGGAGTTTTCCATTTTCAAGTCATTAAAACGATAAAGTAACTTTCCTTCGACTGACGTTTCCTGAAACATGTCTGCAATGTTGTCCGCGGCAAACGCCTGAAATGAAAACATGGTACATACGGCAGCGATCAGCAGCTTTGTTCTGCCGGACATGCCGGATAAATGTTTAGAACTCATGTAAAACCTCCTTAAAAATATTGTTTGAATTTTATTGTTTTTTAAGAGAGGCTTACAATAACCAGAAAAATAGTCCGAAGATTACCAGATATAAAGAGAACAAAATCATTAAACCATTCAGCGTGGCATCCGATATCCGTATTTCTGTTTCAGCAGAAAAAACCGCCGCACTTCTCAGTGCAGCGGCTCTGTAACATTTCAGATCAGATCTATTCAGCGTGACATGTATCGCATTTGTCGAACAATTTCATATGATGGCATGTATAGCAGGCTTCAAGGTTCGGGCGGACAACTTCAGCCGCAGACTGGATATCCTCTTTGTGCGGAGTGTGGCATTTGGTGCAGTCCGGAATACCTGAGTCACTAACGTTCTCATGGGGCCAGTACCTGTGCGGATTGACCTTTGTGATACCTCTTTTTGAATCCTTTCCGTTGAATTTATCGTAGAAGGGTTCCTTTGCCGCCAGATCTTTGTAATCACCGTGGCAGTTAAGACAATACTGAGCTTTTTCGTTGATCCCTGCTGCAAAAGCAGTCAGAGCTGCAAACAAAACAAATACCATGCAGACCGAAAGACAGATATAATATTTCCGTTTCATACCAACCTCTTATTAATTATTGATATTAAAACGGTATAGCAAATGCAAAAATTGAACAAGTTACAGAAACAGGGTCGCTAATGGTCACAGATACAGAGAATGTACACTTTTCAGTCGGTTTTCATTTTTGAGATGGCGGATTTTGCCAGACGGGAAATAACCATAAGCACAGTCTCCATTTCCGTTATCGATATGCATGAGTAGCAGAGCCACAGACAATTCCTGTAGCTGTTGCCCGCCAGAGCGCCGGAATATATCAGAATACCCTCTTTTTCACATGCAAGGCTGCTCGTATCAATATCGCTGTTGAATCTGATCCAGAAATTCAGTCCGCAGTCCTCTTTCTTCCATGTTGCTATATCGCCGAGATACCTCTGCATAAGGAGATCAACCTCGTCTCTCCGTTCAAGAAGAGCCGGTCTGATGCTGCCCATATAGTTTTTGAAAAGATTTTCCGAAATGAGCTCACCGAACGTAAGCTGACTTATGGTATCAGTTCCCCATTCGCTCTGAAGCTTTACATCAGCAAGCTGATTAATGACCTGCGAAGGAGCGATGATAGCCGCCATGCGCAGACCGGGGATCAGAGGACGGGTAAAAGAGTAAATATAGATGCAAACACCGCTTTTGTCATATGCCTTCAAAGGAACGGGAGGTTCTTTAACAAGCCAGTATTCCCGCATCATATCGTTTTCCATCACAGGAAGCTTTTTTGCAGAACAGAGCGAGAACACATCTTTTATTCTCTGGTCGGACATGGTAAGCATGTTAGGCCAGAAGGCAACAGGGTTGACATGCAGTATCCCGCCCCTCGCCTTATGTGTCTTTGATTTCAGATCCTCAATATTTATTCCGCCGCTGTCCTGATTCACATTGATTACATTCAGACCGAACGTGTTGAAAAAGTTCATAGGTTTAAGTGAATTGGGGGACACGGTAAAAACGTTTGTACCTATTGACAAAAGCCCTTTGCAGATAAGGGTCATTGCGTTCATGGGACCGGATGTCAGAAGCACCTGAGACGGGTCTGCCTCTATACCGTATTCCCTGACAGCAGAACAGACCAGTTCGCGCACCATAGGGATACCTTTGACATCGAAAAAACTGTGGTGATACAGACCGGATATCTTCTTTGACACCTTCGCCAGAGCCTCATTAACCGGAACTTCCGGATGGAACTCTTTGCCCAGTCTCATTTCATAGGTGTTGATAAGCCCCGCCTGACCTCTGAGATAGCTTAGTCTGTGGTAGTGTTCGTCCGTGGGAAAATGTTTTCCGTGTTTGATATACCGGAACCAGTCGGGTGACGAGCTGGACGGCAGATTATTTGTTGTATAGATAACAACAGGTTTTTTCTTTGGACTGATCTCAATGAGTCCTTCACTGCTTATCTGTTCCAAAGCGTTGATGCAGGTGTTCCTGCTGACTGCAAAAACGTTCTGCATAACAGAAAGCGAAGGAAGCTTTGTTTCGGGGAGTATTCTCCCGTCGATGATTTCGGAACGAAGATAGCTTGCCAACTGCATATAAAGAGGAGTCTCCGATCCTCTGTCCGGATTCCAGTTACTGAACACAGCTACCTCCTATATTAAAAAGTTTGGCAGCCCGAAGCTTTGCCGCGGGCCGCCTTTGTGATTATAATAGATAAAACCTTAGGGAGGTGGAAAGCTTATTTCGCCGCTTTACCCCCGAAATTGAAAGTATACACCGCATACAGACGTTTATCCACATAGTCTGTTCCGCCGTCTGTATCAATATCGGCATATCTTGCTCTCAGCGAAAGACCTTTCAAAGCAGGCATACTGAATTTATATGTCAGGTCATAGTCGGTCTCACTCTGGTCATCGCTTTTATTAACTCCTGAGTCCGGTGTATCGTAGTTTGCATAAAACACTGCGAATGAAAGTCCGGTAGCGCCAAGTTTAGTAAAATCATATCCCACTTTTGCGGCATATGCTTTTTCCTCTGCTCTTGTTGAGGCAAGTACCTGCTGAACGATAACCTTTGAGTTGCCCCAAGGAGCGGATACAGCATCGTCGCCCGTTTTGGCATAGTAAAGACTGATGTCAAAACCGTGTGTTTTCAGGTTGCCCGCAACACCGTACTGATATGTGTCAAGATCACCGCCGTCTTTTGAACCTATAGCCTTCTGTGAAAGATAGGAGGGTTTCACAGAATATTTACCTAAAGGAGAGGCACCTGTAAACTCAACATTGCCGTAAGTGAAAGCAAATCCGTCCTGCATTGTATAATACCATGCCTGAGGAATAATTTTGAAAGATTCGCTTACCTCTGCCGAATATTTAAGACCTGCCGCATAAAGAGGGTTGTCATCCATATTTTTATTAAACGAATAACCCGCATCAACATAGTCCAAAGAGTTGTTATCCATAAAATCTGTGATGTAATACAGTGAAGCTTCAAGGTTTTCAACTGATCTGTTAACGACTGCGAGACCTTTGTAAGTTTTAGGAGACATACGGAAGTCGTATTTATTTACAAACGGAGTCACAATTTCCTGTGCTCCGTAGCGTATGGTGGTGTCAAACCAATCGCCCTGTACAAAGTATTCAGCCATTTTGGTATAGCTTTCGTGGCTTCCGTCGGAACCTTTTGCAAGGTTGCCGTAAACATCGTCATCGTCATCACTGTTGATATCGTTTGAAGTATAGAAACCAACGCCGAAGGATACGCCTTTAAGAGGAGCTGTTTTATAATGGAACATACCTCCTATCGCCTGATCCTCCATATCAGCCTTGCTGCTGTTGAATGTTCTGTTGAAATAGAGTGTCCGTATCTCAACTGAACCCGTTCCCTCTTCAAACATCTCTTTGATGTTTGTCGCGGCAAATGCCTGCATTGCCGTGATAAGAATAATTAAAACTAAAAAATACAATCTGGTTTTCATGTTTCCTCCTTTATAATACGGAAATCTGATATGGAAAGAATCAAGTATTCCCGACAAATCAACAAGTTACAGATTGCCTTGTAATAAAGGTCACAGTTTTGTCAGGTACCGCAAAAAACAGCCGATCTATGCGTAAAGTTCTGAAACACCCCTCAATACTGCGGAAAACAATGGTCACAGATTAAAACACCGCTTAGTCATTGATTTATAAAACGTGTCTTTTCGCGCCTATTAAAAGCCAAATAACCGTTTCTTATATCCGGCTGAAATCTGTAACCATTCATATACTCTGTTCTGTAACTTGTGGCACAGCCACGCAGGAGATATTTATTAGGCATCAAACTTGTGTTTTTATAATAACAGGAGGTTCTCAATGAATTTTTCCAGAAGAGACTTTATTAAAACAGTAGGAGCAAGCGCAGGAATATTCGCAGCAGCAGGTATTCCGGCTGCGCATGCCACTATCCTTCCCGAACCTAAAAAGAAGATCAAGGCTGACGTTATCGTGGTCGGTTCCGGTATGGCGGCAACATGTGCCGCTCTTCAGGCGGCAGAGCTCGGCGTTAAAACCATCATGATCGAAAAACTGCCCCTCGAAGAGATCGGCGGCAGTACAAAATTTTCAGGCGGTTCAATAGGTGTTGCGTCAGAAGACACCCCTGAATCCAAACAGATATTCTTTGAAGAGATAGACAAGGCGAGCCTCGGCAGAGGAAACAAGGAGATAATGAAAGTTATCGCTGAAAACAGCCTTGAGAACACACGCTGGATAAGAAGCTATGGTCCCACAGCACCCGACCCTATGTACCGCCCCGGAAAAAAAGCTAAATCTGTTATCTTTGACCCCGGAATGTACAGAAACATGCGCGTGGTTCTGGCAAAACTCAGAGAGGCTTACCAGCAAAAACTTAAAGGTCAGATACACTGTGACACAAAAGCAAGACAGCTTCTTCTTAATGATAAAGGCGAAGTTATCGGCGTGAGAGCAGAAACAAAAGCGGGACTTGTGGACTACATGGGTAAAGTGGTTCTTGGAACAGGCGGCTATGCCAGAAACAAGGAAATGCTTGAAATGTACGTCGGTCCCGACGCAGACGAAGCATGGTACAGAGGTTCTCAGGGCAACACCGGCGACGGTCATTTGATGGCAAAAGAAATCGGTGCTGGTCTCGTGAGAATGGGGGGTTCCGAATCAATCATGCTTGCAAACGTAAGCCCTGTGAATCCTCACGCCGGTAACCCTTCATACATCGTTCAGTATGGTCTTATGATAAACGTTAAGGGTAAAAGATATATCGACGAAGGTCTCGGATACGGCTACGTTTGCCCCGTTCTGCTCAACCAGCCCATGCAGACGGCCGCGATGGTCTTCGACTCTGAAATGAGAACAAAATTCGGCGCCATCGACGTAATGGTCAAACTTTTCGATACTAACAAAATTCCTTACGTTCAGGCGGATACCCTTGAAGGGCTTGCCGAAAAGATCAACGTTCCCAAAGACGAGTTCATGAAAACCGTTCAGGACTACAATGCCGCTGTTAAACCGGATGGAACAGCAATCAACCTCGTTCCCCAGAAAACAAACAGCGCAATTAAACTTGAAAAAGGTCCCTACTACGCATTTTATCCCCTGATGCCCGGCATTACGCTCACTTTCGGCGGTATCAACATCAACACCGACGCTCAGGTTATGCAGGCGGATGGTCGCGTTATAAAAGGTCTTTACGCAGCAGGCGAATGTGCTGGCGGAGTTTTCCACCACGAATACTATTCAGTAGGTCTGCCACTGGCAAACGCTATGACAATGGGACGCATCGCAGGGCGCAACGCCGCGAAGCTGAAGCTTTAATACATCTCATTATCTTTGGTCCCGCTGCGGAGCGGGACCTTCTTATTTTTCAAAGTGCCTGTCGTAAATTTTAAGAACGAAAACATAAAACAGAACCGCAGGAATTATATTCAACAGCCCAACGGAGATGAACAGTTTATCAAACGGAATCGACTCTGTTGCCTTTCCGCAGAAAACAGCTCCTGTGACTATGCCGAGAGAAAAAGCACACTCAAGAGTTGAGTTTGCCCTTCCCAGTGACGCCTTATCAACTATCTTCGCGGCTATGGTGGGCATCATGGTATGCTCTATTCCGGCTCCCATTCCTATGATAAAGGCTCCCGAAACTATCCCGAAATACTCTGTCGATACTGCAAAAATGCAGTAACCGACCAAAAGAAGGGAATAGGCAAGCCATGCGATTACCCCCGGAGACCTTTTGTCAAAGACATAGCCGGCAATAGGACGCATTATGATATTGCCCAGAGCATAAGCCGTAAGAACCACACCTGCGTTGGCTATGCCGGAATGACGGGCATGAAGCACCGCGTATGAAACAAAAAGCCCGTGCCAGATGCTGACTATAAACCGGAGAAATGCGGGCATAAGCACCCTGTATTCAAGAAAACTGGCGAGTGTCAACTTCCTCGAAGGCAGGATTATCTTCGGAACACGCATGAACATCACAGGAACCAGAGACAGGCAGAGAATGATACACAAAGTCATAAAAAGCATTTCATAGTCAATGTGTTCCAGAAAATAAAAAACTATCGGCGAAGCAACTACCATACCCATCATACCTGTCAGCCCTATGAAACCGATACCTTTGCCCGCGTTATGTTTGCCTACGATGTCGACGGTAATGGCAGGATATACCGCCCGTATGGCACCGGAGCCGGCACCCTGTGCGAGACGAACAAAAACCAAAGCCGTGAACATTGTCGTAAACGCATAAAAACCGGAACAGATAAGACACAGGATAAGTCCGGCGGTCAAAACCACCATTCTTCCCGTTCTGTCTGCTATGTAACCTGTAAAAAACTTAATAACCAGTGCCGAAACAGAAAAAATACCTATAAAAAGCCCGACATAGCTCCTGCCGTAATGGAGATTCTCCGAAATATAAACCGGAAATACTGCTATTATGCTGTACTCAACGAAAAAAGACATGGACATCGAGCAAAATAAGAGCAGTAAGTCCCTTGAAAGAAACTTATTATTATTCATAATCACGCCGTCATTGTTTTTATTTATTATATATTTTTCTTCAGGTATTTAAATTAGATTATTATATTTTCCCGGCAAAGGGTTTAATCAAGAAATTCTTTTGAAACCAACATAATACAAACACAAAACCAAACTGATACCATGATTATGGCTTAATCTGATACCTGACGTAAATTATTATGTTGCTTATTTTTAGGTTTATCCGGCGAAATACCGGACTGTTGGTAAAGTACGCTCTGCTAATCAAAGGGGAACCTTTCGGTTCCCCCTGACATTAAACTATTTCCCAAGTGATTCCATCGCGCTTTCTGCTGAAAGCCTGCCGAAAACAAGGTTCCCCGCAACTGCGTTGCCGCCGTAACGATCCTCTCCGTGCCATCCGCCGACAACTTCGCCGGATGCGTAAAGACCTTTGATAGGCTGGTTGTTCTCGTCAAGAACCTGCATCTTGGTGTTTACAGCCACACCGCCGAGTGTACCTCCGATACCCGGAATAACCTCTATCGCGTAGAGATTTCCGTTGGTCAGAGGTTCGGATATGGTAGGTCTGTTGAAATCAGTATCTTTCTGATTTTTGTAAAATAGAGCGTAGTTCTTCATGGTACTGACAAAAGCGTCAACCGGAAGTCCAAGCTTTTTAGCCATCTCTTCGGGAGTTGACGCAGTTGTTACAAAATTGAGATGGATATAACCCTCATGAACTTTTTTGCGGAGTTTTGCCACGTTGTCGTCATATATCAGAAATACTGACTGACCTTCCTGCCGGAGTATCTCTTCACCCATTTTGTTTCTGGGAGCCAGATCGTCCATAAAGCGTTTTCCAGACTTGTTGACCAGAATACCGCCGCCTATCCTCATATTCTGTGTGACCATAATAGACGTACCTGCGGCTGCGTTGGGGTGTATCTGAACGTTCTCCATATTAATGGCTTTCGCCCCGATCTTTTCAGCCATAACAACGCCGTCGCCGTGCGAACCGGGCTGGGCTGTGGTTATGATATCCTTAAGCTGGGGATTATATTGTGTCACAAGTGCCTGATTGTTTGCATAGCTTCCAGTCGCAATGATGGTCGCACCCACCTTCACTTCATAAAGTCCGCTGTGCTTTCCGTATATCAAAGCGCCTGTGACCCTGCCGTCTGCATCAGTTTTAAGCATTACCGCTTTACTGTTCGTTCTGACATCATTACCGGTTTTGCGCAGTTCTTTCAGCAATATAGGGATCATATACTGACCGATGGCGCCTGTTTCGGTATAGTGTGAACGGGGAACGGTTGTACCCCCGGTTTTGACTTTGGGGTTAAGAGTGAGATTCGCTCCGGCATTTATGAACCATTCCAGAGCTTCGTTTGATCTCTCCGCGAGGATACGCACAAGAGCCACGTCGTTTGTTTTACCGATGGCAAGGGTATCTTTGACCATGATTTCCGGAGAGTCGTTCATAACTCCTTTTTCATGCTGGATCTTTGTACCTGCGGCGTTCATACCGCCTGTGGAAAGGATTGAGCTTCCTCCGATAACAGGCATTTTTTCAACAATAATGACCTTTTTGCCTGCGTTTGCAGCAACACCGGCAGCCATAAGCCCTGAACCTCCGGAACCGATGACAAGGACATCCGCAGTTTCCACACGGTTAGGCTCTTTATCGTAATAATACGAAAGGTTTTCAGGAACATAGGGCGTTTTTGCCTTTGCAAAAGGAATCTTCATATCAAATGAATGGCAGTAGTTACAGTATGGGAAAGAACCCGAATGTCCCGAGTGGCAGGCAGTGCATGAGACATCAATCAGGTGTCCCTCGTGTCCGCTGACCTTTACAGGTCCTTTGTGACCCTTCTGTTCCTGTTTGATCTTCGCCTTGAACTCATCATAAGTTCCGTGGCAGTTGCGACAGCTTTTATTCAGCTCTGTTTCGCTGTCGTCCACATCAACAGATTTTCCATGGCAGTCTGAACAGCCGGAAACATACTCATTTCTGATGTGCAGACCGGCAAGATAATCATTCTTTACCCCATGTGAGTAAGCCTTGCCGACAATCATTCCCTCTTCCGGCGAACCGGCTTTGCCTGCTGTTCCGGATAAGGCGCACCCGACCAGCATAAGCAGAAACAGAACAGGAAGAAGAAAGTTCTTTAATACTTCTCTGTTATAAAATTTTACGAAAAACATTAATCCTCCGCTTTCAAGATTTAATATTCTTAAGGTGTCGCACTAAGGCTCTACGGACAAGTAACAGAACCGGACTATCGGTTGGTATCAGATTTCGAGACAGACAGACAAACCACAGACGAATGGCGTCTGCTTTTCAAAAAATTCAAATTCTGTTTACACTTAAACATCTTTACAAAAACAAGGTCTGCTAGTAACATATGCCTATAAAAAACTCTGGAGGGAAGTATGTACGGTCTGGTTAAAAGAATGCTTCAAATCGTTAAAGGACATTCAGATGCCGTTGTTACAGATTTGGAAAAAAGTAATCCCGAAGCCGTTTACAGAGCGTCTATAATGGCGGAAAGAGAAAAGATACTGGAACTGCAAAACATGGCCACCGAGCTTAAAGGTCGGATTTACATGCTTAATCAGGATAAGGAAACTGCGGAGACAGGAAAAGATAAACTTCATAAAGATTTTGATCTGATCCTTAAATCAGGCGGGGATTTTAACGGAGACGGCAATATTGATGCCGAGGACGAGGAATACGCTGCAAAAATACTCATGTACATTGATAAATTTGACACGAAGATCAAAGAAATAGATGACAATATCGCTCCTATTCAAAAGGAATACGATAATGTGCTTGCAATACTGCAGGAAGCAACCGAATCGCTTAAAAAGCTTGAAGATGAAATGGAAACAGGAATCGCGGCATTAAAAACAGCGGACGTCATTGCACAAATACAAAACAGGCGCAACCGGATCTCCAATGAAGGGGTATCGCTTGATACCGCCAAAGAGGCATTTGCCAGCGCCAAAGCAAAAAATCAGGCTTATCAGGAAATTCGTGAGAGCATACCGGAGGCAACACTGGAAAATGTTACAAAAACAGTTGCCATGTCCTCCTACAAAGAGAAAGCCAGACAATTAATGGCTGAAAAAAACTCAAAATAAGTATTCTTATAAGGCTGTTTCGGCTTTCAAGCCGGAACAGCTTTTTTTATCAGCTGACCGCTTCGGGTTCTATGCCGCTGCCTGCCGCCACTTGTCTGCCTGTGCTGACCTCTATAACCGAACCGATAATGTCCGCCAGCTTAAACTCGCAGAATGAGTTGGTAAGCTCGCAATAACCGTGTATCATCCCGTTATCGTTTATAGTTACCTCTATCTCGGACATATCTATTTCCACAGTTCTCATCGTCATCGTCTTATTCTGGGGGTCTAAATATCTGAAATATACTGTTTCATATTTTTTCGGTTGCGCTTCAGTTTTCTGCTCCTGCTCTTGCGAAGCCAAAGCGGTATCGGTTTCGGTATTATGTGGTTGCATTGAAGCCTTTCTTCTTCTTGCTTCAACCCAGACCGCCAATGCCGATGTCAACAAAAATCCTATAAGTACAAACAGGTATGAAAGGCTACGATTTTCTACGATGAATGCCATAATTAATACAGAAATAACAAATGAATAAATCAAAATAAAAAACCGATGTAACATACTCACGGTTATCTCAGTCAGGCAATATGGCAATATGATTCCTATGGTAAACAAAAAAGACAGCATCATGGGAAAACGTACAGAGGTGAGTTCAGGATCAAGAGGAGTTAAAGCCATGAGCGAGTTAAACGACAGCGCCGAATAATAAACAAAGATAGTAAGAAAAGTCTTAAAAACGCTTGGTTTATCTGCAAAAACAGCAGTTTGATATCCTGCGGGAGATGCCAAAGCGGCCAGAAGTGTAACCACTGTAAAAAGAGCCATAATCAGACTGACAAAGCTGAATTTGTATTCTGTCCACATGACCATTATGAGCAGCACCAAGAACAGCAGATAAATACTTTTAAAAAATATATTAATTTTCTTAGCGATCTTTTCTGTTTGAACGATTCCTGAATCCATCAAGCACCTGATATGTTAAAAGTATACCAAAGGTTATCATAAATTATTCGTTGAGTAAATTTCATAATTGTATTGATAATATCTTAATCAAAATACAGATGACATTGCCGGATAGGCTTTAATTGATATAGTTCTAAGAAATTTTGAACAGTTGAAACAATAAAAGCAGTCTTTCGGTTTCCTTTTTTATAATTTCACGCGCCTGAAAAGATTACAGTATTCTTAGTACAGAAACATCTCCAAATTAACGAATTATGACCAAGATTATGAAAGAATGCGGCGGATTTCATATCCGCCGCAAAACTAAAGGAGGTTAAAAATTAAACACGACTTGTGCTTGAGCAAAAAACCCATCATCATTACTTCCATAAGCATCTTCAGCTGCGTCGTTAGGCATTGCATACCCAAGTCCGCCATGAACATATATTGTTTCACTTAAAAAGTAATCTGCTATTACATTTATCTCATCAGCCCAGTGTTTGTTACCTTCTGTATTTTTCTCGGCAAGGTTATGGATGATATACATAAATGCTAAATTAACCTTTTCAACAGGAGAAAAGCCTGTTTCGAGAACAATTGATTCTTTGTTTGAATTTACAAGCTGATTTTCTCCTACAAATTCACCGATATAAAATTTGTTCCAGCCTGAAAACCCTGAAAACATAGGGTCATAAGCTTCGACGTCGGAAGAATTCGCATCATCGCCTGAGAAATAGTAATATGAACTTCTTACATAAGGGTTAAGAGCAACAGGAAAGTTATATGTCAAAGCCCCCCAGTAAGCATAAGATTCTCTATCAAATTTATCAGTCAGTGTTTTAACATCGCCGGTTTGATATGCTCCTTCAAATTCTATCTGGACTCTGTTAATCTTCATATCGAGACCAAGATCATAGCTGACAGTATCATTCTCCCGGTCATCAATCATTGATGATGTTTCTCCCAGCGAAGGTTCATCTTTTTTAAAAACAGAACCATAAATATAAGCACTGTCATTAAAGTCATAATGTACGTTTGCGCCATAAAGTTTAACATCGTTCTCAAAAGCACCTGCGCTGTATCTTTCAGCTTGCGCAAAAAGTGCTGTTATAAGAAGGTCATCGGTTTTATGGTCAACTCTCACCGCAAATGGGAAACTTTGTTGGAAATTAGTCCAAGCTGCTGTTTCAAGCCTTGGATTGCCCCATACAACAAAACCTTTTTCAAGGGCTATATCCTGACGGCCTACAGTAATATCAAAATTTGTGCTGAACGCATTACCAAGCTTTATCCAAGCCTGATTCAAAAGCACTTCATCAGCTTCAGAATCATATCCGGCAGCTTCCCAGGCATTGTTTGTATTGCTTTTCATTTGCCCGTAGAAATCATCCCCTATGGTTTTTCCAAAATATGCGCCAACCTGACCGGTAACAAGACCCAAATCTGTTTTTTGCTCTCCGGTTACTGCAACTGTTGCAGCTATTTCACTATATATTTTGTCCGGGGTATAGCCGAGCCGGCTATCTTCTGCCCCAAAATAGGGATTGTTTGTGTAACGGCTAAAAACACTAACCTTTCCACTAACGGATATCGGAGACTTTTTTTCTATATCATTTGCAAGTGCCACTATCGGGAAACTACATATTATAAGTAATATTGTAAATACTTTAGATTTTGCTTTCATGCGAAAGACCTCCATTTTTTTACTATCGATCAAAAAACATTACGAACTGAACCTATCTGCGAGCTTGAAAAGTAATGTGGATGCGACAAGTAACACGATGCTTAAGATCCCTGTAAAATAGTAAGCATTTTCAAAATTTGACTTACTGATAATAGAAGAACCTGCCACAGGACCTAACATAAGACCTAAGCTCATACATGTGTTGCTAACACCATTAGCAAAGCCTTGCCCAATTTTATTACCTTCAATAACCAGAACTGATTTACTGGCAGGCTGTGATGTCGCATTAAATATTCCGGTCAAAATAAAAATATAGATCATCGCCTTAACAGGAATATTCGGAATAACAAAATACAGCAAAGACACCAGCATGCTGCCGATTATCATAAGTGTCTGAACATTAATCAATTCCGCTAACCTTCCTGCAATCCTTAAAAATACAATCATGGATATTGATGAAAGTGATAGAATAATGCCTATTGCTGATGGATTCAGGTTATATTTCACTGCCAACATAATAGGCGTTACCGTTATCATCATTGACGTCATAAAGCCTTTGTTAAACAGAAAGAGACACAGAGCGGACAATCTGAAATTAACATCTGTTACTTTAAACTTATTAATACATTTACTTATTTGCTGGCTATGCCGTTGTCCTGATTTTCCAACTAATAACCATAAAAGAACTGAACATACCGTCAGTATAAGAATCAGATTGCACATTCCATAGTAACCAAATGACTCCTTTACCAGTCCGCCCAAAAAAGGGCTTATACAAACAGCACTGTAAAAGGAAATATCAAAAGTTCCCATGGCGGAAGCAGCTTTATCAATATCAATACTGTCACACAAGATTGAAAATATCAACGGCTGAAATAATGCAAAGAGAATACCCTGTATTAACCTTGCAATAAATATGGCAGCAAAATTATGTATTTCAAAACAAAACAAAGAAAGCAAAACAAACAATATGAGAGAAATAGCCATAGACCATTTCCTATGAACGAAATCGACAAGAAACCCCATAACTGCACTGAAAAAGAACTTTGATAACCAATAGGAAGAAACAACTGCTCCAAGCATAACACTGCTGTAACCATTCTCTGTTAAAAATATAGGGAGAAAGGTATTTAGCATTCCGAAACTGAGCGTTATCAAAAAATTAACAGAAAACAAGACTATAAAAATTTTATAATCCAATATACCAGCTGACTTATTTCGCACAAATGGGATTACTTCAGTATCATGCATAAATATTCCCTGAATATTTTTAAATATTCTATTTCATGCTTTCTGCTGTTTTGTAATAGAGGCAGATGTAATCTGCCTCTATGTAGTCTTTAAAAAACAAGTCTTTTGCTATTAAAAGCTTTTTACTTGTCTATGAAGAATAGTTTTCATCACATGCTCAACGGCAAAACGACCTGCATTCATAGCTGAACCGCTTGCATATCCAGGCATAATATAAGGATAATTAGTGCCATACATACCACCAGTAGTCGCGCCGGCAGCATAAAGTCCAGGAATATTATAGCCTTCAGTATTAATAACTTGTGCATTTTCATCGATTTTCAGACCACCGGCGGCATCACAAATTGTATTCATACCTATAAAACCATAATAGGGTGCATGTGTAATGGGTTTCAATTGTTCTACATCTTTACCAAAATCAACATCTTCGCCCTTTTCGGCAAGTTTGTTATATCTTTCTACAGATGCTTTAACAATCGCTACATCCATATTCATTTTTTTGGCAAGCTCTTCAATTGAGTTGGCTTTAAATGCGTATCCTTTTTTCATACCGTCTTGAACTGCTTCGTCAAAATGTTTGACAAGCTGACCACGGTCATAAAGAGTAAAGTAATTAGCGTGTGAACCTGCTCCAAACATAATATCTTTTCTTATTTCCTCATCCATGATCACAACAAGCTCACTGCCATTAGCCACAAGAGAGTTTGAAACTACAGTGTAATCACCGGAAAGAGCTTCATTCACGAATCTTTTACCATTTTTATTCAACCATATTGACGGTGTTTTCAGAATCATATAAGCATCAAGTCTTGCAGGGTTATCGTGTATCTCGTGATAGTCCATGTTAACCGGAACAGCGCTCTCAAATATCATGGTATTCATGTTTGCAACATCAGCGCCTATTTTTTGTCCCATTACAATGCCATCTCCCATATTTTTGAGAGGTGAAATGTGTTTGATGCCTTTAACAAGCTCAGGATTATACTTTTGGAGTATTTCTGCATTATTTACAAAAGAGCCTGTTGCAAGAAGTACAGCTTTGGCATTAACTCGGATTTCTTCTCCGTCAGCATTTTCAGCTATTACGCCGGTTACATTACCTTTTTTATCGGTAATAAGTGATTTTGCAGGTGTTTCAGTCAAGACAATATTGTTATTTTCTTTGATAACTTTCATCATACTGTCTATATAGTTTTTACCGGGGAATCCACTCTTATACATATGGTAGACCCTGTTTCCGTCGGGAGTATCTGTTGTAACTCCCTCCATTTCCACACCTTTTTTCTGAAGCCATTCAAGGGTACTTGCAGAATTATCAACATATTTTTTGTTATAAGCCGCATTTGCCCTCCAACCTGAATAATCCATAATCTGGTTGAAAGCTTCATCTTTTGTAAGACCAACCATGTCCTGACGCTGGGTTTTTGTTCCAACAGCGAAAGTACCTTCAATGATAATAAGCTGACCACCAACGTTGGGCAGTTTTTCAAGAAGAATTGTTTTGACACCTTGGTCAGACGCATACGCTGCTGCTGTCAAGCCGGCAACTCCTGATCCAACAACAACCAGCTCGGTATCGTATTGTTTCTGCGCGAACGCGTTACCAAATAAGGCAAAAAGCATACATAAAAACAGTAAGAACTTTCTCATCTTTTCCTCCTAGGATTAGAATAATCGAAAATAAAGCAGTTAAAACTGAATTAATACCCACTGGTGTCGGATGCCATAAAATTATTTTGAGATATATTATAATTAGTGGTGTAAACTAATGTTGAGGTATCAATATGGGAAAATATTATAAAACAACACCGTGGGTGATTCCTGAATTGCCACAATCGTTAAAAAATATTTTTAAAAAAAATGGCAAAAAGATTTCTATTAGGAAAAATCAAGTTATCTCAGGAAATGACGAAACAGCATTATTTTCCAACACTGAAAAACTAATTTATATTGATTCAGGTCTTTTAGGACAGGCGTACAAAACATATTGCGTAAACAAGCCTTATGCAATGAGCATTGTTTTGCCTGGAAGAATGGTAAACTATCTGCACTATCTTGAAATAGATAACTCCGGTGACATTATACTGGCGCTTCGGAAATCAGATATCTTCACTATGACCAAAAGTCAATTCGACGGCATAACGGAAAAAGACTTAAAAGATGAAATGGTAAAATATTGTAAAAAAGCTGTAACAAGCGATTTTGATGCTATGTGCTGTATGTTTACATGCGATACGCCGCAGCGCTTGGCATATTTTCTAAAAGCCCTTGCCGAGAGCTTCTACGATGATATCTCCACAATGCCTTTAGTCGAAATACCACTTAAGCTATCATATGCGGAAATGAGCTACATAATGCACACCACTATAAGGACAATTGAACGCTTGCTTCCAAAATGGCGCAGCATGGGGTACATCTCAACGGGCAGGAATTCAATAATTATTTATAAAAAACTATTCAATGAAATTGAAAGTTTAGCATAATTCTACCGACACAAGTGTGTAGATTATATCTACCAACATGTTATGCTCCTCAAAAATATTGGAGAATAAACATGAAAATTATCACAATTATTTTTCTGGCTCTAACATTATGTATTAGTTTCAGCTCCATCTCTTTCAGTAAAGATGTAAGAGGATCCCACTCCAATTTGCAGTGTTTGGATTGCCACGGGACAGCAACACCTGAAAAACAAGCTCCTCAAAGCGCCTGCAGAAATTGTCACGGCGACATGACCGATTCTAAAGTCTTAACATTTAGCGACTCGCACGGAAAAAGCTACACTGTTTCACCGCATAACTCTCATGCCGGTTCACTGAGATGTACATTATGCCACACTGCGCATAAAACTCCTACGCTTTATTGTAATGAGGCATGCCACCATACTTTTTCATTGCAAATGCCTTAGTCAGCGCAATAGTTTTATTATTATCGGATAGACTAGCCTTATTTCTCACTCAACTTTTTAGGCTAGTCTATTTCATATTGAATCAACAATTCTAAATGTTAAACCTTATGTCAAATATACGAATTCTTATTTTATATCTAATTTCTACCCTATAACTAAATAAAACATACGCATAAAGAACAAAAGAAACGTTTTTTACTTACATAAAAAAATCCGAGATACTTACAGTACCTCGGATTCTATTCACGCGCCTGAAGAGATTCCAGCAGGCTCGGAGCAGAAACAGCTCCATAAAATAGTGTCGCTGTTTTTGAACTCCTAACCTTTTGATCCGTAGAAAACCGATACAAAGAAAATTATGCTTATTTATCAACTTACTTCAAATTAATTTGAAGCATTTTTGAAGCAGCAACAATATCTGCTTGAAGTAACATTTATTGTAGTATAATTCAAAGTGGTCATTTGAGAAACTTAAAAACAAAAAATGCGTACTTAATTATCATCAATACGACCTATTAAGCGTATATGGCGGAGAAATAAGCTACAGTGAAAAAATTTAACTTAAAAGATAAAAAACTAATATCTGACATTGAACTTCATGATCAAGAAATTAATGCATTATTCCCTTTAACCGAGAGAATACAAAATGCTACAGTTGCATTATTTAAATGCCATAAAATGAAAAAACCTGAATTAATTGGATCAGGGGTACTATTTAACATATTAAGCCATTATTTCCTTTTCACAGCCGCACATGTTTACACTAGCAACATTGGTATTGCACTTAAAACTGAGCCAATTTTTGAAATCCAAAAAAGTGATTGGTTCTCATCTTTAGATGGGCAATCAGGCACTCATGAAGATGACAATATTGATGCCGCAGTATGTTATTTTTTAACAGATATTCCTGAAGAATTGAAAAAAAATGCTTTGATGCTTGACGATGTTGATACTGGTCGGCATGACGAAAATAGCACTTATTTTATAAGCGGCTATCTAATTTCAAAATTATCCAGACCGACTTATGATCGTTGTATCGCAAATGGCATTCATTTTAATACATCAGAAAGTCATGGTTCATATGATGTATATGATATTAATAGAAAAACACATCTGGCTACTGTTTATAAAAAATATGCCATTAAAAATTCTGAACA
The DNA here is from genome assembly GCF_021209385.1 of Seleniivibrio sp. GTDB lineage: Bacteria > Chrysiogenota > Deferribacteres > Deferribacterales > Geovibrionaceae > Seleniivibrio. Next base: position 67,242 of record NZ_JAJOIL010000022.1, on the reverse strand, counting down.
ACGAACAATGTTTAAGCCAAATGGACTAAGCGGAGGATCAATGTCAAGAATTATAGTAGATGACGCAACTAAAGAAAAGAAATGTGTATTGTCTGCAATAGTCGTTGAACATAAACCAGAAGAACGGCTTAAAGCTGGTTGTATTGTTGGCTCAAGAATTCAGTATCATCTTTCATACATTTGGGAGTACATGCCCGAGTTAAGATTAGCGATAGATAATAGCAATATTTTTTAATCCTTAATAATCCACTTCCCGCCGAACGTGCCTTGTCTTTCGATATAGCCGTTCTCACGCAGGAATCTGATGTTGTTTTCTATGGCTGTTTCAGAAATCCCAATCTTTTCAGACAATTGAGGTGTAGATATTTCAGGATTCTCAATCATTAGCATCACGATTTTCTTCCTGTTTTCGTTCAAGTCCCCCAACTTGTTCCCCAAGTTGTCCCCCAACTTGTCCCCCAACCTCATTCTGGACGTAAAGGTGGTCTTCAGGAAGTTATCCGTAAACATGAATATGCTTTCGTCATACTTCTCAAGGATTCTGGGGATGCCGGAACCAAGCTGTTCCACGAGGTCGAGGTCTTTGAAAACCCTCATCAGCTCTTTGTTTCTCGGAGCGGAATATCCCGCCAGAAACTCCTCTTTCGTAAAAGAATAAGGCAATCCTCCGGCAGAGGTGATTTCTATCCTGTCGGGGAATATCTCAAAAACAGGCGGGCGTTCATTGGAATAGTCGTTATGTACAATGGCGTTGATTATCGCTTCTCTGAGAGCCTTCGGGTCATATGGTCTGCTCTCTATCCGTTCTTTAGACGTTATCTGAGCAACGGTTTTGTTTTCAAGTTCCAGTTTATCAAGCACCTGCTTAGTTGCCTTCACCAGAGAACAGTAGCCGTATTCATTGTTTTCTATAAGCTCTGCTTTTGTTAAAGTGCCGTACTTTGCAACCTTTATAGATATGCTATTGTTATCGGCAAGGAGATATGCAGCGTAGTTGTATTTCTCGTCTTTAGTCAGCAGTTCGAGATTGTATGCGAACTGGTCGTTAAGCTGTTTGCCCTTTTCCTGATAATAGATTTTGAGCTGTTCAAAAGTAAGTTTATTAATCGGCGATTCAATTTTTCCGATAGAATTTCTGGTACGTTTGGAAAACAGGTCTTCAATCATCCTCTGCGGCATCGGTTCAGCAGAAGAACCAACCCTAAGATAACATCCCTTTTCGGTCATTCCGTTCTTTTTGATGTAATAAGGCTTTTCCGAACCGCTGGCAATGGTGACTTTAATAACTTTATCGTCTTCAACAGACACATCAAAAAGCCCCATCGTTGACGGTTCTATATTGCTTTTTATTCTGTCTTTGATTTTAAGCTGAGTGCCGTCAATATCATCAATGGGGTAATATGCTCCGCCTTTATCAATTCCGAAGTAAATAACACCGCCGTCTTTATAGTTCAAAAAAGCAACGACTTCTTTTTCAAATTTGTTATCATCATTCAGCTGACGTTTGTATTCTATGCGGTTAGTTTCAGTCATATTCAATATTAAACGTAACAAATAAAGATGTAAACAAACAAAAAAGCCGCCGTATCTTCCGATACAGCGGCTCTATATTACGCGCCTGAAGAGATTCGCTTTTTCTGCGGGCACATCCTATGCCCTTGCAAAAGCAAGCCACTTCGCTTACGCAAGCATCCTGCCTGCTCATCCTCCCTATTCGGTCGGCGCTCGGTGTCGTTCGAATCTCTTATTATTCCCATAAAAAAATCCGAGATACTTACAGTACCTCGGATTCTATTCACGCGCCTGAAGAGATTCGAACTCCTAACCTTTTGATCCGTAGTCAAATGCTCTATCCAGTTGAGCTACAGGCGCAGGGAGGGAAGTTATATAGTATTTATATGCCTTTGTCAACAGCCTAATCAATAAACTGCTGCAAAATCTTTTATCTTAATTTCAGTTTCGGTCTTTATTCTTTGTAACTGCTTTTCACTTAACTGTATTCCAGTTTTATTCAAAGCGGCTTTCAGTCCATCGTCGATCTGTTCTGTTCTAAAAAAAACCAGCATATTACATGCGAGATGCAATATCTTGGTTTCGTTCATGAACTGGTTCTCTTTCAAAGTGCCGGAAAACAACAGCGGTATGTAAAACTCTTCCGAGAATTTCCATTTTTTCATAAGAGTGCCGCCTACAAGTATATTGTTCTGTGTCGCCATCTTCCTATAGCTTCCGTCTTTAACATCTTCCGGTCTTTCCCCTGAAAGATAATCTGATATTATCGCAAGGATAAATATCTCGCCTATCTTTGAAAGCAAGCCAACGGAATACATCTGTCCTTTTGCACAGACTTTGAAAAAGTCGGACATAACATAACAAAGAGCGCCGATGATCTGTGAATCCTTAATAGCCTCGCCTATTTCATCTGCATAAAGAAGATTTTTATTTGCTGCCAATGATTTATTTATAAAATTAACCAGGTATGCCTTAATGTTGTTTATGCCAAGCCTCACCAACGCCTTCTGAACATCTGCAATATTTCCGTAACTTCCGCTGAAATATGCAGAGTTTGCCATTCGGATTATACCGGAATGAAGAGCAGGATCAAGCTTTGTCATACCGTCTATGGCCTTGAAAGTTATATTGTCGTGGTCGAGAACGCTTAGAATACGCACGGCACACTCGCCTTCAACAGGCAGGGTTATGTTGCCGCGTGCTAGCATGAATTTTATGTGTTCAAATATTTTTTCAGGAGACCGAGTATTGCCTGTTTCTTTCAGATAGGGTTTGCACACGTTTGATTTTGCAAGCATCTCTGAAAAGTCCAAAGTAACACTCTTGTGACTGATGCTTATCACACGACTGTTTGAGACCTGCTGCATAAGAGATTCATCCACACACACAACGAAAGTGTTCATTCGTCTCTCGTCTAAAAGATCTTTCAGACGGTTATATGTGACCAGATCATCTCTGTTTTCAATAATGACGATCAAAGATGTTATTTTTTTATCTAAAATAGCACGTTTCAGTCCGACGTTAATCGAGTTATAAGCCTCATTGACAACTCCGAGCATATCCATATAAGAGCTGTAAAAGCTTACTATCCTGGGATTAGACCCGATAACTGAACTTTTCATCATTCTCGCAATTTTATATTTTTTATATGCAAAAGTAACATGCATGCATAAAAGCTGCAATATTTTTAATTTTACTAAATATTTTCTGAAAAATGGACAATTAGTTAAGTATAAATTGATTAAAAATTTATAAATAATACACAAAACACCGGAGAAAAAAGCTCTTGTAATATGAAAAATAGTCCATATAATGTTTATCTATCACCGGAGATTATTTTAATGAATATTTTATATGTCGAAGATGAAAAGTTCACGAGGATGCTCGTGAAAAAACTTTTGGAAAAAGAAGAACTATATGTTCACGAAGCGGCAAACGGCGTATTGGGATTAAAGAAATTTCTTGAAGTTAAACCGGATCTGGTCATAACGGATCTTGCAATGCCGGAAATGGACGGCTTTGAAATGATTCACAAGATCAGAGAACATGATTCAACAATTCCAATAATCATAACCACCGCGTACAGGGAAGAGGCTGAAAAAGTATGCTCGCTGGTAAGCGCCTGCATATATAAACCCATTATACGCGAAGATCTTATAGCTGCAATCCACAAGATTGACAAATCAGCTTAAAAATTTTTGTATTGACATGCGTTTCTAATTGGAATATTAGACCCTAAACGGAGAATAACAAATGCTTGGCAGACTTTTTTACGGATTCTTTTTTGGTTTCTTTTTTTATTGCTTTTTTAGCAATAGGAGTGTAGCCGTCTGAGTCCGGTCTGACCAATGATATAAAATTTCCAAAGACCGCGGCGGCTTTACAGGCTCCCGCGGTTTTTTTATGCCTGCGGGGGCGCGTTAAGTCGCTGAAATTTAAATACCGGAGGTATAAAATGATCGTAGTTATGAAAATCGGAGCATCACAGGAAACTATCGCAAGGGTTATTGAAACCGCAGAGGAATCGGGTTTCAGTACGCACATCATCGAGGGCAAGGAAAGAGCCGTAATCGGACTGGTCGGAATCGACGGGCAAAGGGACAAGATAACCGTTATAGGAGAAATGGCAGGCGTTGACAAAGTTATCCCCATCAGCAAACCCTACAAACTGTCCAGCCGCGAGGTTAAAGACGAGCCATCTATAATCGATTGCTGCGGAGTTCTTTTCGGCGGAGAGAACATCCCCGTGATAGCGGGACCCTGTTCAGTTGAATCTGAAGAACAGACAATCAAAACAGCAGAATTCGTAAAAGCAGCCGGAGCATCCATGCTTCGCGGCGGCGCATTCAAACCCCGCACATCCCCCTACGCTTTCCAGGGACTTGCAGAGGAAGGACTCAAAATACTCGCAAAGGCTCGCGAAGTGACAGGTCTGCCTGTGGTAACAGAGGTCACAAACCCGAAATATGTCGATATGGTATACAAATACGCCGATATGTTTCAGGTTGGTGCCAGAAATATTCAGAACTTCGCCCTTCTGACAGAACTTGGCAAAACAGACAAACCTGTTCTTCTGAAACGCGGCATGTCCACAACAATCGAGGAGTTCCTCACGGCCAGCGAATACATCCTCTGCGAAGGCAACAAGAACGTGATACTCTGCGAAAGAGGCTTGAGAACCTTTGAAACAGCCACCAGAAACACACTGGACATCAGCGCAGTGCCTGTTATCAAATCAAAAAGCCACCTGCCCATCATGATAGACCCCAGCCACGCGGCAGGTCATTGGCAATATGTCGGACCTCTCTGCAAGGCAGCGGTGGCTGTAGGTGCTGACGGACTCATAGTAGAAGTACACCCCAACCCTGAAAAGGCATGGTCAGACGGCGCACAGTCGCTCACACCGACACAATTTCTCGAGCTTATGGGCAGCCTGCGCTCGATAGCTCTTGCGGTTGGCAGAACAATATAACGCGCTGATATAAGCGGGAAATATTTTATTGAAAAAATGCAAAATAGATGTTGACATCGAAGGTGTTTTTCGATATTTTTAGACCTCGCTTTTGAGAGCGTACCGCCCAGGTAGCTCAGTCGGTAGAGCAGTGGACTGAAAATCCACGTGTCGATGGTTCGATTCCGTCCCTGGGCATTCAATAAAAAAGGCAACCCTTGTGGTTGCCTTTTTTATTGAATAATCTGACTTGACGGAATCGAAGCCTGCGAACGCCGACCGAAAAGGGAGGATGAGCCGACAGGATGTCGGCGGAAGTGAGTAGGCAGGTCTTTTTGGAGCCCGCACGACGCGGACGAACAAAAAGGATTCCGTCCCATATAAACTACTTTGTGCTGAAGAATATCATAAAAATATAAAGCCTCTGTTTTCGCAGAGGCTTTTGTCGTTAAAGACTATGATGTATAAATGATGTAATTTGTTGTTGTTTTATTTATCCGCTTATAACTGTTTTAGTCGCACTTATCTTCTTGTCTGCATATTCAACAACATCTTTAATAACCAATTTCTGAATGGCAGATATAAGGGTACCCATCTTCGCATAATCTGGCTTATCGTTTAGAGTTGGTAGGGATGCAGTATCTTTCTGTATCTTTTTGTTACTTACGCTATCTCCCCATGAGTATTTATGACTCAAACTTTTAGCAACACATGTTGCTAAAAATAATTGATTAAGTTTTATCTGTTGAGTGTTATCTTTCAGATATAAAACCAGATTATGGCTGTCATTTGAGAAAAAATCATGCTCTTGATAAGTCACCGTAAAAGTTTTACCGCCAATAAATATACAATTACCTTTATCTAAATATTTATTATCATATGCAATATAAGAGCTTACAGCATTATTTTCAGCACTTGCACACAAATATGGTATTTTTCCACTATTTTCAACTATATCTCTAGATAAAATATTTCCTGTGTTCTTAATTTCAAAAATGTCAATCAGGTTGTATTCTTTAAATATACATTTATCATATTCACTTAAAACTTGTTTTTCTTCAGTAGTTAAGGTATAATCTTTTAGGTTGGTGACTGCGAGATATGCCTCCAACTCCGCTATTCTTTCTGCCTCCAACTCCGCTATAAAGCTCTCCATAAACTCAAAATCAATTTCGCCATTTTTTAAGACTGGCAATATAGCTTTCTGTTTTTTGATAATTTCTACACTAAAACTGGAAGAACCCCAAGAAAAAGAAGCAAACGATTTTGTCATTGCCGAAATAAAGAATTGAGCATTCTTTTTACTAAATTTCTTATTTTTCGCCTTCAGGATTTTTATTTTATCTCCAGTGAAATATGGGATTTCTTGATAAAACATTGTAGCGGTATCTTGTCCGAAGGAAATAGTATTCCCTTCATTAAGATAAGATGTATCTTCATTAATAAATCCTCTTTGACCGTTGTTAGAACCCATTCTGACAACATAGGGATATTTACCGCTTTCCAGAATCTCAACTTTGTTTGCGTCAAATCGTTTCTGATAAGAATTAATCTCAAACAAATCCCCAATCTTGAATTCACCCCACTCAACATTTTCTAATCTTTTGTTGAGCAGGGCATCTACTTTCCCAGATTATCACCTTTGTTTTGTGACTTTAAAATATTTGACACTTCCCATGCGAGATAATCGCTGACCGTTTTTTTAAAGTCCTGAAGTGTAGGTACAGTGTCTATCGGAGCGGTCTGATTCCAATCTGTTCCGTTTTTAGGATCGATTGTGCCTTCATAATATTCTTTTTCGGTAAAAATACTCAACTTGCTCCTGCCGAAGCGAACTAAATCAACCACCTCTTCATAGCGTTCTTTTGCTCGATCTGTATCTCTCAGGTTATTGCTTGCTTTTTTTCGGTTAGTTCTAGTGTATCCGTCATTAGAGAAATCGATAAACTTTACTATATCACCCTTTTGATGTTTCTCATTTACCTTAAAAACATACACATTTGTCTGCACGCTGGATTTGCCTATAAATAAGTCTATGGGCATCTTAATACTTGCCAGAAGTGTATGCTTTTCCAGTATCTTTGTTGTGTACTCCTTGGCTTTACCGGAACCTGCGGAGTTTTGAATAATAATTGCCGCATAACCTCTGTTCATCATACCAAGGGCTTTTTCAACAAAGTTCATTCCGTTCCCTTTAGCTGAATAAGGAGGGTTAAGCACAAAAGCATCAGCAGGGAATTTGTCATTTGTTTTACCAAATGCATAATTACCCTCAAAATCCGTTAACGAGTCTTTATTTAAAATATTGGAACTACCATCTCCCATCAATATCATGTTTAGAATAGCCAGCATGTAAACACTTGGAAGTAATTCCAAACCGAGTAGCTGCCTGGCTTTTATTTCAACTTGCTTTTGATTAAGTTGTTCGGGAGAAGTAATTGTCTCTTTCGCATCTTTCAGCATCTCGTTCATAGCGGCAACAAGTAAACCAGCTGAACCAGTGGCAAAATCCCAAACATATGAATCTTTGTTTACTCTTGCTAATTTCACCAAAAACGATGCAACGTATGACGGTGTGAGAACTACATCGTTTAGCTTATCCTGACTGAACCCAAGCCATCCGTACATCTCATTAAACAGTTTTCCGGTAAAATCAGTTGTTAAACCTATTTTGTAATATATTCCCAAGTCGTCTACTATTTTTGTAAAAACTCTTTTGAGCTGGCTTTCTCCGTTCTCAATTTTATTTATATTTTCTGTGGTCAGCGTATTTTGTAATGTTCTAAGGATAAAATCTTTCTTTTCGGCAGGTATTTCTTTTTCATCTAAAAAGGCTTTTATTTTCCTGACTATTATTTCACCATCTGTATTGCCTTTCTCTGTAGAAGATTTCAGGTCTGACTTTTCCAGAGGAGCAACTTTGCCAGGTATCCCAAGTGTTGCTATAATTGAAGCGGCAACAAGATAAACACGATCGTTTTCGCCTAGTCCTTTTTCATTCTGATAAATATCATTATTCAGCTTTACAAGACTGGCATCAATTTCTTTTTCTCTTTGTTCCTTTAACTTATCAATTTCTTCCTGAGATAAATGCAGAGTCTTGACTTTTTCGATAAACGCATCAAAGTTTTTTGGAGCAAGGAATGAAAAATCTGAAAAATCACCAACTTTCTGACCAGCACCAAGATTGCTTTTCGATACATAATACACACCGATTTGATGCTGTATTTTTCCAAACTCGTCTTTATATCCCGTCATCCCTATCGCTATAATATCAGTGTAGCTTGTATGATGGAGCAACGCATTTGCATAGTGTACCGCACCATTAACGGCGTATGAGTTAATATTTTTTAAATTGGGTTCGTTTTTGGCATTTCTATTTTCGACTTGTCCGTCATTATCCAACTTAACTAGTTTATCTTTATAACCTTTATACTCTATAAGAACAGGGTAAAAGTTTAAGTTTTTATCTTTCAGCAGTAGCTTAGCATCTGGGCGATTCGCACCGACTCCACCATTTTTTGTAAAATAATCGGAAAGTGCTTTATCTATTTCAGAATTTAATGACTCTTGCTCTAATTTATAATCTAACTTATAAGACTTTAACCACCCATTAGCTAAGTCCGCAATATTTGGCTCTATTGATTTCGTCTCATTTTTCATTTCAGGTAATCTCCCTATACAAAAAAATGTATTAATTTATGTTTATACCAAAAAGAACTGTCAAAATCTAAAAAAAATATCGGCTCACACACAGCAGGGGGATAGCTCATGCTATATACTGAATTGTTATTTGACCACTCCCAGCCACTCACGCAGATAATTTGCTACACTCAATTTGATTCTTACTATTCTGTAATTGTTAATAACCCAAATTACTCAAATTTTCTTGACATCACAGTCATATACAATATTATATGGCTGTATGTTTTAAAAGCACAAAACACTCAACTATCATAGTAAGAAAAAATTGACGGTAATATCAAAACATGCCAAATAAATTTTCAACAATTATAAATAAATTACAGACGTAATTTGATAGAGGTCCTCTTTTTAATCTTATCTTTTTTGGGCTGTCCAGCACCTTGATGTATATTTTATCTTAAAGACGTCGGGCAGGCTATTCATCATTTCGGTGCTTATTTCTCCGAACAGTTTTCTTCCCCCTTCCGTATCCATATCCCAATATTGGTTCCTGACACTGCGCCATGCATTGATATAGTTCTCTTTCGTCTGCTCGAACCAGAAGTCATGTTCAATATAAAAAATATCACTGAAAAGATGACTGTTTTTTTCTATGACAGGTCTCTGGTCTTCCCGCCGGACACCTCTGGAATATTCAGGAACATATTTAATGATAATATTTTCTGCGATTTCCTGCGTTTTATCGTTAAGATCTCTGTGGTTCCACATACAGGAAAAGCAACCGCCGTCTTTAAGAATTCTGTGGGATTCAGCCAACGCAATATCCCTGTCCATTACATTAAAGCTGCTTCCGAATGTAACCCAGTCCACAGATTTATCCTCTAAACCTGTTACTGTTCCGTTTGCCTTCCTCCACACAACGTCCTGACCGACGGTTCTTTTTATACCCTCCTCACGCATTGCGTCGTTGGGTTCAACAGCATTGACCTTATAACCTCTTTCAAGGAGCATTACAGTCAGGTTTCCTGTCCCCGCGCCTATGTCGGCGACATTCTTTACGCTTTCGCCAATATAAAATTTAAGAACATCAAGCAGTTTTGGAGAATAGTTCGGTCTGTAACAGTAATACGCCGCCTGATGAGTATAATCCCAGTTTTTTTCGACAAGATTAGCCATAAATCCCTCATTACGCTTGGTGATATTTTTAATTATAATCTATATTCAGATCGGTTTTACCAAGCTTATCATTAGGTAAATCCGGCATTTAGCTTTCATATGTAACACCAATCAGGATGTTTTTTCCCTTCGATAATATACTCAATATTGTCAGCAAGATACTCGGCAGATTTGCCTATGTTGAACATGAATTCGTCGCGGAAGTTTTTCAACCCTGACTGAATCACGTCATCAGGGGTTTCAAGAATTTTCTTCGCACAGAAAAGCATCTCATCTATATTTTTCGCAACATGCCCGACCCGTTCCCTGTGTTCTACAAAACTGAGCTTCAGTTCCGTATCTGCAGCTCTAACCACAGACGGGAAGTCAACCGGATTGAAAAAAATCGTGGGTCTGAGAGTAGTCAGAGGAAAATTATAAGCAACAGATGAGATGTCTGATACCAAAAATGTGCTTCTGGAAAAGGTTTCCATGTATGATCCGGAACCGTCATCATATACAAAGTTATTGTTATTAATGCCGTTTAAAATACTGTCAATATGCGGATTTTTATTGTGCAGCGGGTGGATTCTGAAAACAACCCTGTACTCAGGGAAATTTTCCAGAAGAGCTTCAATAATATCCTTGCTATAGCTGGGAAAAGACGTATTGGCTCCGGTAAATTTGACGATATCCTCTTTTCTGACATAATCAGGAGTGGGTGCATACAGTATAGTATCCCTCCTGACCGTTTCCTTTGACATTTCCTTAAATTTAGCCAAATTCTGATCAAAACTTGGATAGCCGCCGGGTATTATGCATCTTTCCCTTTTATCTCCGTAATATTCCTTAACGATAGAGGTAAGTTTTTTTGTGAGTTCAAATGTCGATCGACAGGAAGCAAAATTGAATTCTGAAAAATCGAATTCTGCTTTGTAATATGTTTCGAGTGACACCGAACTATCTGAATTAAGGCTCAACGCTGATGAATAGTCAAGAGCGTGGTGTATGAACAGGCTCTTTGTATTGACCGGAACAGGTACTCCGTCGGTCATAATCATAAGGTCTATCCCTTCCAGCATGGTGATGTGCGCCGGATTGATAAGTAAGGCGCCACCATTATAAAATCCGCTTTCATAGTCTTTGCGGATATGCGTAAGGAAAACCGTTTTTACACCCTTTCCGGAAAGGTGTTCAGGGATGTCCCCCAGCGGTTTTTTAGAGTTCGGGCAAAAAATTGCAACAGTTTTCGCACCATCGGTATTGCCTGCAATTTTCTTTAATCTGCCGTTAAGCATTTTCTTAAGATAGTCTTTGTAATGAAATACCTTGGAAATACCCGCTCTTGCAACTTTTTCATACAGTTCAACACCGTATTTGTCACTGTTAACAACAATTGCCGTGTTTTTGTTTTTCGCGGCTTTTATACCCTCTTCAAAACTCAAAATCCCTTCAGCATGGGAATTATCGTCCATAAGCTCCGTATCAAATCCGTAAAAGCTAAATATATCTGCTGCGTCCCGCCCACCGGCTCCGGCAGGATAAAGGATTATCTTATTGTCTTCACTTTCCATCAATTACCACCTATCCGGATAATACCCGAGGAGGTGTTTTATATCTATCCGTTTTTTCCAACATACCGGACAGCTATAAAATTTATTCATGAATAAGCAAATCATCAAAATAATAGCGATATACATCTTCAAATATAACGCGATTTATGCTAAAAGGAACCTTGATTGTTCAGAAGCTATAATTACCAAGGGGGAACGTAATGGAATGGGTAAATAATTTGGTAGACTACGGAATAATCGGCTTTCTGATCGTTCTGTGCTTCGTTGTCGTCATGCTCTCGGTTGAGCGTATCCTTTTTTTCAGAAGCGTCAAAACGGACAGTTACAAATCCAGAAAAGAGCTTGAACTCGACCTTCAGAAAAACCTGCCTTTCATAGGCACGGTTGCCAGCAACTCACCATATATAGGACTTCTGGGAACTGTTCTGGGAATCATGATGACATTTTACAATGTAGGAACATCCACAAAAATCGACACCGGAAGAATAATGGTAAACCTTTCGCTGGCTCTCAAGGCAACTGCCGTCGGGCTTGTTGTCGCGATAATTGCTGTCGTGCTTTACAACGCTCTCTCCGGAACCACAAAAAAAATGCTCACAAGATGGGATATAAGCAATGAAGGATAGTTTTGTTGAAATTAATGTCATCCCGCTGGTTGACATAATGCTGGTTCTCATCACGATTGTTCTGGTAACTGCAAACTTTCTGGTGAGAGGGGTAATTCCTGTAAATCTGCCCAATGCTGATGCGGAAAATCCTTCGACGGCGGAAACCATGACGCTGGATATGACAGCGGACGGAACCATCTATCTTGAGGGAAAGAAGGTCAGTCTCGAAGATCTGCCCGCCGCGCTTGATGGCAAGGACAAAAACACTCCCATTCTCATAAGTGCGGACAAGGATGCAACTGTTCAGCCTTTTGTTTCTGCCGTTGAGGTACTCAAAAACGGGGGATTCTCAAAAGTCAGTATTCAAACGGAAAGATAAATGAATTATCTGAAAGGTTTTTTTGTTTCTCTTTCTATTCATTTACTGGTTTTTGGTGTTTTCATTTTTGGTGTAAAAAATCTGGGTCATATCAAAGATAATACCAGAACTGTTGATATTTCAGCGTTTACGTTTGAAAAACCGGAAATCAAACCCGTTGTTGAAGAACCAAAAAAGACAGTTTTACCGAAAAAAGAGGAATCGAAACCACCGAAACCCAAAACACTCCCTCCTCAGAAGAAGATTGAGAAGGTAGTTGCTCCGCCAGTTGTACCTGAAAAGGTTCAGGCTCCGGTAGAAATGTCCGAGCCGAAACTTGTAAGTGATACCGGAATGAAAGAATATGTGCCTGTAGCGGTACCGGAAAGCGGTAAACCGGAACCATTCTCAGGCACAGGATACGTCGGCAAACCCTCAGAGGAAACAGCGCAGGAATCCGCACCCGTAAAAAGCACCGGAGGCAACGCGGCTTCAAATTATATGAAGATAAATCTGGACGCTCTGAGAAAAAGCATATACGGAAAACTGATCTATCCCAGACAGGCAAAAATGATGGGACTAAAAGGGGTCACAGACCTTCGTTTCAGAATACTTAAAAACGGATCAGTTGAAAAAATTACAGTATACAAATCAAGCGGCTATACAATTCTGGACGATGCCGCGAGAGATGCTGTGCTGGACGCTGCCCCGCTCCCTGTACCGACGGAGGAAATTACAATAGTTCTATCCGTCAGTTTCACATTGAAATAACTGTCATAAGCCTGCGAAACCGATTCGCAGGCTTTCTTGTTTTAATATAAGAATGATTAAGTTTACAAATTTTTGTTTATTTTCTTCCATATCACACTTTCTTTTTTAAATATTTGCAATATCATAAATCATACACATTATCGAAAAATAGTAATTTATTGCTTATAAACACAAGGAGAAGCACAATGACGGTCAACATGTCTTTGAAAAAAAAGATAATTTTATTAGGAATAACAGTTTTTTCCGGTCTGATACTTATTATTATCAGCACCATCGCAAGCTCAAACAAACTGACAGCTCTCTTTAAAGACAAAGAAGCTGCCCTTGAGATAAAAACTGAGATGCTCTCTCTGAGAAAAAGTGAAAAAGATTTCATGATGCGCAATGATCTGCAATACGCGACCGAATTTGACATACACGCTCAGGTGCTCAAAGATAAACTTGAAGAATTGATGGCAAAAAACTCTGAAAATACCTCTTTGGCAGATATTAATAACCATCTGACCGATTACAAAACAGATTTCGCCGGTATGGTAGAACTGAAAAAGAATATAGGTCTCGATGAGGAAAAGGGATATTACGGAAGCCTGCGCGAAAGAGTCCACAAAGTTGAAGATTTTTCAAAAAAACTGGGACTCACAGAAGTAACAAAAAATATGCTTATGCTCAGACGGCACGAAAAAGACTTCATGCTTCGCCGCAAAGCAAAATATCTGGATTCTTTTAACAAAGACTTCGAGGTTCTTATAAACTCTGTAAAATCAAACGTTTCCGATCCCGCCACGAAATCTGAAATGATCAGTTTGACAGAGAGTTACAAAAATGACTTCACAAAACTTGTTCAGGCGGAAACAGAATTCGGTCTCCAGTCGTCCGACGGAGTACAGGGCAAGATGCGCGAAGCTGCGCACGACCTTGAAACCACTATAGACAAGGTTATTGACGATTTTTCGGCGGAAATAACCTCAAAACAAAAAATGAACATGATTATGAACCTGACTGTGATAATTGCCGTTGCCGCTTTGCTCACTGCAATTTTAACAGGACTTCTGATGAACATCATTTCACTGATTAACAAGCTGAACACAACAACAAAAGAACTGCTGATATTTGCAAATCTGAAAACGGACAGCGCAAAACAGAGCAACTGTGAGATCACAACAATCACCCAACTGCTTGAAAGCTTTAAAAAGAAGGTTTACAACATCATAATAACCGTGACAGAAAGCTCTCACAGCGTCACATCCGGCAACACACAGCTTTCTGCCGCTGCCGAAGAACTTTCATCAACCTTCGTTTCCCAGTCGGAACAGATGACTGCCGCTGCCGGAGCCATGGAAGAGATGTCCGCATCATCCGAGCATGTCATATCCAACATTGAACTTTCAGCCGGCATAAACAAGAAAACACTCAACTCCGCCAACAACGGAACGGAAAAACTTAACATCCTGCTGGAGAATATAAATACAATAGAGCATGACACTAAAAAACTGGCGCAAACCATAACAGGTCTTTCCAACTCCTCCGCAGAGATAGGAAACATCCTTGTCGTTATCAACGATATCGCAGACCAGACTAACCTGCTTGCGCTGAACGCCGCCATTGAGGCAGCCAGAGCGGGCGAAGCAGGACGCGGGTTCGCAGTTGTTGCTGACGAAGTAAGGAAGCTGGCGGAAAAGACCCAACAAGCGATACAAGGCATAAGTTCCATCATCAATACACTGGTGAACGATACGAAATACGCCTCAACCGACATGGAACAGGCTTCTCATACGGTAGAAAACGTCTTCAAAGCGGCAAAGGAAACAGGCGTGTCATTCTCGGAAATAACCGAAACGATAAACGAACTGAACAAAACCAACAACAGCATAGAAGTGGCTGTGAAAGAGCAGGTTTCAGCAATACAGAACATTAACGACAGTTTTCAGGTGCTGGCATCTGGAATAGACGAAAGCACAACAGCGGTCACAGAGATAACGAACACTGTGAACGACCTGCAAAAGCAGGCGGAAGGTCTCAACGCTCTCATAAAGGAATTCAAAATATAAACAAAAAACCTCTGACAAAGGAGGCTTCAAACTGATGACAAACTAGATTTTACGTTTCTATCTCCCCCTTTAGAAAAGGGGGATTAAGGGGGATTTTGATTAAACATCAATCAAATCCACCCCAGCCCTTCTTTACAGAAGCTCTGTACACTAACCGCAGGTTGAATGAGTCTACATTCAATTAATCGTCGAATAGAAACATTCGCATAACGAAATCGAATGTTTTTGCTAAAGGAGGGAGAAAAATGGAAATTATGACTTTGTCAACAACTCTAAAGCCTCCGGCAACGGAGGCTTTTTTATTATCTGCCTATGATTTTAGAAAAATATCTCCGCGTGGAATCCTGTAACTTTCCTGCCGCTTTGAACGCTTCTTTCAGAAGCTCCGCCTCCTGCTCTGTCAAACTGTCGGGATCAAGGAAATGACTAGGTGCAAGTCCGCTGTCTATGCACTTGATTTCATTTTGCAGGCGCAGATATGTGAACGATTCAAACGCAGCCTTAACGTGATCCGCAGTCGCCTTGTTGAATTTTCCAAGCTCTTCGAGCCTGTCAAGTCTGTCTATGGTGCTTACGCCATGAATTCCCTGTTCCAGCATATACATACGCACACAGTCCACTATAAAAATACTTCCGTTCTCTTTCAGCGACAAAAGTCCTTTATGCTCACCGGTTTTATGGGTTATGAATCTGTCCAGCAGACCAAGCGGCACCTTATGTTTATAGTCAAGCTCCATCATCTGATACAGGAACAGCGGATTCGCCTTGATAAGTTTACTCACTGTCTCACGCAAGTCGAAACAAAGCGAACTGTCACCTGCAATGGGCATGAAATCGAAAAATATGGACGAATATCTTACTCTTTGAGGTTCAGGCACCTGAATCCAGCGAGTCACCCGCTCCCGCCATTCACGCAGCCTTCCGCGCCATGCTGGATTGTTGACCATCACCTTACCGTTACAGAGATGATATCCCACCTCCGCCAGTGCCATCACAAGTTTTTCAGAAAACGGCACAAAGAACTTGTCCACAGCTTCGTTAAGCTCTTCGGGATAATCCTCGTACAGAAATCCGTTATCCTGATCAGGTCCCAGAAGCATCTCCTTCCGCCCGCCGCTCCCCATGATAAGGAAACACCAGCGGATATCCGGCATAACGTATCCATCATCCAGCATTGAACGCTTAACTATCTCGAAACAGCGGCGTATCACGCTGTGGTGGACATAGGAGAGTATCTCCATTGTCTCAACGTGAGAACGATTCTCTATCAGAAGAACCCGCGCAACTTTGACGATAGCCTTGTAAACTTCCGCCAGCTCCGCCACAGTTTCCGCCTCGTTGGCTCCGCCCACAAGGAGCATGGATTTCTGACTGCGGAACCGCATGAGATCCTGAATTGAAACTATTCCGGCTATCTCGTCACCTGCCAGCACCGGAAGATGCCTTATACCGTGGCGAAACATGAACGTAGCCGCTTCGTACATATAAGTTTCCGGTGTCATAAAATACGGATTATGCGTCATTACATCCGAAACTGGCAGAGCGGAATGGTTCTGCACATCCCGTGCCAGCACTTTGCGCACCAGATCGCGTTCGGTGATTATGCCTTCCATGAGCCCTTCCCTGTTCGTAACTACAAGCGCCGCAATACCCTCTTCCGTCATCTTAACTGCGACCTTCTGCACGCTATCGTCAACCATACACGTCATAACGGGTCTGGACATTATCTCGCTGAGACGCTTTTGAAAAGGATAAGCCTCCATCTGCGCTGCGGGATCCATTGAATTGCGCTCGACCATTTCTTTATAAAGTTTGCGAACCTGAGAAAAGATAGCTTTGTTAAAGTAATTGGAAATGTCGGGATACTTTCTCGCATTCTCAAGCACTTGCTTCTGTGGGATGAGCAGACATGCGGAATCCTCCGCCGCACGCGCGCCTGCTGTGTATCCGTCGTTGGTGAACACAGGCGTCCATCCGAAATAGCCGCCCTGTGACCTCGTATCGACTACCATCTCCACGCCCTCCGGCGTCTCCACGATGATATCTATTTTTCCGCTGCCTATAAAATACAAATAACCTGACGGCTTGTCCGTCTGAGTAAAAATAATGGTACCCGCCGGAAACTGAACAACCTTAGATGCGCTTATGATATCTGCGACGGCATCTTCAGGAATCCGGTCAAAAGGTGAATATTTGTTTAAATTTTTAACATCGGACATCTGTCACCCCGATTGATTCTATGCAATGGCATATGGGCATGCCTAATGGTATTGTTTAAGTTTAACAAAAAAAGTCCCCTTTCGAGGACTTTTTTTGCTGCAGATTTATCTGGGGAGTTGAGGAATAGTCACTGTAATTCAGCTGCTGCCTCTTTCTTTTTCCTGCCGAAAACAAATGGATGCGCCTGCTGCCTAAGTATGAAATCGGCGAATATTTTCGACCAGATGGTGCTTCCCGCAAGAGCCGACCATGTTTCATAAGGGTAGCCAAGAAAAAGAACACCAACTATAGCCCATGCGGCGGCAAGCCCTCCGGCAAGGTTAATAAAACCGGTGAAAGGCGCCCATTTCTTAGGGTTTTTAGGCAACTCTCCGCGTTTGAGCGCCACCTCTGAGTAATCTTTTTTGATAAAAATACGGTAAGCCCTTCGTGTCCAGAAGAAACAAACGGGAAAAAGAGCAAGAAAAAGTATCCATGTTAAAACTACACTTACATCCAAAACCATCTGCAACTCCTTAATACTTTAAAGGTTCCCCGCCGAAAAACTCCGGCGGGGATATTATTGTTAATGATCTACTGCGCCGCCAGCACCCTTGGGGATACGGACACTTTCAACCATAGCCGCTATGTGATCCGGCACAGGTGTCGTCATGTTTTTTACGGCAAATGCTACCGCAAAGTTGACCACTGCACCGATGGCTCCGATTGCGTTGGGAGATATACCGAAGAAGAAGTCCTTCTTGCCGAATATCTGCCAGTATTCAGTTCCCTGAATATAGAATATACCTGTGTGGGCAAACACATATATCATTGTGAATCCCAGACCGGCAATCATACCCGCGATGGCGCCCTGTTTGTTCATGGTTTTGCTGAAAATACCCATCATAAGAGCAGGGAATATTGACGATGCCGCCAAACCGAAGGCAATCGCCACTGTTCCCGCCGCAAAGTCCGGCGGATACATACCAAGATAGCCTGCAACAACAATCGCACACGCCATGGCGATACGTCCTGCCATAAGTTCGCCCTTCTCTGAAAGGTCTTTCATCAGCATGTTTTTAAGAAGGTCATGCGAGATTGCCGATGCAATGGCAAGGAGCAGACCGGCAGCCGTTGAAAGAGCCGCAGCAAGACCGCCTGCCGCAACCAGAGCGATTACCCAGTTGGGGAGTTTTGCAATCTCAGGGTTGGCAAGAACCATAATATCGTTGTTGACTGTAAGCTCGCTGCCTTTCCAGCCGGCCGCTTCAGCCTTCGCAAGGAATTCAGGGTTCTTGGACGTGTCGTTGTAATACTGGATACGTCCGTCACCGTTCTTGTCCTCAAACTTCAGAAGTCCTGTCACTTCCCAGCGCTTCATCCACTCGGGACGTGTGTCATAGCTGATGCTCGCTTCGGGAGCGAAGATATCACCACCGGATTTGACCTCTGTGTTGATTGTGGCATGGAGATTGAGGCGGGCCATAGCCGCAACGGAGGGAGCCGTTGTGTAAAGAATGGCGATGAACACCAGCGCCCAGCCTGCGGATGAACGGGCATCCTTAACCTTCGGTACGGTGAAGAAACGGATGATAACGTGGGGAAGACCCGCCGTACCTATCATAAGAGAAACAGTGTAAACGAACATGTTCAGCTTGCTTCCGGGAACGGCAGTGGTGTACTTGCCGAATCCGAGGTCGTTCACTATGTGGTCAAGCTTCGTGAGAAGCGCCATGTCGGAACCGACATAATGACCGCCGAGACCAAGCTGAGGAATGGGATTGCCCGTAAGCTGGAGCGAAATGAATATCGCTGGGATGGTATACGCAAGGATAAGAACGCAATACTGCGCAACCTGCGTATAGGTAATGCCTTTCATGCCGCCGAAAACCGCATAAACAAACACTATCGCCATACCGATTATAACGCCCATCTGACTGGAAACACCAAGGAAACGGGAAAATGCGACACCGACACCGGTCATCTGACCGATGATATATGTGGTTGAGGCAACCAGAAGACAAATAACAGCAACAACTGTGGCTGTGTTTGAATAATAGCGTGATTTAAAGAAATCCGGCACAGTGTACTTTCCGAATTTCCTGAGATACGGAGCGAGGAGCATCGCCAGAAGAACGTAGCCTCCTGTCCAGCCCATAAGGAACAGCGCTCCGCCGTATCCCATATAACCTATCATCCCTGCCATGGATATGAAAGAAGCCGCAGACATCCAGTCGGCGCCTGTAGCCATACCGTTGATAACAGGGTGAACGCCGCCGCCAGCGACGTAGAATTCTTTTGTGCTGCCGGCTCTCGACCAGAACGCAATTCCAAGATACAGCGCGAACGTCAGACCGACAACAAGATATGTCATTGCTTGCAGACTCATAGGCACCTCCTTAATCTTCTGCCACGTCAAATTCTTCGTCTATCTTGC
Organism: Seleniivibrio sp.; assembly: GCF_021209385.1. Lineage (GTDB taxonomy): Bacteria > Chrysiogenota > Deferribacteres > Deferribacterales > Geovibrionaceae > Seleniivibrio. The sequence continues at coordinate 47,484 of NZ_JAJOIL010000022.1, read as the reverse complement.
CCATCAGTTTCGCATAGATAAAGATGAGAGCGACAAAGATATAGATTGAACCCTGCTGTGCAAACCAGAACCCAAGAGGATATCCGCCGAGTTTGATCTTGTCCAGCGCGCCTGCGAACATTATTCCTGCTCCGTATGAACAGAGAAACCACACGATAAGCACATTGCGAATCAGTCCCAAAACTTTTTTCCAGTAAAGTTCTTGAGTTTTCTCCATAGATTACCTCCTCATTATTTTTTGATGCTGTGGGTGGTCAACCCATGAAACCTTTTTAACCGTCACCCCCGTTTGAGTCTTTCCATACTCAGGTTAAAATTTTAAAATAAAATTTATAAATTTTCTAACATCTTTTATATTCATTTTATAATACATTGTTCTATGATTGATAACATCATTTATTCCTTTATTCAAGGGTTAATTTTAAGACACAAGAAAACATATTTGAAAATATAACAACAATACCAAACATAGATATAAAAATATTTTATGAAATATTAACGATCATTGTTAATTTCAAATTAACAGTAAACTATTAGAAATACTAATATCACCCATAGTTAATTCCAAAAACATTGATGCTGAAATATTTCATGAAATATAATCTTAGACATCAACCTATTATACATCCGCTCATATGCTTTCGTGTAAAAAGTTAACAATAAGACATGTGTTTAATTTTTTATAAACACTTAAATTTTGGAGAATTCATGGACACGACAATTAAATATGAATATTTACAAGATATTTAGATAAGCGAACAAAGAAAAGAACACCTGTTATACTAACCGGACACCCACCTCTGTTAAAATTGTAAAGGAGACGAATAATGCATCAGAAATGTAAAAATTCCAAAACAAGTTCGGGCAATCCTGCCATCCTGCAAATTAAAAAGGGACACAAGCCAAAAGGCTTATGTCATGCATGAAAATATACATTAAATTTGCTATGATTGAGCCCGAAACAAGTTCGGGCAATCCTGTCATTCTACAAATAAAAAAGGGACACAAGCCAAAAGGCTTATGTCCCTTTTTTCAAATCGGGATGACAGGATTTGAACCTGCGACCACCTGTTCCCAAGACAGGTACGCTACCAAGCTGCGCTACATCCCGAATATTTACTTTTATAAAAACAAATCCTGTTGACAAGATTGATGGCAAAACAAGTTTGCCAGCCTGCGGCGGAACCTGCGACCACCTGTTCCCAAGACAGAGTAACCTACCAAGCTGCGCTACATCCCGTACTCTTTTTTCAAAGAGATATATCTATAGTAGACTGAAACAAAAATGTCAAGCTATGACAAACAAAAAAAAGAGGGAGCCGGAACTCCCCCGTTAAAAGTTATTTTACAATATGCGCCCAGTCAGGCACAACACCGAACTGTATACCGAACAACGGAACAGCTATCAGATAAACTATAAGCACTGTGATTATTATACCAAGTATGTTCAGACCGAAGCCGCTTTTGACCATCTGAGGAATTGTGACATAGCCGGAACCGAACACAATCGCGTTGGGCGGTGTTGCCACTGGCAGCATGAAAGCGCATGAAGCGGCTATCGCTGCCGGAATGGTGAGAAGCAGCGGATCCTGTCCCAGACCTATAGCAACAGCAGACAGAATAGGCATTACCATAGCCGCTGTGGCTGTGTTGGATGTAAGTTCCGTAAGGAAAATTATTAGAGTTGTAACGGCAATGATCAGAACAAAAATAGGAGCGTTCTGCATCAGACTAACCTGTCCGCCGATCCACTCTGCAAGCCCTGTCGCCTGAAATCCGTCAGCCATGGCAAGACCGCCGCCGAAAAGTATAAGAACGCCCCAAGGCATCTTAGATGCCCAATGCCAGTCCATCACGAAGCTGTTCTTTTTCAGGTCGATAGGGATAAGGAAAAGCAACAGAGCGCCCATCATCGCAACAGCGGAATCGGTGATCATCGAAGGATCAGGGAAAAGGGACGCCACAGGCTTAATAAAAATCCAGCAAAGCGCTGTCAGTCCGAAAACAATGGCTGTATACCTCTCGCCTTTGTTCATAGAACCCATTTTTTTAAGCTCAGCGTCAATAAGCTCGCGTCCGCCGGGAACCTTTTTCAGCTTCATGGGATTTGCAATTTTTGTAAGCCACAGCCAGCAGAGCGGCAAAAATATCACAACAAGCGGAACACCCACAACAAGCCAGCTTGCAAATGTTATCTCATATCCGTATGTCTTATTGAGATAACCGGCAAGAACCGTGTTGGGGGGCGTACCGATGAGCGTTGCGATACCGCCGATAGAAGCGGCATAAGCTATACCAAGCATAAGGTTAAGACCGAATGCAAATTTTTCAGGAGAAAAATCTATTTCCTTGTCAAGTCCCTCTTTTCTGCCCTCTTCCGCAACGTGTGCGATGATGGCAAGACCGATTGGCATCATCATAACTGTTGTTGCAGTGTTGGAAACAAAAGCGGAAAGCGCCGCAGTAGCCACCATGAAACCAAGGATTATCCTGCTGGGTGAAAAGCCGATGACCTTAACGATGTTCATGGCTATACGTCTGTGCAGGTTCCATTTCTGCATGGAAAGGGCTATGATGAACCCCCCCATGAAAAGGAATATCAGGTGGTTTGCGTAGGGTGTCGTGGACTTCGCAGTAGGCAGAAGTCCAAGCGCCGGAAACAGCGGAATGGGAAGAAGGCTGGTTGCCGGAATAGGCAGTGATTCGCACATCCACCATGTCGCCATAAGAAATGTGATCGCCGCCATCTTCTGCGCCGCAGCACTCATTCCTGCGGGTGCCGGAAGGACAAGCACAAGAACAAACAGTATCGGTCCGAGGAAAAGCCCCATCATCTGCCTGCGTGTATATCCGCCGGATTCATGTTTTTTCATACCGCCCGGCGTGGGGTGTACCCTTCCCGAAGTCTCGGCAGGAGACGCCGACATCTCGTCAGCAATATCAACATCCTCTTCATTGGAATGTGAATGGACTGAAGCCTGTTTCATCTTCATAATCATTGCCTTGGGACTGAAGAACACGAGTGCTTTCGTCTCGTGGTGCATGTCCCACATACGCGACCAAAGTGCAGCTAACATGTCAACTCCATTGAAAACGTTATTTTGATTTTTTCACGGGAACTGTTAATCCAATATTAAAAACAATTAACTTGTCATGAATATGTCTTTGAAATGCAATATACATAATACGAAAAAACGAATCAAGTTTTATTTTTAAGCAGGATTACATCGAAAACTCTTTTAAGAACAAATGTTTATAAATAGTCAGGTTCAAAATATTCTATTATATTGACTTTTATGCGGGATAAGAATATCCATATTTTTTCACTTGTGGGGATGATTTATGTTCAAAGGAATAGCCGTAGCGGTATTATCCGCAACATGTTATGCAACACTGGTTATTTTTGGCAAACTTGGAATGGAAATGGGGCTTAAGTCTGTACCGATGCTCACTCTGCGCTTCATTTTCGGAACACTTATCTTATTTATATTTCTGGTTGTTTTTGACAGAGAAGTTTTGCGCCCTAAAAAATCGCTTGTATTGAAATCTGCATTTATCGGGTTGTTCTTTTATCTGGGGCAAAGCCTCACTTTTTTTAAAGCGATAGAATACATCCCAGCGTCCACAGCCTCTCTGATACTTTATCTTTATCCGCTTGCAGTCCTTATTTTATCGCTGGTTTTTCTGCGTGAAAAATTCCGCTCGTCCTCACTCGTGTCGGTTCTTCTGATATTGGGCGGCTGCTGTCTTGTGTTTTACGACGCTTTCCTTCGCAGTTTCAGTATGACCGGAATAATGTTCGCACTGCTTTCAATGGTACTTTTCTCCAGTTATCTGGTTGTGACACAGCATATTCTAAAAACTGAAAATTCAACGGCTGCGACATTCTATGTAATGCTTTTCACAGCGATAGGATACACCGTTCTAAACGGTGGAGCAGACTTTAACAGTTTAACAGGAAAACAGCTTGCGCTTGTATTATCGCTTGGGCTTATCCCTTCGGCAATGGCAATGGGCTTTCTTTATGCCGCATTAAAGATGATAGGAGCTGCTTACACATCAATATTCAGTTCGGTTGAGCCTGTGATAACACTTCTTCTGGCGGGTATTTTTCTAGGGGAAGAGATTGCGGCATTTCAGATATTCGGTGTAATTCTGCTTATGGCAGGGATAATAGTTCCCAACATGCGGATGGTAAGACAGATTTAAGGCAAAAGCTCATCCAGCTTCTCCTTCCAGTCGTCCGTGTCCGTGATGACAACGGTGTTGTATCCTTTGGCTTTGATATATGCCGTGATGCGGGCAAGGCTGTTCTTGTCCCGCGCCTGAACGACGACGAAATCGCCCTCAAGCTTCGCAGGTTCTCCTATGCCTCCGCGCACCTGTTCCAGAAGCGATACGAGGCGTTTCACCCCTTCCTGAAAAACATATTTATCTCTGGAAACCTCTTTGGCGTCTTCAAACGACAGCCCGCTCATATCTCTGGCAGTGAAAACGATCATGCCAAGTTTCTGCATATAGATGCTGGTGGGACCGAACTCTTCGCTGATGAGTTTTCCGGCGTATTCCAGCACCTTATCTTTTGCGCTGTGGTCGCCGTATTTCAGTCTCTCCGCCATTTTCACCAGATTGTCGGCTATCTCGTAAGTTCTTCCCATTTCACCCGCCGCTGAATATAAACCTGTTCTTTCCGCCGTTCTTGGCAGTATACATTGCGCGGTCTGCCATTGCCATAAGTTTAAAGTGATCTCTGCTGTTGTCGGGATAAATACTTATCCCCATGCTAGCGCCTATATGAAAGACAGTTTTGTCTATGACAAGTTCTTCGTTTATGGCATCAAGAACCCTTTTAGCAATGGTTTCAATCTCTGCCATTTCGCTTACCGCCTCCAGCAGAACAACAAACTCGTCACCACCGATGCGTGCGGCAGTGTCTGATTTGCGTATCGCCTCGTTCAGCCTTCCGGCAATCATCTTAAGTGCGATGTCGCCCGCCGCATGTCCGAGCGTGTCGTTAACAGGCTTGAACCCGTCCAGGTCAATGTATATAACAGCCAGTTTTTTTCTGTCACGTTTTCTGCGTTCAACTGCTAGGCTTATCCTGTCGGCAAGCAGATCGCGGTTAGGCAGTCCCGTCAGCGTGTCGTGCAGTGCGAGATATCTGATATATTCTTCCTGAATCTTCTTCTGTGTGATATCGCGTATCACAACCTGAACAGCTGAGCGCCCGTCCATGCTGAAAGGGATTGCGGCAAACTCCACATGGGCAACGCGTCCGTCCCTGCGGAGCATCTTAGCCTCGGCAACGGGCATGGAAGCCTCTTCCTGATAAAGCTTTTTCAGCCGGTCACTTATGGACTGTCTGTTTTCTTCCGGAAAGAAATCCAGAACCTCGCAGCCGAGAATATCCTCCGCCGCACCGCCGAATATTCTGGCTCCGGCAGGATTGATGTATTTTATAACCCCATCCCTGTGAATAACGATGCCGTCAGGGGAATACTCCACCAGCTGTCTGTATCTCTTTTCTGAGTTGACAAGCTCCTGTTCGATGCGTTTTTTGTCCGTAATATCTTTAATGGTGGCAAGAACAGTCCATTTTCTGCCGTATTTAATGCGGGTTAAAAACACCTCTGCATCCAGAATATAATTATCAGAAGGTCTTTTTATCTGCCATGTGAAGACCTGATCACGCCCTTCAACAGCATCCGCAAAGAACTTCATTCCCGCCTGAGAGTTTATGTCATCTGCGGAGAAATCGAAAAAACTTCCCATCTCAGACATCTGTTCTTCTTCGATGCCAAGGAGTGATAGCAGTTTAGCGTTATAGCTGAGAACGTTTCCTTTGGTATCGTGAAGGAGAACGGCATCCTGTATGCCGTGCAGAACGGCACACAGAAACTCCGGGTTCTCATCGGAACCGATAAGTCTGTGTTTCATGAAGGTTTTCAGGTTCTTATCAGGTTTTAAAAGGGGCATTGCACACCAACCTCAAACGTCAAAAAAAATCGCAAAACTCAGGCAACAGATGCTTTCATTTGGCGGATTATACAGATATAATCGGTCAATGCTCAACATTTATATAGGCAACAATCTTAAAAATCTGATAAATATTATGAGCGAAAAGCTCTATGACCCTGCGCATCCGCTCAAAAAACCGGTCGTCTGTGTGCAGACATCGGGTATGCAGCGCTGGATAGGGTTGAAACTTGCCGAACAGAAGGGCATCAGCGCAAATCTGGACTATCTGTTCCCAGCCGCCCTCATAAAGCGCCTTGCCGAAAGGCACTTCGGCTCTGAAAACCTCTGGGTGGACAGACAGCAGCTAACATGGCGCATCTATAAAATACTCACCGCGGCGAAAGACAACGGCTTAAACACCGAGATAATCAGCTACATCAGCAACGACCCTCGCAAAATAAAAACTTTCAGACTGGCGCAGAAGATAGCTGATATCTTCGACCAGTACCAGATATACAGACCCGCCATGGTAAAGGACTGGCTGACGCAGAGTGCACACGAACGCACAAAAAACATCGAAAGCTGGCAGCCGTGGCTTTTCAGCGAAGCATTCCCAAATAAGAACCAATGCAAAACCTTTGTACTCAACAATTTCATGAAGGACTGCTCCGCAGGAAAAGTCAACTTCGCCAATGTGGACACAGTGCATCTTTTCGGGATAAGCGTTATCCCGCGATTCTTCATGGAAGTGCTTTTCGCCGTGAGCAAAGGCGCTGACGTTAACCTTTACCTGCTCTGTCCGTCGGCGGAATATTTTGGGGATTCCATGTCCGACAGAGAGATAAGCTATGCGGAAAAACGCACAGGCAAAACCCGCGACGAGCTTATGATGTACCAGAACCACCCACTTCTGGACAACCTAGGCACCATGGGCAGGGACTTTTTCGAGTTTCTCACAGCAAACGACAACGCAAACATCAAATATGAATACTTTGACGAACCGCCCGCAGACACCCTTCTCGGCGGCATACAGGCGGAGATATACGACTTCGCACAAAGGGACGGTATAACGCCCGACGGCTCCATAATCATAAACTCATGCCACAACCCTCTGCGCGAAGTGCAGGTTCTGTATGATTTCATGCTGGAAACCATGGCAAGTGACGAAACCATAACCCCCGCCGACATACTGGTGATGACTCCGGACATCCAGCGGTATGCACCATACATCCGCGCAGTTTTCGACAACCCGTACGGTGAAAGGGAGACCATTCCCTACACCATAGCGGATATCCCGGCTAAGACAGAAAGCCGCGCCGCCAACGTTTTTTCGGAACTTATTTCGGCAGTGACAGGTGAATTCAGCCTGTCTGCGGTCGTAAAGCTCATTGAAAGCCCCGTAATATCAGGCAGATTCTCAATCACCCGTGTCAGCGACATGGCACAGGTTCTGGAGCGCAACGGTGCCTATTGGGGCATAGATGCAGAGTCTATGCGCGCGGAGGGCATAACAGCCGACATAACCTTCACATGGGATAGAGCCATGCGCAGACTTGCACTGGGGCTTGCGGAAGGCGGCAGACACTCGCTATATGCCGAAGCCGCAGGAAACGACGTTCCCTTCTCAATGGCGAAACAACTTGGCGGTCTGATGCGCTTCGTTGAACTATGCACTGGTTTTTCAAAAAAACTGGGCGGCGAACGAAGAGCCGACGAATGGTGTTCAATTCTTGCAGAAATGGCGGACAGCTTTTTAAGCACAGAGCCGGAATACGCTGACGAAAACGTAAACATTGCAAAGATAATAGCCGACGTGCGCACTGAAACGGAAGACTGCCGCATAAATATGCCGTTCAGACCGATATACGAAACGATCTCAGGCAAACTCGACGAGGTAAAAACCTCCAAAGGGTTCATCACGGGAAAAACCACCTTCTGTGCCATGCTGCCCATGCGGAGCATCCCTTTCAGGGTTATCTGTATTCTGGGGCTGGACGACGGCGCTTTCCCCAGACTTAAGACGGAACCCGAATTTGACCTTATCTCCGCAAAACCTGAAAAAGGCGACAGAACCCAGCGGGAGAGCGATAAATATCTTTTCCTCGAAACGCTCATCAGCGCGAAGGACAGACTTTATCTGAGCTACACAGGCAGAAGCGAAACCGACAACAGACTTCTGGTGCCTTCAATAGCCGTGACGGAACTTCTGCGCCACCTCAAAGAGCGTTTCGGCATTACAAACGCAGTTACAGAGCATCCGCTGCACAGTTTCAGCAGGAAATATTTCAAAGGCGACGGAAAACTTTTTACATACAGCCCCGAAAGATTCGCGGCGGCATCGGTGTTCGGAACACAATATGAAGAGAGAGATTTCTGCGCTGGCGAACTCCCTGCGGAAATGCCTTTAGAGGTCTCACTGGAAGCGTTCGAGCGGTTCTTCATGAACCCGCCTGCATATTTTCTCAACGCAACTCTGGGCATTGACCTTTCCGACAAGTTTGAAGCACTGCCGGACACGGAACGGCTGGTTCTCGACGGTTTACAGCAGTACAATCTGCGTGAGGAAACCACCCGCAGGATGCTGAACAGCGAGAATGCAGGCGACCTGCTGGCATACGCACAGGCAACGGCGCAGATACCCGCAGGAGGGCTGGGCGAAGGCTACAAACAAAAGATAACAAGAGAATCTGAACAAATCTGTGCGGCAGTAACAGCACACGGAACGCCTGAAAGCATAACCGACAGCATAACGGTAGGCGGCTTGCGGATAAATTTCAGAATAGACAACATCACCCAAGACGGGCTGATATACACCAAGAACGGAACGCTGAAACCGAAAGACCTCCTTAAAGCGCGGATACGCCAGCTTATCCTCCTGAACAAAGGGTATGACATAAAAGCCATTCTCATAAACATAGAGGGCGACAGGACGGAACTGAGCGCTGACTGCAACAAAGATGCATTGCAGACCTATGCGGAAATATTTCTGAACGGTCTTAAAAAACCTTTCTGCTTCACGCCTGACGACGGCTTTAAGGCGTTCAAAGGCGTTTATAAAAAGCTCTACCCCGATGTTAAAGAGGGCGACACAAATGGCGAATTGCAGGAATTTACTCTCTGCTTCGGTAATAAAGACTACGCGGAAGAAATGACCAAAAACGGCATACTTGTATTTGGCGCACCGGAAAAAGAAAATGCAGATAAATAATATAGATATCCTCAACTGTCAGCTTGACGGTACGCACCTGATAGAGGCGAACGCAGGTACCGGAAAAACCTACACCATAACCGCACTCACCGTGCGTCTGCTCATTGAGACCGACGCAACCATTGAACAGATTCTGGTCGTTACCTTCACAAAGGCGGCGGTGGCAGACCTTAAAACAAAGATATACGAACGTCTTATAGAAATGCGCGCGGCTCTGAGCGGTGACGTGGCGAAAACCGACTTCGTCAGGAACTATCTGGCAAAAGGACTGCCGGACAACGCAAAACAGAAGATAGACGCGGCGATACGCGATTTCGACATGAACGGCATAAGCACCATCCACGGATTCTGCCAGAAAATGCTCACAGAGAACTCGTTCGGCGGCAACATCGCATTCGGAACAAAGCTGGCAGGTGATGCGTCCTCGCTTCTGAAACGTCCGGTTCAGGACTACTGGCGCAAACGCATGTATGGAATCAGACCCGAATTCGCAGAGATTATGATGGGCGAAACACCCGACAACATGGTCAAATTCGTGAAAAACATGATGGAAAATCCGTCTATGCGGATCATCAACCGACCCTTTGTTACGGAATCCGAAATAGAAGAAATGTCCGTCAGGATAGAAAAGTCATTCGCACAGGTGCAACATCTGATCGTCTCATGTGATATTTCGCAGATGATTCAGGAAATCTACGCAAACATGAACGGCAGAACGTATTCCAAAGGTTCAGTGGAAAAGGCTTTTGAAGGATTGCAGAACCTTGCCCCTGCAAAGGCTGTTGACCCGCCCTCTGATTATAAATTCCACCTGCTGACAACGCAAAAACTTGAAAGCAGTTTAAATAAGAATAAGACAGCTCCGAAACATGAGCTTTATAACGCGGTTGAAACATGGCTCGACCTCTGCACAGCCCTCAAATCCATGCTGTCCGCTTACAGAGACATGATAAAATGCGAATTCTACGACTATTGCATGGAAACGCTGGAGGATTACAACCAGCAGGCGGACAGCCAGTCATACACCGACCTGATAGTCAGGATGCGGACAGCGGTCATAGGCGGCATGTCCATGAAAGAGACCCTGCGGAAAAAGTACCGCGCCGCCATGATAGATGAATTTCAGGATACCGACCCGCTCCAGTACGACATTTTCCATGAAACTTTCGCACCCGCAAAGCGCCCTCTCTTTATGATAGGCGACCCGAAACAGGCGATTTACGCCTTCCGCGGCGCAGATGTATTTACATATCTGAAAGCCGCTCAGGACAGGGAGGAACAATACACCCTCACCACTAACCACCGCTCCGACAAAGGTCTGGTGGAGGCGGTGAACCGTTTCTTTATCAAACCGAACCCTTTCTGCATCGACAGGATAGGATACAACCCGTCGGCGGGAAAACATACGCTATCGCTGATAGAGAACAAAGAGAGACGGAAACCTCTGACACTCTGGTATGATGTCAGCGATGAAAAACCGAATCCGGCGCAAACAGCAGAAAAATGCGCATATGAAATTGCGAGGCTTCTGAACACAAAGGCACAGCTTGAGGACGAAAACGGTTTAAGAACCGTTCAGCCTTCGGATTTCGCTGTTCTGACCCTTACCAACCCGCAGGCTCTTCTGGTGCGCAACGCACTCATAAGATTCCGCATCCCCTGCGTCGTCACAGGTGGTGAGAACGTATTTTTTACCGCACAGGCGAAGCAGATAACGCATTTCGTGACAGCTCTGGTGCAGCCATTTTCAGAGAAAGCTGTGAGAACCGCACTGGCTTCCGATATCTTCGGATTCAGCGCGGAGGAACTTTTCACCCTATCCGACAGAATGGACGGTATTTTTGAAGATTTTGCCGAGTTTTCGGACATAATGCGCTCAAAGGGCATAGCGCCCGTGTTTTTCAGAGCGGCAGAAAAATATTCGATGTTCACCAGACTGGCGAAAAGACGCGGCGGCGAACGGATAATCACTAATTTCATCCATCTCACCGAACTGGCACAGCAATACGAGGCGGAACACAGAGCTTCGCCATCACAGCTTCTTCTCTGGCTCACGGAAAAATCAGCACAATCCGCAGAACGCGAAGAAGAATATCTGCAAAAGATGGACAGCGACGACAACGCAGTAAATATCTCCACCGTTCACAAAAGCAAAGGTCTGGAATACAACATAGTTTTTACGCCGTTCCTCATGTACGGCAAAAAGAAAGACGGAAAATCCTTCCCGAAATATCACAACGACGAGAGCGAACTTGTCATGGATATGGCGGCGAACACGGATGCAGAAAAAACAGCCGATACCGAGGCGCTTTCTGAGTCTCTCCGTCTGGCATACGTCGCACTGACACGGGCAAAAACCGTTTGTTATACGGCGTTTGCGCCTGTTACGTCACACTATATGTCGTCCATGGGCTACATGATAAACGGTGCTGTGGGAAAAGATGTACAATACAACGCAGCGGCAGTTGCAAAGTTCGCGGCGGACTGCGAACATATCGACCTGAAACCTTTTCCCGAAACTGTTGTTCAGATTTATAAACCGGAACGCCCGACGCCGGAAACACAAAACCGTGTTTTCAACGGGCAGATACGCGAAAGCTGGCAGATGAACAGTTTTTCCAGACTGGTTCACAAGGCATCGTCCGACCGCGACACAGATCAGTTCGCACCGCAGACAGTGGAAAAAACTTTCGGCTACAGCATATTCACCTTTCCCAGAGGCGCGAAGGCGGGTAACTGTCTCCACGAGTGCATGGAAGATATCTCACTTGAAAGCGTAGACAGAAAAGACATCGAATCCATTGTGAAAGACAGGCTGAAACAATACTTTTTTGACGAAAAATTCATTCCGTCAGTAGCGGATAACATACATACCATTCTTACCAAAGAACTTACAGACGGCATCACCCTTGCAGGTATCAACCGAGAAGATTTCGTACACGAGATGGAGTTCAATCTCTCCACCTGTCGTTTCGATGCGAAGCAGATAGCTGACATCTTCCTTGAAGCAGGCGAAACGGAATTTGCGAAAGCGGCATCCACACTGGATTTCACCGCTGTTAAGGGGTTTCTGACAGGTTTTGCCGACCTGATTTTTAAAACTGACGACAGATTTTACATTCTGGACTGGAAATCAAACTTTTTAGGCGGCAAAGCAGAGGATTATTCCCAAAGCAGGATGTTTGACGAAATGCTTAACAGCCACTATTACTTACAGCTTTATATATATACGCTGGCACTGCACGTTCATCTGACAAGATACCTGCCGGACTACGATTTTGACAGGCATATCGGCGGCGGGATATACGTTTTCATGCGTGGTGTGGAGCAATCCGGCAATAACGGCATCTTTTTGCATAAACCGAAGCGCGAAATAATAGAAAAAATGGCAAAAACGGCGGTTGAATTATGAATACGGCTGATGTTTTATACGAAAACGGACAACTGCGCGACATAGACGTGCAGTTTGCAAAACAGATGTGCGCAGTTTTCGACTGCCCAGAAGCACACCTGTTCTTCGCCGTGCTGTTCTATGCCGTTTCAACCGAACACACATGCCTTAAAACCGACAGAATAGATATTCTGCCTTTTTATAAAGACTTTAAAGAAGAACTGGACACGACTTTTTCCAGAGAGAATATACAAAAAATAGCTGCAAGCGGTGCCATTGCGGAGGATGAAAGCGCGCCTGTGATATTTACAGGCGGAAGACTGTATCTGGCGGCGTTCTACCGAAGTGAAAAGCTGGTGGGAGATTTCATCAGAAAAAGCTCTGAAATTGCTATATCTGACGGCGAAAAGCTGAAAGAGCTTCTCATAAAAGAATTCGGCGAAGGGGCAAACATGCAGAAGGCGGCGGCTCTTTGCGCATGCCTTTCAGGTTTCTGCGTTATCACCGGAGGACCCGGCACAGGCAAAACCACAACCGTCCGCAAGGTGCTGAATATCCTCAACGCCCTTTCGGACACTCCGCTGAACATAGCGCTCACCGCACCGACGGGAAAGGCAGCGAACAGGCTGAACGAAACACTAAACGAAGCGGACGGGCTGAAAGCCGTGACACTGCACAGGCTTTTGGGTACCAGCGGAAGCCGCGACAGAAGCCGTTTCAGCCCTGAATATCCCATGTCATACGACGTGGTGATAGTTGATGAAGCATCCATGGTTGACCTGAAAATGATGAGCGAACTTGTAAACTCACTGAAACCTCACGCAAGACTGATTCTTCTGGGCGACAAAGACCAGCTATCATCAGTTATGCCCGGCTCGGTTCTGGGCGACATCTGCACAGCTTCCCAGACAGATGTTTTCTCACAGGAAAGAGCATCGATAATAAAAAAATATGCCGACACAGAAGTTTTAGCGAACGGACAGAGCATATCGGACATTACAGTTGCACTCACTGAAAGTCACAGGTTTGACGATACGCTGGGTATAGGCAGACTGGCGAAGGCATGCCGCGTTGGCGACAGCGAAACTGCTCTGGATGTTATCTGTAACGACACTACACAAAAAATCGAATTTATCCCGTCAGACACCGACATAATGGGCTTTTTCAGGAAATACATCATTGATCTGTACAAAAAAACCGTAGCTGAAAGCGACCCGCAAATGATGCTTGAGGCGGCGGCAAAATCAATAATCCTCTGCCCCAATGTCACAGGTCGGTTCGGCACACAGGCGATAAACAGCTTTGCACTGGCGGCTCTCTCCCGTGAGGGGTTGCGCAGCAGTACGGAAAAATACTTTCACGGACAGCCTATTATGATAACAGAGAACGATTACTCCATGAATCTTTTCAACGGAGAGACCGGACTTGTGGTTAAACGGGACGGAATGAAAGCATATTTCGCAGGCAGGGAAAGACCTGTCGGCGTGATGCGTATGCCCTCATGGGTGAACGTTTACGCCATGACAGTGCATAAAAGTCAGGGTTCGGAATTTGACCATGTGATTCTGGTTCTGCCCGAATCTGACTCCCCCATTGCCACACGGGAACTTTTCTACACTGCCGTTACGCGTGCAAAGGAAAAGCTGACCGTGATATCAAGCGAAACAGCAATCAAGACATATCTTAACAGGCAGACGGAAAGGTTTTCGGGGCTGGAAGATTATCTGAAAAGTTGAGTACGCTTGTTCCCCGATTTCTGTTTAGAAGCGAATAGTTCAAGGCGGGCGAAAAAAAATATGCGGAGTGTACGAAAATTGTACATGAGCAATATTTTTTTGAGAACAACGCAGAAATATGACGCTTATAAACAGAAATAAAAAAGGGGCGTATGAAACGCCCCGTATCTACTCTTCTGCTTTTTTCCTGACTGAAAGAACAGGACAAGGAGCCTTGCGAACAACCTTTTCCGCTGTCGAGCCGAAAAGAACGTGTTCAAATCCTGTGCGTCCGTGTGTACCGATAACGATAAGGTCTGTGCCTGATTCCTGCGCAACACGCACTATCTCTTCGTCGGCAATACCTTTCGCCATGGTGTATTTATATTTGACACCTTCAAGAACCTTTGCGTTCGCAATGAACTCCTGAAGTTTCGCCGTAGCTCCGTCCTCCATATCCTTCGCGAGGTTCTGCACTGTTATCTGCGGCAGGTAAAAGGACACAAGCTGGCTTTCGTCCAGCATAACGTGCAGAAGTTCAAGCTCGGCATCAAACAGCTTCGCCATCTCCGCAGCATAGTTCAGCGCGTATGCCGACGGATCGGAGAAATCCGTAGGATAAAGGATTTTGTTAACATTTATTGTCATATAAACCTCCGTTAAGATTGATTTTTCTTCAAAACCTTGGCGCAAAGCTCAAGAAGCTGGGACACGTCATAAGGTTTATAAAGCACATCCACAGCACCCATCTGGAATGCGTTCAGCATGTTGTCTATTCTGTTGAAACCTGTGAGAACGATGACGGGGATCTCTCTGCCCGCTGAGCCGAGTGAATACAGAAACTGTATTCCGTCGGACACCGGCATGACAAGATCAGTTATGATTATGTCATATTCCTTATCCTTCACCATATCCCGGGCAAAAAGTCCGTTCTCCGCAGTATCAACCTCGTAGCCCTCTGCCTCAAAAAGTTCTCTGAGAGCAAACAGCTCCAATTCATTGTCATCTACCAGTAAAACATTGTGTTTCATAATCAGGCCTGAAAAAGGGTATTGTAGTTCTTTTCCAATTGTACCGCAAATTCATATAAATTCATGCTTTTTATTATGGAAATTTCGTATGCGTTGTAAACGGTGTTTGCAGGCTCGTTTGTTTTGCCGCGCAACGGCATCGGGGAGAGGTACGGGGAGTCTGTTTCCGTGAGCAAACGGTCAACAGGGACATATTGAAGCGTCGCCCGCAGGTCGTCTGATTTTGAATAGGTGACAGGTCCGGCATACGATATATAAAAACCGTTGTCCAGCGCCCACCGCAAAAGCTGGATGTCGCCGCTGAAACAGTGGATTATACCGTTTCTGTCCCGTCCGCGCACCTCTTCGTCAAGGATGCGTACGCAATCCTCCGCTGAATCGCGGTTGTGTATGACCACAGGTTTTTTATATTCTTTTGCAAGCTGCAGGAAATGACGGAAAACCTTCTGCTGCACGTCGCGCGGAGAAAGATCATAGAAGTAATCCAGACCTATCTCGCCGATAGCGATACATTTCGGATACGTAAACAGTTTATGAAAACCTTTGGTTACATCAGAGTCATCGTAAGCCTCAGAAAAATCGTAGCTGGAGGAATCGTGGGGGTGGATGCCGGCGGCGAAAAATACGCGTTCGTGCGATGCGGCGGCTTTCTGCGCAAGGAGACTGTCCTCAAGCCCGCAGCCGATGGTTACGATGCGGCGGACATAGTTCTCGTCCGCGCGGCTGATAACCCCTTCCATATCCTCTGCAAGGGGTTCCATGTGTATATGCGCGTGGGAATCCGTAAAGAAAGCCCCCGCTTCGCCCGCGCTTTTCAGTTCCATAAGGAACTGATGGTGCAGCGGACTGCCTTTTTTGTTTATCATTGCAAACTCAATAAATGGGAATATTACTTTATTATTGTTCCCGCTTCAATACTGTCGGGAAGTTCCACAACGACGTGTTTGTCTCCCACAGTGGCGGCAAGTATCATCCCTTCGGAAACGATGCCCATAAGCTTCGCAGGTTTCAGGTTGGCGACAACCGCAACGGTCTTGCCCTTCATGTCGTCTGCGCTGTAGCTTTTCGCGATACCGGAAACAACCTGACGGGTCTCTCCGCCGCCTATGTCTATTTTGAGTTTGAGAAGTTTGTCGGATTTTTCCACTTTCTCAGCCTCAACAACCTTTGCCGCTTTCAGCAACATTTTGGAGAAATACGCGAAATCTATGTCTTCAACGACCTCTTCTTTCTTCTCCACAGGTTTTTCAGCTGGTTTCAGCGATTCCAGCATCTCTTTTTCGTCGATTCTGGGGAAAAGCTGTTCAGCTTCGCCGAGTTTCTGTCCGCTTTCAAGCTTTCTGACAGCTTTCAGCGATTTTTCATCAGCTTTTTCTATATCAAGTGATGTATTAAGCTGTTTGCGTATCTTCACCGCTGTGTCGGGTATGAACGGATACAGCAGGAGCGATACGAGACGGATGCCGTCAAGTACAGTGTAAAGCACTGAACCGAGTGCATCTTTTTTCGCTTCGTCCTTGGCAAGCGCCCAGGGTGCGTTGTCGTCGATATATTTGTTAAGTCCGCTCACCAGTTCCCAAAGGGATGCGAGCGCCTTGTTGAACGCAAGGTTGTTCAGGTGACCGTCAACTTCGTCAAACACTCTGCTGACAAGTGCTTCCAGAGCCTCGTCATATTCGCCCTTAACACTGCATGCGGGAACGATACCGTCAAAATAACGGTTAACCATACCCATGGTACGGTTCAGCAGGTTGCCGAGGTCGTTGGCAAGGTCGCCGTTGATGCGGTGTATAAGCCCTTTGAACGAGAAGTCGCCGTCCAGTCCGAACGGAACCTCGCGCAGAAGGAAATAGCGGATGGCATCCACGCCGAATTTTTCAACCAGCCAGTTGGGGTCAATTGCGTTACCCATGGATTTGGACATCTTCTGTCCTTCCACAGTCCACCAGCCGTGAGCAAACACGCTTTTGGGGAGTTCAACTCCCGCGCTTAAAAGCATTGTAGGCCAATAGACGGTGTGGAAACGAAGTATATCTTTACCCACCACATGGAAATCCGCAGGCCAGTATTTTTTGAAATTGCTGTCATCATCCACGCCATAGCCAAGAGCCGCGATATAGTTTGTCAGCGCATCCAGCCACACATAGATAACGTGGTCTTCATCTTCCGGAACAGGGATTCCCCATTTGAAAGATACGCGTGAAACCGAAAGGTCGCGCAGACCCTCTTTTATAAACGAGATTATCTCGTTGCGTCTCGATTCGGGACGGATGAAATCTTTATTTTCTTCAATATGTTTAAGAAGCTGATCGCCGTATTTGCTCATTTTGAAGAAATAGCTGGGTTCTTTCAGCTTGCTTGTTTCGCGTCCGCACGAAGGACAGCAGTTGCCGTCCAGAAGCTGTGTTTCTGTGAGGTAGGTCTCACAGGGTGTGCAGTACCAGCCCTCGTAGTGGTCGATGTATATATCGCCTTTATCGCGCATTGTGCGGAAAATCTTGCGCACGGCTGCCTTATGTTTTTCGTCTGTTGTACGGATGAAATCGGTATTCGAGATATTGAGAACTTTCCAGAGGCTCTGATACCGTTGAACAACCTCATCTGCCAGCGCTTTGGGGGTTATGTTGCGTTTCTGCGCCGCCTGCTCGATCTTCTGACCGTGTTCGTCGGTTCCTGTAAGGAAGAAAACATCGTATCCGCACAGTCTTTTATATCTGCTCACGGTGTCGCACGCAACCGTCGTGTATGCGTGACCTATGTGTGGAACGTCGTTTACATAATAGATGGGCGTGGTGATATAAAATGTTCTGCCGCTCATATGTCTCCTCCGGAATGATCGTCAAGCAGGTCTTTAAGGCGCACCATGTCGTCGCCGTCCATCATCTCCTCTTTTCTGCATCCCGCACAGGAAACGATGTCGCCGTCATATGCGTCCTTTTCATACATCAGACAGCACATGAGCCTTCCGCAAACCCCTGATATCTTCGTGGGGTTAAGGATAAGGTTCTGGTCTTTCGCCATTTTTATTGAAATGTTATCAAATTTTCTAAGGAATGTTGAACAGCAGAATTCTTTTCCGCAAAGTCCGAATCCGCCTATCATCTTGGTGGCGTCGCGCACGCCCACCTGACGCATTTCGATACGGGTGCGGAAAACACGCGCAAGGTCGCGCACAAGCTGGCGGAAGTCTATTCTGCCGTCGGCGGTGAAGAAGAATGTCAGCTTGCTTCTGTCCAGCGTATATTCAGCTTTCAGAAGTTTCATATCCAGATTATGCTGAACCACAAATTCTTTACAGGCTTTAAAAGCCGCAGGCTCGTCCGCCGCGTTCAGTTTTCTCTGTTCAAAATCCGCCATGGTAGCCTTGCGGACAACGTTTTTCATTTCAGCTTTGTCGTCAACCTCTATTTCACGGGCAGAGTGGATGACGTTTGCCATATCCTCGCCCTTTTCAGTTTCAACTATAACTTTTTCTCCAAATCGCGCCTCTACCCCACAGGAGAGGAAATCATATATCTTGCCCGCGGGCTTGAAAGCCACGCCAATGGCATTAACTTTTTTCACTAAGTACCTCAACAGTTTTTATGTACAGGTCAAACCTGAATATGTCTAAACTGACATTATACTCAAGCCTTTTCAAAATATCCAGCAAATAGTTGGAAAATGCGAGCATAGTTTCGCTACCTGTTTTCTTATACCTTTCAAGAAGATATCCGTACAGCGAAGCGCAGTATGCCCGAATCTTGTCCTTGTCGTCCAGTGATTCTATCTCATAGAACAGTTCAACAGGATTAAGCCTGCTATTGAATTCAGGCTGTTTTTCCATGCTTTCCAGCAGATAAAGAGCGTATCCGGCAGAACCGGAGCTTATGGAAACAGCCCTTTCTATCTCTTCATCGGTCTTCTGAGAGTGCAGACGGACTACGCTTGCAACCTCTTCGTCTGAAAGCACTCCGAAGCCTATGTTTATACATCTTGACCTGATGGTATGCAGAACCTGCGTATATCTCGATGTGATAAGGAAAAAATGCGTATCTTCCGGCGGTTCCTCAAGGGTCTTCAGCAGGGCGTTTGCAGCCTCCAGCCCAAAGGTGTCCGCGCTGTCAATGATGTAAACTTTTCTCGATGCCGAAAGTGGCGTCATAAAGGCGTTAGAGGAAATCTCGCGCGCCCTGTCTATTTTAAGCGGTGATTCCTCAACAATGTGTATATCAGGATGCGAACCGCTGTCAGCAAGTGTGCAGTGGCGGCATTTACAGTTTTCCATGAACGAGCCGTTCTCGCACAAAAGCGCCTTTGCAAGTTCCTTTGCGAAAAGCTTTTTGCCGATGCCGTCCCGCCCGCTCAGAATATAGGCATGATGGAGCCTGTTCTCTTTCAGAACCCGTCCGAATATCTCCTTCTCTCTTTCATGCCCTATTACGTTCATATAAAATTATCCAATATAGCAATAACATCAGAAAGCACTGCTTCGGGCGCCTGCATTCCGTTTATCGTCCATACGTTCTCGTGGGTGTCAGCATACCATACGAACCCTTCGTGTACCTTTTCATAAAACTCCGTGCCAAGCGACTCAAACTTACCCTCATCCTGCATCATGCCGTCACGTTTCAGTCTGGCAATCGCCCTGTCAAGGGCTGTCTTCGGGTCTATGTCGATGATAAAGGTGATGTCCGGCATCCTCTTTACGCTGTGTTTGCTCAGAAAATCCAGAAACGGCTTATCCAGTCCCCTTCCGAAAATCTGATATGCATAAGTTGACGACAGAAATCTGTCGCTGATAACGTCCCTGCCCGCTTCAAGGTTCGGCAGAACAAGCTTTGTCTGATGTTCAAGCCTGTCCGCACAATAGAGCATAAGCTCCGTCTCCGGTTCGAGTGAGAACTTCTGGTTCACCAAAAGCTGGCGCAGAAGCATCCCCACCTCAGTACCGCCCGGCTCGCGGGTGAGTTTCACCCGTCTGCCGAGCTTCATAAATTCTTTGTAAATGCCCTGTGAAAGAGTTGTCTTGCCGCAGCCGTCAATTCCGTCCAGAGCTATATAGAGCGGGTAGTCCTTCACTGAGCGCAGTCCGCCTGTGATCCCTGCAGTTTTTCGATGCAGTGGGGAATGGCGTCAACAACGACGTCAAGATTCTCCACAGCGCCTTTAGGGCTGCCGGGAACGTTTATTATGAGTGTTTTGCCGCGTACACCTACAACAGCGCGGCTGATAAGTGCGCGGTTTGTCTTTTCAAAGCTCTTCATGCGCATAGCCTCTTCAAAACCGGGCAGACGTCTTTCAATGACGTTCAGAGTTGCATCCGGAGCTATGTCGCGGGGAGAAACGCCTGTTGAGCCGTTGGTCACAACAAGGTCGAACTTTTGCAGATCGCACATATATTTAAGAGCGTCTTCAAGCTCTTTCTGCTCATCCGCCATAACTTCATTCCTGGTGAAGCAGACTTTCAGTCTGTCGTTGAGCATCTTTGCAACTGCGGGACCTGTCTCATCAACACGCTCGCCTTTGCTTCCCTTGTCGCTGAGAGTTATGACGCATACGGAAAGTCCTTCTTTGCGGGTAATAGTGAATTCGTCGCCCACTTTAACTTTTCCATCGTTGCGGACAACGCCGAAAATACCTTCGCGCGGCATAACGCAGTCGCCTGCGGCGTAATACACAGCGCATCTGTGGTGGCAGAGTTTCCCAAGCTGGCTGATGGTCAGTTCAACACCGCCAACCATAACGGTGTCGCCAACAGCAAGGCTTAAGAGGTCTGCACCCTCTGTTGTGATGTTCTCCGCAAAGTCGCCGCTGTCGACGTTCAGCCCTTTGTCCTTCATCTTCTGAATGCTTTCTGTGGCAAGCAGACTCACCTGTCTGTGCCACTTTCCTGCGTGCGCGTCATCCTTAATACCGAAATCGGTGATAAGCTCTACGCTGTCCACAGGCGTTTTCTTAACGCCCTTTTCCCTGCTTATGTTCAGGCTCTGAACTTTTGCCATGATAAACCCCCTTATATAGGCAAAATAATATATGTCTTATTTTGTTTTGTATTGCAAAAATATAAGAAATGGAGGAAATTGTCAACTAAGGCGGACAATAACGCCCGGTCATACGGAGGTTTTCAATGAAAGAAAAAGTTTTCAACGTATCAGGAATGAAGTGCAAACATTGCGTTATGACAGTTACAGAGGCTGTTACAGAGCTTGACGGCGTTCAGTCATGTGACGTAAACCTTGAAAAAGGTACAGTCACAGTTAAATTTGAAGATTCTCTGGAAGAATCATCAATCACATCCGCTATTAAAGAAGAAGGATTCGGAGTGGCATGAAGGTCTTTGACAACAACACCCTTGCCATAGGCGAAACTCCTCTGATAAAACTGAACAAGATAAAGGGTTCCGAAAAAAATAATATCCTTGTTAAGGTTGAAGGGCGCAACCCCGCATATTCCGTTAAATGCAGAGTGGGCGCGTTCATCTTTAACGAAGCGATAAAAAACGGCGAGATTAAATCAGGAATGTCCGTTCTGGAAGCCACCAGCGGTAATACAGGAATAGGTCTTGCGTTCGCAGGCGCGGCGCTGGGTTATGAGGTCGTCATTGTGATGCCTGACAATATGAGCCTTGAAAGGCGTATGATGATGAAGGCTTTCGGCGCGAAACTCATCCTTACGGACGGCGCGAAAGGCATGGCAGGAGCCGTTGCCGAAGCAGACAGGATGCTTGCCGAGAACCCTGAAAAATATTACCTCGCAAATCAGTTCCGCAACCCGTACAACCCTCTGGTGCATGAAAAAACAACAGGTCCAGAAATCCTCAGAGACACTGACGGATGCGTGGACATGGTCGTTTCGTCCATCGGAACGGGCGGCACCATAACAGGTATCGGAAGGTTTCTGAAAGAGCGGGCAGGAAAAAACGTTATCATCGTTGGCGTTGAGCCGACAAAAAGCCCTGTGATCAGCCAGAAACTTAAAGGCGAAAAACTGAAACCGGGTCCCCACGGGATTCAGGGCATCGGCGCAGGGTTCATCCCCGAAACGCTCGACCTTAAGATACTCGACCGCATGGAAACCGTGGAAGATTCAGTTGCACTGGACTATTCCAGAATGATGGCAAAGGACGAAGGAATAATCTGCGGAATATCCTCCGGAGCCGCTGTCGCCGCCGCGATCAACGCCGCGGACGAGATGGGGCTTGAAGGTAAGAATATAGTCGTAATACTTCCCGATTCAGGCGAAAGATACCTTAGTTCAGGACTGTTCAACTGATATAAAGAGGCAGGGGTTTAAGCCCCTGCCTGAATCTTAATAATTAAGTCCGATTCCTATCAGACCGACTGTTTTGTTCCCTTCATAAAAATCTATATTAGATTCTTTTGCTGAAAAGATTATCTGACCGTACAAATATGTATTTTTCAAATCGAAAGGTTCCTTAAATGTTGTCCTGTGGGAAAACATTCCTTCATTATCTTCCCTTTTTTTATCAAAATATGTATTTTTATTATCATATTCAGTTGCAACAGCGCGGTATCCTGTATCAAAATCGAATCTTTTTGTACTATATCTGTGAAATATACTGAATTTCGCTTCATTTCTGTCTTCAAAACTTCCATCTGCGTCATAACTACGGGCATTCAGCGAAATTTTAAGAGAGTTATGATCGGAAAATCTGAACAGCCATCCGACAGCTGCACCTGCAAAATCAGCATCACGTTTCAGACGGTCATCAGTCACATCATCGTCATCAACACTCTGCTGTCCTCCTTCAACCGCAAAAAAAGCTCCGGAACCCATTATAGAATCAATGCCCACTTCGGCCTTGGTTGTGATCATAAAGGTTTTGTCCCTGTCATATTCAGTTGAGCCGCCGTTCAGAGGCGCATTTTTATAGGGATCTTTCCAAACATTCGCGGCATTCACTGAGCCTGAAACATAAATTGTCCCCACACTGTCAGCAGATTTGGCAAGCTTAAGGATAAGACCGTCGCCGAGAGTATCCAGTGCAAGAGATGCATCGATTTTTGACCCTTCAAAATGATAACCCACAAGGAAATTAAGCAGAACAGCAGCAACATTTTCATTTCCGTTGCTGCCGGAAAGGTTCGTTAATTTGTCATCATCGCCCCATGCCTCATCACCTGCCGGTTCACCTGTCAGAAAACCACCGACAAGTTCAACATTGCCGTAAAACCCGTTTTCTTTCTTTTCTTCTGCATAAGCTGAAAAGGCAAAAAACATGGTAGCGAATAATACCGTTAGTATTTTTTTCATTTTCTCCTCCTGTTTATCAGAAAACAGGCTATCAGAAATGAAAAATACAATCTGTTTTGATTTTGTTTTAAAAATGTATCAAATTGTAACAGAGACTGATCTGAGTATCAGAGAAAAAGAGGCGCCGCCGCCTTCCCGGTTTTTCGCCGTTACCGTTCCACCGTGAAGTTCTGCTATCTTTTTAACTATGGCAAGCCCCAACCCTTGTCCCTCAGCCGACTGTCCATCCGGTCTGTAAAAAGGCTTGAAAAGTTTATCTATTGTATCTTTGTCAAGCCCGGGACCTCTGTCGTTCACAGCAATTATAACATCCCCGTCAACACATCGAACTGACAGCTCCGCCTTAGTCCCTGAGTATTTCAGACTGTTGCCAACAAGGTTATTAACTGCAATATTGATCAGCTTCTCGTCAGCGTTGATAAAAACGTCTTTACAGGATTCATCTGCGACAGTTTCCACCTGTCCTGCGACAGTTCCGGCGTAATCGTGTACCCATTCGCATACGTTGATATTTTTAACCGAGGTGAAATCCTCTCTTCTGTTAAGTCTCGCATAGGTAAGCATGGAAGATATAAGACTCTCCAGTCTTTCGGAATCTTTCCTTATACCGTTCAATGCCTCCGTATCCGGCACAGAAGATGCCAGTTTCTCTATCTCAAATTTCATGCATGCTATAGGTGTTTTAAGCTCATGAGCAAGCGCGTTGGTAAGATCCCTGTGGGAAGAAATAAGGTCACTCGTTCGCTGCGCCATATCGTTAAATATAGCTGCGATCGGTTTTATAAAAGTGGCTCTTCCGGCTTTTATCCTGTAGCTGAAATCACCCCTGCCGAAAGCGGAAGCCGCTTTGCCTATCTTCTCCATTTCTTTCCAGATATAAAAAACAAAAAAGAAGGTACATAAAAATATGAAAGAAATAGCTATCATATTAGCCATCACGAGAAGATAAAGACCGTACTGCCTGATTTTAAAAGGTCCGAGGATAAACACGTCATCCGAACCGGGAATCCGTTTTTTGAACAGGTCTCCTTCCATGTTTGTCACAACGGAACCGTTCATAACGGCTGCGCGCTCATCTGCCGGTATTTCGCTCAGATTCACTATCTCAAGTGGATAACCGTGACGATTTGTATATTCGGAAATATACTCGCGTCTCTCTTTGGCACTCATTTTCTGAAGAATATCTGTGAACATTTCCATGGGAGTTTCGCCGATAAAAACGTTGGTCTCCAGAACCTCATTTTTGAAAAAAACTCTTAAGGCATTGTTGGTCAGGGCATTTCCCGACAATATGACTGCCATAAAGAAAATCGCTGCATATGCAAACAGCTTTTTCATCTGGGAGCACCCATGTCTTTAACAAGCATATAACCCTTTCCCCAGACAGTTTTTATTTTTTCAGGGCGCTTATCGCTGTCGCCAATTTTCTTCCTCAGTCTGGAAACAGTTATATCGACTGTTCTGTCCAGCCCGTCGTAGTTTATTCCGCGCAGTCTTTCAGATATATCGTCGCGGCTCATTGTAAGTCCGGCATTTTCCGCAAGGAAAATAAGCAGCTCATATTCATTCGGCGACAGAATAACTTCTTTCCCGTCAAGAGTCACTTTGCGGGCGCCGGTATCTATCTCCAGTCCGCAGAAATAGAACAATGCCGAAGGTTTTCCGGCGTATCTTCTTGATACTGCACGCAGTCTTGCCAAAAGAACGCGTGGCTCAATAGGTTTTGTAATATAGTCGTCTGCACCCATTTCAAGGGCAGCAACCTCGTCCATGTTGTCATCCTGCGCCGTCAGAAAAAGAATGAATCCGCTGAAACCGTGTCTTATCCTTCTACATATCTCCATGCCGTTCATTCCGGGAAGCATCATATCCAAAAGCACTATTTCAGGCTGCAGCTTTATTGCAGTGTTCATACCCTCTTCGCCGTCATGGGCAAGAAGAACTTCAAAACCGTTCTTTTCCAGATAATCTTTTATCAGCTCAGCAAGCCGCAGATCATCCTCAATATAAAGTATCTTCATAAATCTCAGCTGACAAAAAAACCCCTCGTATCCAAGGGGTTTTCCAATTTTGTATTTGGTTTGTATTATGCCTGTGAACCGGGAACCGTGGGCTGAACGTATACCCTTGTTGCAAGCTCGGCGTTTATCATGAAAAGCCCCTGTCCGGTGCTTCCCGCCAGTTTCAGCTTGTCTTTGATATCTTTAACGTTCGCCTCTTCCTCCTGCTGTTCTGTGATGAACCACTGGAGCCAGCTGTGGGTTCCGTGATCCTTTTCTTCCAGAGCAAGTGAAGCGAGTTCGTAGATTCTTTTTGTAACTTCTCTTTCGTGTGTGAGCGTTTCATCGAAAAGCTCATAAGCGTCTTTATATTCTTTTTTCGGTTTTTCTATCTGCTCAAGCTCAACTTCGCCGTCCTGATCCAGAATATAGTTGTAGAATCTGTCCGCATGGAACAGCTCTTCCTGAAACTGAACGTGAAACCAGTTGGAAAATCCTTTGAGTCCCATTGTGTTTGAATTGGCTGCCATCGCCAGATACACATATGCTGAATACAGCTCGAAATTAAGCTGTTTGTTGAGCGCTTTCACCATTTTTTTACTTATCATACAGTCTCCTCCTAGCAGTAAATTCTGAAATCCATTGACTGGAATATGCTGTTTTTATTTTCTACCGCCCCCAAAAAGGCGTAATCGAAATCTCTGTTTTCAACCATCTCTTTCAGGCGCAGGAAATTATATATGTGTTCCTTCGTGCGCTGAACAGCGTATTCAATAGCGGTACCCGTTGTAACCAGAAACGCCCAGTCGCTTGACTGTGCAAGGAAAAGTTCCCTCGACATCTGGTTCAGGCATCTGCGGATAGTATCGTCGCCTGTATTATGGTGATACTTCGCCAGATTCACCATACTGTCAGACATAAAGTGCAGATGTCTGTATATCCAGTCGTTGCCCTGATTCAGCCACACATCGTAATAGCCTTTATCGCCCCATGACGACGGATTGACCTTAACAACCTGATTCGTCGGGTATTCATGCAGATATTCAAGCGGCGTAAGAGCCTTCACGACATCGGATTTATCCATCTCTCTGAATACGTTATACAAAAATTCAGGACCCTCGAACCACCAGTGACCGAAAAGCTCCGCATCGTAAGGAGAAACCACCATCGGTCTGCGGTCGATAAGTTCCGCAATCTCCTCAACCTGTTTTTCACGTCCTTGTACAAAATGCTTCGCATGGTCGACGGTTTTTTGGGAGGCGATCTCCGGCTGATAGAACTCTTTATAGTCCGAATCGCCGGTTATCCTGTGGTATTTAAGCCCAGTGAACACACGCTCACCGTCGGGGCTGATGTAGGGTTTTATGTATTCGTGGTCAAGGTCGTAACCTATGTCACGGTAGAAGTCTCTGTAATACTCGTCGCCCGGGTAACCCTCTTTTGAACTCCAGACCTGTTTTGACGAATAATAGTCCCGCCCGAAAGCAGCAACGCCGTTCTCCGTATAAACAGGTGCGTAAACGCCGAATCTGGGTCTCGGTTTCGCATAGAGAACACCATGGGTGTCCACAAAGAAATACCGTATGCCGTATTCGGCAAGCACAGCGTCCAGCCCGTCAAAATATGCACATTCAGGCAGCCAGATTCCTTTGGGCGGCTGTCCGAACTTTTCCGCATGACTGCGCACCGCAAGCTCTATCTGAGCGCGCACAGCGTTTGTGGTGTTGTTCAGAAGCGGGAGGAACCCGTGTGTGAATCCGCAAGTTATAACGTCGATATATCCCTTTTCAAGAAAGTGTTTATAGCCGTTTATGAGGCTTCTGCCCAGCCAGCCGTAATAGAAATCACGCAGGTCTTTGAAGCGGTCTCTGTACATAAATGCAAGATGCTCGAAACAGGTGCCTTTCGTGCGGGTTATTTCTTTTTCCGAAAGTTCGATGAGCTTATCCAGATGCTGTTCATATCTGCCCATAAGGAGCGGATCACACATCATCTCCGCCAGCGGAGGTGTAACGGACACAGCAAAACGGAAGTGGACGCCTTCGTCCTCCATCCGCTTCATGTATTTCAGAATTGGAAGATACGTTTCTGATATAGCTTCATAAAACCATTGCTCTTCAAGGAAATATTCATATTCAGGATGCTTTACGAATGGCAGGTGCGAGTGGAGCACCAGCATCCAGTAACCTTTCGGCATCATTCACCGCCTTTGCGGGCAAGTGTCGAAGAGGACATTCCGCCCTCCGCTTTGTGCAGTTTTTTGAAAAGCTCAGAGTGCATTCTCGCACTGGAAAGAAGCTCTTCCTTCTGCATATCTGTAACGCCTGAAAGGGTGTATATCTTCTCAATATTTTCGCCGACTGTCATCCATGTCTCCTCGTCGATGAGGTCGCTTATCCTGTCAGCGGGCATCAGTATCTTCTTGGAAGCGGAAATCATATGGTAGGTGCCTGTTGAGTCAAGCATTCCTATTTCAGACCAGAGCCTTTGTCCTGGGCAGTAGAGGTCGAAATACCAGTTGCCGTATTTGCCCACGCGAACGCTGGCAAGTTCGGAAACTGAATCGTCTTCCCCTGCGTATACTTTCAGTATAAAGACAGGATCCACCGTGTTGAATTCGGAGCAAAAACCATCGACTGTTTTGTCGGAAACTTCCCAGTAGACGTATTCCTTTTTGGGGTTTACGGGAAGAAGAACAACGGTATCAATATTATATCTGTCAGGAATAGGATATTCCTTTTTCGGAACATAAACATCCTGTTTAGGCTGTTCCGGCATAGGGCTGGTCACTGTCTGTCGTGTGGGTTCATCACTTTTTGACACTGTTTTCTCATACTTGGACAAGGCTTTGACAAGTTCATCCTTTGACATCGCACTTCTGTTCTTAATGTTGAATTTTTTGGCGACTTCGTATAGCTCCGCCTTGCTCATCTCTTTAAATTTCATCGGTTGCCTCCAAGAATCCTCTGATAAACCCCTAAAAATTTCTCCGCCGTTTCTGTCCATGAGAAATTAAGCCCCATAACTTTGGCGGCATATTTATACAATATATCTCTATTTTGGAAAAAATCCACTGCTCTATTAATCTGTTTTATCAAATCGTGACGACTGTATCCGTCCATAAAAAAGCCGTAACCGTCAGGCTCGCTTATATCGACGACTGTGTCAATAAGTCCTCCGGTACGTCTGACAACGGGCAGTGCGCCGTATCTCATACCAACTATCTGACTTTTTCCGCAGGGTTCCGTAAGCGACGGGCGCAAAACAAAATCAGCCGCTGCGTATGCTTTGTGGAGCATAGCCTCACTTATACCGATTGATGTGAAAATATTGTCATAATTATTTGCTATTTCCTTAAATTTTGAACAATATTTCGGTTCGCCATAGCCCAGAAAAGCAAAATTCGCTGGTATCTCAGCAAGTTTGTCCGCACTGTCAGCTATCAGCTCCAGACCTTTCCGTTCAGTGAATTTCGTCTCCACCAGAAACAAAGGTCTTTCAATATCCTTAAGTCCGGTTTCCATGAGGAAATCCTCTTTATTGATAAGCTTATCTGAAACACTGGCAGCAGAGTATCGTTTTTTTATGAAGATATCCGTTTCAGGGTCGAACCTTTCGTAGTCCACACCGCCAAGTATTCCCTCTATCCTGTCCTGAAACTTAGCCATGAACGAACCGAGACCAAACGAATTCTCATCCGTCTGCACCTCTCTGGCATAGGTCGGACTTAAAAGCGTTATGAAATCCGAATGTGTCGCCCCGCCTTTCAGAAGGCTGATATTTTCATAAAACTCAAGTTCTTCAATATTATACATCTCCCAAGGAAGTCCGAGGGTCTGTATTGAAAACTTACCGAACACCCCCTGAAAAGTGATGTCGTGTATAGTAAAAACGGTTTTCGCTTTAATATCTTCATAGAAAAGGTGTTTATAAACCGGAACCAGCCCCGCCTGCCATTCGTGGCAATGGATTATATCAGGATTGAGAGCTTTTTCGCGGAGATACTGCAAACACGCAAGACAGAACATTCCGAAACGGATATCGTTATCGGAATAGTCATAACTGGAAGTGCCGTAGATATATCTGCGGTTGAAAAAATCATCGTTGCGGAAAAAAACAAACTTAACGCCGTCCGTCTGCGCAGTATACACGTCAAAAGAGTAGGTCATTCCTGCGGAAAAGATGCTGAAAGACCTCTCAAACTGACATTCATAAGGTTCGTAGCACCCTGCTGATGTATACATCGGAGAAAGAACATGGATGCACTCGCCAAGCTGAGCCTGCGACTTGGCAAGCCCGTAAACTGAATCCCCAAGCATCCCTGTTCTGGAAAAAGGATAAACCTCACTTGTGATATGGGCAACGATCATATTTTCAGTTCACTCCTTTAAGAAAACCCGCCGCGCTTTCGGGAGAGACGGGATTGATGTAGAAGCCTGTTCCGGACTCGAACCCTGCGATACCGGAAAGTCTTGGCGTTATCTCTATGTGCCAGTGGAAATCCTGCTCAATGCTCTGCCAGTAGTTAGGCTGTGACGGTCTTTTGACCACAGGCGGTGAAGTATGCACCACCATGTTCAGCGGCGGATTCTCCAGACATTTATGAAGCCTGCCGAAAACCTCGCGGACAATGTCCGCCAGCCCGCTGAGTTCAGAATCGTCAGTTTTTTCAAAGCAATGCGTGTGCCGTTTCGGGAATATCATAACCTCGAAAGGCAGAGACGAAGCGAACGGACAGAAAGCGATAAAGTCCTGATTTTCATAAACGATCCGTGTTCCTTCATCCTTTTCCTGATTCAGTATATCACAAAAAATACAGCGCTCTTTATTTCTGTAATGCTCCTGTGCGGAAGTCAGCTTCGTTTTAACTATATCCGGCGTAACCGGAAGTGCTATTATCTGTGAATGAGGGTGGTCGATGTTCCCTCCGGCAAGTATCCCATAATTTTTAAAAGGCATTATATATCTGAATCTTGTATCCTTTTTAAGGTCAAGTATCCGCTCTCTGAAAGTTGAAAATACATTCACCAGCACCTTGTCGGTATAGCTGCCGATGTTCATGTGGTGTTTCGGTGTTTCTATGACAACCTCGTGGGCGCCGATACCCGAAACGCAATCGTACATACCCTGGGCAAACCGTTTGAGTTCGCCTTCAATGCGGAATGCCGGATATCTGTTCGGCACAACGCGCGTAAGCCATTGTCCCTGTGCATCTTTAAGTGAAAAAATCTCAGTTCCCGCCTTGTCCTCGTTTCCCTTGCAGAACGGGCAGAAATCAACATGGTTTTCAAGGGTAGTGAGCCGGCGCACAAGAAAATCTTCCGGCTTACGGCTGCGCTCGGAGGCTATCACCGACCATATCTTTTTTACAGGGTCAAATCTCAGTTCCGACATGTCATTCCCCCGACAGAGAGAGCCTGCACTCAAGCTCAAGATGCTTTCTGAACCTTAAAGGAAACAGCAGACATATGCCCTGACGCGTCAGATCCGCGCCGCTTTCGGACTGGGAGACAGTAAACACGGGATACGAATACAGTTTAGCACCTCCGCTCACCTCAAGCAATAGTTTTGAAGGCGTATATTTCTCTGCTAATTCGATTTTCACACAATCAGCGCCTTCTGACTCATCAGGCGTTTTTCCGTTTATCAAAACATTTTCAAGATCATTGAAATGGAAATTCAGCTCCATAACATAATCTAACTCTTCATCAAACTCAGAATCTATATTCAGTTTAAGTTCCAAACCTTTATTAACGAAAGAGAATTGTTTAGTCACGCGGCACTGGAACTTCTGTCCGTATTTATAAAGTCCGCCTTCGCGGGTGAAGGTCAGCTTTGCCTGTGACAATTTCATATCAGCGGGCTGGTTTGCAAAATCCCCCATCTCGCCGAAGCTGACGTTCCTGAACTCTTCCGCATCGAAACGATGTACGAAATGGTCAATGAAACAGTTTTTGTTGTGCCAGTCATAAACCAGATATTCTTTATAAATGTCGCCATCGGTGCGGCTGTCGTTATGTATCGTGCTTATGCCGTCTTCTGCCGCCTCTTCAGCCGGATCTGTTTCTTCCGGCTCCGCAGGGTTCAGCATCTTTTCATGATATGCCTCTTTGCGGCGCGCAAGAGTGTTAAGGAAATTATAACAGTTCGCCTTGTCCTCAACGGAAATAAGCTGTCCGCCGTCAACAGAAACGAACATAAAGTTCAGCTCAGGTGTGCGAACATATGCTTCCTCGTGACCGTCAAAATCGAAATCACCTTTCTCAATAGACGGATAAGAAGTGCCGTCCAGCTCTTCCACCAGTTTTTCGCCCTCGATGATGAAACGGTATGCGTTGTTCCGCAGGTTCGGCAGGTAAAGCCCGCCGAATATCCCGTGCCACAGAACGTCGTTGCACTGCGCTTTGTACAGCGCTTCGTAAAGCCGTGCATCTTTCAGTTTGTCAGCATCTTTAGAAAGTTTCAGCGTCCGCTTATGGATGCGGTTGGATTCCGGATATTTAACCAGGAAATTCTTCCAGATGCCGCCTTTAACAAACACTTTCGCGGTGTCGTCCCTGTGCAGTTTCTCCGTCTCTTTCACAAATTCCGCCATCTTGTTGGTGCGCTCGGAAAAGAGCGACCATTCCCCCATCTCGAAGTATGAAACGGTGGGCAGATAGGCTATCTGCGACGGAGGCACAGTTTCAACCGTATCCTTGAACAGCGCAAATTCGCTGTGTCCGCTCTCTTCAACCGCATCGGCAAAATCATTCAGCCAGCCCTTTTCATAAACCCATTCGTGGGTCTCCGGCCAGAGACCGAATTTCTCGCCGTCGTCAAATATCGTCAGCGATTTACCGCCCTGTTCCGCTATCTCGCCAAGATACCCCACAACCTCTTTCGCAGGTTTGAAAGGTATCATATATCTCAGTTTTTCGCTTATCGGGAATATCAGCATCTCCCGCCCGTCCTGCTCCGTTTTGAAATGCCCATGGAGCATGGATTCATAGAACCCGGCGGCGATGAAGTGGTAATCGTCCACGATGACGTATTCTATGCCGCAATCCGCACAGTCGGGGATTATCGAGCTGTCCCATACGCGTTCAGTCAGCCAGAGACCTTTAGGCGACACTTTGAAATTGTCCTCAATGAAGCCGTTCAGCTTTTTTATCTGTTCCTTGCGGTCGCGCGCCGGTATGGCGGCAAGCACAGGCTCATAGAACCCGCCGGAAAAGAACTCTGTCTGTCCCGCACGATTCGCATCCTGCATCATACCGAAAAGTTTTTCATGGTGATTTTTTATATATTCAAACAGCCAGCCGCTGTAGTGAACGCTCACCTTCATGGCAGGCTTTTTCAGAAGCAGTTCAAAGAAAGGCTGATAGCTCTTCTCAACTGCAATATCCACCACGTTATAAAAATTTTCCACCGGCTGGTGGCAATGTATTCCAAGGTGTAAAGGAAGTTTCATTTATATACTCCAAAAAGGAATGAGACTGCTTCGTCATTCCATTCCTCGCAGAGACAAAAATACGTCTTTGCGAGCGGAGCGAAGCAATCTACTCTTATACAATCTATGCTATCCAGTCCTGACTGCCGTCATGAGCAAGATCAATTTCCACTGTGTTGTACACCGGTGCAGTTTCAATTATGCGTCCGTCGCGGCGCAGGCGGAAAGTGACATACATTTTATCCGATCCGTTGGCATACACCCTCGGCACGGATGCTTCAAAAACCGACTCACAACAGGATGTTTCGCCGTTGTCACCCGAAAATTCATAAACCAGCGGAAAAATAACCGATTTCGTCTCGCCCGCAGTTATCTCCGCCTCAAGTTCGTATCCCAGATTCAGAATATCTCTGAAAGCCCCGTCTATACGAAAGAATATATTATCAGTGTCATAACCGAACCATAGCATATGCAGAACGTTCGACGATGCCGTCATGGCGCCTGCATCAAATTTCAGGTCAAACCGACCTCCGCCCAGCCACTCGAAAAAGCTTGTAACTCTGCCGTCTATAACTGGAGTCATCTCGCCCGCCGGTGTTTTCAGCAGTCCGGTTTTATGACTTTTCTTAATAGGCTGATGAACTTCCGGCGGAACTTTTTCACCAAGCAGAGTGTAAACGTTTGCTATGTGCCTGCGGAAAAGCTTATCGAAAACGTCCGACTGCAAGCTGAAATGGTCGTCGCCGTACCACCAGAACCAGTCCGAACCCTCTGCGGCGTAAAGTTCTTTTTCAACAGCCGCAATATCCTCTGCAGCGTGTGCTTTCGCCGCATATCTTATATAGGCATCGGAGAGTATCCGCCATGCCTCGTTCTTTTCGGGATGCCCCATCCATGTGGTGAAATTCGCGTATATCCACGAACCGGCGCGTATTCTGTCCAGCGGTTCTTCGGGAGTGTCGCACTCCGCCGCCTCGCTCATTGTGAGCGTTTCTACCCAGTTACAGGCGGAAAGCCTTGTATAGAGCAGTTCAAAGAACTTTGAGGCGTTTTCGGGGTAATATTCCCACGCATTCTCACCATCCAGAATAACAGGAACGACGGGCGAAAAATCGCACATATCATAGATTTCAGACAGTTTGGTCATGAAATCGTCCACTGCCTTTTCCGCTTCCCATCCGCTGTAAGTAAAACCAACGAGATCTGAAAGTTCCTTGTCTCTGAAAAAGATGTTTATATTGCCGTCAGGAGTGCTGAACCCGTGACGTTTATAAAGTCTGTGTCTCTGCTGTTTGTCCCGCAGGTCGCGCCCGATGGATGCGGAAAGCACGTCCTCGTCGCTTGCGATCCAGCGTATGCCGCAGTTTCTGAAAAGTTCAGCCGCCTTATTTGAAACGCTCCCCTCCGCAGGCCACATACCTTTGGGAGCAGAGCCGAAAATCTCCTGATAATAGTCAACAGCTGACTGCACATGCACACGGGCATGGGGCGAAAAATCCACCGATATGCTCGGCATAGGGATATCTGGCAGTGCCTCTTTCGCACTTTTCGGGTCGAGCAGAAGCGGCAGAATAGGATGGTAGAAAGGTGTAGCCGAAACCTCTATATTTCCGTTATTCTGCAAATTTTTATAGAGCGGGACTATTGACGCTACAAACTCAGCCAGTTTGTCAATCAGGTGGAGCTTATCATTGTGCAAAAAATCCCTGCCCTTCTTCATAAGTTCCTGAACAAACGGGACATCTTTGCGCGTGAACACGCCGCACCAGCTTATGAGGTACATCACCTCAAGATCCAGAATATCGCTGTCAGAAAAATTCAGTTTTGCGGTCTCGAACAGGGGGGTGTCACCCTTGCGATCATAAAGTTCGCGGTACCTTTTTAGCGGTTTCGCCTGATTCTTATAGTTCGCCATAAAAAGCTGAGGGATAAGAATATTCTTCTCATCCTGCGTAAGCTCGCGAACGTCTTTCAGCATAAGTTTTATGAACGTGTCCGAAACGCCTGCAGACGTATAGTCTGCAAGCTGGACAAGGAGAGAGGGCACAAGATTATATGTGCCCTTTATTCCGGTAAATATTTTGTGATAATACGGAAGCTCATAGTAATCCTTCAGGGCGTGCAGATACACCCACGGCATATGGTACAGCCCGTCAAGGTCATCCTTATAATATGGCTGGTGCATATGCCATAGGAAACACAGCCTGAGTTTCTTCATACTACTCCTGCTCCTGAAGCCATCCGTTTATCTTATCTTTAAATTCGCCGTGCAGACGGTCATATTCCTTTTCGTTCACCGCTTCCACATAAAGGTGGACGTTCGCTGTAAACTGGTCAGGAACCATATGCACCCAGCCTTTGCCTTTGAACATTATCTTAATGCCGTCAAGGAAAGACGCCTCTTTGTCCATAGCCTCTTCGCTTATTTTACGCATCAGATAGCCCTTCATCTCAAGCGGACAGTTGATCACTGTGTGGCTGAAATAATAGTCAGGAATGGTTTTAAGCACATCGCTTATTTTTACGTTGTGCTTTGCCATCATCTCCAGCATCTTGAGCGAGCTGAACATTGCGTCGGCATGTATCCCGTTCTTAATGAATATGAAATTCCGGTTAAGGTCGCCTGTGAAATAGAAATTACGCAGAAACTCCGCCTTTATTCCGCTTCCTTTTCCGCGTGTTATCTCAACGTTCATCAGAGAATCGTCAAGCACTGTGGGTGCGTACGCAGGCAGATAAACCCTGAGTTTGCTCTTTGCGGTAAGGTCGATAAGTTTCAGCATGAACATCAGCGCCTTATCCTCGGAAAGCATTTCGCCTTTGTCGGTTATAACCCCCAGCCGTTCGCCATGAGGATAAACCACAATCCCCAGTTCGGATTCTGTAACTTTGACGATGTCCGACACCTCTCTGAAGCTCATTTCGCTCTGATGCATGGTTCTTGAAAGCTTCTTCTCGTCGCGGTATGCGTTCAGAACAACGGCATCTATCCCCGCCTTATTGAGAAGTTCAGGGAATATCATATCAGTGGTACCGTTCGTAAGATCAGCCACAATCTTGCTTCTGCGGCTTTTCAGGAGCGTGATGTCGATATTTTTCAGCACTCCTTCTTTATAGAATTCGTTGACCATCATCTGATCGTAAATTTCACCTATATCATCCTGCGTTGCCCTGCGGTAATTTTCGCGGAAGAAGATACGTTCAACGTTCTTCTCAGTGTTGCTGTCGATGAGCAGTGCGGAATCGTCATAGAAAAGTATCTCAGTATTTGTCGGATCGGACTGGCACTGGCGGAAATAAACTCCCGCCACCTCGCCGAACATGGACAGCTTGTGTCTCATGATGGGCAAAGGGGTCATGCGCAGTTCCGTAACGTTCACACCTGTTG
The DNA here is from genome assembly GCF_021209385.1 of Seleniivibrio sp. Taxonomy (GTDB): domain Bacteria; phylum Chrysiogenota; class Deferribacteres; order Deferribacterales; family Geovibrionaceae; genus Seleniivibrio. Next base: position 11,105 of record NZ_JAJOIL010000022.1, on the reverse strand, counting down.
AAAGCAGACCGCCGAGAAAGCATCTTTTCAGCATTCGCGAGGCTCTGTCATAGTCTCTGGACATCAGCACACGGCATCCCTGAGGAAGCTGACTTCCCAGCGCCGCACCGAGTTTCGCCGCCATATCGGGCGAAAGCTCTACGTTTGTCCTTGCGGACACCTTTCCGCCTTCAAAAATAGATTTCTTCCATTTATCGCCCCAGATGAGGTTGCTGCTGACAATTGAGCCTGCCTCTATCTGCTTTTCCGGCCAGACCATCACGTCTTTTTCAAATATAACCTGATTGCCGACCTCAGTGCCTTCGGCAATGATAACGCCGTGTTCCGCCTTAACGCTTGAACCCAGTTTAACCCTGTCGCAAAGCACAGCATTCATTAGTACACTGCTTTTGCCCGCCAGACAATCGTTCCAGAGGATAGAGTCAGTGATCTTCACCTTCTCTTCCACAATGCTGTTCCTGCCGATCACGGAATCAGTTATCACGGAATCTTTTTTAATGACACAGCCGTCGTCTATAACAACAAGCCCCTCGAAACGGGCAGATTCGTCAATTTCGCAGTTATCGCCTATATAAATATGTGCGGATTTCTCCTCGCGCAGCGTGCCGGAGAAGGGAAGCGTCACCTGCCCTTCCATGATGTCAAGAAGCGCCGCACGGTATGAATCGGGATTGCCAACGTCGCGCCAGTAACCTTTGGCGTTGTAACCGAAAATATCTATCCCGCTCGCCATCAGTTTCGGGAACAGGTCTTTGGAAAAGTCGAAATTTGAATCTTCGGGAATATATTGCAGTATCTCCGGCTCAAAAACGTAGATACCGGTGTTTATCGTATCGCTGAAAACCTCACCCCAGCCCGGCTTTTCGAGGAAACGGAGAATTTTGCTCTCCTTGTCTGTAATGACAACGCCGAACTGCAAAGGGTCGGGAACGGATGTCAGTGTGATGGTTGCAAGGGAGTTTTTGACTTCGTGAAAACCGATTATCTCCTGAATCTTGAAATCGGTTATAAGGTCGCCGCTGACGATTATAAATCTCTCATCAAGGTATTTCTGAGCTTTTTTAACAGCTCCGGCAGTGCCGTAGTCGTCGTCGGGAAGGACATAGTTTATTCTGACGCCGAAATCGGAGCCGTCACCGAAATATCCTTTTATGACATCAGGTTTGAAATAAAGAAGTATGACGATGTCCACTATGCCGGCCGCTTTGAGCGAACCGATGATGTATTCCATCATGGGTCTGTTGAAAACGGGTATCATGGGTTTAGGCATACTTGAAGTGAGCGGCTGGATTCTCGTTCCGAATCCTCCCGCCATAACAACAGCTTTCATAAGAATCACTCCAAAATAAATTTAATTTTTATGCAGTACCTTATTAATTTCTTCGATCAGATTGTCAAACTCAAGAGACTTGACCCAGTATCCGTCGGCAAGCCATGTGGAAAAATCGTCCTGATATGCACTGTATGCAGTGGCGAGTATCACCTTAATCTTGTTTTCGCGTGACGAAAGGTTCTGCAGAATGTCGATACCGCTTTCGCCTTTCAGTTTTATATCAAGCAGCACAAGATCAACGCTGTTTTTCGCAAGGGCGTCGTAACACTCGGCTGAACCTGACGCCTCTATGACTTTGAAACCTCTGTCTTCCAGTTCCGAACGGTAAAGGAGTCTGATTTCCGGTTCATCGTCAACAACAAGTATCGTCACACCCATCATTTTCCTCCGTCATAATTTTAGTTGAATAATTATAACATACGGACAAGCGTTTGTAATGTGATTGAAACGTAAAATCTTTTTTTATATTTTCAGGCTGTTTATCGCTGTTTTATAATCGCTGCTGTTAAACACATAGCTTCCGGCAACGACGCATTCACAGCCCATTTTGGCAAGTCTTTCAATGTTTTGTCCGTTAACGCCGCCGTCAACCTGAATAATAAAATTGAGTTTCCCCTCTTTTTTCATCTGACGCAGCATCATAATCTTACCGTATGTGTTCTCAATGAACTTTTGTCCGCCGAACCCTGGGTTGACGCTCATCAGAAGCACCATATCAACATCAGGCAGTATCTCCTCAATGCTCGCAAGACTTGTCGCGGGATTCAGAGAAACTCCTGCCTTTTTTCCCAGTTCCTTTATGCGGTGTATGGTTCTGTGCAGGTGTACGCACGCTTCCTGATGCACGGTTATATAGTCGCATCCCGCTTCGGCGAAATCTTCGAGATATCTGTCGGGTTTTTCTATCATAAGGTGCGCATCAAATACTTTCTGCGTGGTCTTTCTCAATGCTTTAATGACAGGCGCGCCGAATGTTATGTTCGGAACAAACATTCCGTCCATAACGTCAAGGTGTATCCAGTCGGCTCCGGCACTGTCTATGGCGGCTATCTCCTCGCCGAGTCTTGAAAAATCCGCACTTAATATTGAAGGGGCTACAAGCATATTTTTATCTCCGTTATGACACCCATTTATCCTCAATTACCGAAGGACAAACACCCTCCTTTGACAAAGGAGGGTTGGGGTGGATTTATATTATGTTTTTTATTTCATTGTAAATACAGTTTAAAACGCCATCAATATTTGTTATGACTTCGTTATTATTAAATCTAAGCACTTTCAGACCAAGTGCATTAAGTTTCTCATCCCTAATACAATCTGCTTCCTGAGCCTCTTTTTCATAATGTTGCCCACCATCAACCTCAACCACTATGCATGCTCTGGGGCAATAGAAATCAACAATGTAGTTACCAAGCGTTTTTTGTCTATAAAATTGCACACCAAGAATCTGTTTATTCCTCAAATGCCTCCATATGATTCTTTCGGCATCGGTCATATTTTTTCTCAGTTCCCGTGAGTAACTTTTCAGTTATTTATTGTAATTTTCCACCAGACGCTCTCGAAAGCATAATGTAAATCCCCCTTTATCCCCCTTTTCCAAAGGGGGAAACTGGTACAAAAATTCCAAAAAAACTATTTATTTTAAAACATTCATGCTTTAATACTGTCTATCCGATTATAAACTAAAATAAATAAAAGACCAGAAACTCTTATGAAAAAATACCTGCTATTTCTTTTAACTATGACGCTTTTCGCCCGTTCGGAGGCATTCGAGATCAACAAGGATATCCACGAATTCGCAGCCAACATGGAAAGCTGTTACGGGGTTCCCGCCAGCAAGGTTGAATGGTGGCTGTACGGTACAGACATCAAGGAATTGGCTCTGAACAGAACTGCAAAACCGACAGAGGCAAAACCATGGGGCGAATACAAAAAACTGTTCATCACCGACGACCGTATCCGCGGCGGGCTGGATTTCTATCTTGCTAACGAAGGCGACCTTATCCGTGCGGAACACCAGTTCGGTGTGAGCAGATATGTCATAGCCGCCATCCTCGGCGTGGAGACAAATTACGGAAAATATCAGCTTAAACTGCGTGCGGCGGATATGCTGGCAACACTTGCTTTCAACTCGCCCAACAGAAGCGCGTTCTTCACAAAAGAACTGCAATGGCTTTTCATCATAGCCGACCGAGAGGACGTTGACCCGCTCACATACAAAGGCTCATACGCGGGCGCCATAGGCTATCCTCAGTTCATGCCTTCAAACTTTGACAGCTACGGAGTTGACTTTGACGGGGACGGTAAAACAGACCTTGTGAACTCCATGACGGATGCCATAGGTAGTGTCGCGAAATACCTATCCGGTCACAGATTCATTTTCGGCGAACCCATAGCCGTTCAGGCGGACGTTTCCGGCGACACATGGCAGAAATATGACAGCCGTTCAATGCGCCCTTCAAGACCACTTAAGGAACTGACGGACAACGGCATAATCCCCAGAGGAGATTTCCTGCCGGATACAAAGGCAACACTCTATACCCTTGACGGTGCGGACGGAAAAGAATACTGGATATTCTTCAATAATTTCTATGCTATCTCACGTTATAACCCGCGGGTAAATTATGCTATGGCTGTTTTCTCCCTTTCACAGGAGATAGAGAAAGCGGTTGACTGGGCAAACGACGAAGGCGTTTACGCCGAATAACATTTGTTGATATTATTACTCTTATGTAATATTCTGCCATAAAACCGCACGGAGCATTATTATGATGGAAGAACTTATCAGAAAAGCGGATGTTCTCATCGAATCCCTGCCGTATATCAAAGAATTCTACGGCGAGACAATAGTAATCAAATACGGCGGACACGCAATGGTGGACGACAAGCTGAAATTCAGCTTCGCCCGCGACGTTGTCCTTCTCAAATATATAGGCATAAATCCCGTTGTAATCCACGGCGGGGGTCCCCAGATAGGCGATATGCTGAAAAAGCTGAACATTCCCAGCCATTTCATCTCCGGCATGAGGGTCACCGACAAGGAGACCATGAACGTTGTCGAGATGGTTCTGGCGGGTAAGATAAACAAAGACATCGTAAGCCTCATAAACCGCAACGGCGGCAAAGCTATCGGTCTTTCAGGCAAGGACGGCAACCTCATAACCGCTGAAAAGATGTTCATCAAAGAGGGCGACGACTTCGTGAAAACGCCGGAGATAATCGACCTCGGACACGTCGGCTCAGTTAAATCCGTTGACATAGGCGTACTCAACACCATAGCCAAGGATTTCATCCCCGTCATAGCCCCCGTTGGCATAGGCGAGGACTACGAACCTTATAACATCAACGCAGACCTTGTTGCTGGCGGGATAGCTGCGGCTCTTAAAGCCAGAAAGCTTGTTCTGCTCACAGACGTCGAAGGCGTTCTGGACAAAGAGGGCAAACTCATCTCCACCCTGACACCTGAAAAAATACGGATGCTGAAAAAAGACGGCACCCTTACCGGCGGCATGATACCTAAAATTGACTGCGCTCTGGAAGCCGTTCAGGCGGGCGTTGGCAAATCCCACATAATCGACGGGCGGATCAGCCACTCCGTTCTTCTTGAAATTTTCACCGACTCAGGCATAGGAACACAGATAAGATTATGACAAACATACGGATCCCTGACGAATACTTCACAAACACCGTAGGCCCCAACTGCGAATGGGACAAAAAAGTTATGGAGGCGTTTGCAAAAACTCCCCGTCACAAATTTCTCGACGAAGCAATGTACAAAATGGCATACGTTGACGATGCACTGCCCATCGGTTACGGGCAGACAATCTCAAAACCGTCCACCGTGGCATACATGACAAAAGCTCTTGAGCTTGAAAGCACCCACAAAGTGCTTGAAATAGGCACAGGTTCAGGCTTTCAGGCGGCGGTTCTGGCTCGTCTCTGCGACACTGTCTACACTGTGGAAAGGATAGGTGAACTGCACCGCAGAACCTATCAGATAATAAAGAGAATTCCTCTACGCAACGTGAAAATGAAACTTGAGCCTGTAAAACTCGGCTGGGACGAATACGCTCCTTACGACCGCATCATCTGTACAGCGGAAGGAAAGTCAGTTCCGCAGGAACTTCTTGACCAGCTCGCCGATGGCGGACTGATGCTCATTCCCGTAAACGGCAAGCTTGTGAAAATTACCAAAAATGGTAGCACAATAGCTCAGGAACCCCTGAAACTCTGCTCTTTCGTTGACTTCGTGGGAACATAATAATAACAAAAGTCAAGGAGAATTGCAAAATTCCCTTTTCGTTTATTATTTAGTTCTTTCTTTTTTTTTATAACTCCGTTACAATGTGTTCAGGCGTGCTTTAGATATCATGTGCAGTTTTCTCAAAACTGCCCGGTTTGCACCGCAGGAGACGGGAGTATGGAACACAAAACCATTATCCACAGAACGGCTCGGTTGACATATAGCGGGTGTAAACTGTTCTTAATTCATATTTCAGACATTTGTTGTCCGGAGATCCAAAATAGTCGTGCTTCCCGCACGAAGACCAACTTACCCCCTTTATTTTCGGAGCTGTTATGAACGAAGGCGAAATACTCGAAGACAAGATCGAGGAAGATTTTGACGGCAAGCTTGAAGAGTGCGAAGTCGAAATAGACGTCAAAGTTGATTATTCATCAGACGATCTTGAAGTCTTCAAAATCTACCTCAACGAAATCTCCAAATACCCCGTCCTCTCAAGAGAGGAAGAGGTGGAGCTGTCTCAGGGAATCGAAAAAGGCTGTTCCCAGAGCAAAGAAACAATGATCAAGTGCAACCTGCGTCTCGTTGTGTCAATCGCGAAGAAGTACATCAACCGCGGCATGAACCTTGTCGACCTCGTGGAAGAGGGAAACATCGGTCTGCTGAAAGCTGTTGAAAAATTCGATTACACAAAGGGATTCAAGTTCAGCACCTATGCGACATGGTGGATACGCCAGGCGATTGAACGAGCCATAATCAACCAGTGCCGGATGGTACGCATCCCTGTGCATATGTCAGAGAACATAAGCAAGGTTATGCGCGCGCAGACCGATCTGCAACAGCAGATGGGGCGTGAACCTACCATTCACGAACTTTCCACTGCATGTAAAATGCCGCTTTCAACACTGAAAAAAGTGTTCGATGCCATCAAACAGGACACGTCGCTTGATATGCCCGTCGGCAGTGACGAAAGCAGTACCCTTCACGAGTTCATCACCGATGACGAAAAATACTGCGATCCCTACATGCGCATTGAAAACTCCAGCAAGAAGGACATCATTTTCAAATGGCTGACTTTCCTGTCGGAAAACGAAAAGGTCATAATTGTCCGCCGGTACGGGCTTGCAGGCAACGACCCTGAAACCCTTGAGGCAATCGGCAACGACCTGGGCATAACGCGGGAACGCGTGCGCCAGATAGAAAAATGCGTACTGAACAAAATGCGCAACCTTCTGGCTACAAAAAAGATATCACTTGAGGAGCTGATTTGAACAGGATACCCGCAGACGAATTGAAAGTCAGGATGGCTAACTTCACCGCCAGAATGGACAAGCTTTGTCCGGACTGGGAAACGGCAATGATAGTGAGCAAGATAAACATCTATTACTTCACGGGTACCCAGCAGAACGGAATACTCCTCATCCGCCGCGGAAAAGACGCTGTTTTTTATGTGCGCCGAAGCTTCTACCGTGCGGAACACGAATCGGAATTCGGAAATATCGTAAAGATAAACAGTTTTAAGGACATCGCCGCTGCCGCAGGAAACTGCGGCAGCCGTGTCCATATGGAAAAGGAGTTCGTCCCACTCGCCTATTTCGAGAGGGTGAACAAATATTTCAATTTCAAAGAGACCCTTTCATGCGACCTCGCACTGTCTGTGACCCGTTCAGTCAAAACAAAATATGAACTGAACATCATGCGCATAGCGGGCAGACTTCACGGCAAAACACTCACGGAATTTGTTCCGTCTGTGGTCAGAAAGGGCATAAGCGAGAAGGAACTCGGTTCCGAGATACTTAAATATATGATGGACAACGGACATCAGGGCATAGCAAGACTTGCAATGTTCAACACGGAAATGTTTCTGGGGCAGGTATGTTTCGGCGACAACTCAATGTATTTCAACACGTTCGACGGCCCCGGCGGAGTTCTTGGCATCAGCCCCGCGGCACCGTTCTTCGGCAACGCCGACCGCATCCTTGATGATAACGAACTCATCTTCATTGACATAGGTTGCGGCATTGACGGTTATTATACTGACAAGACACAGGTCTATTCACTCGGCACACTGCCGGACGTAGCGTATGAATACCACGACAGGTGTGTAAAAATACTTGAAGAAACCGTTTCACGACTTAAACCTGGGGCTGTCCCCTCTAAGATATATGAAGAGGTCATGAACGGTATTGACGATGACTTCCTTGAATATTTCATGGGTGTAAAGGACGAACGGGTTAAATTCCTCGGACACGGCATAGGGCTGGTAATCGACGAATACCCTGTGATCGCCAAAGGTTTCGACGAGCCCATCGAAGAGCACAATGTGTTCGCCGTTGAACCCAAAAGAGGTATCCCAGGCATAGGGCTGGTGGGGCTTGAAAACACCTACGTCGTAACGACAGAGGGAGCAGAGTGCATCACCGGATGCACAAAACCCATAATCAGGCTTTGAGGTTCTTTTCCAGATTCTGTTTCAGGATTGAAAGGAGCTGTTCCATCTTGTCGATCAGCTGAATCATCACCATATACATATCCCTGAAAACGTGTGCGGTTTTGAACTGTCTTTTATCCTCGGCAATATCCTCATTCTGGATATTGTTCACCTCGATAAGCGAACGGATGGCGTATGACTGAACATAATGCATCAGAACGTTAAAAAAGTCAGGCGCTTTGAATATCTCGTTCGCATCCTCCATCTTAACCAGCAGTTCCAGTCCTTTTTCAACATCATAGGTCTTGCCATCCTGCGCAGGCATCCAGACATCGGTGAAATATTTATCCGTCAGCGCATGAGCATCTTTAAACACAGTTATTGAACGACGGCATGTATCTAGTCCCTGATTTACTTTATCCAGAACCATACGGCGCTGAGAGTTCTGAATATCATCATCCGGATATTTCAGAGTACCCTCTATTACCCCAAGCGGATTAAAACTTTCGCCTAAGTATTTATCAATTGCCTCGCGGAACGTCATGAGTTTGGTACCGTGTATCTTCGCTCCGCCCTCTGTGGCGTTTATAACCGTAGCTTTCGAGTTTACGACATCTTTGTGGTAATAGTTGAGAAAGGTATTCCAGACCTTTGAAGATCGAACCTGAGGCACATAGTTGCCCTCAACCATTACAGAATTCGCATCGGCATAGCTGAAATTTGCAGTTTCCTTCTCTCCGTATGTACTGCCTGTGGCGTGAGTATTTCCGTCTTCGCCGAAAGCCAGATCCTGCCCTATGAGAATTATAGGGTCACAGCCCATGTATTCAAGAAGTTTAAACGACATGTTACCTGATGATGGTCCTATGTCCAGTATCCCCTTCTCTATACCAAGCCACTTGAACGTGGCAAAATTTCTGTAAACCACTACGCGTTTGCCTTTAAAGTTTGCATATGTCTGCGGGTGGACAACAGGCGTTCCCGCAAAATAAACGTTGTCAAACGCGCTGTCCTCAAAATCCGCAAACAGCTTCGACGTGGCAACAACCCTTTCCAGCGAGCAGACCATGTGAGGTTTCAGACCCCGCCTGTTCAGAACACGAAGAGATGCATCCACACCGACGATTACAGCCTTGTCGTATATTTCATTGAGCAGTTCCACGTTTTTGTTCAAAGAAGGTCCGGTGGCAACTACAACCCCGGGTCTGCCCTTGAACGCATCTTTAAGCTGGTTTATTCCGGGATGTCCGAATATCTCCTCTATATTAAGGAAGGTATGCTCTATCCCTATCATTGAGTCGTGAGGGTCGTTTCCGAAATAATTAAGGAGTTCTTTAACAACGCTCTTCATCGTTCTGACAACATCAATGTAGTATTCCTTGTTCTCGGAAAACGCCACTGGCTGTTCAATAAAATTTATGGTCTTTATAAAGAATTTTGAATCTGTTGCCGTAAGCACGTTTACCATCTGCGTATATATCACAGGCAGCTCTTCGCCAACAAAAAAGAGAGTGTTTCCGTTCTCCAGCATCTCTGAGATATCCACGGTATTAAGAACAAAACGGAACGCATCCACGTTCTTTTCTATTATGACGTGCAGTCCCCCCTGAATGGAGAACATTTTGAACATCGCAAAAACCTGATACATAAAGCCGCATCCGAGAAAAATGTTGAACTGCTTCACCCTCATATTTCTCGACCTGAGATCCTGCTCAACTTCCGCCATAGGATTAAAACCGTTATAAAACAGTCTCCCTGTGGTTTTGTTGCGCATATTAGGCACTACACCCGCACGCTGGGGCAGAACTATCTCATAGTTCGAGTTTTGCGGCAAAGCCGCCACTCTTTGATAAATTTCAGGATATCTTGCCTTCAATGCATTAAGGTTCTTTTCTCTGACATTCATGTGGCTTAGTCTCCGTTTAGAATAGAAAAATAATACCCGCCGCCTGCATGAACCGTCAATAATTTATATTTTTTTGAATTGATGAAAAATAAGCAAAAGTATTTGCTTTAATGTCCGATTACATAACGGTAAAAAATTATTGTGGAGTTTTAGTGTGGTTAAAGTCTTGTAAATTTTGATAAAGCTCGGAACATTTTCTTATCATTATCATCTATGACGAAATAATTACGTCAATTTCTAAAGTTATCAATATTTCTGCCGATACTATTCTCAGTAAAGTTATGAATCCCTGTAAAGCCCCTTGGACAAGGGTTTCGCGGGGAACAGTTTAAAAAAAACGGTACTGAAACAATCAGACCGATGCATCCGTACAACGGAGCATCGGTCTTTTTTGTTTTCACGAGGAGGATTTATCGGCTTGCCAATGGTTATTGAGTTTCTTTAAAAACGGCAATTTTCGACGCACAACAATTTAGTACTGTCGGCACGGACGCCGACACCAAACCAACATGGAGGTATATCATGGCGTTAACAGTATATACTAACGTCAACTCGATGGTTGCGCAAAATTATGTGAACCAGACGAGCAACAACCTTTCCAAAAACCTTGAAAGACTTTCCTCAGGTCTCAGAATCAACAGCGCATCTGACGACGCATCAGGTCTTGCTATTTCTGAGAAACTGCGCGGACAGATTTCAGGTCTCTCAAGGGCATCATCAAACGCTCAGGACGGTATTTCAATGCTTCAGACTGCTGAAGGCGGTCTGGCTACCATTCAGGAAATGACTCAGAGAATGAGAGAACTCGCTGTTCAGGCTTCCAACGGTGTTTACACATCAAACGACCGTTCGGAGATCCAGAAAGAAGTGGATCAGCTTAAAGACGAGATCGACCGCGTTGCTTCATCAACAGAGTTCAACACCAAGAAACTGCTGAACGGTGACGCAACTGCCCTCTGGTCTTCCGACAAAAGCGGCGATATCGACGTAGCCGTTACAGGTAAAGTTGCAGAAGGCAACTATAACCTGAATATTGAAGTTGACCCCGGCAAAAACTACGTCTATAAAACAGACGTTATGACCCTCAGCGACGACGCTGTGGGCGGTGAAATCACTACCGCTGCCGGAACAGACAACACTACAAACGTTGCATCAGTAACAGATATCAAAACTGTTGCAACATCAGGTACAA
>NZ_JAJOIL010000009.1 GCF_021209385.1 Seleniivibrio sp. | reverse complement strand
TTTTTCGGTCTTCATCTCTTTGGCAAAAATGCTTGCCAGTTCATCAATCTTCTTCTGATCCATGTGCAATTACTCCTATATATTTCTAACGGATTAATCGCACTTACACAATTTTATTTACAGGGTCTCATAGTCTTGAAAATAGCCTAAATCAATAAAGTTTTTACCTTCAGATGTTAATGACGTATAAAATAAAAGAGCCAATTCTGTATTTGAAAGTTGTGCCCTTAATATTTTTACATATTTATACGCAGAAGTATTTTTCTTTTTCCCATATTTAGCATTGTTATCAATTAACTCTTTTTCAATCATATTTTCATCTGCAAACTTGATGGTTTGAAATATATGTCTGAAATAATGTCCAAATTGGTCATTATTATCTTTTAAATATTTAGGAATAACTGCTTGTATTTTATCTGAAACTGTTACTTTGCCTGACGAACTCCTCGGTAACCAAGGTTTATCATTAACCACATCCAAAAAATATCTGTCTTTGCTATTGATATAAATTCTTTCTATTACATTTTTCATTGAATAATTGATTGCTTCTCTTCCATGAAACTTTTCTTTCTTTTGGTCTTCACTAGTTGCATCTTTATCTATAACTATATTATTTAAAATATCATTATACAGATCAAGCATTTTGAAAAAGGTGTTTTCATTTTGCTTGCTTTTAAGAAAAGTAGTTTGCTTCTTCCATTTGTATTCTTTGTTTTCTTAATTGTTCCTCTTGCTTTTCTAAAACAGACCTGTTTTCAGATATTTCATTCCTTTGCATTTCTAGTTCTTCTTTCTGCATAAACAATGTAAAAATCAAACCAATAAATGCCAAGCCAGAAAATAGAGATTCTGAAAATCCAAAACTATCGGATGAATCCAAGTAAAGTGTAATTGTTATTAAAAGAATCAACCCCAAAATAGTTACAAATATTAATGCTTTATTTTTTGGTTTCTTGTTTAATGTTTTGCTCATCTTATCCTCAAATATTTCATTTAAAGTTGAAAATTGGCAAAGAAGTGAAACGTAAGCTGATATTAGAATTATTAATATGTTGTTATTATATAATTTCAAAAGAATCGTGCATGCCATAATACAACAATACAATATAACATCTTGAAAATCAATCAAGCTCAGCGTGTGTCGTGTTGGCTGTGTGTTTAGTGAAACCTAAGTTGACATTAAAGAAAAGGGGCGACCTCTTGCGAAGCCGCCCCATAGAAAATTTACTTCTTAAACAGACTGCCGATGTTTTCCAGAGACATGGGGAAAACGATGGTGTTCGTTTTGTCGTTTGCTATCTGGTTCAGTGTTTGCAGGTAGCGTATCTGGATTGTCAGCGGGTTCTGCGCCATAATTTCGCTGGCTTCGTGCAGTTTTTGAGCAGACTGCATCTCGCCGTCTGCGTTGATTATTTTCGCTCTTCTTTCTCTTTCCGCTTCCGCCTGTTTTGCCATTGCCCTCTGCATTTCATTGGGCAGGTCAACGTGCTTCATTTCAACAGCAGAAATCTTAACGCCCCAAGGATCGGTTTGGCTGTCCAGAACATCCTGGAGGTCGTGGTTAATCTTCTCCCTGTTGGAAAGCATTTCGTCAAGCTCGAACTGACCGAGAATACTTCTCAGAGTGGTCTGTGCAAGCTGGCTTGTGGCGTAATAGAAGTCCTCCACCTCAAGGACCGCCTTGTTCGGTTCCATAACGCGGAAATATACAACCGCGTTAACCTTAACAGAAACGTTGTCCTTTGTGATGACATCCTGCGGAGGAACATCCATAACGAATGTACGCAGGTTCACCTTCACCATTTTTTCCAGAACAGGAACCAGTATGATGACACCGGGTCCCCTGACGCCTGTATAGCGCCCCAGACGGAAGATTACTCCGCGCTCGTACTCCCTGAGAATCTTAACTGAGTTGATGGCAAGCATTACAATCAGCACCAGAAGCACTAAAGGAAGCTGAAACATATTGACCTCCAAGTACAATTTGTTTATTATTCTAAACTCAAAAAGCCTTTAAAGGCAAATCATTTTCTTATAAGGTTGAATATGACCGCCAAAAGCATGACCGGCTACGGTAAAATAATGACAGGAAACGAACTCTGCGATATCAAAGTAGAGATGAAATCTGTCAACAGCAGATATTTTGACTGCAATGTCAGGATGCCCAGACTTTTCAACTTCATGGAGATAACCCTTAAAAACGTTCTGAAAGACGTTCTTGTTCGCGGAAAAGTTGATGTGAACATCGACCTTAAACTGAAAAAACAGCAGTACAAACCTGTGCTGCGTCAGGATGCGGTTGAAAGCTACATGAACATCCTCACAGAGCTTAAGGACAGGTTCGGCGTCCATGGCAAAATAAGCCTTGAACACATCCTCAATTTCAACGATATTTTAGAGACGGAAGAGACCGACGACCTCGGACAGAGATTGTCGGATTTCGTTATCGGATGTATAAAAACATGCGCCGCAGAGATGGACGGCATGAGACTGCTTGAGGGCAGAAACCTTGCCGAAGACATCAAAGCCCGACTTGATATCTTAACAGCCATAGCCGCCGACATAGACATTAACCGCGAAGGGGTTTATGAATACTGGCGCGAAAAGTTTGAAAAACGCATGGCTGATTTCGGCGTGGATGCTGAAGATAAAATAGTTCAGGAAGCCGCTGTTATGGCGGAAAAAGCGGATATCTCCGAAGAGATAACCCGTATCGCGTCACACGTTGAACAGTTCAGAACCATCATTGACACAGAGAAAGAGAGCGGCAAAAAGCTCGATTTTATGTGTCAGGAACTCAACCGCGAGTTCAACACCATCGGTTCAAAGAGCGGCAAGACCGCTATCATTAATAATGTTGTACAGGCAAAAAGCGAGATTGAAAAAATCCGCGAACAGGTGCAGAATCTGGTATGAGTAAGCGTAAAGGTAAGCTTTTTGTGGTGAGCGCACCAAGCGGTGCAGGAAAAACGACACTTTGCAGCCGTCTGCTCGGCAATTTTGAAACTGTAGGCTACTCGGTTTCATACACCACACGCAAGCCCAGACACGACGAAACCGACACCGAGGATTATTTCTTCATCTCCGTTGAAGAGTTTGAGGCGATGATAGAACGGGGCGAGTTTCTTGAATGGGCAAAGGTACACGACAACTATTACGGAACCAGCCGTACCAAGGTCGAAGAGATACTTGCATCCGGCAGGGACGTACTTCTTGATATAGACCCGAAAGGCGCCAGACAGCTTAAGAACACGCTGGATTACGGCATATATATTTTTATTACCGCACCAAGCATGAGCGACCTGCGCACCAGACTTATCAACCGGAGAACAGAGAGCGAAGAGATCATGAATATCCGCCTCTCAAACGCAAGGGAAGAGATACAGCATATTCATGAATACGATTATCTTATAGTCAACAAAGAGATAAACAGGGCGTATAACGACCTTGAAGCAGTATACATCGCCGAGCATTTACGCGCGTGCGATGTTGATAAAATAGAAGACATAATGGATCTGAACTAAACGGAGGAACATAAATTGCCTTTACTTGACATCGAAAAAATCATTTCCAAACCCAATCTGAAAAGCCGCTTTAAGCTGGTACACGTTGCCGGACTGCGCGCGCGCGAGCTGAACAGCCCGAAAGAGGACACTCTTTCCAAGAAATCTGACGAGTACAGCAAAAATACCACAAATGCTCTCAACGAGATCATTACCGGTAAAATAGATTTCGATCAGCAGGATGACTAAGAAGATACTGCTCGGCGTAACAGGCGGAATAGCCTGTTACAAATCTGTTCATCTCTGTCGTCTGATGGTGAAAGCGGGGTATGAGGTCAAGGTCATAATGACCGAGGCTGCATGCCGCTTTGTTACTCCTCTGACATTTCAGGCTATCACGGGCAACCGTGTTTATACAGGTGAGTTCGAGGCGGGAGTTGAGCCGGAGATAATAGAGCATGTCTGGCTCGCAGGCTGGGCTGATGAGTTCATCATCGCCCCCGCCACAGCGAACATCATAGCAAAGATCGCTCACGGAATGGCGGACGATCTCCTCACATCTACTGTGCTTCCATATAAAAAACCGATACGCATTGCGCCGTCCATGAACGTGGATATGTATGCAAACCCTGTAACTCAGAAGAATCTGGCTTTGCTCGCCTCTTTGGGACACGACCTCATCGACCCGAACACGGGTGAGATGGCGTGCAGAACAGAGGGCAAGGGACGTATGGCGGAACCGGAAGAGATATTCGACTATGTTTTCAGTCAGGAAAGACCGCTGACAGGACTTAAGGTGCTTGTTACGGCTGGTGCTACAGCAGAAGCTATCGACCCTGTGCGGTTCATTACGAACCGTTCCAGCGGGAAGATGGGGCTTGCGGTTGCAAAACAGGCGCAGAAACTGGGTGCTGAGGTCAAACTCATTGCAGGGCTTACAAGTGTCAGCACCGACGGTTTTGACACCGTGAAAGTGCAGTCAGCGCTTGAGATGCTGGAAGCTGTTAAACAGGCAATTGAGGATACTGATATCCTCGTTATGGCTGCGGCAGTGGCGGATTTCCGCGCGGCTGAATATTCAGATACGAAGATAAAGAAGACAGACGATGCTGGAATGACAATTCGTCTGGTCAAAAATCCCGATATACTCAAAGAGCTTGCGCCGCTGAAAAAAGACGGTCAGGTCTTCGTCGGTTTTGCCGCAGAATCGGACAATCTGGAAGTCAACGCACAAAAAAAACTGACAGAGAAGAAACTTGATATGATAGCCGCCAACGATATCTCCAGAACAGATATCGGTTTTGAGGCGGACAATAATGAAATCGTGATTTTCTCATGTGACAGAGAACCTTTCTGCACCGGAAAGGTCTCGAAAGATATAGCGGCGGAAAAACTTCTGACACTTGCACTTGAACTTTACGGAAAAAAGAATGGCTCTGTTTGAGAATAACTTAATAAAAGACGTATACGGCATATCAGAGATGATAGCCGAAGGGTGCGAAACAGTGAACGATCCTTTTGATATGCTCCGTCAGGAGACCATGTCCTGTACAAAATGTCCTCTGCATTCCACAAGAAAAAACGTTGTTTTCGGTGTGGGTAATACGAAAGCGGAGCTTATGTTTGTCGGTGAAGGTCCCGGGGCGGACGAGGATGAGCAGGGTATACCTTTTGTGGGCAGAGCCGGTCAGCTTCTCACAAAAATGATAGAGGCGATGGGACTTAGCCGCGAAAAGGTTTATATCGCTAATATAGTTAAATGCAGACCGCCTGAGAACAGAAATCCTTTTGAGAACGAATCTATGTCGTGCATCCCATACCTTTACAGACAGATAGAGTACATCAAACCTAAAATAATTATTTGCCTCGGCAGTGTAGCCGCACAGAATCTCTTGAGAACAAATGTGGGAATTACCAAACTTCGCGGTTCATTTGTCGATCTTAACGGTATCAAAGTTATGCCAACATACCATCAGCCTACCTTTTACGCAATCCGAATATGAAAAAGCCTTGCTGGGAAGACCTCCAAATGGTCATGAAAGAATTGGGGCTTAAGTAACTTTTATTTCATACTGGTGGCATTTCGTGGTATATAATAATACAACGTGCTTGGAGGAAGTTATGAATCGTTTTTTTAAACCAACAGTTCTTGTTGCCGGGTTAATTGCGCTCTCGGCCTGTACAGGAGGAGGACCCAAAGTCGATCCGATGGCATATCAGATCTCTCCTGCAGATGCAGAGAGAATCGCCATTCCCAATGCTTGCAGAGCATCTTACAAGATCGAGTTTCCCAGAGTTGCAGTCGTTGAATTCGATAACAACACGACATTCGGCGATATGACAGCAACTAACACGAGTGTTAACACCAAAGGAACCAGAAAATCAGTTTCTGCCGGTGCTGCCGGAATCGTTGGCGGTCCCGGTGCTGTCGGCGTGGGTTATGTCGGCGCAAACAGGACGGATATCAAGGTTAACACTCAGATAGACAGCTTTCAGCGTCAGATATCTTCAAAGGTTGGCGAATATGCCAGATCTGCTGTTGAGAACACCATCAGCAAGGTCGGCGGAACTCAGATGTTCGATCGCAAAAAGCTCGACAAAATCATGGCAGAGCAGAAATTCCAGATGACAGTGGGCGATCCGTCAACTGCCGTAAAACTTGGCAAGATGGCGGGTGTTGAATATCTTATCACCGGATCGGTCGATAATATTGACGCTAAATATGTTGAAAAGATAGACAATAACAATAATGTCGGCGGCGGACTTGGTGCGGCGCTTACAATCGGAACTGCACTGGCAAACACTCAGGCGGGATGGAATATCAATGTTGAGATGACCGTACAGCTTATTGAAGTTGAGACAGGACAGATTCTTGTGTCTGAAAAAGTTACAGGACGCGAAGTCGCTGGCGGTTCCAGCAACTTCAACCCCGAGCTGGCTGTTACAGCCGCCAAAAAAGCTATGGGCGAAGCTGTTGACGACATAAAACCTGTTTTTTCTGAAAAATTTGCCCAAAAAGGTTACATTCAGCAGCTTAGGGGCAACAAAGCGGTTGCTCTTATAAACATCGGATCCGAAAAAGGAATGCAGCCCGGTCAGAAACTTGAAGTGTTTGACTTTATGGAGATAACAGATCCCATGACAAACGCAACAACATGTACAATGAGTGTCATTCCTGCTGAAATCACCGTTTCAGAACAGGTTCAGCCCGGACAAAGCTGGGTTGCCATCGAGGGCAAACCGGAAGTTACCGCCAGAATAAAAGTCGGAAGCATAATCCAGAGGAAAAAGCTCGAAGGACAGAGCATGTTCAAAAAACTTTTCTAAGTGATATATCGGGCGGGGTTTTCCCGCCCGTTTGTTATTTCTACCTTGTAAAGTGTGTATTTTCTTATAAACTAATAAGAAATACATTCGGAGAGCAGTATGAGAAAATTGTTACTCAGTTTGACACTTTTTATGTTAACGGTTTCAGCTTTTGCGGCAGTGACTGTTTCGGCTGTGGGCGAAGCGGATATAATAAACGGCGACAAATCCTCAGCAAAACTTCAGGCAACAGCCCGTGCAAAATGGGCGGCTCTGGAAGAGGCATCCGGCGTCCGTGTAAAATCCGATACCATAGTTCAGAACGCTGTACTTGTTGACGAAGCCATAAAAAACGAAGTATCGGGCGTTGTTCAGAGCTATAAGGTTACAGGGGAAGAGGAAGACGGACAGATATACCGCATCATGATAAGTGCTGTCGTATCTCCCGAAAAAGCGAAGGACGCTATCGGCGCAATCGCCATGAACACTTCCGTTGCGGTTATGATACCTGTTGTTTTCCCCGATAAACATGTTGAGGAGACAAACGTTCTCACTGAAACGGTTATAAGCGAACTTACAGCAAACCAGCTTGAAGTTATAGATATTGCAGATGCGAGCGGAACCAAAACCGCAGAGCTTGACAGAGCTATGCGCACCAACAACTATATGGCGATGCGTGCCATCGCTTCCAAATATCTTTCCGGTACAATACTCATAGGCAAAGTTGACACTGTTGCCACTGCGAAAGAAGGAACTGACATCGGCTACGGCGTTTCTATACCGTTTAACGTAGTGACCGGAAGACTTTCATACCGGCTGCTTGTTCAGCAGGGTTCCGGCACAAAGATACTTGCCAGCGATTTCATCTCCGCAAGGGGAATGGGTGCAACTCTTGAAGACGCGACACATCAGATGATGGACAACATGAATAATGAAGTTTCCACAAAACTGGTCAGCACCGTTCTTGAAAAGATAAAAGGTATCAACAGCAAGAATATACGCGTTCAGCTCGTGGGCAAAACCACCTTAGAAGACCTTATGGATCTGAAACAGACTCTCAGCTATACCGCGTGGGTTCTTGAGGTGAACGACAACGGCAAGGACACGCTTGACGTGAAGTATCCCGAAAAAGCGCTGTATCTGGCGACAGCCATAAGCAGCAAACCGAATTATAAAATAGTACGCCTGAACGATTATCTGATTCAGGTTCAAAAGCTATATTAAAACAGGGCGGTCTTCTGACCGCTCTTTTTTTTGCGTAAATTTAATTGAACCCTCTCTGTTTCTGTGTAAATATTGTCTTAACAAACCGGACAGGAAAATCTTATGCTGTTTCTTAAAAAGCTTCTTAAAAATTACAGACTCCTCATTCTTATCCTATTCATTCTGATCGGATGTACCGGGGTTTATCACAAACCCGTTTTTATAGAGAAATTCTCACTTGGTATCGAAGATCTTAAATTCGCTGTACGAAGCGGACTGGGCATGGCTCCGAAGCCGGACAAAAGACTTGTAATAGTCACCGTAGACGAACCCAGCGTCAATATTCTCGGACGATGGGTATGGCCGCGGGACGTTATAGCAAAGATGTTCTCAAATCTCAGTCAGGCTTCGATCGTGGGGCTTGATATCGTTTTTTCCGAACACTCCGACGAAAAGAGCGACGAAACACTGGCGGATTCCATAGCTAACAGCGGAAACGTTATTCTGGGCTTCTTTTTCAGGGGACAGGCTACCGAGGAGACCACTGAACAGGCGATAGATTATCTTGAAAACTGTGCCTACCTGAACTATGACGTTCAGGGGAAGTCAGTAGGTGTCAAAGAGTTTCCGTATGCCGAAGTGAATATCCCCATTGTTGCCGAATCCGGTCTCACCTGCGCATCGTTTAGTACAGAACCGGATGCAGACGGGCTTTACAGGAACTATCCGCTGGCATACATCCACAAAGGTTACATTTTCCCGCCACTTGCAGTTCAGATGATGCGTTACGGACTGAACAAAGACGCTGACCTTGTCCTGAACGAAAAGGGCGTTAAAAGCTTTAAGATAGATAAGGTTAATATAAAAGACGATTCATACTTCCGTCTGAACTATTATGACGATGTACAGTATATTTCCGCTTATAAAGTCATAAACGGCGAGGTACCGCCCTCATTTTTCAAGGACAAGATGGTTATAGTCGGTGTTACGGAGGTCGGTATCTACGATATGCGTCCCACCCCTATAGATGCGGTCACTCCGGGGGTCTCGCTGCACTATGTCGCGCTGAGCAACCTGCTTAACAACGAATTTCTGACAACTTCCCACATATATGACTATTCCTCTGTTGCCCTACTGATGCTTGTTATCTTCATGATAAGCTATCTGCGCAAACAGCATTACAGGATCATACTTTATATCGGTTCGCTTGCGGCGACCCTTGCGGCATCATACGCGATGTTCATTTTCGGCAATCACTGGCAGCACGAATTCTATACCATGGCGCCTTCCGCGCTTATGATAATGACGCTGGAGTCCTTTGCTTTTTTCACTGTCGAGCGTAAAGCAAAAGAGGTTAAAAAGGCATTCGCCTCGTATGTTTCACCGGAACTTGTTGAGGAGATACAGAAGGATCCGGACAAGCTGAAACTGGGCGGCGAGGAACGTTTCATCACTATAATGTTTTCCGACATCAGAGGTTTTACAACTCTTTCCGAAAAGCTTACGGCATCGGAGCTGACATCCATGCTGAACAAGATACATGACCCGATGACCAAAGTTGTCCTGCGCAACAAGGGTATGCTGGATAAATACATAGGCGATGCCATGATGGCGCTGTTCAACACTCCGCTCGACCTTCCTGATCACGCGGATATGGCTGTCAAGACGGCACTGGAGCTTATCCGTACACTGCATGAGATAAACGGACGATTTACGGAAGCCGGACTTCCGAACATAGACGTGGGCGTAGGTGTGAATTCCGGTCCCGCCGTATGCGGAAACATGGGTTCCACCGTGCGTTTTGAATATACCGCCATAGGCGACAGCGTTAACCTTGCTTCGAGACTGGAAGGTCTCTGTAAGGCTTATAAAACGCGTATCGTGGTCAGCGAATATACCCTTGCCCACTGCAAACAGCAGTATCTGTCGCGCAAGCTGGACAAGGTTCGTGTGAAAGGCAAAAAGGAACCTGTCGAAATATACGAGGTGATGGAGAATACTCCCGAAAACAGGGAGTTGGCAGAAAAATTCCATCAGGGGCTGGATATGTATTTCGCGAGGAACTTTGAGGGCGCTTTGGCTGTCTTCGCAGAGCTTGAGACAGCAGGCGATCCTACATCATCCGTTTTCACCGAGCGGTGCAGAGAATACATCGAAGATGCCCCGCCGGCTGAATGGGACGGAACATATACCATGAAAACAAAATAGGAGAATACATATGAACAGAATAGGAGTTATGACCAGCGGGGGCGACTGCCCGGGCATGAATGCCGCTATCAGAAGCGTTGTGCGAACGGGTATTGCAAACGGTATTGAGGTTTTCGGTATAGAACAGGGGTACAAGGGACTGATAGATGGTAAGATAAAACTGCTTGAAAGCAAAGACGTTGCAAACATGATTTCAAGGGGCGGCACGTTTCTTAAAAGCGCAAGATGTCTTGAGTTCAAAACTCCCGAAGGGCAGCAGGCGGCTGTTCAGCAGCTCCAGATACACGGCATCGAAGGGCTTGTGGTAATAGGCGGCGACGGGTCGCTCACAGGAGCGCGTGTTCTTAGCGAGAAATACGGCGTAAAAGTCATAGGTCTGCCCGGTTCTATAGACAATGACATATACGGAACAAGCATCTCCATAGGTGTTGATACCGCGTTGAACACTATCTGCCGTGCGGTTGACATGATAAATGAGACTGCAAGCTCCCATGACAGGACATTTCTTATAGAGGTAATGGGGAGAAACTGCGGATACCTCGCCCTGATGTCTGCGATAGCAACAGGCGCGGAGGCGGTTGTAATTCCAGAGGTTGCATACAACATTGAAAATATTATCAACAAGATAAAGGTCAGATATATCGAAGGTAAATCCAGAAGCATCGTAATAGTTGCAGAGGGTGCCGGAAGTGCATATGACATCGGCAAGGCGTTTCAGCTTATCGGCGGGTTTGACACGCGGATAACTGTTCTCGGACACCTGCAGCGCGGCGGCGCACCGTCCGTTTTCGACAGAACACTGGCAACGCGCCTCGGTTCTGCTGCCGTCAAAGGGCTTATCGAAGGCAGAACAGGGGTCATGGCAGGTCTTGGCGGACGGGAGATAGTTTTCACTCCACTTGAGGAAGTGCTGACCAAAAAACGCGAACTGGACGCAACAATGATAAAGATAGCGGAGGAACTCAGCCTGTAATGAGCGTTACAACGAAAGGCGGCGACAAAGGCCAGACATCGCTTTTCAGCGGCGAGCGGGTGAACAAGGACGATATCCGCATCGAATCCCTCGGGACAGGCGACGAACTTGTCAGTAATCTCGGTGAGCTGAAATTCATCGTGCCGAATTATGCGCAGATGATAGAGCGGATACAAAAGAACATTTTCACCGTAAACTCCCACTGCGCCGACACGTCAGGCGAAAAGTTCATGATAGCTGACGGTGAGCTTGAGTTTCTTGAAGAGTTCATACGCAATGGTGAAAAACAGCTTAATCTTAAAGGTTTTATCATTCCGTCCGAAAATATAAGGGCGGCTAAGGCGGACATATGCCGCACGGTTTGCCGTCGTTTTGAAAGACGATTGATAAGTCTTTCCGCATGTGCTAATGTAGATGCCGCTGTTATAAAATATATCAACAGGCTGTCGGACGGGCTTTATATCCTTGCGCGGCTGGTTGGTAAGGAGAATCAATGATGTCACTGAAAGAAAGAATCACGGAAGATATGAAAACGTTCATGAAGGAGAAAAATCAGCTTGCTCTGGATACTGTGCGTATGCTCCGTGCGGAGATAAAGAACACTGAGATAGACGCGAAAGCAGAGCTTGACGATGCCGGAGTTCAGAAGGTTATCGCTTCTGCCATGAAAAAACGCAGGGATGCCGCAGACCAGTATAAGGCTGCCGGAAGAGAAGACCTTGCTGATAAAGAACTTGCAGAGGCAAAATTCCTCGCCGGATATATGCCCGAACAGATGAGCGAAGACGAAATCAAAGCCGTTGTTAAGGCGGCATGCGAGGGTGTTGACACATCCGATAAAAAGAATTTCGGAAAGGTTATGCAGACCGTTATGGCAAAAACTGCGGGCAAGGCTGACGGAAAAATAGTCAACCAGCTTGTTAAGGATGCATTTGATGGGAATAATTGATGTAATTGTCCTTGTAATAATCGGTATCGTAGCCTTCAAAGGCTACATCAAGGGTATCGTGATGGAGATATTCGGCATGATAGCCCTCATAGCGGGCTTTCTGACGGCATATCTTTATTCGCCTGTGTTTGCACAGCAGCTGAAAGTTTTCGGCATGTCCGAGAGAACAACTCAGGCACTGGGCTACATAACTGCATTCTTCGTTGCATACGGAGTGATGATATTTATCGGCACCATACTGTCCAGACTTTTCAAAGAGGTCAAACTCGGCTGGATGAATCAGGGCGTGGGAGCTATCTTCGGCGGGCTTAAGGCGGCGGCTATACTCAGCGTGTTTTTAAGCTTCCTCATGACAACCCTGTCACCCGACAGCAGTATCCTCGCCAGTATGAAAGAGGGTTCTGTCTCCCGTAAACTTGCGGCGTTCGCTCCGAACGTCTATGAATTTATGAACAGGATTCCGGAGGCAAAGAAACACAACCCTTTTGACATTCCGTCTGCCGAATCAGTTCAGCAGGCGATAGAGGATGCAAAGTCGAAGGCGGCTGTGGAGCAGGCGGAAGAACCTGCTCAGGAAACAGCAAAAGCAAAAACAGATGATGCCGGCAAAAAAGGTGAAAACGCCAAACCTGCGCCCAGAAAAGAGGCGAAGGTTCTTGAGGAAGATTTTCAGAAAAACTGATGATTCATTTAGACACTTTAGAATTCGGACTTTTCAAACAATACATGGAAAAGGGGTTCAGTTCTGCTCTGGCAAAGAGCAGACTGAACGCCCTGAAACCCTATTACGCACTTGACAAGATAGAGCGGTATAAAGCAGAGCTTAACGAGGCTCTGGATCATGTTGTCGCGGTCTCTGACGTATACATACCGAAAGACGACGAGTTTCTCGCCGTTATGCCTAAGCTGAACGATCCGCTTCTTTTCCTGGAGCCTGACGAACTGCTGATATTCGCAGGATTTTTCCGCGGAGTCAGGGATATCAAAAGAGGGCTGATAGACCGTAAAGCAGAACATCTCAAACTTTATCTGGGCGAAATATCCACTCTTTCAGAGATTACAGATCGTATCGACGAAACAGTGAACGATATGGGCGAGGTCAAAGACAGTGCTTCCCACAGACTTTCCGAGGTTCGCAGTGAGCTGAAATCTCTGCGTAAACAGGTTCAGCGGGAACTCGCCGGCGTATTCGCCATGGGGGCGGCGTCAAAATTCGTTCAGGAACAGGTTATCACTGAGCGAAGCGGGCGTTTCACTATCCCTTGCAAGACCAATTTCAAGCAATATATACAGGGTATCGTCCACGACCGCTCAGCGAGCGGACAGACGTTCTTTGTTGAGCCTTCATCAACCGTTGGGCTAAACAACGCGATACAGGAGTGTCTGGCACAGGAGCGCGAAGAGACGGTCAGACTGCTTAAAGAGATAGCCGACAGTATATTCGAGGCATATCCGCGCATACAGACCACCATTGCGGCATACACAGAGGTAGTTTTTCACCTTGAAACAGCTAAATTCTATAAAAATAAAGATTTTGTTTTTCCTGAATTTTCCAATGCCGTTGTGTTCAGGGACGTTCATCACCCGATAATCTTTCTGGAAAAAGGGAAAGAATCCGTTCCGCTGGATTTTGAGATGAAGGGCAATGAAGTTACCGCTGTTATCACCGGACCCAACACAGGCGGTAAGACTGCGGCATTAAAATCCATCGGTCTTAACCATATTCTTGGCAAATGCGGATTGCCGCTGTTCGGAAAATACGCCGAAATCGTAAATTTTAACCATATACTTGCAGATATAGGCGACAATCAGTCCCTTGTGATGGATCTTTCAACCTTTTCCGCGCATATGGTCAACATAAGAGATATTCTTAAAACAGCCGACAGCCAGAGCCTTGTACTTCTGGATGAGGCAGGAACCGGAACCGAACCCAGAGAGGGCGCGGCACTTGCCGTCGCCGTATGTCGCAAACTGGCGGCTAAAAAGGCAAAAGCGGTTGTTACCACCCACTTCACAGAGCTTAAGACCCACGCACTGACGGAAGATAACTCCGTTATCTATGCGGTGGACTTTGACTATACGGATTTTTCGCCGAGATACAGGCTTTTGAAGGGCGTTTCCGGCAAGTCTGACCCACTTGTCATAGCAAAGCGTCTGAAGTTTCCTGTTGACGTTATAGAAACGGCAACAGCTATTATCGAACAGCACAAGAGCGATGCGGAGGTCTCAGTTGAAGAGATAAGCCGTATGCAGGCGGAGATAGCAGGAAAAACAAAAGACCTTGAGCTTTTGCAGGCTCAGCTTAAAGAAAAAGAGGAATTCATCGACCTTCGCGAGCAGGAACTCAATGAAAAGCTTGCAAAAAAAGAATCCGAACTGCTCGAAGAGGCGCTGAGGCTTTACCATAGAGCGAAAAAATATGCTGAAAAGCCGCATAAAGTGAAAGAAACTGTCGAAGAAGACATCAAAAAAGCTGAAACCAAGCTCGGAAAAGTCAAAAAAGAGATAAAACCAGTTGAAGGTGTTAAAGTCGGCGATGTCGTCTGGCTTGAGAAATATGACAAGTCCGGAAAGGTTTTATCACTCGAGGGCGATTCAGCGCGTATGGACATCGGCGGGTTGAAAATATCCATCAAACTGAAAGAACTTATCGGTAAAAAGATGGATAACAAAGACAGGGTAAAGGATGTTCTTGTTTCCAAGAGCGTTTCTCCGTCCGCGAAACATGAGCTTCTTCTCGTAGGTAAACGTGTTGAGGAAGCTCTTGATATACTTGATAAAACTCTTGACGAATCCGTTCTTGGCGGTCTGAACAGGCTTTATGTCGTTCACGGAAGAGGCACAGGACAGCTAAGAAGCGGTATTCAGGAGTTCCTTCGCAGCGACCCGAGGGTCAGAGCATACAAAACCGCATCAAACGAAGAGGGCGGTCAGGCTGTAACCGTCGTCGATCTTTAATTGCCATTGACAATCAAACATTATTCAGTAATACTTAACTTAAGTGTCAGATCGGGGGAAAAATGGAAGATATTGAGATCAAAATCGGTGAAAGAGTCAGAAAAATTCGTAATGAGAGAGGTTTAACCCTTCAGGATGTAGCTAATTTCACCGGTTTTTCAAAGGCTCTTATCTCTCAGATAGAAAACAATATCGTTATGCCTCCTATCAACACTCTCGGAAAAATAGCTAAAGTGCTGAATGTTAAAATGACATACTTCTTTGAAGAAGAGATTAATCAGAGCGACTTCTTCGTTGTTCGCAACGACGAGAAGAAATTCATTTACAGGGAAGGTGTTAAGCACGGCTATATGTACGAGGAACTCGCCAAAATAAAGTCATTTGACTATATGGACTGGCTTCTGGTTACCATTAAACCTGAGAAGATGGACGAGAAAATGTTCAGCCATGAAGGCTATGAATACATGTACGTTGTTCAGGGCGGCATCAGAATGAAAGTCGGCAACGAAGACCTTGAACTGAAAGAAGGCGACTCAATCGCTTTCAATTCAAAAATTCCGCACGCCGCTGTTACTCTGGACAGCAGAACAGCGCTTGTACTGAACGCTCATCTGAAAATTGAACAATTGACTGACGCTATTAAGAACGCTTAACTTTTAAAGAATACTGCCAGTTCATCCAGTCTTGAAAGACATCTCAGCAATTTTTTCTGAAAGCTTGATTCTATCAGTTCCGGCGGAAAAATGTCGGAAAGCTGGTGCGCACTGCGTATGAACAGCTTTGTATTGTAATAGTAGCAATGGTCTATAAGCTGGTTGAATCTGAGTGCGTTGTTCAGATTGGAAAAAGGTGTCAGACCGTCGATGAATACAGCCTCTACTTTTTCCGGAATAACGAAATAGCGGAAAGGGTGGGTAGATTCCAAAAGTTTTATCAGATTCTCAAAGCTTATTTTTGATTTTGCCTTTGTTTCCGGAGTATACATGGCAAAAGCATCAAGGAAACTGTCCTCTGAAACGTTTTTCATCCATGTTTTATTACGTTTTCGGTAATCTTCGCCTTCAACAATGATTGTTTCAAAGCTCTCTGCTATCTCCCCAAGCTGTTTAGCAAAATTATCCGTTTGAAAGCGCAGTTTGCCAAGTTCGTTTGGAAGAGTGTTTGAAGTTGTTATGATCAGAGTGTTTTCATTTATTTCGCGGAAGAATTTTGCCATTATATGAGTCATGGCGGGGTCATCCAGCTCAAATTCGTCAATAAGCAGGAGACTCAGACCTGAAAAGTGTTCAATACACTTTTCAACACCCAGATAGTGAAAGTAATAATTCATTTCACCGAAGCTCAAAAATGCTTTTGTTCCTCGCTCGCAGATATTGTAGCATGAGCTTAAAAGATGCGTTTTGCCTATGCCGTAGCTTCCGTCTATGTATATGTTATTCGGTTTTTCCGTGCTGTTTGAAGGTTTTTTGTTCTTGAGAAATCCGAACAGAGATTTTCCCTGCACCTTTTTTGCAGGGGAGTAATTTTTCATGTTGTCCAGCGTATTGCAGAGCAGAGATTTTATCTGCGACTGCGACGGATAGTTTTCATCCGGGATGTAATTTTCAAAAGTACATGACGAGAATTTAGGGTGGGGTCGGAGGTTTTCAAAACACTGTTTCACAGATATGTCGAAGCTTATGGAATTCAAGTCTATGTACTTTTCAGTATTAGTCATGTATAATTTCTCCCGATGGCTGCGATAAGCAGAATGAATATATAAAATAATTGAGAGAAAATCAAATGCTTTCAAAGATTGAAAAAGCTGTTTTAAAAGCGGGTGAACATCTGTTGCAGGGGTTCAACAGCACGAAACAGGTTGCGCTTAAGGGTAAAATAGACCTTGTTACACAGTATGATGTCGAAGTGGAAAATATCCTTCTGAACGAGCTGTCGTTCATGTCGGGAGAATACGATTTCGTTGCGGAAGAGACACATAAGGAGCGGGCGCAGAGAAAAAAGGCGGTATATATTGACCCCATAGACGGCACAACCAATTTTGTACACGGTTTTCCGTTCTGCTGCATATCTGTTGGCGTATATAACGAAAATGATGGTTTGTACGGTGTCGTATATAATCCTATATTAAACGAAATGTTCACCGCTGAAAAAGGCTGCGGAGCATTTCTTAACGGTAAAAGGATCAGTGCCTCTGTAAAAGATAGGGCAATTGACTGTCTCGTGGCGACAGGTTTTCCATATAGTATTGCAGAAGGAAAAGAAAGTATTATATTGGATATTTTAGAGCGGGTTTTAAAAAACACTCAGGGGATCAGGCGGGCAGGTTCTGCCGCTTTGGATCTTTGTTATACTGCAAAAGGCGTTTTCGACGGGTATTATGAGTTTAACCTTAGCCCATGGGATATTGCCGGAGGTGCTGTTGTAGCGTCTGAAGCAGGATGTAAGGTGAGCGGTATGGACAGCTCAGGCGTTATGGATCTTTATGAACGTTTTATTTTATGCGCACCTGTCGGTACTTATGCGGAGCTTCTCGCTATTATCAGGAATGAAGGAAGATTTTAATTTTTTTAAGCTGAATAGTTTGTGTTATTAATGCACAAAAGATAAGAATTTTTTATTAAGAATTAATCTTTGCGTTACGTTGCGTGTATGTGTTAAAATGGTTTTATGTTAGCTTAACAAACTTCGCATTGAATATGCTGTGTTACAATATCTTTAAGTTTAAAAAGTTGGCATGTAAATAATTAAGAAATATCTAATAATTTCTTTTTTGTGAATTTGTGATATTTCTATTTTTATCATAGTTTTCTTGAAAGGCTATTGTAATCAGTAAAATACATAAATCACAGTATTTACAATTAGGTTTAATAGAAGTAAAGTTTCGCTGTGTTTAATTATAAGGTGCAGTAATAATGGCTTGTGTTCTCATATACAGTCGAGGAACGCTGATACGCGAATCGATGGCAAAAATGCTTCAGGAAATGAGGTCTGTCAAAGAGGTGTATACTGTTGCGGATCCGCATGAACTTCATGAAAGCCTGAAAACCAAAAAACCGGATTTCGTGATTGCAGATATTTATTCCAGAAATTATGGAAATGATCTTCTTGACTCATTGGTTACAACCTATTCATCAGAAAGAATTATTCTACATACAACTCGGGAAAACAAGCATATCAATTACTACAATTCCATTTTAGGGATATGTCATTTTGTTTATGCTGAAGATGAGTCAGATTTGATCAAACGCGGTATTGATAAAATTCTGGCAGGTCTTAACGGTTTGATACCCGACAATTACAGCGGGATTCTTACCAACAGGGAGTGTGAAGTTTTGAGGCTTATCGCTCTTGGAAAAACGAGTAAAGAGATAGCCGAACAGCTTTGCATAAGCAAGAACACTGTTGACACACATCGTAATAAAATGCTCCAGAAGCTGAATATCGCAAATTCAGCATCACTTGTTCAGTTTGCCTATAACACGGGCTTAATATAAAAAAAGGCGGAAAACCCGCCTTTTTTTTGTTATTTTAAGCTTAGCGGATATCTTTGCAACATGCTCACCCTGAAATCTGGCAACAGCAAGCTCATTAGCCGAAGGCATTCTGCTTCCGTCTCCTCCTGCTATCGTTGA
The DNA here is from genome assembly GCF_021209385.1 of Seleniivibrio sp. Classification (GTDB taxonomy): domain Bacteria; phylum Chrysiogenota; class Deferribacteres; order Deferribacterales; family Geovibrionaceae; genus Seleniivibrio. The sequence goes on along the minus strand of NZ_JAJOIL010000009.1, from coordinate 105,364 downwards.
AGCTCCGTAAGGTGTTCCACCTGATACCTCAGACACAATTGAAAGCCCGCTGTGGCTGAAAGGAACCCCCACAATGACCATACCGTGGTGAAGAAGGGTAGTGTGGAAGCTGGTTATCGTTGTCTCCTGTCCGCCGTGCTGTGTGCCTGTGGACGTGAAAACGCTGCCTACCTTTCCGATGAGTCCGCCTTTTGCCCACAAACCGCCGGTTCTGTCAAGAAAAGAGCGCATCTGGCTGCTCATGTTGCCGAACCTTGTCGGTGTGCCGAAAATAACTGCGTCTGCATCGCCAAGCTGTGCCGGTTCGATAATAGGAACGTCTGCAAATGCCTTTTGGGCTTCGTATGCGCCTGCTTTTTTCAGTGATTCTTCATCCACCGTTTCAGAAACTCTGAAAAGTTTCACTTCTGTGTTGTCAACAGCTGCTGCTCCCTCTGCCACCGCTTTTGCCATCTGCCAGATGTGTCCGTAAAAACTGTGGAATACTACATACACTACATTTTTCATGTGTTCCCTCGTTTGAAATTAATTATATAGTTAAGATTGTGCCGGCTGTTGGAAGTGTCAATAGAGGTCGGTGGTTAAAGCCAGGTTTTGTTTCTGAAAAAATAGCTTAACGGAAACCATGCGCATAAAAGAAGATATGCGATATTGAACAGCATGCTGTAGAAGAACATTTTTTTAGGAGCAATTCCACTTATCAGTTTTTGGAATCCCGCTGAAATTCCAAGTGCAGTACCTGTGAAGAGTGTTATATAAAATGCATAACCGACGTATCCGTATCCGCTTTGCAATATGCAGAAGGGGCATTGGTGGGTCGGCAGTTCATAAACATATGGCGAGACCTTGTAAATCAGCACAGCGATTCCTGATACTGCTAATAGAATATTTGCCGCGCCGTAAATAACAGGGCGGCTATAGTTTAAAACAGTCAGCGCGAATGAACCGGCAAACAGATATATAGCGTTGTCTGATATGAAAGTTCTGAATATGGAAGTGTTGTCGGCAAAGATGACGTTACAGCAGCTAACCGGAACAGTGGGGTCAATTGAAGCGAAATGCAGGACAAAAAGGACGGCTTCCGCTATAAAAGTTGCAAAGAACAGCGGGATTATGCTGAATTTAGTGTATGTGAAGGGCAGGGCTTCATTTTTCAGATCAAAGCTGTTGACCGTAAGCCATGCCGCCGACAGGTACAGATTGATAATTTTCAAGCCCATCAGATATTTTCCATAGATTGTGGCGTTCAAAACTCCTGCTGCGCACATTGCACCGGTGAGATATGCCGAAAGCTTATCGTTGGCATATATGAAGATAATAAACGCAGGAATATTTACGGCGAATATGTATTTCATAAGTACGGAAACCAGATAGGTGTGTTTTTCCAAAACGTACTGAGTTTCCGAGGTGTCTGAAATATCCCAGTGCAGAATGACTCTGATGCCTACAAATAGACTGATGCAAAGGAAAAATATCATTACAGAATAAAGAACGAGCTGAACAAAGATATCCGGTATCAGAAAGCTCATTTCTCTATTCCTATTATTCTGTCTGCGATACCGCTTTCTGCCACAGCCCTGTCGTGGGTGGCAATCAGCAGAGTTTTGCCCTCAGCCTTCATAGCGGCGAATATTTCAAGCAGAGTGTCGGTCAGCTTTGCATCCAGACTGGATGTAGGTTCATCCGCAAGTATTACAGGCGGGTTGTTAATCAGCGCTCTGGCTATGGCGACCCTCTGTTGTTCGCCGCCGGACAGCCTGTTTACGGCGGTTTTCGCTTTGTCCGCTATGCCGAGTTTTTCCATGAGAACGCAGGCTCGTTCATTCTGTTGTTTCATAGTTATTTTTGTAGGCAGAAGAGGTATTGTGATGTTATCTATGGCGGACAGATTCGGCAGCAGGTTATAATTCTGGAATATCATCCCGACTGATTCCCTGCGGAAAAGTGCCGCAAATTCTTCCGGAAGTTTGGCAGTCTGCCTTCCGTTAACCTCTATGCTGCCTGATGTCGGTCTTGTCAGCGCCGCCGTGAGCGAAAGAACAGTTGTCTTTCCGCTTCCGCTTCGTCCGCTGAGAATCACCGTTTCCCCTGCGGATATTTCCATGCTGAAATTATCCAGAGGGGTTATGTCTTTATATTTTTTTGTTACGGCTGTGAATTTTATCATCTCAGGCTCTCCTGCGCATCCGTTATTGACGCTTTCCATGCGGGTATGATAATCGACGCCGCATATACAGGGACTGTAACCATGAAAGTGAGTGCTATCTCTTTTGCAGGAAAAACGAACGGAAGGATGAACTCCGGACGGATGTATGAAAAGCCTATGAAGATTGATTTAAGAAACGGTGCCTGAAGTCCGTATACATAGAACATTGCTACGGGCAGGGCAGTGATGAACGCTGATACAGCTGTAATAAGAGTTTCATAAAAGCGCACTGTGATAATGTCTGAAGGAGTGTAGCCAACAGCTTTCAGTACTGCTATCTCTTTGCGTTCCTCCATGTTAAGCCCCGATGCTCTGTCAAAGACTATAATGAAAAACGTGAAAAGACTTACCGCAAACACAAGCATAAAGATACCCGAGCTGAAGTCGAACAGGTTTGAAACTGCTGTTTGCTTTATCTCTTTTGTTTCAACCTTTGTATCAGGAAACATAGCGGCAATTTTTTGGGCGATAGTGTCCGTTTCTTCCGGATTGCCTGTATAAACGGATATCTGCACGGCTTTGCCGTCGGGTATCCCGAGTATTTCTTTTGCTGACTGGACATCGGTCAGCACTGCGGATGCGGACATCATCTGAGACTGGGGGGCGAAGGTGCCGACGATAGGCAGTTCGATATAGTTACCGTCGGGCTGACTGAAACTGAACGCCTTCTTATTGTAAATGGCATCTATTGTTTCTGCGAGTTTTTGTCCGGTTATCATCCATCGGTCATGTGAAAGGATATTTTTATTCTGTTCGACTGCATTTTCAAAAGCTTCCGAATACTGTTCCGCAAAAGGATCTATGCCTACAACGGTCAGATTTGCTTTCAGGTAGTCGAATCTGTAAAGCCCGAAATATGCCGGTTCTGCGTATTTTACCCCGGGAAGAAGGATTATGTCTTCAATCCTCGATGTGCTTATCAGTTCGTTCCGTCCGCCTTTATTCATGGTAACCGAGATGTCCGGCAGGGCATCCGCTGTGTATGAACTTTCGGCACGCAATGAAGCTGTGACGAAAAATACTGAAAAACACAGGATCATCAGCAATGATAGTATGATATAGACAAATATAAATTTTGATCGTCTGCCTGCCATAGAGCAGAGTGCGAATTCTAAAAGTCCCGCTTTCATCTGCCGTACACTGCCGATCTGAGATCAGTATCAAACCCGAAAAGATTTTCAGGCGCTGTTTTTCTCGTATACTCGCAGTATATGGCGGGTTCAGAAATACCTGTTAAACGAGCGAAACCGTAGCGTGCGATCTTGTCTTCTGCGGAAGGAATGCGGAAAGCGGCGAAGTAAAATAACTGCGCCGCCGTTACCGCTGTAAATATAAAGATAAATATCAAAAATTTAACGCTTCTTGTCGTCATTTCAGCATTGAGGATTTTATCTCTGAAAACCGGACAATTGATTTTCCATTATGATCAGTCATGAACGTTTTTGCGTTCTGCTCAGATTCAAAAGGAATCAGTTCGCTGCCCATGGGACCGTAAAGGTCAGAACCGATAACATAGAATGCCGTCTTGCCGTCGATGGCTTTAAGGCTGTAATAGTCGCTGACAAATACCTGTGTAATGTTGATGTGTTTGTATTTTCCCCATTTTTCAGGTTTCTGGTAAAACTTCATAAGGTCTTTTACGCCATCGAAATAAACAGAGTTTTGGACACCTTTCGCATCTTTATAGGTTATCTGTGCCGCCCATTTCGGATATTTCGCAACGAACATACCGCAGACCGGACATTTTGCTCCTTCCGGAACGGAGATAGTTGAATAACCTTCCGCGGATTTTCTCTGAACTTCCCAGAGATAAAGGGATACAGCCTGCAATTGTCCCTCTTTCAGTTCTCCGCAGACCGCGTTGTCTTTGATGTACGCCTTCATAGCGTTGATCTGTTCAAATGCGGAAGGGTCAACAGGCTTACAGACTGATTTATATATCTTTTCACCCATCGGGTAGACCATTTTCGCTTTCTTTTCAGCGGACATGTTTTTATCTGTCTGCATGGAATCGAGAGTTGCCTTGAGTACGGTGTCATAGTTAACTATTTCGCCGCCGTATTTTTTCTGGAACGCCTGAGCGTCAGCAAGAGATGCGAAGCCGTATTTGCTGACTGCTGTCATTGTTCCCGGTGCCTGACTGCCCATTACATAATGTGCTTTTTTAGCATTGGTAAACTTTTCTTTTGCTGCGTCTATCACAAGAATTTCTTTGATGTTCTCTGAAATATTGCCGTAGTCGTCGGCAAAACAACGGATTGAGCAGTATTGTTTCGCCTCGCCGTTTTTGAGCTTAACAGCGAAATTAGTTTTGTAATACATAGGGAGGTTCATTCCGCAAACAGGGCACCAATGCTTCTGTGCGCCTTTTTGGAGCAGTTCAGGGGTACCTGTGGCGTTCCGTTCAAATTCGTCTGCCATGTCGCCTGCGAAAGCAAAAAAGCTGAGCATCAGTGCAATAACTATAAGTGTATTTCTCATAAATCACCCTTAAATGGTATTCTTTGAAAGGGTACCGCTGTTTAATGATATGTGCAAGCTAAATATATAGTTAATGTTTATACTCCATATTTCAAATAAACTTTCTTAAGGTTTCATTTTAGTGTAAACTTTATAAATAATTATAAACGGGGACAGAATGAAATTTATTCGGCTTATTGTTATTTTTGCTGTTTTTCTGTCTGCCTGTGGGTGTAATCCCGAAAAACCTCCATTCTCTTCCGGAAATAACAAACGATACATTCTTGTTTATTCTTCCGCTGCTCTTTCAAATCCTGTCATAGAACTTGCCTCTGAATATGAGAAAAACGGCGAATGTGCTGTTGATATTCTTACCGGAGGCAGTGCGCACCAGATGAGAGCCATTCAGGTGAATAAAAAAGGCGATGTTATATTCGCAACCGTTGGCGACTATGTGGACATTCTTAAGACACAGGGGATGGTTTCAGAAACTTACGAGCTTGGCAGCGACAGGCTGGCATATTTCGTCGCCTACGGCAATCCTCTCAAAATTGACGGAAAGCTCGACTGGCTGACTAACGACAGAATTCGTGGAATCATAGGCTCCGCTCTGACCAGCGGTGCAGGAGAAGAAACCCATCGTGCTCTACAAAAAGCGGGCGTACTGAAAAACGTTTTTGAAAACGTTACCAGTCTGGCATCCGATTCAAAACAGCTCCTCAAGGCGGTTGCTGATAATAATGCCGATATAGCGGTTGACTGGATATCACTAAAATATAATCCTCAGTCCGAAGGAACCCAGACAGTAGAGATAGATTCACCTTATTTCAGAGAAGTAAAAGTTAAAGCGGGGCTTATAACTTTTTCACAGGAACAGGATTGTGCAAAAAACTTTTTAGAATTTGCTGCATCAGAGAAGGGCAGACAAGTGTTTTTAAAATACGGTATTGAGAAATAAACGTCATGATAAATCTCTACAAACCTAAACGTTATTTTCTGCTCTTTGCGGTTTTTCTTTTATTTTTGCTGACGGGTTTTTCAGCTCTTTTTGCCGTACACCGCTATGAGCGTTCCAGAATGATGTATCTGAAATCCTGCATGGATAATTATAAAAACAAAGCGGATATATACAGATTCATCAGAATACGGATCAGCGAAGTAAGCAATTATCTGCACCTTTACATTGAATCAGAAAAATTCAGCGATATGAGTAAATACGAATCGCGGATTTTTGATGATATAAACAACCTCAGCGATGAACTGCGTATTCTGGACAACGGCGGACTGCTTGTGGAAAAACTGCCTGTAAGTTCGTCTGAATTTGATAAATATACTTTCGACTACAGCTATAAAAAGACAGATAATAAACCTTACAACATGCAGATAATAGATATGCGTGCGAAGCTTGAAGAGCTGAGGCTTATAGTGAGAAGCTACCGCAGTCACCTTATAAACCGTGTGTCGGCAGACAAAACATCTGATTTCATGCTTGCGCTCTCTTCCGATCAGGAGATAAGGGTCAGAACCAAAGAGGTTGACAATTTCTTTACCAGTTTTCAAATGATATCAAACGATGCTTATATCAGCTCGCTTTCAGAAATAAAACTGCTTAGTGACTATATTGTTTCACAAGGGAAAAAGTTTGATGCCATCAACTTTTATATTTCAGTGATTTTCGGTTTGCTTCTTTTCTTTTTCGGCGTCTGGCTTGCGTATATCATATGGAACGTGCTTTCTGAGGCATCTAAGGCGAAAAAGGAATATGACGACCTGTTCCTTAATTTTGACACGAGGCTTAAATCAAGAACCACCGAACTTTTCAGCAGACTGGACGACATTATTGCCAGCGAGAGCAGTTATAAGGATAAATATGAATATTTAAGCAAAATACTGGATGCTATGGATTGCGCATTTTATGTCATAGATGCTGATACTTATGAGATAGTTTATGCAAACAGGTTCGCTTCGGACGGCGGGAACATCATAAACATGACCTGCCATGCTGTGACGCATCAGATGCTCCTGCCGTGCAGCGGGACAGAGCATCCATGCCCTCTCCAAATGGTGAAAGAGAAACGCGCATCATTTGTCGTGGAGCATCTGCATAAACAACCAGACGGAACAGACAGATATTATGAGATACGAGCATATCCGATTTTTGACCATAACGGAAATGTTGTGCAGATGATCGAGATGTCAGTAGATATTTCCGATTGGAAAAAAACCGAAAGATTTCTTATTCTGCAGCAGAGTTCTCTTGAAGAGCAGGTGGCTGATTACTCCCGTATAGCCAGCGAGGAATCCAAGCTTCGGCATAGTGCCGAAACCATGCTTGAAGACAGCGAACGTCGTTTCAGACAGCTTATCGAAAACATAACGGACATAATCATAGTTATGGACGGCAACGGCAGAATAAAATACGCCAGTCCGTCAATGGATATTGTAATAGGGTTCAGCAGTGAACATATAAAGGGTAAATTTTTTGAGGATATAGTCTTTCTGACGGACAGGCAGGAATTTTCCGCATGGATACAAAAGGTCATTTCCGGCGGGACAGAGCCTCTTTCGGGCGAGTTTAAGCTTATAAAGCGCGGAGGAGAGACTATAACGTCTGAGATCGTTGCCATAGATATGTGTGATAATCCGGTCATAAACGGAATAATCCTTAATATAAGGGATATAACCGCCAGAAAAGCGGCGGAGAGCGAGATCGGTAAACTTGCGCTGGTGATGGAGCAAAGTCCGGTAAGTATCCTTATAACCGACAGAGACGGAGTTGTGGAGTACGCCAACCCCATGTTTGAAAAAGTAACAGGCTACAGTGAGACGGAGGTTTTAGGTAAAAAACCGAGTATCCTTAAATGGGACGATTCCAATCCGCAGCTTTTTACGGAACTCTGGCAGACCATAACGTCGGGCAAAATATGGCAGGGAATCTTTACGAATAAAAAGAAGAACGGTGAAAAATATATAGAATCCGCCGTAATTGCGCCTATTAAAAATGTTACGGGTGAGATAATAAGTTTTGTGGCTATAAAAGAGGACATCACTGAACTTTTGCAGGCGAGAAAACGCGCAGAGGATGCAAATATTGCTAAATCACGTTTCATTGCAAATATAAGCCACGAGATACGCACTCCGCTGAACAGTATCATCGGTTTCAGCGACGTACTTAAAACCACGGAACTGGATGACAAACAGAAAAATTATCTTTCCACTGTCCGCTCGAGTGCCGAGACACTGCTTGACATCTTTAACGGGATAATGGAGCTGGCTGATATAGACAGTGATGGATCATCCATTGACAGCCAGACGGTGAATATTGACGTACTGGCGGACACCGTTAACAGAGTACATAGGAAATCAGCTGAAAATAAAAATATCGCTTTTTTAAGCTGTGTTGATGCAAATATACCTAAAAAACTGAAAGGCGATTCCTTCCGTGTGGGACAGGCTGTCTCTAACCTTCTTTCAAATGCCGTGAAATTTACGCAGGCAGACGGACAGATTGAATTGAATATCCGTAAGAAAGCGGAGACGAACAGCACTGTCAGTGTTGAGTTCGAGGTGAAGGATAACGGTGTAGGCATATCGCCTGAAAAACTCCCGGTGATATTCGATTCCTTTGAACAGGGGGATGGCACCTCAACCCGCAGATTCGGCGGAGCAGGTCTGGGACTTAGCATAGCGAAAAATATTCTGAAAAATTCGGGTCGGAGATACAGGTTTCGAGTGAAGAGGGACACGGAAGCTGTTTCTCTTTTGTTATAGAGTTTGAAAAAATGCAGGAAGAGAACCCTGAACCGGTCGGTGGTTTTGCAGGATTTTCGTTCGGGGAACTTCAGGCTCAGATAGGACTTGCTCCTGATGTGCTTGCGTCGCTTCTGAGAGAATTTTGCGAGGATTCCGAAGCTGACCTTAAAAAAGCTGTGGAGGAACTTGCTGCCGGAAACGTCCGGAATTCCAGAGACTTGCTGCATTCTGTCCGAAGTGCAGCAGGAAACATGCGGCTGAGTTTTTTATCCGAAAAATTGAAAAATGCCGACGAATTTGTTAAAAAGAATGATACGGTTTACGTAAAAGAGCTGATAAAAGAGATAACCGATATTTTGATTTTCATAAAAAATGAGACGATCCGGCGGAGAGAACATGGGACTTAAAGGCAAAATAGTTTCCATAGACGACAATAAATTAAACCTTATGCTTATAGAATCCATGCTGGAAAGCATGAACCTTGAAATCAGAAGTTTTACAGACCCTTCACATGCGCTTGATTATATTAAAATTTCTCATCCTGACCTTATTTTTACGGACTATATGATGCCGGAGATGGACGGTATCGCGCTTATCAAACGTGTACGCGAAACTGAACCCGATGTACCGATAGTAATGATAACTGCGGTGGACGACGATGACAGTATCAAGCTTTCCGCTCTTAATGCGGGAGCGTCGGATTTCCTTTATAAACCTCTCAAGCTGTACGAGTTTCAGGTTCGTGTCAAGAATCTTCTTTCGCTCAGAAAAAACCAGCTCCTGCTGAAAGACCGTGCCGCTCTTTTGCAGCGGGAAGTTGAAACGGCAACTCTTAAAATAAGGATGCGCGAGTTTGAAACACTGACCATCATAGGTCGTGCCAGCGAATATAAGGACACGGAAACCGGAAACCATATCAAACGTGTTGCACATTACAGCAAAGCTCTTTCCGAGCATATTGGCATGGACAGCGAGTTCACAGACGCGCTCTTTTTTTCTGCGCCCCTGCACGATATAGGAAAACTGGGGATACCGGACAGCATACTCCTTAAACCCGGAAAACTGGACGAGCAGGAATTTTCTGTGATGAAAGAACACACAACGATAGGATATAAAATACTTGCCGATTCAGAGGGGAAATATCTTAAATTCGGCGCAGATATAGCACTCTCACATCATGAACGATGGGACGGAAGGGGATATCCGAACAGGCTTTCAGGTGACAATATACCGATATGCGGGCGCATAGTCGCTGTCAGCGACGTCTTTGATGCACTGCTTTCAAAGAGACCCTATAAACAGAAATGGGAATATGACGACGCCAGACGGTTTATTCAGGAAAACGGCGGAATAATGTTCGATCCGCAGCTTGTGGACGCTTTCGATAAGCTGAAAGAGGTATTTCTGGACATTATGCACAGTTATGATGATGCTGATAAATAATCGGATAAAAAAGGTCTTGACATAATTCCAATAGCTCCTATCGTAATTTTAAATACTCCTTTTGCAATATACGTCAAATAAGATTAGGCGGTGCGGGGAAGGCAGACCCCGTACCGTTTTTAATCTAAAAACCGATTCAAAGATGTCGTTAAATTAAAAATAAGTTTAAATGGCATCTACCCAAACACAAACCAATCTATTATTATGTCAGAAAAACAGAACGGAGGCACCTATGCAGGTCAACAGGGATGATGCATACAGCATTCTGACAGAATATACTAAATCTGATTCACTCATCAAACATGCCCTGAGCGTTGAACAGGCTATGCGCAAATATGCCGACAAATTTGGCGAGGATGCCGAGCGCTGGGGAGTTACAGGTCTTCTTCACGATTTCGATTATGAAAAATACCCCACTCTGGAGGAACACCCGTATAAAGGTGTGGAGATTCTCCGCGGAATGGGATACCCGGAAGATATACTTGAAGCCATAATGGGACACGGTACGTTCACGGGCGTAGCCAGAGTGACCCCCATGGCGAAGACACTTTTTGCAGTGGACGAACTCTGCGGTTTTCTGCTTGCCTGCGCGTATGTAAGACCGGACAAATCCATTGCTAACGTGGAAGTTAAGAGCGTTAAGAAAAAACTGAAAGACAAGGCTTTCGCCCGCGCGGTCAACCGCGATGACATCTCCCTTGGAATAGCGGAGATGGGTGTTGATCAGGACGAACATATTGCCTTTGTTATTTCGGCTCTGTCCGAAATCTCGGACAAGCTGGGCGTATGAACAGGCTCACCGCTGTCACCCTTCAAGACGGGCTGACGGTGGAGACTGTCATGTACCCATATGGTACGCTCTGCATCTCTTCTCAGGCAGGCTGCCGGATGGCGTGTCCTTTCTGCGCATCTGGCAGGAAAGGACTTGTTCGCGGGCTTACGGCTGAGGAGATGCTTGAACAGGCGCAGACGGAACCGAAAGCGAAACGTATTACCGTTTCAGGAATAGGCGAACCGCTGGATAACTATGAAGAAGTAGAGCGGTTTATCCGCATGTCGCCTCTGCCGGTATCGGTGACTACAACGGCAAGTCATCCTGAGCTTCTGGCCAAGCTTCTGTCCCTTCCTCATAACGGTGTGATGATATCTCTGCACGGAGGCTCGGAAGAAGCGCACAAAAAACTTGTGCCGAAGGCTCCCGCTTTGAGCGAGATTTATGCAGCAATATCGGAAGCGTGGAAACACATGTCCGTCAGGTCTAAGAAAAAGATTGGTCTGAATTATCTGCCTGTAGAGGGGATAAACGACAGCGATGAAGAAATCGGGCTTTTTGCGGAAAACGCACAAAGATTTCCTGAATCATCAGTGCATCTGCTCACTTTGAATAAAGTGCAGAACAGCCCTTTCAGTCCTGTAAGCAACGAACGCCGCGAAGAGATTTTTAATTTTCTTCGGGAAAAAGGGCTGAATGTTCGTCGTGCCAACTCATTCCGCAGGCAGGAAAAAGGCGGATGCGGAACACTTTGGCTTAAAAAATATCTTGACTAAGGGATAAAGATTATGCATTATACGTTCATGAATATTTTTGTAGCTAAAACAAACGTTAAAAATTGGTGGTGGCGTTCTTCTGTTATATAAGAAGGTTTTCGCCATGAGATTGTGTATAACAGCCGTGCGGTGAAAACCGCACGGCTTTTTTGTTGCCTTACAGGGCCGTGTTCTGAAAAGACCACGGCCTTTTTTTTTTGAATTTAAACAACAAGGATAATGACAAGATTATAAAAAAAATAGATCGCCGCGTCGCTGACGCTCCTCGCGAAGACGTCTCTGCGAGGAAGCCGAAGGCTGACGCGGCAGTCTCATTAATTTGTAAGTAACACATAAGGAGATAAAATGAACCTCAGACAGCCCGTTTACCCAGACAGGGAAACATTTATGAAACTGGCAAAGGATTACGGCAGAGTCACTGTATATCGGGAGATCATGGGTGACACCTTCACACCAATTTCGCTCCTGCGCAACTTTACCAACGAAGAGAACGTGTTCCTTCTGGAGAGTGCGAATCTGGACAAGACATTCTCCCGTTTCTCATTTTTCGGAAACAACCCCAAAAGAGTTATCACATTTCAAAACGACACTGTCACGGAAAAATCAGGCGGAAAAAAGAAAACGTTTTCAATGAACCCCATGGATTACATGGCACAGCAGTTTTATGCTGAAAAAGGCTTTAATGACGGCAAATTCGGTGATTTTGCAGGCGGTTTTGCGGGATTCTTCGCTTACGAATCCATAAACTACATGAATATCCTGAAAAAGCCCGTTAAATGCTCAAAAGATAACAAACTGCTCGGTTTCATGGAAGTTGACGAGTTCTTTGTGTTCGACAACCACCTCTCAAAACTCTATGCTGCTGTCAGCGTTAAAACCGAAGGCGGCGAAGAGGCATACGACAAGGCTATGAAACGCACACAGAAGATGAGCGGCGACCTGAACCGTTTTAACTTTGACAACTTCGATTCAGACCTCAACTGCGAAATAGTTAAGGACATGGAAAAAGATGAGTATATGCGCTGTGTTGAGCAGGTGAAAAAAGAGATAAAGGATGGCGAAGCCATACAGATTGTTTTCAGTAATGCATACCGCATTCAGGGGCGTTTAAATCCACTTAGTCTTTACAGGGCTCTCCGTAACATTAATCCTTCTCCATATATGTTTTTTCTGAAATTTGGTAAAGAGGTTTTACTTGGTTCATCTCCTGAGATACACCTTAAGGTGGCTGGCAGAAAAGCTACTCTGAAACCCATCGCAGGCACAAGCCCCATAATGGAAGACGTGGAAGCGGCAAAGAAAGCACTCCTTGCTGACAAAAAAGAGTGTTCGGAACACCTTATGCTTCTGGATCTTGCCCGCAATGATCTTTATACCTGCTGTAAACCTGAAAGCGTTAAAGTTGTTCAGGAATTTATTCCGGAAGTGTACAGCCACGTCATTCACATTGTAAGCGAGGTTGAGGGACAGCTTGAAGATTCCGCCAACCCTCTCGAACTTTTCATGAGATGCTTTCCTGCAGGAACAGTTTCAGGCGCTCCGAAAGTGAGAGCGATGGAGCTTATCGAGCAGTATGAAAAATCCGAGCGCGGTTTCTATGCCGGATGCGTGGGCTATTTCGGATACAGCGGCAACATGGACACATGCATAACCATACGCAGTGCGTTTGTCACTCCGAAAGAGACAGTGCTTCGCGCAGGCGGCGGAATAGTTTACGATTCCGTTCCTGAAACAGAGTTCAAAGAGGTCGAGAACAAACTTGGCGCACTATTCGCCGCATACAAAACAATAGCGGCAGCGGAGGGAAGAGATGTTTCTGTTGGTTGATAACTACGATTCGTTCACATACAACCTGTACGCGCTTTTCAGACTGGCAGGCGCAGAGGTCGACGTTATAAAAAACACAGAGTTTAAAGCGGCGGACGGCTATAAGGGTATCATCCTTTCCCCCGGACCTTCAAACCCTGCGAACTCAGGCACTACATTGAAATACCTTGAGATGTACACTGGTAAGATACCCATGATGGGTGTTTGTCTGGGGATGCAGGCTATGGGGTACCACATGGGATATGAAATACGAAGTGCGAAGACTATCATGCACGGCAAAACAGACATTATGAAAAAGACCGGAGAGTCAAGACTGTTTGCAGGTATTCCCGACGGATTTACAGCCGTTCGCTATCACTCGCTGGCTGTAGCGGCTCCTGAAAGCGTTATGACTGCGACAGCCGTTTCCGACGGCGAGTGCATGGGCATGGAGGACGAAGGGAACAAACTTTACGGGGTGCAGTTTCACCCCGAATCAGTTCTAAGCGCCTATGGTGACGTTATGGCTAAAAACTTTATGAATATATGCGGGGTGTCAAAATGAGTGCGGAACTTGTAAAAAAATCCTGTATGGGCGTAAGCCTTTCCTTTGAAGAAACATACAGCGCGTTCATTGATATGATGGACGGCAAACTTGAAGAGGCGGAGATAGCCGGAATACTCATCTCCATGCGTCTGCGCGGCGAAACGGTGGACGAGATAGCCGGAGCCGCCCGCGCCATGAACGAAAAAAAGATAGTTTTTGATACAGATATGCAGGTTTACGACACATGCGGAACAGGCGGAAGCGGTAAATCGACCATGAATGTTTCCTCTGCGGTAGCGGTTCTGCTGGCTGCCATGGGCTATCCTGTGGTAAAACACGGAAACCGCGCAGTGAGCGGAGTTGTTGGCTCTGCGGATATATTTGAGATGTCGGGTGTTCCCGTTAACAGCGAAAAAGCGGAGATGCAGAGCTATTTCAATAAACATAATTTCGCATTCCTTTTTGCCCCTATGTACCACCCTGCGCTTAAATATGCAGGCGCCGTACGCAAAAAACTGCGCGTTCCCACGATATTCAACTTTCTGGGACCGCTTGCAAACCCCGCCAATGTCGGCGGGCAGATAGTGGGCATGGCTATGCGCGACAAGCTGGCGATCCTTGCCGAAAGCCTTCTGATGCTGGGGCGTGACAGGGTGGCTGTGTATTCGTCTCTGGACGGATACGACGAGATATCCTCTTTCGCCCCCACAGAGGTTCATGAGGTTTCCGGCGGCAGGATAATCAAGCATTACATCAATCCTGCTGAATTTTTCACACCTTTCCAGATGCCTGTCGTGAAAACCAATGAGGATGCAGGTTTCTTCTTTAATAAGGCGATATCCGCAGACGGCGGCGATTTTTCAAAACTGATAGCTCTGAACGCGGGTCTGGCACTCACTGTCTTCGGAAAGACGGAGAGCATTCGCGATGGCTACAGACTGGCACTTGAGACAATAAAGTCAGGTGTCGTGCTTGAAAAGCTTGCAAGTCTGAGGAGCATATAAGATGTCAGTGCTTGAAAAGATACTGGAAAATAAACGAAACGAGATGAAGCACTTTACTGTTCCGTTCTTTCCGCGCAAAAAGAAATTCCTGGATTTCAGGGCGAGCCTTACGGTGAAACCATTTATCTGTGAAGTCAAAAAAGCGTCGCCTACGCTTGGTGATATAAACGTCGATGCAGACCCTGTTGAGACCGCAAAACGCTATGAATTGATGGGTGCAGGCGCGGTGAGCGTGCTGACAGATAAAGAGTTTTTTAAGGGCAGTTTTGAGTATCTGCGGGACGTTGCAAACAGCATTGATCTGCCTGTTCTCTGCAAGGATTTCATCATTGACGAGAAGCAGATATACGCCGCATACGTTTTCGGTGCGGACGCTGTTCTTCTGATGGCGTCAGCACTTTCAAAAGAGGATTACGAGAGGCTCTATCTTTATGCAAAATCAAAGGGGCTGGCTGTCCTGACGGAGATACACGAGGAAGAGGAATACGACATCGTTTCAGGCGCAAACCCCGACATTGTCGGCGTGAACGCGCGCAATCTGAAGACGCTTGAGATAGATATGGACAAGGCGGCGGGTATAATCTCCCGTCTTGATAAAAAACACTTCAAAGTGGCTGAAAGCGGCATGAAGTGCGTGGATGATATCCGCAAAATGCGTGCGGCTGGAGCGGATGCCTTTCTTGTGGGTTCCGGGCTTATGTCATCGCCCGATCCGCAGGCAGTATTTTCCGATATGGCTGCGGGACTTAAAGCGTGATAAAAATATGCGGTATCAAAGACCTTGCCACAGCGGAAAAATGTATTGAGCTTGGCGCTGACATGATAGGTTTTGTTGCGCACGAAAAAAGCAAAAGATACATTACGCCCGAAGCGGCAAATTCCATCGCGGCGGTTGTGCAGGGCAGGGTGCAGACCTGTGCTGTCGGGTTTACTCTGGCAGAGTGCGAAAGTTATGAAACGGATTTCATTCAGGCGCATGATGCGAATGTTGCTGTGAATCATATTCTCAGCGGACATGAGATACCCACCGGTACGTTCCGTTATTTCCTGTTCGACAAGAGCAGCGGCAGGGGCGAAACCTGCGAGTATCCCGAATGGATTTCAGGGTTCCGCCACAGGCTCATTCTTGCCGGAGGGCTTACACCGAAGAACGTCGGTGACGTGATACGCCGTTACAGACCGTTCGGCGTGGACGTGTCCAGCGGGGTTGAGACTGACGGCGTTAAAGATATCAGTAAGATAGCAGAGTTTATAAAAAATGCTAATGAGGCATACAATGGATAAAAAGATGTTTTTTGGGGAGTACGGCGGACAGTTCGTACCTGAGACCCTGATTCCTGCTCTGGACGAGCTGGAGTTCTGGTACAACAAACTTAAAAAAGACGATAAGTTCAAAGCAGAGTTGGATACGCTCCTTCGTTCGTATGCGGGAAGACCTACTCCCGTTTATAAAGCTGAAAACCTTTCAAGAGAACTCGGATGTGAGCTTTATCTTAAACGTGAAGACCTGATGCACACAGGTGCGCACAAGGTGAACAATACGCTTGGTCAGGCTCTTGTTACGAAATATATGGGCAAGAACAGGGTTATAGCAGAAACAGGAGCAGGTCAGCACGGTGTTGCCTCGGCAACTGCGGCGGCTCTGTTCGGTATGGAATGTACTGTTTTTATGGGTGAGGTGGACGCGCGCAGACAGGAACCGAACGTTAAGCGGATGGAGCTTCTCGGCGCGGAAGTGGTTCGTGTTCAGGATGGGCAGCGCACTCTGAAAGATGCGACAAACGCCGCATTGCGTGAATGGGTGGCAAGCGTTGAAACCACACATTACATTATCGGCAGTATCGTAGGTCCTTATCCTTTCCCTGAAATGGTTGCATATTTTCAGTCCGTCATAGGTATAGAGGCGAACGCTCAATGTAAAGAACTTGGATTTGACCCCGACTGCGTGGTTGCCTGTGTCGGAGGCGGAAGTAACGCCATAGGTATTTTTCAGGGATTTCTGGACAACCAGAAAATTGAGATATTCGGCGTAGAGGCGGGCGGTGTGTCCGACAAAGACGGCGAACATGCCAGAACAATAGGCATGGGCAAGCCAGGAATACTCCACGGCGCTTTTTCCTATCTGGTGCAGACACCCCAGTTTCAGGTGGCTGATGTTCACTCCATCTCCGCTGGACTTGACTATCCCGGTATAGGACCTGCACACGCGGCGCTGAACGACAGCGGAAGGGTGAAATACGGCTATGTGCGCGACGATGAAGCGCTTAACGCTTTCAAAATGCTTACCCGCAAAGAGGGCATAATACCTGCGCTGGAATCAAGCCATGCGCTTGCGTATGTAATCGAAAATAAAGAACAGTTCAAAGGCAAAAAAGTTCTTGTGAATCTTTCTGGAAGAGGCGACAAGGACATGGCGGCTATTCTTGAAAGGGGGCTTATATGAGAGGTTTTTATATCGTAGGCGGCTACCCTGATAGGGAGCAGTTCAAAAAATGCCTGAATGCCGTTGCGGCGGCTGGTTTTGAGTTCATAGAGGTCGGTATTCCTTTCAGCGAACCGGTTGCGGACGGTCCCGTTATCGCATCTGCCATACACGAGGCTGTGATGAACGGCGTGGACATTGAAGCCATCATGAGCGACGTTCGCGAGATGAAGCAGAAATCCCCGTCAATCAAAGCCACCGTCATGACATACGCAAACATAATCCACGGCTACGGCGAGAAGAAGTTTTCAGACGATTTCGGCGATATTTTAAGCGGCGTTATCATCCCCGACCTGCCGACCCGTATGCATAGCTGGATGACCGATAAAGGGCTTTCTATCCCGATAATCCCTTTTGTAACACCTGTTTCCAGAGATGAAGATATAGAAGCAGTGAAAGATACGAAAGCTCCTTTTGTATATTACATCAGCATTATGGGCGTTACAGGTTCCGATAAAAAGGGTGCTGTTAACAACAAAGCCGACATTGCGAAAAAACTGACAAGCAAACCCGTTGTCACAGGCTTCGGAATCCGCACCAAAGAGGATGCCGAGCGTGCGCTCAATGCCACCGGAGGATTTGTTATCGGTACTGAAGTTGTGAAGCGACAGAAAGATTTCAGTGAGTTCTGCAAATACATAGAGCAGTTTCGTTAAACAGCATAATCATATTTGTTCAAAATTGGACAATAGTATGATAGACCTGTGTAGTTAATAGATTATAGAGACCTTTGAAGAATATTATTCGGAGGTCTCTTTATGTATTTTATTTCAAGAAGAAATTTTCTCCGCACAACAGCCGTGGTGGGTACGGCTCTTTCCCTTGGCGTTACGACAGGATGTTCGGACGATTCAGATACCCAGACAACGGCAAAATTCGCCGTTCTTTCCGATCCGCACGTTTACGACACATCTCTCGGTACCACAGGCGCCGCTTTCGAGGAATATCTTTCAAACGATAGAAAGATGCTCGCCGAAAGCACTGAAATAATGGAAGCCATGGTAGATGAGCTTCTGAAAGTTGACGATCTCGATTTCGTTCTTGTTTCCGGCGACCTTACAAAAGACGGTGAGAAGGTCAGCCATGAAAAGATAGCTTCGCTTCTGGCAAAGCTCAACGATGCAGGGATAGACACTTATGTTGTCCCCGGAAACCACGACATAAATAACCCCCATGCCGTTTCGTTCAGCGGAAGCACAACCACTAAGGTTGCTACAGTTACTCCTGAAGAGTTTGCAAGCATACATAAAAACAGCGGCTTTTCAAAGGCAATTTTCAAAGATTCCAATTCACTCAGCTATATAGCTGAACCCGCAGACAATGTTTGGCTTTTCGCCATTGACTCCTGCAAATATGACGACAATGCAACCTATCCGGAAACTTCCGGTGAGATATCTGCCGAAACTCTCAGCTGGATTATGGACAAGCTTGCTATCGCTAAAGCAAACAACTATCTTGTGATAGGCATGATGCACCATGGCATAATAGCGCATTTCGCGGCAGAACCTCTGCTTTTTTCTGAATATGTGCTTGATGAATACACAACTGTCGGTGCGGCTCTGGCAAATGCAGGCATGAACATTGTTTTCACAGGTCACTTCCATGCGCAGGATGTTGTTAAGTATTCCTTCTCAAACAGCGTACTTTACGATGTTGAAACAGGTTCGGGCGTTACGGCTCCCAGCCCTTACAGGATAATAAATCTGGACATACCTGCAAAAACTTTCAATATCACCAGCAATGAGATACACTCCATACCTTCAAAGACCGATTTTGATACATATAAAAAAGAATTTACCGAACAGGGGATGATTGAGCTTTACGCAACACTTGGACCGGCATACGGACTGCCTGCTGAGTATGCATCTGTAGGTGCGGAGATACACGTTGCCCACTATAAAGGAGACGAAACCTTCGCTTCTTTAAGCACGGCTTCCCAGACGGTTGTTCAGGCTATGCTGGCGAGCAGTGATGCGGCGACCGTTCAGCTTGGAGGAGCATTGTATGACTTTGCACAGGACAGTGCGCCGACAGATAATAATCTGACAATAAACCTTTAGAATACAAAAAAGGTCATCCTCGGATGACCTTTTTTTCGCTATTCCAGCTCGATCTTTTTAATGTCCGGATCCAGAGAATTGATTATTATATCCAGTGTGTTCAGGATATTCTGGAGATCCGCGGGAGTCAGCTTATTCTTGTCAAAAAAGCAATCTTCTTCCATCTGTTTCATGAGCTGACCGGTGTAGCTAATACCCTCTTCAGTGGCTTCCAGATAAATGGTTCTTCTGTCTGCGTCTTTTTTAACGCGCTTAACAAACCCCTTGCTCTCAAGTCTGTCAACTATACCCGTGAGGGCGCTGTTGTTAAGGTTGACAGATTTTGTCAGCTCCGTCAGGTTCATAGAGCTTTTGCTGGTGATCTCGTAAAGGCACAGCATCTGGGGAAGCGTAACATGATACTGTTTGTCGAGGTGCTTGGAATATTTGTCCAGAAAGCGTGAAAGCTTTCTAATCTGGACGATAGTTTGCATGCAGGTATTCTTGCTCATATTACCCACCATAAATGATGCAGAATAATAGACGAAAACAAATTAGAAATCAATGGGCAGTATTTAAAAATAGTGAGAATAAGATATAAAAACGGATAAAAAAGATATCAGCTGCAGTCGGAGCATTTGCCGAAGACGGTTATCTTGCATCCGGCGAGTTCTCTTCCTGTCAGGGAGGCTATTTTATCTTCGATTTCGTCAGTTTCAATATACAGATCTTCAACCTTTCCGCACGTTTCGCAGATGTGGTGAATATGTGGTCTGAGCTTAAGCTCATACATGGTTTTTTTGCCTTCCAGACCGAGTTCAGAGACAATTCCTGCCTCCATTAGTGCATGTATATTTTTGTAAACTGTAGCAAGAGACAATGATACAATTTTTTTCTTAAGGCGTGCGTAAAGGGTGTCTATGTCGATATGTCCGGCGTCAAGTATCTCTCCGCAAATGAGAAGTCTTTGCGCGGTAGCCCTTAAACCGTTGTTTCTGAGTATGTCTTCAACATTATACATTTTTTCCATAGCATAATAATATATAATGAGACAAAAATTGTCAACTATGACATTAAGAAAATCAGTGTGTTAACCGCTTTTCACGCCAGAACCGTATAGCGCCTGGATGAGGGGGAACCATCATTCTGTTCATATTCGGGTCAAGGTGTATCTCGATTGCTGCCGGATGCTGGGTACTCATATAGCGCACTGAGGAAGGGTTATAGATCATTTCCATCATTCTGCTGACATCTTTTTCCGATGTGAAACGATTTGTGAGAAGGACGGCGTCCGCTTCAACAGTGTCAACGGCGGGTGAGTCGTTGTATGTTCCTTTTGGTATTTTTACCGATCTGTAATTACTGCTGACTGACAGAATGTCTTCCATGTCATTTCGCAGATCAAGGAGCGTCGCTTTGTTATCCAGCAGCATTTCAGACACGGAACTGTTGGGAATTCCCGCAAACACCCAGACTGTATCAACCATACCGGATTTAAATGCGCTTTCCGCTTTGCGATATCCTATGTAGTATCTTGAAATGTTTTCCCATATTCCCATATGCGAAAGTATTCTTTCAGCGCTTGATGCCGCACCTGTGCCTGCTTCGCCGACTGCTATTCTTTTACCCTTAAGATCGGAGAGGGTTCTTATTCCTGAGTCCCTCTTTATTATGATGTGTATTTTTCCACTGTAAAGCACTCCGGCACCTAATACTTTATCATATGTGGTGTTATCGCCCTTCAGAAGACCCTGACGGGCAAGATTTGCATCGGACGCATAGGCAATGGCAAAATTCGCCTGATTGTTTTGCAGCATGCGGATATTGTCCACAGAGCCTTTCGTGGGGATAGCAGTGACTTTCATATCATATTTTTCAGCCAGCTTTGAAATTCCGTTGGCAAAATACATAAAGGTACCGCCGGAAGGTCCGCCGCAGAAAACAAATTCTTTATCCGCAGCAATGGCGTCCGTTTGAAAATAGAACAACAGCAAAAGAAAACTGCATAATAAATAAAACTTTTTCATAAGTTTAGATTATCATCAAATTTTCGTGAAGACAATTTAAATTGGCTATTTTTTGATATTGTGAATAAAATCCTGTGTCAGACGGGATTCCGCGCTGAATCCGTTGATGGATGTGCTTTTGCAATGGAGCATTATGCGCGTGTGTTCGTCGCCGCCATAAAGGGTATCGCCGAGAATAGGGTGTTTCAGATATGCAAGATATGCCCTTAGCTGGTGCCGAGAAGCCTTTTCAATCTCCGCCTGAACCAGAGTTAAACCATTTGAATACTGAACAGGTGTGAAAACTGTTCTGTTGCCTCCAAGCTCTTCTGTGACTTTAACTTTTTTACGCTTATCCGCGTCAATGATGTTATCCATGATGACGGTTTCGCTCATCTCCCCGCAGACGTATGCAAGATAGAGCTTGCTTTGGGTTTTTATCGTAGCGCCGCTTCGGACTGCTGATATAACCCCGTCTGTCATGTGGTCGAGGCGGGAAACGAGGGTCAGCGAACTGTCGTAGCTTTCAGCAATATCCTGCATGGTTGTTCTGTCGCCTATCCTGTGCCGTTCGGAGTGCATGAAAGCTGGTTTATCGAAAAAAACCACGTCGCCGCAGTCTTTAAGAATATAGGGTTTCGGGTCTGTTTCAGGTTTTTTTGGCATATCAAGCTGAAAATCATCGTCTGGCGTATCGGTATCTTTGCGGATAACCACACTATTCAGGGTGACAAGTCCCTCATGTATGTAGTCTTTTGCACTTCTGACCGAAATTTCGTATTTTAACGATATCTTTTTTGATATTTTCATATAAATTTAATCTCACATGCTTTATCTTTTTTCAAGATATGATATAAGGTTTTCTATGTACGAATACAGATTTAAACAATTATCGGAAGAATCCGTTACAACACTGGAAGATATGGGTATATATCCCATAGAGGAAGACTTCAAAGGTCAGGACATCTGCTTTGTGGTCTATTACGGCGAAGGGCTTGAAGATATTATTAAAGATGAATGGTATCAGAAGGTTGAAGTGGACGAAACCGGATGGGACACCAAATGGAAAGAGTTCATTAAGCCGGGCAACCTGACCGACACTCTGAAATATGTGTTCGATCTGGATGCAGAACCTGACAATGAGACTATCATTATCAACCCCGCAATGGCTTTCGGCACGGGTACGCACCCGACGACCCGCTGTGCGGCAAGACTGATTGAAGACGTTGTCAGCGGAAAGACCGTTGCTGACGCCGGATGCGGAAGCGGGATACTCGCAATCGCCGCATCAAAAAAGGGTGCAAAAGCTGTCTATGCATTTGATATAGACCCCGAAGCCCTCGGCAACACCCTTGAAAACATTGAGCGGAACAGAGCGTCAAACGTTCAGGCATGGACAGGCGGAATAGAGAGTCTCGGTGTTAAGACAGACGTCGTGGTTGCAAACATAATCACAAGCGTTCTCAATATGATACATCCCAGCGTCCTTGAGATAAAACCTGAATACATAGTTTATTCAGGAATTCTTTCGGAAGAATATGAAGAATTTATGAAAGAACTTGATATAAAGGATTACGAAATAGTCCGCACAGAGACAGAGGCGGAATGGTGCGGGGTACAGCTTAGATGCCGTATACAGCGGTAATCGGCGACATCCACGGCTGTGTGCGCACTCTGGACAGGCTCATTGACCGTGTAGAGGCGCGCTATTCCGATGTGAATTACATATCCCTCGGTGATATAGTTGACAGAGGTTTTCACAGCCTTGAGGTCACGCTGATGTTCATGGAGCTGCAAAGGCAGGGACGTTTCCGTATGCTTATGGGAAACCATGAGGATATGATGCTGGACTATGCCGGCTTCTCAGCCATATACGCGCCGAACGCATGGTTCGGAACGGGCGGGAAGCTGACAATATCCTCTTTCAGCAAAAAGGTGCTGGATTCAAAGCTTACTCTCGGAACTATTAAGAACGTGGATTTTATGCCTTATCTTGAACCCTACCGAGACTTTTTTACCTGTGCGGAGATGTATTTCGGCTATGACTACCCGCGAAATAACTTCATGTTCTCCCATGCTGGATTGGGACCCTCAAACGGAAAGGTCGGCAGGGTTACAGAATACAGCAACCGTAAGGACTATCTTTACATCTGGTCGCGGGATACCGACAGAAGCACTCAGAAACATTTCGGGTATACAATGGTTCACGGTCATACCCCTGTGAAAAAAATTGACCCTCAGCACAATCCCAGAACGCCTTATGTAAACAGAACCAAGGCGGGTGAGCTGGTCTCTGTTAATCTTGATACCGGCTGTGTTTACGGTTATGCGCTCAGTGCCATGATCATTGACGATGCCGGAGATTTTGAGTTTGTCAGCGAGAGGTGCATGGATTGAAACGAATATTTTTTGAAGGAAGGATAACAGGCACCTTCACCCTTGAGGGCGATATATTCCATTATCTGAAAAACGTTGTCCGCGCGAAAGAGGGCGACGCTCTCGGCGTTCTGACACCGGAACATTTTGCGGAATGTACCATAACGGAGCTTGGCAAACGCTCCGCTTCCGTGCGCGCCGATACTGTGCGGGAAGCGAAGGGGCATGACTATAAACTCAAAGTATACCAATGTCTTCTGAAACGCGAATACATGGATTTCGCCGTTGAGAAATACAGTGAACTGGGCGCCACTCAGATAATTCCCGTTGTGAGCGCGCGCAGTCTGAACGAACTGAAAGACAAGACACGCGGCAGGTTCACGGACATAGCTGTTAAGGCTGTTTTGCAGTCGGAGAACGAACAGCTCCCTGTTATAAGCGACAGTATAAACATTGCTGATATAACCCCTGACGGTACTGAAAACATTGTCTTCTATGAGCGCGCGGAAACCGTAGGAATGCCGCCTGTGTCAAAGGATATGTGCATTGTTGTGGGACCTGAAGGCGGCTTCACAGACGAAGAGGTCGCAATGCTCACCGCAAAAGGATTTAAGGCTGTGAAACCAATAGAACAGATACTCAAGGCGGAGACGGCATCGGTTGTTTTCACAGGCTATATCCGTATGATGCAGGATAATATATGAGTTTCTCCGCCGATGATGAAAAATTCATGCTGATGGCGATTGAGCAGGCGAAGCTTGCCGAGGCGGAGGGCGAAGTCCCCATAGGCGCTGTGGTGGTTTGCAACGGCGAGGTCATAGGGCGCGGTTACAATCGCAAAAACTCAGGCAAGTCTGCACTGAAACATGCGGAGATAGTCGCCATCGAAGATGCATCGAAGGTAATAGGTGACTGGCGGCTTGACGAGTGTTCCCTTTACGTCACGCTTGAACCCTGCCTCATGTGCGCAGGAGCCATAATTCATGCCCGCGTGAGGAATGTATTCTTTGGAGCCACAGAGCCGAAATTCGGCGGTGTGGTGTCGCTGACAAATACGTTCGACATAGAAAAGCTGAACCACAAGGTCAACTATGCAGGCGGACTTTTCGCAGACGAGATATCCGCCATGATGAAAGCTTTCTTCAAAAACATCAGGAGCGGGAAGTAACGTCCCTGATAATAGCTGTGAATCCTGCGTTCACTCCGTTTTCTTCTACTATCTGGATGGAAAATTCAATTAATAGCTTTTCCCCATTCTTCTTTATGGCGGGGACTTTCAGCATTTTGCCGTGATATGCGGTTTCCCCTGTCTCAAGAACCTTTGCCCATCCTTTCCAGTGTCTTTCTCTGTGTTTTTCGGGGATTATGATATCCAGACTGCCGCCCAGCGCCTCTTCGCTCGTAAAGCCGAAGATCTTTTCACAGCCTTCGTTCCAGTAACGAATCAAACCATCGGCATCTGCAAACATTATTCCGTCGTCAGCTTTTTCCGCCATCTGTGTGAGAAAATCAGTCATATGTCACCCCATTATTATGAGATCGCGTCGTCGCTGTGCTTCTCGCGAAGACGTTTATTCTTACCCGTCTCTGCGAACCCAGAAGGGGCGAAGCAGTCTGATTAAAATACGGTTATTTGATGTAAATTGCAAATTAAGTTTGTTAAGAGAATACTTTACATAAAAAATTGAGGGTCGCGGTCAAACTTTATACGGAGGGTTGTCTTCATATTCTCCTTTAAGGTTTTGGAGGCTATGTTGATAAGTCTGGACATTTCAGTGTTGGTTTTGGTTTTAATTACCATTCCGTATCTGTAGCGGTTTGAGATTTTATAAACCGGAGCCTGTGCCGGATAGAAAACTTCTGCATCTCTGGCAGCACTTCTCAGGACGCCGTAGATATACATTGCGGCTTCTTTCACGGTTTCCTCTTTTGTGTGGGAGAGGGTGACACGGCACATTTTTGCAAACGGCGGGTAGTTGAATAGTTTACGACGTATAAGTTCCTGTTCGTAAAAGCCCGTGTCGGTGCAGTTAAGGTGTGTGAAAACATCCGTTTCCGGTGCGTATGTCTGTATTATGACTTTGCCTTTTTTGGCGGCACGCCCTGCGCGTCCCGATACCTGCACCAGAAGCTGATATGCCCGTTCCTTCGCTCTGAAATCCGGCAGACCGAACATGTTGTCAATGTTTATGACACCAGCAAGGGTTACGTTGCCGAAATCCAGTCCTTTCGCCACAAGCTGGGTTCCAGCCATGATGGAATACTCGCCCGTTTCAAAGTCTTTCAGCATTTTTGAAAGCTGTTTATATGTCGATGCATTCTCTGTGTCCAGACGCAGAATCTTCTTTTCAAAGAGTTCTTCAAGAGCTTCCGCTACCTTCTCGGTACCTGCACCATATTCTTTTATGTCGTCGCTTCCGCATTTCGGGCATTTGGGTCTGCGCACTTCCTGTGAGCAGTAATTGCATTTGCAAAGTCCCTTGGACTTGTAATAGGTGAGGGCAACAGAACAGTTTGAACAGGTGAGCATTTCACCGCACGAGTAACAGTAGAGAGTATGGGAATAGCCCTTGCGGTTGATTAGGAGGATTGCCTGTTCGCCTTTCTCGATTGTTTTGTAAAGCTCCGTATAGAGCCTTTCAGAGATTATTCCTGCAATGGGCTCAACTTTTTTCATGTCCACAATTTCAATTTCGGGCATGTCGCTGTCGGGTCTGCATGGGATGCTGTGCAGGCGGTATTTCCCGCTTACGGCATTCTGCCAGCTTTCAACGGATGGCGTCGCGCTTGCGAGAATAACGGGGATGTCCAGTATCTTACCGTAAAGAACAGCCATATCCCGTAGCTGATAGGGAGGCATCTCCTCCTGCTTATAGCTTGACTCATGCTCCTCGTCCACGATGATAAGCCCTATATTGTCGGATGGCAGAAAAAGAGCGCTTCTTGCGCCAAGCACCATCTGAAGCCCGCCTTTAGCGAATGCCCAGAAGGTGTCCGTCCGCTTCTTTGGTGTTTTTTTGCTGTGATAGGACATAACATCGAAACCGATGCGCTTTGAAAGCCGTTCCTCCATCTGGGGAGTGAGCGATATTTCAGGGACAAGGTACATCACCTTTTTTCCCTGCGAAATGACCTCTTTGGCGAGTTCTATGAATATTTCGGTTTTGCCGCTGCCAGTTACCCCGTGTACGAGATGAACCGAAAACCCTTTGCCGAGTTCAGGCAGAATGGATTCATAAACGGGTATCTGGTGCTGATTGAGAGTGATATCTTTTCGTGTAAAGGTCTTTATTTCAGGATCGGTGCGGTTAGATTCCAGCACTGCGGCGGACAGTACACCGTTCAGAACGGTACCCAATTCCGTGCAGTAATATTCAGCCATAAGACGCAGAAATTTAAGATATGATTCGCCGAAAACCGGAGTGTCGTCAGGTATTAGTGTTATGTCTCTGTAGTTTATGTTATCAAGAGGAGTGATGTTCTCACCTGTGACGATCCCGTAAAGCTCTCTTTTTCCCAGCGGAACTTTCACCCTTTGTCCCGCCGAAAGCTCGGCTTCACAGGTATAGGTGTATATGCCCCCCGCCGGAACGGGGAGCAGAACATCATAATATTTCATACTCCGAGAACTCTTCTTTTCAGCTCCCTTTTAAGAACTTTACCTGTGGCGGTCATGGGCATATCTTGACATTCCTGTACCTGCTTGGGTATTTTGAAGTGCGCAAGATACTGGCGGAGATATCCTTTTATCTCTTTTTCAGAGATGCTCATGCCTGCTTTGGGTTTTATATATGCAACGGGTATCTCACCGCTTTTCTGGTCGGGAAGTCCTATCACTGCCGCTGCGTCCACACTGGGGTGTTTATGCAGGTGTTCTTCTATTTCGCGGGGATAAACGTTGATTCCCTTTACGATTATAAGGTCTTTTTTGCGGTCAACTATATAGATGAATCCGTCCTCGTCCAGCTTTGCAAGGTCGCCTGTGAAAAGCCATCCGTTACGAAGTGTCATGTCGGTCAGACCGGGCATGTTCCAGTATCCTTTCATGATGTTGGGACCTTTAACTATAAGTTCACCTACCTCGCCGACAGGAAGCTCCACTTCGTTTTCGTTTACTACTTTAACCTCTACACCTTTCAAAGCAGGACCAACAGACATGGGTTTCTGAAAGTCCAGTCTGTTTGCACTCACCACGGGTGACGCTTCCGAAAGTCCGTAGCCTTCTATTATGGGGTGTTTGAACTTTTCTCTGAATTTGACCAGTGTTTCTTCGGGCAGAGGCGCGCCGCCGCTGACGTGTAGCTTTATGGGATAGAAAAATTTTATGAACCATGCTGGCATTTTTGCTCTGATGAGCGCAGTGTATACCTGCGGAACGCCGAGGAAGAAGGTCGGGCGCTGGAACAGCAGAATGTTGCGGAACGATTTCTTTTTAAGGTCGTTCACACTGCCGAGTATAATTATTGACGAACCGACGTATGTCGGGAGAAGTACACATGTCATAAGTGCGTATGAATGGAAAGAGGGCAGAAACAGAAGAAAAACGTCGTTGTATGTGACATGAAAGCGTTCAAGGCAGGCATATGCGTTTGCTACCATGTTCTTATGCGTAAGCATGGCACCTTTGGGGTGTCCGGTTGTACCTGATGAATATACGAAAACTGCAAGATCGTTTTCAGTGATCTGAATAGTCATTTTTGTGTCGGTCATCTTGTTTAATAACTTATAGATGTTTTCAGACATGAATTTTGTGTCTTCGTAGGTCATCACCGTTTTAAGTGATGGACATTTCTGTGATATGCCGTCCGCAACCTCTGCAAAATCAGCGGAGGTTATAAAGAGTTTTGATTCTGAATCGTTGATGATATAAGCCACTTCTTCGCGGATGAAAAATGTGTTGATAGGAATACAAACGCATCCCGCTTTCAGGATGCCGAAAAAGCTGATAAAGAATTCGGGGCTGTTCTCAAGCATAAGGCAAATGCGGTCTCCCTTGCGGAAGCCTCGCGTGTGGAGCAGGTTTGCGAATTTCTGTGCCTTTGAGTTTATCTCTCTGTAGCTGAATTTGTCTTTGCCGAACGTAAGATACTTTTTGCCGCCCCTTTCTGCGGCATTTGTTTCAAGTGTTTCATGAACCAGATTAATAGGCATTAAGTCCTCCGGGTCTGACACCGAACTTGATGAGCCTTTCAAAAAGCTCCGATACGGGCAGTCCCACAACATTGTCATAACAGCCGTCAACCTTTTCAACCATGAGACATCCCTTGCCCTGAACAGCATAAGAACCCGCTTTATCCATGGGTTCTTCTGTTGCGATGTACCATTTGATGAAGGAATCGCTGTAATTTTTAAAATAAACGTCCGTGGTGCGGTGAAATCTTTCGCAGACCCCTGCGCGTTTGTTTATGATGGCGACCCCTGTGGTCACCTGATGTTTTTTACCGCGGAGAAAACGCAGTGCGTCGTATATGTCGTCTTCGCATTTTGGCTTGCCGAAGATGCGCCCTTCGCATGAAACGATGGTGTCCGCCGCGATGATGAATGCTTCGTCGTATATGTTTGCAACGTCGTATCCCTTCATTGCCGCGTTTTTTATCGTGAGCTCACTTACCGGTATTTCGGGGCTCATATCTTCTTTTGCTGTGGAAGTAACGTATTGAAAATTGATACCGAGCCTTGTCATAAGCTCTCTTCTTCTGGGTGAACCGCTGGCGAGAATTATTTTTTGAAACATGAGATGCACCTTTGATCCTCTCGAATGTTGTTTATTATTATCCGCGTGATGTATCCTGTCAGAACACCTGTCAGCACGGAGAAAAAGCAAAAATAAGGTAATAGGTTATAGATCGCATCCGCCTTTATGTAAAGATTTTTTACCACAAAGAACTGGGTGCATATGTGCGCAACTGCTCCCAGAGCGCCTATGGAAAGGGGAGTGGTGAATTTGCGCATGAGCAGAACCGCAAACCCCATTATAGCCGTTGCCGCCAGTGTTGAGGGCAGGGCGATTGACATCTTAACTATCAGGTTTCCTGTGAGAAGCGGAACCAGAATTGATTTTGTAACGGCGACGTACATTGCCGCCGGAAAGTCTATCAGATAGAGACAGAGCATTATTCCGACGTTTGAAAGTCCGATCCGCACACCCGGAACAGGCAGGGCTATAAAAGATTCCAGTACGCCCAGTGCAACCGTGAACGCCGCGAAAAGCCCTGTCATGGCAAGTCTGCTGTGGTTATTGGGAGATGGCGTCATAATCCTGCTCTTTGCACTCCATAACAAGCGCAAGGTGTTTCGGTACGCATACGGCTGTGTCGCCGCAGTTTTTCACCCATCCCTGTTTGATGCATATCCTGTTCGGACAGTCGGATTCCAGAAATCTGGCACCTTCTGACGTTACCTGTATGATAACGTGTCCGTTATCCAGTGAAATATCCCTGTCTTCCAGTTTAATTTCTTCTTTCGTATTTTTGTCAATAAGATAAAGACGTTTTTCACCCGACTGCACGTCCAGCATGAAAAAGAGAGATGCGGCTGTAAGAACTGCGATTATGAGGATATCAAATTTACTTTTTTTCAAATTTTTCCCATCCGCAGAGCTTCATAATGTTGCCGTTCACTGTGTAAAGAAGCACAGGGGTGTTGAGTTTTTTGCATTTCGCCCGAACCTCAGCCGGATTGATAAGGAAAAAGGCGGTGGAAAGCCCATCCGCTTCCTCCGTTGTGGAGGCTATAACGCTTACGCTGTGGTAATATTCAGGGTTTTGCCCTGTGGTAGCGTCAAATATATGGAATATGGTTCTGCCGTCCTGTGCTTTGAAAAATCTTTCATAGTCACCGCTGGTGGCAACTGCCATGTTCTCAAGGTTTATTATGGAAATATAGTCTCTGTTGTTTTTCGGATCCTGTATGGCAACGCGCCAGTCTCTGTCGGGACGTTTGCCCAGTGCGAAAAGGTCGCCCCCTGCGTTAACCATAGCTGTCTTAACTCCGGCATCCTTTATTTCGTTTATCGCCTCGTCAACTATCCATCCTTTCGCATAAGCCCCAAGATCCATAGTTACGTTAGTTCCGCGGCTGATGTTGTCAAGTGCCGTGTCAATTTCCGCCTGTTCCGGTACTCTGTATGCTCCTTCCGGAAACCCGTACAGCTTTGATACAGTTGCCGAATATATGCTGAATCTGCCGTCGGTGATAAGCTCGTATGCTTTACCTCTGCTGATGAGTTCGGATATGGCTAGTCTTGGTTTATATCTGGGGTTTTTGTTGAATTTTTCGGTATCAACTTTAACTGCCGCCTCAAGGGCTGTTATCTTGCTTCGTGCATCGACAATAACGTCGGCGTCATCTTCCGGAACCGTTATGGAAACGAACGTACCCATCGCATAGAATTGCTCGGTCTTATAGGATTCTTTGCATCCGTAAAGAGCGACTATCAGAAAACAGCATAAAATCCTTGCGAGCAGTTTGGGCATTTATTTTCATCCGTGAGGCACTGGGTTTTGAAGCCGCTGCGTTTTATGAGAAGCTGTCCACATTCGGGACATGTCGTATCGGTGAATCCGCATCCGGCTCTGTTGCCTATATATATGTAGTTAAGATAGTTTTTAGCCTTTTTTGCAAAATCGGTCAATGCATTGTTTGGTGTAGGCGGAAAGTCATATTTGTGCTGCGGGAAATATCCTGATATATGCAAAGGAATATCCCTGCTCAATCCTGATATGAACCTGCACATATTCGCGAAATCTGTTTCGTTTCCGTTTTTCTGAGGGATCAGAAGATTGGTAAGCTCAACATGCACACCGCCTTTAAAAAGTGCCTCTATCGTATGCTTCACAGTGTTCAGGTTCCCGCCGTGTTCTTTGTAATAGTCCTCTGTGAATCCTTTAAGGTCAATGTTTGCGGCATCAATATAGGGTATCAGCTCGTTCAGCGGTTCGGGGTTTATCATGCCGTTTGAGACTATGACGTTTTTGAGTCCGGATTCTCTGAACTCTTTTGCGCAGTCCAGAACGAATTCAAAATTTGTGAGCGGTTCGTTGTACGTGTATGCAATGCCGATGCTGAAAACTTTGCGCGCTGAGTGAACAAGTTCTGCCGGTGATGTGTCCTGCACTGCTGTTTCCTGCGTGCTTATCTGCCAGTTCTGACAGAACAGACAAGACATGTTGCATCCGTTGAAACCGACGGAAAGAATATTTGAACCCGGATAAAAGTGATAGAGAGGTTTTTTCTCGATGGGGTCAACGGCGCCGGAGGAGATTTTTCCGTATGCAGAGGCGATAAGTACTCCGCCGATGTTCTTTCTTATGAGACATTTGCCGTGTCCTTCAGGCTCTATCAGACAGGAATGGGGACAAAGGACGCATCTGACACACTGATTTTTTTCAGCACGCCAAAATTTTGCGTCCATGGCTATTTCTCTCTGGCAACCATATAGTTCGCAAGGAAATACAGTGCGTCGCGGTAGGGCGATGCGGGAAAGATTTCCAGATTTGCTTTTGCGGCCTCTATGTATTCGTCAACAACAACCTCAGAGCGCTTTTTAACGTCGTATTGCTTCATAAGTCCGAGCATATAATTCAGGTTTTCGTCTGTTGCCTTTTCATCCACTATTATTTCGCGGATACGTTTCTGTTCTGCTTCTGTGGCAGCTTCCAGAAGTTTGAGAACGGGTAGGGTGATCTTGCCTTCGTTAAGGTCGGTGCCTGGTTTTTTACCTGTTTTTTCAGGGTCACCCAGATAGTCGAGTATGTCGTCCGCCATTTGGAAAGCTATACCGAGTTTTGTTCCGTAGTCTTTCATGGCAGCCTGATGCTCTTCGTCCTGCGCTCCGAGGATTGCTCCCGTTTCGCAGCATGCTGAGAAGAGTACGGCTGTTTTGGAGTTTATTATTTTGAGATAGTCTTCAAATCTAATTTTGACGTCGGCTGTTTTTACAAGCTGGAAAACCTCGCCTTCGCTCATTGTTCTGGCTGCAACGGCAAGAAGCATCTGGATGCGGCTGTCGCCGTCTTTAACCAGAGTCATGAATGCGCGTGAGTAAAGAAAGTCACCGCAGAGAACCGCTATATCGTTTCCGAATATGCGGTTTGCACTCTCTTTTCCCCGGCGGTATTTCGCACCGTCGATAACGTCGTCATGCAGAAGGGTTGCCGTGTGGATGTACTCAACGACACCCGACAGAGTTGCCGTGCGCTGTCCTTTATATCCGCACATCATGGCGGAGAGGATGAGAAACACCGGACGGAGTCTTTTGCCTCCGCTCTCGAAAACATACGCCGCAACTTCGTTCACCATCTTGACATCAGAGTCAAGATTGGCGATCAGTTCTTTTTCAACAGCGTCCCTTTCATTAGCCACAAGTGCCAGTACGTCGTTAATATTCATCCGAAGAATCCCCGTAAAATTTGAGTTGTCGATTTAAAAAATGAGAGTATATTGTTAGCCACACGCAAACACTTATAACAATATACGATAATCAGAAGCATGTAAATAAAAAGGTAATGACTTGAACAGAAGACAGACTGAAGATTTACAGATAATTTACTATAAACTCCTCGACGGGCTGTCTCTGAAGTCCGGCGGCAAGGTATGCGAATCGTCATTTAATAATTTCATTACCGCAAAATATCTCCATGATAAGAACATATATGATACCGTGTATGCTTTGACATATGATATGTCCGGTGTACCGGAAGAAATAGTGCCTCTTAAGGTCGATATGTCCGTTGCCCAGACAATGCGCCGCATGAGAGCAGATACGCATATTTCACTCGGCGGGACGTTCATGTTTCAGCCGATACACGATGTTGTATACGCGCTCCATGGCTCGCTGAACGTCGGCGGCAGGCTTGTGCTTTCTGTATACCCGAAGATTTATGACTCACAGGGCAGGGACGTTCTGGCAATGCTTTCCGATGCCGCTCAGATGCCAGTAAAGGATAAGCTTACAAGATGGGCAATGACTGTGAGCAATTCGGTGCATAATCTTTTCATGAACATAAAAACTGAGGAGCTTATAACCGACGCATCTGTCAGTGAGATTCAGTCGCTTTTCGGCAACGAAACATTTAACCGATATCTTTTTAAAAACGAAACCGAACATGAGATGTTTTTTGAACCTTTGAGGGAAGAACAGAAATATTATATGTCATGGACAGTTATAAGGGGGCTTAGAATATGAATATGCCTTTTCAGACAGACAGAGCGCCGTCCGCCATCGGACCTTACAGTCAGGCGATAATCACAGGAAATATGCTTTTCGTTTCAGGGCAGATTCCGCTTGATCCGGAAACGATGAAAGTTGTCGAAGGCGGTATCAAAGAACAATCGAAAAGATCCGTTGAAAGCCTTCTTTCGGTTGTTGAGGATGCAGGCTTCGGGAAAAAGAGCATTGCTAAAGTCACTATATTTATAAAGAACATGGATGATTTCGGCATTATCAACGAGATATATTCGGATTTTATGGGCGACCACAGACCGGCAAGAGCTGTTGTTGAGGTTGCACGGCTTCCCAAAGACGTTCTGATAGAGATAGAGTGCATCTGCGTTAAATAAAAATTCTGATAAGGCTCTCCAAACGGAGAGCTTTTTTTATCACAGGGACATACAATGACTTATTCCGGTATTTTTGCGGTGCTTCTGCCGTATATGGCGTTTGCGTTTCTCGGCGGTGCGGCAAACCGCATAGGGCTGACAAGGGGTAAGCCTGAAAAGATAATTCTCAAAGTCTATATTAACTTTCTGGTTCCGGTACTGATAGTTAACTACGTTGTGGGCAATGAGGTTCTGAATGATATCGGAAACGTTATCTCTGCGCCGCTGGTTGCTTTTTACGGTATAGTTGCCGGATATATCCTGTCGCTTCTCACCGCTAAATATTTCGGTGTGGAGGGTAGAGATTCCAAGGCTTCTTTTGCATTTACGGTTGGAATTTATAATTACGGTTTCATCTCAATTCCGCTCACGGAGTTTCTGCTTGGAAAGAGTGCCGTGGGACTTCTTCTGGTGCATAACATAGGAATTGATACCGCTTACTGGTCTGTGGGTATAGGGATGCTCACAGGTTTTTCCATTAAGAACATGAAGGCACTTCTGAAAAATCCGCCTCTGATAGCTATCTTTGCGTCGTTAGCAGTGAATTTTATCTTCGGTGCATCCGTAATGCCGCAATGGTTTAAGACAGCAATACACCCGATTGTTGTCGCGGCTATACCCATAGGTATATTCGTGAGCGGTGCCACACTTGCCGAAACAGCTTCTGCTCTGGTGAAAAAGGGCGGATGGAAGGTTTCTATGGGCGCTGTGATTCTGCGGATGTTTGTCATTCCTGCCTTTATGGTTTTTACTGTGATGATTCTTCCCGTCTCTCACGAGCTTAAGATGATAACCGCCGTTCAGGCGTCTATGCCTGCGGGGATGCTTAGCATAGTAATCGTCAAATATTTCGGCGGCGATGTTGAAACTGCCGCCCAGACTATATTCACGACGACTCTGGTTAGTCTTTTTACAATTCCGCTCTGGATAGCTTTCTTTATGAAAATTCTTGCTTAGAAGTAGCTTCTGCCGCCTCTGTATGATCTTACGAAATAGTCTAGGTCGAGACGCTCAACACGCACATGTTTTCCGCTGCTGGGTGCGTGTACGAATTTACCGTCGCCGATATATATGCCGACGTGTGATACTCTGCCGAGACGTCTTGTGTCAAAGAAAACAAGGTCACCGGGCTGGAGTTCGTCTTTGCTGACGTAGGTTCCCTCTTCAAACTGCTGGTGTGAAACTCTGGGCAGGTCAAGTCCGTTCAGTCTGTAAACAGCCATTGTGAGACCGCTGCAGTCGAATCCCGCGTCGGATACTCCGCCCCATTCGTAAGGTACGCCTATGTAGCGCATTGCTGTTTCAACTATTGCCTTGCGAAGACCGGATACGTCGCCGAGATATTCAGGTTTTGCCGCCTCGTATTCATCGGGGGCAACAACGTAGAAAACGTCAATGTAGCCGTTTCTCTGGAGTCTTTTTTGCTGTGGCTACCGCTTCCGTACGTCCTGCGAAGTTACCGAAACGCACTTTATAAAGTCCGTCTTTGTCAAGGAAGTGGTACGAATCCAGACCGTTTGCGTCAAGCTTGGCTTCAAGCCGCTTCGCGTTATTAACGTCGCCGAATGCACCCGCCTGAATGGTATATTGCATAGCCTTGAGTCTTCTGTTCATCTGATTTAAGTTTATGGTTTCTGGCGTATCTGTGAAACTGGGAGCAGCTATTGAGCAAGCGTACATTAGAAATATAGTTAATACAAAGGTTATTCTTATTTTTATCATGTAGTTACCGTTTTTTGTCAATTTAGCAATAAAAAACACCAACCAGTAAAGACTTGAAAGTGTTTATCATGTATACTAGATTCAGATATTAACCAAATTTTTCCGGAGATGAAAGTGAAAAAAGAGGAACTTCAGAATTTTGATGGAAAAGAAGGTCGGAAGAGCTATGTGTCTAATGAAGGAAAAATATATGATGTGACAGACAGCAAGCTCTGGAAGAACGGCAAACACGCCGGAAAGCACTTCGCAGGGATGGATCTTTCAGAAGCGCTGAAGACCGCTCCGCATGGGGCGGAAGTTCTGGAACGTTTTGCGCATGTGGGCGCAATAGAGACCATAAAGGAGACCAAGGAACATCCTCAGGAAGTTACTTTCAAGGATACCGTAAGGGCGCTTTACCGCATATTCCATCCGCACCCTATGCTGATACATTTTCCTATGGGGCTTATCAACTTTGCGGTTATAATGCAGATCATATATTATTTCACAGGTTATCCGTCGTTTTCCACCGCAGGTTTTTATGCCATAGCGACAGCGGCGGTTTTTCTCGTGCCGACTATGGTTTCCGGGTTCGTAAGCTGGTGGGTCAACTATAACCTGACCAAAAATAAAATATTCATGATGAAAATATCGTTCTCTTTTCTGCTGCTTCTGATGTGCATCACGGAGTTTTTCGTGGGGCTTAACAATGGAGACGAGGGGATGTTTTATAATATTATGCTGTTTCTGAACGTACCCGTTCTGGCGGTTATAGGATTCAACGGCGGAAAACTTAGCTGGGGTTAAAAAAGTTGTTGAAAAAGTTTTTGTGAGTATGTATTATCTCACTTCCGACAGGCACGTAGCTCAGTGGGAGAGCATCGCCTTGACGTGGCGAGGGTCGCTGGTTCAATCCCTGCCGTGCCTATAAAAAGAGAGGGCTTAGAAGAAATTCTAAGCCCTTTTTTGTTATCTACATTCTTTCGGGAGCCTTTATGCCGAGCAGGTCGAGCACAGCCTCTATCACTTGCAGGTATGCTCTGACAAGCGCCAGCATAGCTTTTTTCCTTTCGGGGTCTGTTTCCCTTATGATGTTCGTTTTTGCGTACATTGACGAGAAAGTCGCCGCTATGTTGTAGCCGTACTCGCAGAGCACCATTGGTTCTCTGTTGCGGAACGACGTTTCGCATGCTTCCGGAAACGCCTGAAGCGCGAGCATCAGGTTGAATTCTTCCTGAGAAACGGGTTCTTTGATATCGGTTGCATCTATGTCGCCGGCTTCTGCTTTTGCAAGTATTGATTTTGCACGTACTGCCGAATAGAGCAGGTAAGGACCTGTCTTTCCTTCAAACTCAAGGAATCTGTCCAGCTCGAATATATAGTCTCTGGCGCATGTGTTGCTCAGGTCGCCGAATTTCAGCGCTGCGATACCTACGCACTCTGCTACATATTTTTTCTCATCATCGCTGAGAGATGCACCGTATCCTCCGTCAACAAGCTTTGAAAGTGCTTTCTCCGTAACTGTTGTTATCAGCTCTTTCAGTTTCAGTGTGCCGCCTTCGCGTGTTTTGAAGGGTTTGCCGTCGGTGCCGTTCATCGTGCCGAAAGGAACATGTTTAAGCACGACTTCGTCACGCACCAGCTGTGTTTTTCTGACACAGCGGAATATCTGTTCAAAGTGGAGGGACTGTCTTTTGTCCACAACATAAAGGATCGTATCTGGGTCATAATCTTTAACACGCTCGTAAATGGTGGCTATGTCCGTTGCGTGATAAAGTGCCGCGCCGTCACTCTTTCTAAGTATTACTGGCGGGATGTTATGGTTGTCGGTTTCTTCCGCAACCTCTATGATAAGTGCGCCGTCGCTCTCTTTCGCATAGCCCTCTTTGATGAACCTGTCGATGAGCATATCGAGGTACTGGTGAGCGTCGCTTTCTCCAAGCCAGAGGTCGAAATTGACCAGCAGGCGGGAATAATCAGACTTGAGGTCTGCAATGGACACGTCTACGACCTGCCTCCAGAGTGCTCTGTAACCTTTGCGTCCGCTGTGAAGCTCTGTTGTGGCCTTGCGGCATGCGTTCAGGTATTCCTCGTCCTCTTTGGATTTTTTGCTGGCGGTTGGATATATTGTTTCCAGATCTTCAATTGTCACGGGTGCTTCCATGGGGAATGTATCCGCGCTTTCGTCGAAATATGCCCATTCGGGGTGCCTGAGTTCAAGCTCATGGATTATCATGCCCATTTGCAGTCCCCAGTCGCCAAGGTGTACGTCGCCGACAACGTCGTGTCCGCGGAATTTTGCAACACGTTTGATACATTCGCCTATGATTGCAGAGCGCAGGTGACCGACGTGGAGCGGTTTCGCAACGTTCGCGCCGCCGTAGTCAACTATAATCATCTCTTTATTGATGTCGGTGCATGCGAGGTTTTCGGAGTTCAGCATCTCTTTCAGGCTGTCTGTAAGAAATGTGCCAGTGACCTTCATATTTATGTATCCGGGACCGTCTATTCTGATGTTTTCAAACAGAGGGTTTCCGGAGAGTTTATTTACTATTTCCTGCGCGATGTCTCTGGGCGGTTTTTTGAATAACTTTGCCGCAGGCAGAGCGCCTACGGATGAAAAATCGCCGAGTTCGGGCAGTTTACAGTTGATGACTTCTGAAAAGTTTCCTTCATAGCCGCATTCTGAGAAAGCAGCGCCAATGATGTGATTGATTTTTTTACGGAGCATTTTTAAACCTTAAATTGATTTTTGAGAGACAAACTATAGGCTATTAAGCCATCTAATTCAAGGTAATTCGTAAAACAGCCTTCCTGTTCTGTAAGTACCTTACAAAAAATTCCATTCTTTAACTTTTAAATGTTTATCTTATTTTGAAAAAAGATCAGGAGGATAATTATGGACTTTATTGAACTGAGTAAAAAACGTTATTCCGTCAGGAAATTTCAGGAGAAAAAAGTCGAAGAGGAAAAAATAGCTCTTCTGGCAGAAGCTGGCAGGGCGGCGCCCACCGCAGCGAATTTTCAGCCGCAGAGGATACTTGTCATAGATTCCGCGGAGATGCTTGAAAAGGTCAGAGACAGCACACCTTATCATTTTGATGCACCACTTGTTTTTCTCGTTTGCTATGACACGTCGGTAAGCTGGAAGCGCAAGTTTGACGGAAAAGACATGGGTGAAGTTGATGCGAGTATTGTCACAACGCACATCATGCTTGCCGCAGAGGATATAGGGCTTGGTGCAACGTGGGTTGCTTTCTTTGACCCGCAGGTGGTGAAACAGAAATTTTCTCTCCCCGAAGGTATCGAGCCTGTCGCGTTTCTTCCCGTCGGCTATCCGGCGGAGGACAGCAAGCCAAGTCAGAACCATTTTTCAAGACTGGAAGCGGACAAGACCGTATTCAGGAATTCATTCTAAGCTGCTTATTCACGGGGTTGCGGAATTCACACGGAACTTTCGTCTGGCAAAGTCCGCATCCGCTCCCCGCTTTTTCTATCCCGCCGACCTCTGCCGCAAACTTTTTAGATGCTTCGCCGTAAACAAAAGCGGCGCATTTCATCTTGTTGTGTCCGGTTTTATCAATTGCGCCCACGGGACATCTTTTTATGCAGACGCCGCAAAGACCTTTTGCCATGAACAGACAGTTTGCCGTGTGGCTCTGTTCCTTTCGGAAGCTGGGTTCCAGAACCATATCTGTAACGATTGATATTATCCGTATGCAGGTTCCCTTTTCCGTAATAAATCCGTCGCTCAACCCGAAAGTCCCCGCTCCTGCGGCATACGCCATGTGGCGTTCAGACCAGTTGGATGTCAGCGTATTAGTCCTTATAACTTTGAATTTATCTGAAAGCCATGGCGCAATGGCTCCGTAGCCCATACCATGGAGATGCCTCACTATCTCGCTGAGTCTGTTCTTGTAAAATATCTCATCGCCGTGACCTCTGCTCAAAGCCCATTCCTTTGAAGCCATATCTTTGTATATTCTGTTACTTGTGCGTATGTCTTCTTCTATCGGGGAAACAGTGACAATAACAGAACCGCCTTTAAAGGTATTAGCACCGTATGCAAGCTCAAACACCCCCTTCGGTGTCATATGTTCAGGCGAAACAATATCCTTAAAAGTGTTGTATATGGGGTCTGATGCGTCTGCTATGAATATGTCAGGCTCATCGTAATATCTTTTCCCTGTTGACGGATGAACGTTTTCCGGGTGGTTATGAATGTAATCTTTGATATGCTGAATAAGTTTTTCTCTCATGTGACCCTCGATATCGTGTGTATACACGTTTATTGCAAAAAATTAATTTGTCAGCGATTCAATTTTAGAAAGCAGGGCAGTGAAGTCTTTCAGAGTGTCGGTTCCAAGATTATCTTCCAAATATCTTTGTGCCTGTTCCCAGAGCGGAACTGCCTTTTCCAGAGCTTTTTCGCCTTCGGGTGTAAGCATCAGGCGTCTGCTTCTTGTCCCTTTTTCGGAAGCGTCGCTGATGTATCCTTCATTCTCCAGTGCTTTCAGCCCGCGCACAAGGGTGGTTCTGTCCAGACGCATCTTTTCCGCCAGCCTGCTTACGTTCACAGGTGACATGGAATTAATATGCTTAAGCATCGAGAACTGACCTATCTTAAGCCCGCTCTCCGCAAGATATCCGTCGTATATTTCTGTTACTGCCTGTGCCGCTCTGCGGATGTTTATGCAGTTGCATGCTGAGCTTTCTTTTTTCATAATAGTGTATATACACTATATTCCCGGCAGTGCAACCCTTTTCTTGTGTTTCGCCCTGTTTGATAATATAATCCACAGTCATTTCTATCAGGCGGTGGGATGTTGCAGTACAGAAAAGATGTGGACGGACTGAGAGCCGTTGCGGTTTTACCGGTTATCCTTTACCACGCAGGTATATCCGCGTTTTCAGGCGGCTATGTCGGCGTTGATATCTTTTTTGTTATATCCGGCTATCTGATAACAGGCATAATCTCTGCGGAGATGTCGGAAGGCACGTTCACCGTTTCAAACTTCTATGTGCGACGCATAAAGCGGATATTTCCGGCACTCTATTTCATGATGCTGGTGACGATTATCCTGTCAGGTTTCCTGCTTCTTCCGGAACATTTCAGAAACTTCGGCAAGAGTGTGGCGGCAACCGTATTTTTCAGCTCGAATTTCTTTTTCTGGAAACAGAGCGGCTATTTTGATGCGGCGGCAGAGACAAAACCGCTCCTTCATACATGGTCACTTGGCGTCGAGGAACAGTTCTATATAATTTTCCCTCTGTTTCTGCTTTGGCTGTACAAAAAACGTCACAATATAAAACTTGCTGTGGCAGCGGTTTTCGTTTGTTCGCTGGCACTTAGCATATTTCTGACATACCGCAAACCGGAGATGTCTTTCTATCTGTTGCCTACGCGTGCATGGGAGCTGATGCTTGGCACGATGCTTTCTCTCGGTGTGTTCAGACGCGCGGAGAGCAGGGCGCTTAACGACATACTTTCAGTTGCGGGAATAGCCATGATAGCTTTTTCTGTGGCACTGTTCAATGCGGCGACACCTTTTCCCGGATACAGCGCACTTTTGCCGTGTACCGGTGCGGCGCTTCTGATATACGCAGGTGAAAAAAGCATTATGGGGCGCATACTGTCTTTCAGACCGCTGGTGTTTATCGGACTGCTTTCATACGCACTCTATTTGTGGCACTGGACTTTCATAGCGTTCAGAAATTATTATAGCAACATAACCGGTGATGCGTTCTTTATGAGCAACTGGTTCATCATTGCCGTGACTTTTCTTTTTGCTGTCCTTTCGTACTATTTTGTTGAGCATCCCATACGCAGAAGAAAGTTTCCTGTTCCTTCAAAGCTGTTTAAAGCTTCCGCCGCTGTGATGCTTCTGTTTACCGCTATCGGAACGGTTATATACAAAACCGACGGGATGCCTTTCAGGATGCCTGAATCTGTCAGCGTTGTAACGGATGCACCTGGAAGCACATACAGAAACACTGACTGCTATTACAGAGACCCTATGAAGGCGAAAATTGATAACCTATGCCGCATGGGGGACAAAAAAGGTAAACCGACATTCATCGTATGGGGTGATTCCCATGCGCTCTCGCTTACGGACGGGATGAATAAATTCGCCGCTGAAAATGGCACTACAGGTGTTTTCGCCGGAAAATCTTCATGCCCGCCGCTTCGTCTTGTGCGGATACTTATAAACGACGTTCCCACCAACTGCCGCCAGTTTAACGATATTATATATAAAGAAGTTGCTGCCGATAATGACATCAAAAACGTGTTTCTTGTTGGCAGATGGGAAGTTTATTCGGGTAAACCCACTCTTGGCAACGATGCCGGTTCTGAAATGAGGCTGGACGACGGGATAACCAAAGATGTTATAGAGAATAACAACCTTAAGGTGTTTGAAGAGGGCCTCGTGCGTACTGTCGGTTCGCTGGAACGTGCTGGCAAGAACGTATATTTTGTTATGGATGTGCCGGAAGTGCCTTACGACGTTCCTTCTGAGATGGGAAAGATAGAATATTTCAGACGCGTTTTTCCCGCGCTCACGTCATTTGTCAACTCAGGACTGCCTTACAGTCATTATCAACAGCGAAACGAAAATGTATTTAAAGTTCTTGAGAAGGTGAAACAGAAAACTAATGTCAAAGTGGTCAATGTTCAGGATGTTCTTTGCCGAAATGGCGAGTGCAGGCTGACGGAAGGCGGAAAATCGCTTTATGCCGATGATGACCATCTTTCCGTGTTCGGTTCAGAATATGTAGTCGGAAGTTCTAAGACTATTCTGGATGCGATGCTGAAATAAAAACGCCGCACATAAAGCGCGGCGTTTTTATTGTTGTTATTTGTTTTGTTCAAATGGCGGTTCGGCGGGTTTATCGCCGTGATCGTTCTTTTTAGGTTCCTTACCTTTTTCCATCGGCTGTCTGTCCTTGGGGGCGTCCTTTTTCATGTTTTTGTCTTTCGGAGGCTGTGCAGGTTTTTCTTTTTTAGCGTCTTTCTTCATATCTTTGTCGTTGTTATGTGGGGGCATGGGTTTGCTGTCACCCTTTTTCATATTCATGTCGTGTGCCTTTTCTGGTTTTTCTTTCGGTGTTTCTTTTTTCGGCGGGATATCGACATTTACGTTAAGGTTAACGTCGGCGTATGCAGTGAATACGCTGAGAAATGATATTAAAGTCAGAATCGAGATAAATTTTTTCATAAGAACTCCTCTTGTTTCTTCTGAGGAGATTCTAATCCTGTGATTGTGTCAGAAAAGTGCAAT
Source organism: Seleniivibrio sp. (assembly GCF_021209385.1). Classification (GTDB taxonomy): domain Bacteria; phylum Chrysiogenota; class Deferribacteres; order Deferribacterales; family Geovibrionaceae; genus Seleniivibrio. Next base: position 62,114 of record NZ_JAJOIL010000009.1, on the reverse strand, counting down.
TTACCAATTCATGATTTATCCCTGAGAAAACCACACTCTCAGGTATTTCTTTTATGAAATTCTGGCGCAGGCTGTATGTGTATGCACCCTGATCGGGTATTATCAGCAGATCGCCTATGGACATTCCGCCGCCGTGGTATGCGTAACCCCATACGTCGTGGGGAGTGCAGAGGGAGCCGAGAACCATCATGGGGTATTCTGTCTCTGATATCTGCGAAACATTTATCACAGGAAAATAATCCATTTCATAGCGCTCCCAGCCCAGCATGTTTGTTGCGCCGTCGGTTATGGCTATGTCCGGCTGTTTGATGTCTTCAACTGTGAGAAGCATGTGTATCGCTCCGTGCGCCACGAAGCGCCCGGGTTCAGCAAACACTCTGCATCCGGCATATGGGAGGATGTGTTCGTTGAACGCCGCAGAAAGTGCATCGGCGTATGTACTTATGTCAGTTGCCGGAAGATATCTGTGATCCAGCGGATCGCAAGGCTGGTTCAGAAGCTGTTTATTGAGCTTCATCTCCTCTGCCGTGTCGGCAAGTATCCACTCACCTTCCTCCGGCCAGTAACCGCCGCCTATGTCTATGAATTCAATCCGTTTTTTATGATCCTTTGGAAGTTTTTGTATGGTCTTGCCGAGGTTTCTTATCAGCTCGACGTGGTTGTCGGGGTTCAGGTTCCAGCTGGAGTGGAATTGTATCCCGCAGAAAGTCACACAGCTGTTTTCAGCCATGTTGATGAACTGCTCAAGTTCATCGTGTTGGATGCCGAATTTGCGCCACAGAGGGTTGTTTTCTGTGGTCAGACGGACACCGACCCTTATAGGTTTACCTATGACAGTTAGTTTATTCAGTTCGGTAAAGCTGTCACAGAGGATAGTTACTCTGTCACTGTGCCTGACAGCAAGTTCAAGCTCTGTCATGGTCTTTGCGGGTCCGCTGAAAACTATTTTTTCGGCTCCGCAGGAAATCGCTGTTTCCAGCTCCCTCCCGCTTGAAACGTCAATGCCGAAGCCCATGCCCGCAAGTGTTTGAATTATGTATGGGTGATTACAGCTTTTCATTGCGAAAAATGGAGAAAAATCACCGAAAGCTTCTGAAAAAACGCTCAAAAAACGTTCTGCGCGTTCGTTAAGTGACGGAATATCCAGAAAATACAGAGGTGAGCCGAATTTTTCCCGCGCTTCATGAAAAATATCCGACATTTTATGTACTTTGCGGACGCATTTTTTTATCATTTTGTCGGGCAGAACGGGAGTGCGCTTGTTCAGGAGTTTCCGCACCGCTTCGTCGTGTTCGTATGTGTACATCAGGCGTATTCCACTGTTATTTTTGACCGGATATCTTCTATCTGTTCGTGTATGTCCGTTCCTTCGTACGGACGAAAGACGACGTGACCTATCAGTCGCGAGAAATAGTTTTCAGGAGGAAGGATTATATTGTGTCCGGCTTCTCTTTCAATATGCACGGAGATAATCCTGTCGTCCTTCGCCACAGAGGCTTTGCGGAAGATGCCGTTCTTTTCCGCGATTATGCGAACTGACACGGCGGGAAGCCAAAGGGTAGGGATGCAGACTTCGCCTGTCACGGCGTAATCGAGAGCCGCGCGGAAAGTGTCGAATCCGGCTGAAGCCATTACAGTATCGGGCAGGCTGTCGCCGCCGAACCGCGGGGTCATTTCTATCAGATAAATCTGACCGTTCATCACTATGAAATCAGTCATGGCTACCATAGCGGAGAACCCAAGCGTTTCGGCGCCGCTGACCAGAATTTTTTTAAGTTTTTCAGTGTCCAGAGGTTTGGACGGCGGGATAATGTATGCCGATGCTGTGCCGAAGGACAGATCGTCCCTGCGCACCTTTTCTGCAATGCGTATTATCTCTGCTTCTCCGTTGGTCAAAACCCAGTCGCAACTGAATTCGTCGCCTTCAATGAACTGTTCGAGCGTGCATCCCAAAACAGGATACATCCTGCGGTTCTCGTGAGCCGCCAGCCTGTTATTTATATAAAGATATTTTTCGGTGGTGTCCTCTATGGAATCCACGCGGAAAACAAGTTCGCTTCCGCTTCCGGTTGCAGGTTTTATGACGCATGGAAAGACGGCTGTGTGCGCCGCTTTTTCAAGGTCGTTCGGCGAAAACAGATTTATCGTTTTCGGGCAGGGTACATTGTTCTTCTGCCAGAGCATGTGGGAACCCGCCTTTGAACGTGCGTTTTCTATAGCTGACAGTGGCGGGAAGGGCAGGGAAAGCCTTTCTGCTGTCTTTGCAGCCAGGGGCAGGGCTTCGCAGTCGAAGCAGGTTATACCCTTTATGTCTATGCCATACTCTTTTGCATGGTTCAGGATCGTTTCTATAGCGCCTTCATGGTCTGAAAGGTCATAAAGGCACTCGTCCTTTTTCGGCGGTTTGAAACCTGTCCATTCCGCGCTTTGTCCCTTGTCTGTCAGAAAAAGTGCCTCACTGCCGTATCTGGTATATATTATCTCGTTGTAATCGGGTGTTGAACCCACCACCAGAACGCGGTTGTCAGGCATGACAGACCTCGAACACGGATTCTTCCGTGTTTGATATCTTGTAAAGCGGACGCGGCTCAAGGTGGAACATTGATTTCCATGAAAAATTTCCGCAGAGGAAATCCGCATGATCAAAGCCCATTCTGCATGAATAACCCATATGCAGTGTGTTTATAAACTTGGCTATGCCGGGGAATTTTATATTTGTTCCGCCTGCAAGCAGTGTGTATACGTTGTTGAAGATGCTCCCTGCGTCTATGGCAGCATATTCTCCGTCCACCAATACCGTGGTGATGCGGAGCATTTTATTTTCATTCAGATACGATATCAGGTTTCTGAAACCGTCTGCGAATTTTTTATCCGAAAAATAGGAGTCACTGCCGAAACGGTCGGTGTTCATTTTGATCAGCAATTCAAAATCCTCCTGTCTGTCATACATCACTGTGATGAATTTTTCATAGACAGAGGATTCTTTTTTCATCTTTTTAGCCGTTCTTCCTGTGAATGAAGCATAATATCCGTCCATGCTGTATCCGTAGCGGGACGGGGTGAACAGGTATCCGGTTTCGTCCTCAATTTCCGTTTGCAGTTCACAGGACGGCAGAAGATAGCGGATATGATATTTCAGCCCTGTGCAGTCTGCTGCAAAGGCTATCATGGCGTCAAGGGTTGCTCTGCTGTCTGCAAAAAGACGGTTCTGCTCAAGCCATGTTTTTCCGTGCCATGCTTCGCCGGGAAAGAAGCCCAGCGTTCCTGTTTCCGGTATTTTACAGAGCGGCAGAAATCCGACGGATGCGCCGTCTCTTTCTGCGGAAACAAAGCAGAGTTCACGCGCAAAGGTTCTGTGGAAAGCATTTCTCACATCCCAGAGATCGAAAACAACCTTCTGAGGAATGTGTGCTTCCCACAGCCTGCGGCACTCCGCAGGGTCTGTATGGATACTGATGTTTAACAATTTAATACCTGAGATTGACGTTTACGTTACAACGTTCTCCGCCGAAGAATTTCATAGAGAAATTTTCAACCAGAGCGGGATCATAAGGTTTGCAGCTGAATACATCCAGATAGACTGTGTTTGTCAGGTTGGCAAAATGCGCTGATATCAGAGATGTTTCTATAAGTTGTGTCATGGAAAATCCGGCGACTTTTTCATCTTCGCCGAAATGGACTACAACTGTCTCACCGAATCGTTTCATTTCGATAAGGTCGCAAAGCTCCTTTACAAATGTTTTGATGGCTTCCGCGTCCCTTATTGTGTCCGGGTTGCAGTTGTAAATATCAAAGCTGGAGGCAATGCCCCAAACGCTTTCTTTCTTAGCTTTTTCCGTTAAAGCTGTCCATCGGGAAGGCTCCGCGGAAATAGTAGTTTGCTCTGCCATGAAAAAGGCTCCCTGACCCGATGCAGACTGCTTCTCATTGGTCTGCGGTATCATATGAATTTTGACTGTTATTATTCTGATTACTTCCTTTAGTCAATAAAAAAAACAGAGAAAACCCAAAAAAGTTCAGATTAATTATTATTGCATATAAAAATATAATATAGATGCATTATGCATGATGAAAATATAACGGTTAAATAGTTGGTTCGATAGAGAAAAAACAGAGACACATATGAGTTGATTATTAAGGTTTCCAGAGCTCTTTTTGAAAGAATAAACATGTATATTTGTTTCTGCGGCGATTAAAAAATAGTAATACTAAATATAAAATAGAAAATATGGGCTATTTTGCAGATTTTTGCAGTGATTTTTCAGCAAAACTGTATATGGCAAAATGCTCATACGCATCTTCGGGGTAGAGACATGAACCGACTGCAAATTTAATCGTGAACGAATTAATATTTTCCGGTTTTATTTCATGCAGTTTCATGAAGACCGACTGTTTGAGTTTTTCAAGTTCCTTCATACCCGACATTTCTCCTGCTATCAGTGCAAATCTTCCGTTTCCTATGGAGTAGGCAGATATGTTCGTATCAGTTGTGTAGTCCAGAACTTCCGCAATGTTTATAAGAACTCGTTCGGTTGTTTCCGTTCCGCATTTCTGCAGCAGTTCGTTCAGATTTGTAAGTTCAAAGAGCAGAAGCCCCAATGTGTTATGTGTTTTTGAAACAACATTAACCTTTTCTGAAAGGTCTTTGAAAAAGAGAACCCTGCCGGGCATCCGTGTCACCGGGTCATAGTTTTTGAGGAGATGTTTCGCCATTCTGCTCAGTTTTTTTCTTCCGAAGTATTCTGCGGCAGCCCATGCAGGTATGAATGACAGCAGAAGTGTGGCTGCGAATATGTATATTAAGAGCATATTTTGCTTATTCTGGTATTTTGTTATCTTTTCAGGCGGTATGCGTTGTATAATATACCAGATTTCAACGTTTTTTTTCATTATTCAAAACTTTTTCTGAAGCCTCGCCGTTTTTGAAAAGATATATGGTATTAAAAGTGAATACGCCGTTTTTTGTCTGCATCTGTCCGTTTTTTTTATATGTTATGGCATCCCATTCTTCAGGAAAATCGTTCTGGAATTTTCTGGATGCTCTGTCATCGAGCATAAACCCCCACTGATTCTGCTCATTATTGCTTAAAAGCCAATAGCCGTTGTTGTTCAGCAGGTTTATTTCTCCTGTAACGTAATTGGTGGTTCTTTTTAATCTGTTTAGAATCTCCCCGGCGTTGTAGTTCGCAATTAATATGCCTTTTTCCTTTCTGTCAGAGTAGAGTTTTACACTGAACCGTATCATGGGCTTCATCGGTATTTCAAGAATACCGTTCTCGATGTTCAGATCGAGTGGCGATATGTATATGGTATTTCCGGTTTTGCTCATGGTATTTTTGAAATAATATCTGCTTCCTTTATTTTGCAGGCTGTTTTTCGCTACAATGTAAGGTTCACCGAACTGGTAGTTTACGCGTATGCGCTCCATACCGTTTTCGTCGATATATCTTAACTGATCATAGTTGGTTCTTATTTTGGAAATGGTTACGAGGTCGGCTGCGAACTCATCCTCATATTCTTTTTTTCCTGTGGCGAGATATCTTTTCAGAGCGTCATTCTGTGAAATCAGCAGAATGTCCTCGGAGACATCTTTTATTGCATGTTTTATTGTATCAGTCTGGAAATTGACTGCTGTCAACTCGTTCTTTTTTAAACTATCAAGTGTGTATGACTGAATTCCAAGGGATATCGCGGTCAGAACGATTGTGACCGTAACAGTAACCAAAGCAAATATGAGGAATGAAATTCTCAGTATATGACTATTTATGCTGTTGATTAGTTTTTCATATTGTTCATACATCTTACCGAAAAGATGTATATGATTATGAAAATATCAAGGTTTTTTTTTGAGTCGGAGAAGGGTGCCGGTTTCCGCCGCAACTATTGCCAGAACGATGAGTGCTGCCCCCATATACTGTTTCGCCATAAGCACTTCGCCGCCTATGAAAAAGCTGAAAAAAGCCGATGATATAGGTTCCATCGTAAACATAATTGCAGCCTTTGTGGGGGTGGTGTGCTTCTGCATTGCCATTTGTACGAAAAAGCAGAAGACCGTTGCTATGGTGGCGTTAAAGAGCAGTGAATACATTACGAAGGGGTGTTTCAGTCCACCCATATCGGGATTTTCAAACGCTGCGGCGTAAAGAAGCGACATGATGGCGACAACGCCGACCTCAACAGTTGTAAGGAGCATCGCGTCGTGCTTTCTGGAATATTTATCCGTCATTATTATCTGAACGCCTATGAAGAAGGCGTTTATAAGCGCAAAAAGCTGACCTGTGGAGAGGCTTATGCTGTCTGTCAGAGTTATCATCAGCATACCTGCTGTGGAAAGAACTACGCCCACCCAAGAGAATATATGCGGATGCTTTTTTAGAAATATTGCCGAAAGAATGGGGACAAATAATACATAAGTACCTGTCAGAAAACCAACTTCGGTAGCTTTTGCATATTTCAGCGCAAGGGTTTGAAATGTGAATACCAGAAACAGGGTGAAGCCTATTTTAAGACCGTCTTTAAGCAGGGCAAACGAGAAGAGTTCGCGGCGGAACCAGCAGAAGATAAGCATGATTGCAAGAGCAATGGAAAAACGTATGCCTACGAAAGTGATAGGCTCGAAAAGCTCCACACTCTGCTTTATTATGATGAACGTGCTGCCCCATATCAGAGATATGAACAGCAGCGATCCGTCAGCAAAATATTCTCTAAACTTGTTCTGCATTCTCAAATCCTTACAAAAAGGTAATCATAAGGACTGGACTTTACACCCCTGTCAGTTATTATTCAACCTGAATTTTTTCACAGCCTGTCCCAGACTGTCGGCAAGTCCGTTCAGAATATCTGCCTGAGATGAGTTTAATTGGGCGATATCCGCGTTCGTTTTGGAAAAAGATGCTATGGTGGCGGAGTTTTCCGATATCTCACGGCTGGATCTGTTCTGCTGATCCATTGCGGCGGATATTGACTGTATGCTGTCGGAAACGCTGATAACACCTTTGATTATCTCCTCAAGCGCCTGTTTCAGACCTGAGATGAGTTCTTCCCCCTTCTGTGCCAGTTTTGCCCCTTTTTCAAAATCTTTTACTGACGTTTCAACCTGCCTGCGGATGTTCTCCGTCATGCCTGAAATTTCCTCTGTGGCGCTTCTGGTGCGTTCGGCAAGCTTACGCACTTCATCGGCAACAACTGCGAATCCTCTGCCGTGTTCACCGGCTCTCGCTGCCTCTATGGCAGCGTTAAGTGCCAGAAGATTCGTCTGGTCGGCGATATCTGTGATGACCTGTAATATCTCAGTGATATGGATGGATGAGTTGCCAAGACTGTTCATGTTTTCGGATGTGGTTACAACCGTTTCCGTAAGGGAGCTGATGCCCTCAACTGTTTCTTCAAGGGTCGTTTGTCCCTCTGCCGCACTGTTCCTTATCTGCATTACCTCGGAGCTTACCCTTTCTATGTTCTGTGATATATTCTCAAAAGAAATAAGTATCTCCCGCACTGCGCGTTCAACCTTTGCCGTGCGGTCGGATTGTGATTTTATGGCGTCGCTCAATTGACTGCTGGATTGCAGAAGGTCGTTTGAATGTCTGCTTACGTCCCCTGCGGCAAGACTGACTTCTTTGAGGGTGGTACTGAAATTTTCTGCCATGTGGTTGACGTGTTCACCCATTTCTCCGACCTCATCCTTGCGGTTTATGTCATATCTGGATGTCAGGTCACCGGATGAAAGTTTTTCAAGGAAGCTTCCGAGTCTGTTGATAGGATTAACGATATTGCTTTTGAAAAGGATGTTCATGAATATTGATGCGGCTATTATGACGATTATCGCTATAACGGTGAACCGGAAGACTATGCCGCCAATTACTCCGCCCACAAGTTCGGATGCCGGTGCGCCGCCTGCCAGTACGCAGTTCAGCGGGTCGATGTATGCATAGCTGACGAGCTGTCTTTGCCCGTTCTTCGTGTATGTGAGGGATCCCTGCTTATTTTTCAGCATCTCTTTGATATAGCTCTCTTTTGAGAGGTCTTTTCCATTCATTTTTCCGTCTGGGTGCATGAGAACTTTGCCCTTCATGTCCACAACGAAATAGTAGCCTGTTTTACCTATCTTTTGAGTAAGTACCATGTTTTCAAAAGACTTTTTTGCGTAGTTGTCTATGTATATAGAACCTGATGATGCCTCTTTCTCCGGCAGTGAGGCGCAGAGAAGCCATTGATATTTATCGCTGAAACTGCATCTGGTGTATATTTTTTCACCCATTTTTGTATTAAGGACGGTTATGTCTTTTTTATCTTTCAGAAGTCCTAAGAGGGTGTCTTCATTCTCTATCTTCATGTTTGGCATGACGGTCATAAAACCGTCAGTGTCTATGGCGAACGCAAAGCCGGATTTACCGATACGTTTCTTGTCAATTATGTCCATTATGCGGAATTTAACAGCCTCAAAATCTTCACCTGCGATGGTGTATGCGCTGGATATCCTTTCTGCGGTGTCGTTTATGGATGTCAGCTCGTTTTCCAGTATCATGTTCACGTCGCCCTTATTGGACTCCGCCAGTTTTGCCGAAAGCTCGTCAAAACCTTTCAGACGCTCTTTAATGGAGTTTGCCTGAAAAGACAGAAGAACTTCTATCTGCTTGAAAAGGTGATTTTCAATTGTGCTTATGACAGAATATCCAGTTATCACGATACTGAAAAGGATACATATGGAGAACAAGATCAGTGTTTTGGTCTTTATTCTCATGTTTTTGACATTGAAAGTCATATTTTCACCGCCGTAAATTTTTGATCAATAATAATTTAATATTTTGTTTTTACCGAATTTTATGATGCCGGGGATGATCAGTCAATCAATAGATTGTGAATTTATGTAATATTAATAATACTTTGCAAAATTTTAACGAATTCATGACAAAAAAAGGCGGTCGTTTCAGACCGCCCGAAAGGGTAGTATATGAGATAAAGGTATCAACCGAATCTTCCGGTTATATAGTCCTCTGTTTTTTTGACGGTGGGGTTGGTGAATATGGTGCTGGTGTCGCCCACTTCAATAAGCTCTCCCATGTAGAAGAACGCTGTGTAATCGGAAACCCTTGCCGCCTGCTGCATGTTGTGGGTAACGATTATGACTGTGAGTCTTTCTTTAAGCTCGTATATCAGTTCTTCTATCTTCTGTGTGGCGATAGGGTCGAGAGCTGATGCGGGTTCGTCCATGAGAAGAACTTCCGGTTCCATAGCAAGTGCGCGGGCTATGCAGAGACGCTGCTGCTGACCGCCTGAAAGTGCTGTTGCCTGAGATTTCAGCCTGTCTTTTACCTCTTCCCAGAGTCCCGCTTTTTTAAGCGAATCTTCCACAAGGTCGTCCATCTCGCTCCCTTTGGAAACGAGACCGTGTATTCTGGGCGCATATGCGATGTTCTCATAAATTGTCTTAGGGAAGGGGTTCGGCTTCTGGAAGACCATACCCACACGTCTGCGCAGTTCCACAACATCAAGCTTTGTATCGTGTATCTCCTGCTCGTCGAGATAAATTCCGCCTTCGACTTTTATGCCTTTTATGAGGTCGTTCATTCTGTTAAAGCATCTGAGGTATGTTGACTTACCGCAGCCGGAGGGTCCTATCAGAGCAGTTACCTTTCTTTCCGGAAAGGTGAGGTTTATATCCTTTAATGCTTTGAAATTTCCGTAGTAGAAGTTCAGGTTGTCAGACTTCATTTTAATGTTGTTTTCCATTATCTTTAAACTCCTGATGCTGTGTGGGTGTATATTACCATTTTCTTTCGTATTTATTTCTTAAAACAACAGCCACCGCGTTGAGCAGCAGCAGAACAGAGAGGAGCACTATGATGCCCAGAGCCGTTCTTTCCGTATATGCGCGCAGGGAGTCGCCGGACCATGTGTATATCTGCGCCGGAAGAACTGTTGCTGCCTGTGTGACACCTGTTGGGGCTGTGGGTATATACGCAAGCATACCGACGATCAGCAGGGGAGCCGTTTCACCGATGGCATGCGCCATACTGATAATAGTACCGGTCATGATTCCGGGCAAGCTCAAAGGCAGTATGTGGTGCCATACCACCTGCCATGGGGAAGCACCCACGCCCTGAGCCGCCTGACGTATGGTGTCGGGAACGGAGGACAGAGCCGCTCTTGTACTTATTATGATAACAGGAAGAGACATGAGCGAAAGGGTGAGACCACCTGCCAGAGCGGAAGAACGGGGTACTCCGAACAGGTTTATGAATATCGCCAGACCAAGAAGACCGAAGATGATCGAAGGAATGGCGGCGAGGTTGTTGATATTTACCTCGATGATGCGCGTGAACCAGTTGTCGGGTGCAAATTCCTCAAGATAGATTGCGGTCATCACGCCAATAGGTACAGAGAACATCATCGTGAGAATAAGAACGTATATCGTGCCGATTACGGCTGACAGAAGACCCGCCATCTCCGGCAGTTTTGAGTCGCCGTTGGTGAAAAACCATTTGTTGAATACCAGCTTAACCTTTCCTTCTTTTTTGAGACTGTCAATGTGTGCAATCTCTTCTTCGGAAAGTTTGTTAGGCTTGCCCTTTATATATTGATCAACTTCTGCTTCCGCAAGAACCCACTGTGTCTGAGTGGTGTTCATCAGCTTGGGGTTTTCCTCGACCATCTGAGGGATAAGACGGAGGAAACCTCGGCTGACAAGATCACTCATCTCTTCAGATACTGAAAGCTGTGGTATCTCCACAGTGTCTGCATCGTATGTTATTTCAGTCTGAACAACTGTCTGTTCAAAGGCTGTGTACCCTGTGCGAACCATATCCGAAAGGAAGAATACCAGAAACGATGCCGCCAGAACTATTGCCGATATCGACAGCAGACGGAACGAGATCTCGCCTCTGTATCTTCTCTTTATTCTTTTAAGTCGTCTTGTTTCTTTGTCCATCTTATTTCCCGATTATACGTATTGTTTGCGGAACTTTCTGATAACTATGCTGGAAACTATGTTAAGCATCAGCGTGATCACCAGCAGTACAAAACCCAGACCGAATGCCGAAAGGGTTTCAAGGCTGTCAAAAGACTGGTCGCCTGTAAGCGCATCGACGATACGCACCGTAACTGTCGTCATGCCGTCCAGCGGGTTCCATGAAAGTCTGGGCTGGAGACCTGCCGCCATGACAACAATCATTGTTTCGCCTATTGCGCGGGAGAGGGCGAGCAGAACAGCTGAAACTATACCCGGCATTGCCGCCGGAAGAAGAACGTGTTTCATGGTTTCCGAACGTGTCATGCCGAGAGCCAGAGAGCCTTCGCGCATGTTTTGCGGAATTGCGTTTATGACGTCGTCGGAAAGAGAGGACACAAACGGAATTATCATGATACCCATAACGATTCCGGGGCTGAGTGCGTTTGTGTAGTCTGCCTGTAAACCTACGCTTTCCGCCAGTTTTACAACAAGCGGGCTTACTGTTATTGCGGCGAAGAAGCCGTATACGACAGTGGGTATACCCGCAAGTATTTCAAGAATAGGTTTTACCCATCCGCGTATTCTGTTGGAAGCATATTCGCTCATGAATATTGCTGAGAAAAGACCTACCGGAACAGCCACAAGAAGGGCTATCGTTGTTATCATGAACGTGCCGGCGAATATCGGTACGGAACCGAACTGTGCCTGTGCGGCGTTTGATGCGTCGCGTCCGGCACCTTCAAGGAAGGCTGTGTCGGGATCCCATTCCGTACCTGTTATAAAACTGAAGAAGTTGACCTGTGAAAAGAACTTCATTGATTCAAACAGAATGGAGAACACTATGCCTATTGTTGTTAATATTGAAACAAGGGAAGCAGTTATCAGCATCACCTTGATTGTCTTCTCGATAAAATTCCTTGCTCTTAGGTTGTGGGTGATTTTTTTCTGGGCATACCAGAGACCCAGCGCCGCAACAAGAAGGATTGTTGTTATGTGCATTGTAAAAGGGACTTTAAATATCTTGGACGAACCCAGTATTGTGAAGATGAATGAAACTGCGAGCGATGGAACAGCCATCCATATGACGCTGTACCAGCCGTAGTGTGCGGGTCTGGAGTGAAATCTTTCTCCTGATTCGAGTTCGCCCGTTCTGGCTTTTTTACGTCCTATGTAGAATGCGGCATAGCAGAGGGGAAGAACACCGATGAGAAAGTATAAAAGAACTTTGAGCATCTGAAACTCCAAACAGTATTTAAAGGGGTCTGCCGCCCATCGGCGGCAGACCGTATATTGTCAAAGAACCGTGTGATTACTTAAGGTCGTTAAGAGTGAGAGCTGTTTTCTTAGCCCATTTAGCTCTTTGAGCATCTCTTTCAGCTTTGGGGAGCGGGATAAGACCGATTCTTTTCAGAAGGCCTTTGTCGCCGATCATTTTTTCGCTGAGGAAAAGGTTAACATATTCAGTGATTCCGGGTACTTTGCCGATGTGGCTTTGTTTTACATAGAAGTAAAGTGAGCGGGATATCGGGTATTTACCTGAAGATATGTTTGCAGGTGTGGGAGCGAAACCGTCAACAGTTGCGCCTTGCAGTTTGTCGGTGTTCTCTTCAAGGAAAGAGTAACCGAAGATACCCATAGCTTCGGGATCTTTTGCAAGTTTCTGAACGATAAGGTTGTCGTTTTCACCGGCGGGGATATAGCCTCCGTCCTGACGGATTTTAGTGTAAGCTTTTTTGCCGTACTCATCCATCTTTTCGGAAACGTGACCCATTACCATTTCTTCAAATGCGTCTCTTGTACCTGAAGAGGTGGGGGGACCGTAGATAACTATTTTTTTATTGGGCAGAGAAGCGTTAACGTCTCTCCAAGTTTTGTAGGGGTTTGCAACGAGTTTGCCGTCAACGGGAACTTCAGCTGCTACTGCAAGGAAAAGATCCTTTTTAGAAACAGACATGGGAGGGTTCTTTTTGTTGAAAGCTATTGCGATACCGTCGAAACCTATTACAATTTCAGAGATTTCTTTGTTACCGACTTCCATGTTTTTGTTGAACTCACTGTCTTTCATTCTTCTTGAAGAGTTAGTGATGTCCGGAGTGTTGAGGTCTGAACCTGCTGCGAACAGTTTATGACCGCCGCCTGAACCTGTAGACTCGATGATGGGAGTCTGGAATTTGCTGGTTGCACCGAACTCTTCAGCAACATAAGAAGAGAAGGGGTACACTGTACTTGAGCCAACGATTCTGATTTGCTCTCTTGCGTGAGCAGTAACGGTGAGACCTGCGAGTGCCATTATAGAGAGCACAAGCGTGAACAGTTTTTTCATTTTATCCTCCTGTCATTTTGGATAATCACATTCTGCTGGGGTTAGATTTACTATGAACTTGTAAAATATTTGTTAAGTGAATGTCAGAGTATAATCAAAAGTGTGATCTGTGCTTTTTTATGTCCGTGAAAGGCTTGATAAACAGTGCTTTGTGAAAAAACGTCCAGATATCATTTTTATAGTTTTTTTTCGTTTTTACAAATATGTCTTTCAGAAATTTTGTGTGTTTTTATATCAAACACATCGACATGGTCTGAACTGCAAAACACTCTTAGATGATTGATTTTTTTCTTTTTAATCTATGTAAGAAAATTGTTGACTTACCCATTGGCGTTTGGTATAAACTGAACTCCCGATAAAACGGGGTACTAACGGGATGTAGCGCAGACTGGTAGCGTACACCCTTGGGGTGGGTGTGGTCGCAGGTTCAAATCCTGTCATCCCGATTTGAAAAAAGGGACATAAGCCTTTTGGCTTGTGTCCCTTTTTTAATTTGCAGGATACAGGATTAGGCGAACTTGTTTCGGCTTCAATCCTGTCATCATCAGGTTGAATTGTTTGCCAAGTTTTTCAGGAGCAGCCACAGTTAACGGTGACGTATGTCTCTACTGAGTGTCATAAGCCTTTTGGCTTGTGTCCCTTTTTTAATTTGCAGTATGCAGGATTAGGCGAACTTGTTTCGGCTTCAATCCGAAGTGTATTTGACGAGTTTTTTAAAATAGACCACAAAGTTTGAAGATTGTATAGATGACAGAACCATAAAAACCACAGAGGTTATCATTCCTATCGCGCCAACCGCAATAAAGACAGTATTGATATCTGTACCAGACAGAATAAATGCACCTATGACTGGTCCTGCGGTCATACCCGAATTAAGGGAAAGGTTGAAATAACCTGCGGAATTCCCTATGCCGCATTTTTTGCTTTGGTTTAGCAGCAAGGCTACGCTTGATGGCTGAGACATTGCGCTGAAAACACCTATAGCGGCATAAAGATTAAAAATCTGCATGAAGTCGCCACAGAGAGGTATCATAGCAAGAAAAACAGAGGAGACCACTCCGCCGGCAGTTATAAGCGATATTCTTGACGATCTGTCACCCATTCTGCCAAATAGCTTCAGGCAGAATACCATGGAGATGGTTGATGCCCCCATGATCAAGCCAGACTGTAAACTTCCAAGCTGTAATTTCTTTTCTGCGAATAAAGGTATGAATATGCATGCAGCTGATATATTACAGGCTCTGCCGAAGATAAATATCATTAATGCAGCTATAGTCGGAGTGATGGTTGCAGATCTCTTCTTTTCTGCATCTTTTAATTTTTTGCAGTACCTTTCAGGCAGTTTTATGACAAATATAAAAGATGTTATGTATAGTACCAACATGGTAGATATCAGACCATGAAAACCAGCATACTCTCTTATCAGCCCTCCGATGAAAGGACCTATACCTAAGGCTCCATAGAATGATATATCAAATGTTCCGTTAACTGATGCTATTCTGTCTTTGTCAGATAATTCATTAAGGTATACGAGTATAACTGGACGCAGAATAGAAGCTGCTGCTCCCTGAACAAGTTTTAGTAGGCATATAGTTGCTATATTTCCCGTGTTCATATAACCAAATGCCGTAATGCAGTACAGCCCCACTGCGGAAACAGCTATATATTTAAGTTGAAATCTGTCGGAAAGTCTCCCCATCGGGACACTCAAAAAAAATTTTGAAAGTGCATATATGCCAGCAGGGATACCAAGCAGTGAGGCTTTTATGCCGAGACTGACTATATATACTGAAAAGAAAGGATCGAACATGCCGAAACCCAGAGTAAGTGTGAAATTCAGAATGAAAAGTTTTTGAAATAACTGTCTGTTTTTCATATTAGCTCCGGATCAGTTTTTTAAGACCGGACACTGTTAAAAAGTATCCGGTCTTTCTGGTTAGAAAAGTAAAAGGAGGTTTTACTGTTTACCGCCAAATGCAAACTGATATCTCAAATAGAATCTGAAATCGTTAAAATCCTCAGCAGTGTCTTCGTCAACAATTGCGTATCTCGCTCTTAGGCTCAGACCTTTCAGTGATGATTTTTCAGAGAAAGAGTATTGAACACTGAAGTCAGTTTCTGTAATGTCCGACGAAGCGCTTGAACCGGAATCCGGTGTGTCATAGAAGCTCTGGAAGATATAAGCGTCAAGACCTTCGACGCCGAGAGCTTTGAAGTTATAACCCAGCTTATATGCATACGCGTCTTCATCTTTTCTGTCAGATGCGAGTATCTGCTGAACGATGACCTTTTCGTCTCCCCACGGAGCAAAAACGTTTCCGTCGCGGGTTCTTGCATGATAAAGGGTGAGATTTACGCCATAGGCAGCAACACCGGTATTAAAGCCGTATTGAACGGAATCAATATCTCCTGCATATTCGCTGCCAGAGGAGTTCTGGCGGAGATACATGGGGTTAAAGCTTAATTGAAAGTCTCCTATTTTTTTGGAGATGCTCATTTTTGCATAGGTCATGTTCACAACGTCGTCCAGATGATATTGCCATATCTGTGCGTTGGTCTTTGCGTACTCAAGCGGGAGGTCATATCCTATACCGCCTATGAAAAGTCCGCTGTCGTCTCCTTCTGCTGCGCCTGCCGAGCTTGTCATGTCAGTAAATTCTTCATCTGCCCAGCCTCGGTATCCGTTCAGATAATAACCTGACAGAGTGAGACCTTTGATGCTGTTATTGACTACGGACAGACCTCTGAATGTTTTCGGGGTCATGCGTATGTCATGTATATTTGCGAAAGGGGTGTAAAGCTCCTGTGCGCCGTATTTTATTTTGGTATCAAACCAGTCGCCCTGAAGATAGTATTCCTGAAATTTGGAATAGTTCTTATGTTGTCCGCTGTCGCTTTTTGCCAATAGCCCGTAGACGTCATTGTCGTCGTTGTCTGTTACTTTATTTGATGTCGCGAAGCTCAATCCTGCGCTGAGACCATGTAACGGAGCGGTTTTATAATAGAAAAGAGTACCTGTTGCGAAATCCTCTCTGGTGTCGGATTCGTCAAAGTCGCGTGTAAAATAAAAAGTTCGTAACTCCGCTTTTAATGATCCCTGAGCAAAAGCTTCCTGTATGCTGTCAGCGGCAAATGTGGTTGAACACATTAACAGCGACAGCAATATTGTGAAAACTGAAGATATTTTCATTTTGTCGTCCTTTTTGTTTTTAAACATGACCGGAGGTTTTTAATCTCCGGTCATAATGAGGTGATTAAGGAACCAGAACTGTCCATGTGTGGTGTTGGTGACATCCGGTGTTGCAGAGCAGTTTAGATTCTTTATGTTCGCTGTGGCACTGTGTACAGCGAATAGGACCTGCGTGAGTTGCATGTGGGTTCATTTCAATTGTTCTCTGTGTGCGTTTTTCAAACAGGGAAACTGTTTTTCCGCTTTTGCGCATATCTGCGTGGCATGTTGTGCATGTTTCGGCTTCTGCCGCAACAGTGGGCTGTGCCGCCTTGTGACAATCCGCACAGGAAAGTCCGGCACCTTCGTGATGCTTTTTCAGGTTATATGTGTATGTTTCTGACGCAAAAGCATTAAGGCATAATGCCGCCAGAGCTGCTATAGTTAACACAATAAGATTGGTTCTCATGATTCCTCCAGATATGCCTATTTGCTGCTTGATTTTTGGATAATGTCTTTAACTGCCATTCTTCCGCCGTTGATGGCAAATGCACTTGATGTACCTTCACCGATCGTAAGGTCATAAGAGTCGCCGTAGAGACCACCGGCATCGTGTCCGATTGCGTAAAGCCCAGGAATAATGTTACCTTCTTTGTTGATGACCTGAAGGTGACCGTTGACTTTTGCACCGCCAAGTGTCGTAAGGTGGTGTATCTGACCTTTCAGAACATAGAAGGGACCTTTTGCAACTGCGCGGATAAAGCGTTTGTCTTTACCGAATTGAGCGTCATAACCTGTTTCGGCATCTTTAGTAATTGCTTCGGCAGTTTTTTTCAGGGTTTCCGGATCCATTCCTGCTTTTTTTGCCACTTCTTCAAGTGTTGCTCCCTGAAATGCGTAACCTTTTTCAACGTTTTGAGGGAAGAGTTCGTCAAAACGTTTCATTGCCTGTCCGCGTTTGATCCAGTTACCGCAAGGGTTAAGATATCCTGTTGTCTGAAACTCCTTAAGGGTGTCTGCATCAAAGACTACATATGAGTATTTGCCCTGACGACCGATAGCGTTACTTGCCATAGGCCAGTCAATTGTTTCCTGTTCATTAAAGAAACGTTCACCTTTGGAGTTAACGTAAAGAAGCGACTGACGGAACATTGCACGAAGTTCAGCATTGTTGCCGTTGCATATTGCTTCTCCGGGGGAGATGAGCATTGCGCCGTTAACTTCAAGCGGACCCATGTTATCAAGCTCTGCACCTGCACTCATAGCCATTTTGATACCGTCACCCATACGTCCGTCAGGTCCTGTAGGTACAGATTCAGGTCCGCCGTATTGAACTATCATAGGAATGTTGTTAGCATAACCGCCTGTTGCCAGTACGACGTATTTGGCGTTGATCTGAATGGTTTCTCCTTTGTAGTTTTCTGCAAGAACACCGGATATTTTGCCGTTTTTGTCAAAAAGAAGCTGTTTACCGGGGGTTTCAAGGAGAAGGGTGCCTCCTTCGTCAAGGAAAGTGTTCACCATGTGTCTGATGAAGTAAGCGCCTGCTGTGGGATAGATGTGCCATGTTTTAAGAGGGTTGTCTTTAAATGCACTTTTCACTTCTTTGTAGTGAACGCCGTGATCCCATACCCATTGTATGGTCTTGGATGATTCGTCAACAAAAGCTTTTGTAAGTTCTGCATTGCTTTTCCAGTGGTGATATTTCATGATATTGTTGAATGCCTGTTCTTTTGTCAGCGGTATCTTTGCCTGTTTCTGCATAAAGCTTTCCGCTGCGAAAGAACCCTCCATGAAATTACCCGCTCCGCCTGTGAAAGGCATTTTTTCAAGCAGGATGGTTTTAAGCCCTGCTTCCTGTGCGGAAACAGCCGCTGTCGTGCCGCCTGCTCCTGCTCCGACTACGCATACATCCACATTATAGATTTTTTCCGCGGCAAAAACGTTACATACGGAAATAATGAGGACTGCGAGAACTGAAAAAAATTTTTTCATAACAACTCCTTTAGGAATAATTCCTCAAAAAAATAGCTTTCAGGCATTTGCCATTGCCTGATAAACAAGTCTAACTTTTTTGGGTATACGAACAATCAGATACGGTGATTTGGTGTATCATGTGATATAAGAATGAATTAATAAGAGCATCTTCCGCGGCGGATATATATATCCGGTGATATACAAACACAGTCTAAAACTGAAAATGAATTTTGAATTATGCTATATATAGTTACGATTTGTTTTCAGGCAGAGCATTTTGGAGGTTATATTATGAGGCTTCGATACTACGGGATACCTTGGATAAGACCAAAGGTCGATGAACCCGTAAAAAAATTCTTCATGAAATTCGGGAAATTGAAGAATTACAAAAAAGGGGAGAATATATTCGTAGGAAAAGAATTTTATCCTTATTTAAGCTTACTTATAAACGGAATGGTACAGAAATACTGCGCGCATTTCCAGCTTCAGAACACATCAAAAGACAAGGCTATCAGCATCATACTTCCTTATTCCATGATAGGTGACACGTTTTTTTTATCTAACAGGGATTGTTTTGTTTCAACAACTGTGATGCGCGACAGTGTTCTTCTTGAAGTTCCCCATGATGTTGTCTGGGATTATATGTTTTCAAACAATTCATTCAACAAGACTATGATACATAACCTTATGTATGATATGGAATCAGATCTTGAAGGATTTGCCAATATTGTTGCCCGCACGCCGAGAGACAGACTTTTGTGTCTATTCAAAGGGCTTGTTGTCAGGTGCGAGGTTGATAACATTGATGGATGGTATAAGCTTCCTGTCAAACTAACTCATTATGAGATAGCGCAGATAGTTTATACAACACCGCTTACTATAAACAGAATACTTCTTGATCTGAAAAATGAAGGTTATTACAAAAACGAGAACAGGTGCCGATACATCAGCAAAGACTTGCTGGACAGGCTTTACGACTGGAAAGATACTGACAGGAATGACGAAAAAATTATTGGAAAGCCTGTTCTCAAGTGCGTTTAGCAAAATTCTTAATATAAAAGACCGCAGATTTTTCCGGCGGTCTTTTTTTTCTTATAACATCCCTATAGTAAGTGGTTTTTCTTTTCAATATTGACTTTTAGTTTAGCGGCTTATATGTTGCATATACAACACGGAGACAGAATGGATAAAATAGCATTGGACATTGCGAACCAATGTCTTGCAGGACAGATAAAAATAGTAAGCAGAGTGGTCATTGGAATATATGACCGTGAGCTTAGAAGCAGTGGTTTGAAAATTACTCAGGCATCAATTCTGGTGCATCTTCTTGCATACGGAAGCCGCAGCGGAGGCGCACTGGGGAGGTCTTTGCAGATGGATAAATCCACTGTCAGCAGAAATATAGACCGTATGGAGAGACACGGCTGGGTAAATAAGACAGATGAAGAAAATGTTGAAATAACCGAAGCCGGAAGAGAACTTATACTGAGCGCCCGCCCTCAATGGGAAAAGGCTCAGAAAATCGTATGCAATATGTTCGGCAGCGACGGCGTGGATGCTGTGAAGCTGCTTACAGATAAAGTAAAAAACAGAAATAAGAGGAAATGACATGGCGAAACAGAAAACCATTACACTGAAAAGAGTTGTTGTTACAGGTCTTGGCGCTCTCACTCCGCTTGGCAATACCGTTGCCGATACATGGAAAAATCTTTTGAACGGAGTAAGCGGAGCCGGACCCATAACAAAGTTCGACGCATCCGGATTCAAAACACGCTTTGCGTGTGAGGTCAAAGGTTTTGACCCGTTGAAATATTTTGATGCAAAAGAAGCCCGCAGGCTTGATCTGTTCGCTCAGTACAGCATAGCCGCCGCAGACGAGGCATACAGAGACGCAGGTCTTGATACGGCAGAGTTCGACAAGAACCGCGCAGGTGTCATATGGGCTTCGAGCGTTGGAGGCATGCCCACTATGGACGAACAGATGATAGATTATGCCGAACACAGAGGCAAACCGCGCTTTTCACCTTTCCTTGTCCCCAAGATAATCACCGATATAGCGGCAGGACACATATCCATACGCTTCGGACTTCACGGTATAAATTTCTGTCCTGTGTCTGCATGTGCATCATCCACTAACGCAGTTGCAGATGCATTCAACTACATCAGGCTCGGCATGGCAGATATAATTGTTGCCGGCGGTGCTGAGGGTGCAATCTGTGAATCCTCCGTTGGCGGGTTCAGTGCGATGAAAGCTCTTTCAGAAAGAAACGACGATCCTCAGAAAGCATCACGCCCGTTTGACAAAGACAGAGACGGATTCGTAATGGGCGAGGGCGCCGCAGGACTTATCCTTGAAGAGTACGAACACGCCAAAGCAAGGGGTGCCAAGATATACGCGGAGATGATAGGTGCTGGTTTCGGCGCTGATGCATACCACCTTACAGCGACACACCCTGAAGGTCTCGGAGCATATCTTGCCATGAAGAACGCACTTGAGGACGCAGGTATAACTGCGGAGCAGGTTGACTATATCAACATGCACGCAACATCAACCCCTGTTGGCGACGACAGTGAGATAAAATCCATTGTGAGACTTTTCGGCGAAGACCCCAAACACCTTTCCGTAAGTGCCACAAAATCAATGACAGGACACCTTCTGGGTGCCGCAGGCGCCATTGAATCGCTTATATGCGTAATGGCTGTTAAAGAAGATATAATCCCGCCCACCATAAACACTGAGAACGTAGGTGACGAGATCCATAAAGGTATAGACCTTACTCTCGGCAAAGCGAGAAAGAAGACTGTGAACGTGGCAATGAGTAACACTTTCGGTTTCGGAGGGCACTGCGCAATTGCTGCATTTGAAAAGTATAAAGGTTAAACTGACGAAACAGCCGCAGAATAATTACTGCGGCTGTTTCTCCTACAGGTCTATTAACTGATGGTGGGAGGTGTCGTTTCTATTCTCCGCCCCTTACACATTTAACGTAATTGCTTCCAGTCTTTGATATCGTTTTAGCCGCTCCGGTGCTGAAATCGACCGTCCACGATGTCGCGTAATCCCCTTCGTATGTTGTTGAAGACCAGAAATAAGCTGATGCCGGATATGAGAATGCAGTGCTGAAAGCAGGTGATGCCGCCGCTTTGTGTGAAATTGAGTTAAGTTCTCTGATGTTCGGTGTTCTCCAGTCGCTGTACCCGCCGTAGGTCATGCTTCCGCAATAATCCAGAGCCGCTGTCCATGTCATGGACGAAAGCGGTCTGTCAGCCCATTCAAGTCCTGTTCTGGCATCGTATACTATACCGTTCGAAGAATCTCTGGAGAAAATACCCTGTGTCGATCTTGATGTGCGGTCAACGCATCTGTAATAGTGGCTTGCGTTGCTGACATCAACTGTCTGGAGTCCGGATGCAAAGCTTATCATCCAAAGGTAGCTCACGTTGCCGTATTCTGTTTTTGATGTCCAGTAGTTGTCGGAAGCGTAGTTGTTGAATGTGCTGAAAAGGTAGGGTGCGGAAACGGTTCCGTAGTTTACTATCATCTCCAGCTCTGTTATGTCGGGCAGTTTCCACAGGCTTGAACCCAACGTGGAGTTTTCGCACAGGTAGCTTGCCGTTGAATAGTTTTGTGCTATGGGTGATGCTTCGTTTGCCCAGAGTATACCGTTGACGTTATCGGTGACAGTATTTGAAGTAAGATTGGCAGTGAAGTCCGGATCAGCGCCTGAAAGGGTATCGCCGTCCTGATTTGTACCTGAGCATGAAACAGATGTTCCGTAAGCGTTCCAGCATCCTGTCTGTCCGGTTTTTAAAAGCAGGAGTTCGGGAGCTGCTATCTGAAATGCCTGCAGGGATGTTGTATCAATACCGTCGGAAACGGATATGATTATATTTCTGTAAAACCCTTTGGTGGGTGTACCGGACAAAGTACCTGTTGCAGTGTCAAAAGTTGCCCAATCGGGCTTGTTTGAGATGCTGAAAACGAGTTCATCATTGTCGGCATCGTATGCGGACGGGGTGAATGTGTAGGCGTTTCCGCTTTTAAGAAACGTGACAGGAGTGCCTGAAATCTCCGGCGCGTTGTTCGAATCCTTGTCGCCGCTTTTGGAACTCGAACCGCCGCCGCACCCTGCTGACAGTAAAGCTATAAATAGTGATAATATTAAAAGAAGTCTCATAACCGCAACCCTCCGCTTGATGCAGAATGATACTTTATAAACACTGTGGAGTGTGTTGGAATTGTTGTGTTAAAGATGCGTTTGAATTGTGTGTGATTGCGTGCTGCCAATTTGGTATTGTAGATAATTATAAACGGTATATTATTTTATCATTAAAATATTGCGGTGGGGCATGTTATACGAGCTTCTCGGAAAGCGTATAAATATACTGAAAAATCTGGGCGGAATCAGCAAACCCGCCGTTTATAAGCCTGAATGGTGCGGCATACTTACAGAAGAAGCGCGCAATTCGGTTATGATAGAAGGCTTTTATGTGTCTTTGAAAGAGGCAGAAGCTGTCCTTGCCGAAAAAGAACCACCTCATTCCGCCAATGCGGCGAAAGCCCTGAGATATCATAAGGCGGCAACAGTTTACTATGATCAGGCGTTTGCGGATAAGGTAAAGGGAACTTTCAGTCTGGTTTTTGAAGATTTCAGAAAGCTGAACGGTATACTGATGCTGGATGAAAACCAGTACGCAGGTCTGCGCCGCGACGAGATGTCCGCTCCCGACGGCGGGAAATATCCTGATTATGTGGATGTTCCGCTTCTTCTGGATATGTATCTGGACTACATCAATTCCCGTGTGGATGCATACCGCACGAAAAGAATAAATATAAAGGAACTCATCGGTTTTGTCGCAAAACAGCACTGCTATTTTGAAGCTATCCATCCCTTTGAAGACGGAAACGGACGTGTAGGGCGCATCCTTACGAACTATATACTGATTGCGTGCGGTCTTCCTCTGATATCCATACGCGGCGAGGATGAAGACATTAACGCGTATTTTGCTGCCATAAAAGAATTTAAAGAGCAGATGGGGTTCACTCTGACATTACCCCAGTCGTATCACAATATCCCTGATAAATTGTATGAGATTACGGCTGAAAAGATGACCGATATGATTGAGGAACTGCTTTCCGACAGTCTGGACATGTACATATGCAGTCTGCTTGTGAAAGAGAAAGGCTATGTTCTGAAACCTTTGGGCAGCATCAAAACAGGGCTTTCCATACTTAATCTCAAAAAACTGACTGAGAGGCGCAACTTCATTGCCGTTAAGCAGGGCAGGGAATGGTATACCCACGAGGATTTTGACCTTAGAAATGATAAACTTAAAATATAGGAGACATTTTTATGCCGTATTACGTCATATTTATTAAGGAAAGAGTTAAAGACCAGAACGAGATAAAGGAATACGGAAAGCTCGTGCCGGCTGCTGCGGCAGGAAGAAACATGAAGAGGCTCGCGGCGTACGGCGAAATAGAAACTCTGGAAGGTCCTGAAGCCCTCGGAACCGTTCTGCTGGAATTTCCCACAAGACAGGATGCTCTGGCGTGGTATGACAGCGAAGAATATAAAAAAGCCAGAGCGCACAGATTCCTCGGTGCCGATTACAGAGTGATCATGTTTGAAGGTGTATAAGGTTATTTTCAGTTTGTTTATATCTTTAACTGTTGTTTTTATATTTTTAATGTACAATAATTAATCATGCATATTTGAATTATTATTACAAAAAGCCCCGGAGAAGTTAATGGCTGGAAAGAAGCTTGTGAGCAGGGTTTACCTGTTCATATTCATCAGTGTACTAGTGTTTTCAGGTTATTTTATAACCAACATTGTGAGCTATCAGGCCGCAAAGGATTCACTGCGCAGCAGCATAATCAACACTTCTCTTCCGCTTACCCGTGACAACATCTATTCCGAGATACAGCGCGACCTCATGCGCCCGGTATTCATTTCGTCTCTGATGGCAAACGATACTTTTGTTAAGGACTGGGCAATAGGCGGCGAAAAGAACGTTGCGCAGATAAAAAAATATCTCACACACATTAAGCACAAATATGACTTTTTCGCGTCGTTCTTTGTTTCCGCTCAAACCGGAAACTATTACTATTACGACGGTATCCTGAAAAAGATATCAAAAGACGTTCCCCGCGACAAATGGTATTACGATTTTACCGCGAAACACGAACCCTATGAGCTGACCGTTGATACCAATCAGGCGGAACGCAACACCATGACTATATTCATTAACCACCGCGTACACGATTACGACCATAAACTGCTGGGTGTCACTGGTGTCGGGCTTGAGCTGGAACGTATTAAGAACCTGCTTTCCGAATATCAGGTCAGATACGACAGAGACATCTTTCTTGTCGATATGGACGGAAATATTCAGGTGAGCGCCAGAAACACTGTCATCAGCGAGTCAAACATAAAAAAAGCTCCGGGAATAGGTGAGATAGCCTCGCAGATATTGCAGGTGTCATATATTTCCGGCAATTTCGAATATGACGGTGAAAACGGTCATATGCTTCTGACATCGAGATATATTCCTGAATTTAACTGGTTCCTGCTTGTTGTTCAGAATCAGAATTCCGCTCTTAAAACAATATGGCAGAATTTCATAAAGAACACGATGATAGGTTTTATACTCACCCTGCTGATACTCGGCGTTATCATAGCCGTTATAAACTATTACCACAGCAAGCTGGAGACCGAACCGGGAAGCGATGCGCTCATCGGTTGTTTCAACAGGCAGGAGTTCATACGTCTTTTTAATATGCAGATTGCAGCCTCTAAAGACTTTTCACTTATATTGTTCGATATTGATGATTTTAGAGGAATTAATGACCGATATGGTCACATCTGCGGCGATATGATACTTGAGCGTATTGCATCCATAATCAAAGAGACTGTCGGAACTGACAGCACAGTAGCAAGATGGAACGGCGACAAATTTATGGTTATAATCGGTGCCGCTTCCGAAGGGGCAAATCACATCGCAATGAAGGTGCTTGAAGCTGTCAATACAGACGCAAAGATACTTAGGCTCACAGAGAATGAGATCGTCAAGCTCTGTGCAGGTATCTCACCACACGCAAACTATGAAACAGAAGCAAGCATGACATTCCGTGCGGAAACCGCTCTTGCCGAAGCTAAGAGCTGCGGTCACAACACCATCCGAACAGCCTGACATTTTTTCCATACTTTCTGCAACAAGCAAATCTTGACTTTTCTGCTTATTTGGTGTTTACCTACCGATAGGTAAACAGGTGAGAAAATGGACAATTTAAAAGACGATGCAAGGCACAGATTGCTGGAAGCAGCAGTGAAGTTGTTTGTATCAAAAGGTTATTCTGCAACTTCCGTAAGTATGATAGTGCAGGAGGCTAAGGTCACAAAGCCGATGCTCTACTACTATTTTAAAAACAAGGCAGGAATTTACACTGAAATAATGAACTATGCTTTTGTTGAATTTGAAGCGATCATGGAAAAATATCCTCTGAGCGGTGTGTCTGCACATGAGATGATATTAAGCATGTTCATCGACCTTATGGATGTTCAGGAAAAACGTATGGAGTATGTAAGGCTGATACACGCCATGATTTACGGACCTCCTCAGGGTGCACCGCAGGTAGATTTTAAGGAATTTCACATTCGTATGGCGGATAAACTGTCTTACATCCTGCAGAAAGGTATTGAAAATGGTGAACTTGAATTAATCGATGTTACCGATTTTTGCACCATCCTTCTTTCAGTTCTGTTTTTCTGTTTTGATACCAGGATGATAGAGTGTTCAGTAAAAATGACCAATGACGATCTGCGTCGTCTGATCAATAAACTTTTTGATAAAGTATTAATAAATAAATAGAGGTTTTTTGGATGAAAAAGAAGATTATCTATATTGCCATTGCGGTGCTTGCCGTTATTGTGATAGTGGCTCTGTCAGGAAGGAAGAAGGATAAACAGGAAGAAGTTAAGAGTGACAGCGGTATTGCTGTCGAAACATCTGTAGTTAACGCTCAGGAAGTGGAGAGCTATGTTGAATCCACAGGAAACCTGACCGCAAAATACAGTGCGGACGTGCGTTCCGAGATTTCGGGAAAGATTCGCGAGGTCTATGTAAATGATTGGGTTAAGGTCAAAAAAGGCGAACTTCTTGCAAGAATAGATTCTGATGAGCTTGCCGCAACAGCCGCCAGAGCGAAAGCCTCGGCGGAAAATGCAAAAGCTGCGTACCTTGAATCTCAAACTTATCTCATCAAAGCTGACAGAGAACTTGTGAGGATGCAGAACCTAA
Source organism: Seleniivibrio sp. (assembly GCF_021209385.1). GTDB lineage: Bacteria > Chrysiogenota > Deferribacteres > Deferribacterales > Geovibrionaceae > Seleniivibrio. The sequence continues at coordinate 35,393 of NZ_JAJOIL010000009.1, read as the reverse complement.
AACAGTCCGGTCTTGCGACACAGCAGCAGCTTGATGACGCGAACACGGAGATGGCAGCGGCAAAGGCTCGCGTGTCATCCGCGCATGCGCAGGTAGCTGCGGCTCAGGAAGATTACAGACAGGCGGCGATACGTCTTGGCAAGTCTGATATAGTGGCTCCGATTTCAGGAACAATTGCTGCACGCAATGCGAATGTCGGCGATATGGCTGGCGGTGATAACAGCGGAACACTGTTCAGCATAATTGACGAAAGCATTTATGATCTGAATGTGAGTATCCCTACTGTGGATATAGCCGGTGTGGGTGTTGGAAGCCGCGTTGAATTTACTGTGGATGCTTTTCCAGACAAGGTTTTTGAAGGAAAAGTGGCTTATGTGAATCCGCAGGTGGACACTGCAGACAGATCAGTAAAGGTGAACATCGAAGTTAAAAACAATGAAAATCTTCTTAAATCCGGTTTTTTTGCGAAAGCTAAGATATTTACCGGAAATAGAAGCATGGTGTTTCTCCTGCCCCAGTCCGTTCTTCTCGGCAATGACAACGCCGCGCGCAAAGCAAAGGTATACATTGTGAAGGACGGTATCGCAGTGCTTAAGGATGTTTCGATCGGGCATGTGCATAACGGAATGGTTGAAGTGACCTCAGGACTTAACGACGGCGATAATGTTGTCGTCAGAGGCGGCTTTACTGTTAAAGACGGAGACAAGGTCTCCGCAGGGAAATAGGTGAGAGGATGTTTCTTTCCGATCTTTCAATAAAGCGTCCCGTATTCGCCACTGTCATAATGCTGACATTGGTGGTGCTGGGTGTTTTTTCATACAACAGACTATCTGTTGAGGAGTTCCCTAACGTTGATATTCCTGTAATATCAGTTGTTACGAAATATGAAGGTGCATCAGCGCAGACAGTTGAAACAGAGGTCAGCAAAAAGATAGAAGAGGCTGTAAACCCTGTTGCTGGCGTTAAAAAAATATATTCATATTCATCTGAAGGCGTTTCCACCGTGGTTGTGGAATTTGAGCTTGAGGTGGATATAGACGCGGTGAACCCTGAGGTTCGCGCCAAGATAAGCGCTATCAGAAGCGATCTCCCTGATGACATAGAAGAACCTGTCATTCAGAAGATAGATTTCAACGATATGCCCATTGTTTCCGTGGCTGCGGAGTCAAAAGTTCTTTCTCCCAGAGAGCTTACGGATGTTGTTGATAAAGTTGTCAAAAAACGTCTGGAATCCATTCAGGGCGTTGGAAAGGTTAACCTTATCGGTTCCTCTGAAAAAGAGGTAAATGTTGTAATTGACCCGCTTAAACTCGAAAGCCTGGGCGTATCCATAAAATCAGTTATGGACGGTATAAAACAGGAGAACGTGAACACTCCTCTTGGGCGTATGACAAAAAAGAGCGGCGAATATTCAGTGCGGGTATCCGGAAAAAGCGAATACGTTGACGAGCTGAACAATCTCACCGTCACATCTTTAGACGGGAGAGCAGTAAGACTTTCAGAAGTTGCTGATATAGTTGACGGTATTGAGGAAAAACGTACTACATCCCTTTATAACGGTAATCCTGCCGTGTCTCTTGACGTAATTAAGCAGTCGGGCGCTAACGTGGTGCAGGTTGTGGATGACGTTCTCGACCGCGTTCAGAAAATAGAGAAGGATATGCCGGCAGACGTAAAGCTCACAATCGTGCGCGATGCGTCACAGCAGATTCGCGATTCGCTTGAGGACGTTCAGCATACGATAATCATCGGCGGTATACTGACTGTGCTGATAGTTTTCCTTTTCATAAACTCATGGCGATCAACTGTTATTACTGGTCTGACTCTGCCTATTTCGGTTATTTCATCATTCATAGCCATCTACGCACTGGGGATGAGCCTCAACGTTATGACTTTGATGGCGCTGTCACTTGCAATCGGTATGCTTATCGACGATGCCATCGTTGTTCGGGAGAACATCGTGCGGCACGTTGAAATGGGAAAAGACCACATGACGGCGGCGAAGGAAGGTACGGCGGAGATCGGGCTTGCAGTTATGGCGACAACACTGTCGGTCATGGCGGTTTTCATTCCGGTGGCGTTCATGAAGGGCATAGTCGGTAAATTCTTCTTTTCGTTCGGAATGACAGTTGCGTTTGCTGTTGCCGTTTCTCTGCTGGTATCGTTTACACTTGACCCGATGCTCTCTTCCCGCTGGCATGACCCTGCCATAGGAAATCCGCAGGGTACATGGCTGGGCAGACAGGTTCATAAATTCAATTTGTTCTTTGACAGGATTGCTGACAGCTATAAAGGTGCCGTGAGATGGGCTTTGAACCACCGGATTACAATTTCAGTTGTTACTTCACTGGCATTTTTTCTTGGTCTGTTCCTTTTCGGCACGCTGGAAGGTGCATTTATGACCGAAGAGGACAAAGGTGAGTTTCAGATCAGTTTCACCACTGCGCCGGATGCTTCAATATACGAAAGTGAGAACAGGCTGAATGCCATGCTTGCCGCTGTTAAAGATGTGCCGGAGGTTGATCATACATACGGCACCATAGGCGCCGGCGATAACGGTGTTGTGCGTAAAGGCGTTTTGTATGTGAAACTTAAGTCTAAAGATAACAGAGACAGAAGTCAGAAAGAGATTGAACAGGACTTCAGAAAACGCTTCACAGGCGTTGCTGGAGTTCGTACATCAATAGAAGAGGCTGGCGGTCTCGGCAGTTCAAATAAACCTCTGGTGGTGACAATTCAGGGCAGTGATATTGACCTGCTGAAAAAATACTCCGCGGAGATGAAAGATAAGATGTCTCAGATAAAAGGGATAGTTGACATCGACACCTCTCTTGAAGATGACACGCCGGAATACAGGATCAAAGTGGACAGAGATAAAGCCGCGGCAGTCGGACTTAATTCGCAGGATGTCGTTAACACCGTAAGTGCTCTTTTTGGAGGTACTGTGGCTTCGACATACGAGGAATCCGACGGTGACGCTGTGGATATAAGGGTGAGATTAGGCGAAAAATACAGGCAGAATCCTGAACAGCTCATGAACCTGAAGCTTGCCGTGCAGAGCAAGGATGGCGTTAATACGCTTGTGACACTGCGAAACATAGCATCATATGAAGTAGATACAACACCTTCTCAAATTAACAGGCAGGATCTTGAGAGGAAGGTGGACGTTATGGCGAACCTTGACGATCTGCCCATCGGTACTGCGGTTAACCTTGTGAAGGCAGATGTTATCCCGACTATAAAGACCGACCCCGGATATGAGTTTTCTTTCGCAGGAGAGGGCGAGGATATGGCTGAATCGTTCGGGTATATGGCGGAAGCCCTCATTCTGGCGGTTCTGATGGTCTATCTGGTTCTTGCCGCGCAGTTTGAGTCGTTCATAGAACCTTTCGCCATCATGTTCTCTCTGCCGCTCTCCATACTTGGTATGGCGGGTATGCTGCACCTCACAGGCGACACCATAAACATCATGTCGCTGATAGGTCTTATCATGCTGATGGGTCTGGTTACGAAGAACGCCATCCTGCTTATAGATTATGCCAAACATCTGCGCGCAGCAGGCATGGAACGTACGGAGGCACTCATTCAGGCGGGGCGAACAAGATTCCGACCTATTATGATGACAACCCTTGCGATGATATTCGGTATGCTTCCGCTGGCGCTTGCTATCGGCGCAGGTGCCGAAATGCGCGCACCTATGGCGAGAGCGGTTATCGGCGGTCTGATAACCTCTACTATACTGACGCTGGTTGTCGTGCCTGTGGTCTACACACTGCTGGATGATTTCGCAGTCAGGCTTAAAAAGTTCTTCGGGTTTGGAGGACACGCATGAAAAAAATACTTTTATCTTTAATGATAATGCTGCCTCTGGCGGCGTTTGCGCAGGATGTGAAAATGCTGACGCTGAAAGATGCGATTAATATAGCTATGGAAAAGAACAAGAGTGTCGAGCAGGCAAAGGAATACATGACATACCTTGAGGGTGTGTATGTTGAAGAGCGTTCGGCGGCTCTGCCGACAGCAACACTTTACGGAGGCGTTGCCAGGGCAAAAGATGCTTCGACAGGTTCCGCGGTCAATTCTGATGTGTTTAACCAGTATAATGCGGGAGTATCTGTTAAACAGGCTCTTTTCACATGGGGGCAGGTCGGTGCGGCTATACGCGCGGCAAAGATCGGACTCCGCACAGGTGACGAACAGCTCAGAATGTACAGACAGGCGGCTGTCAGGGACGTTACGGTGGCTTTTACAGATATTCTGCTCACCAGAAGACTTCTTTATATCGCTCAGGAGAACGTGAAACAGCGCGAAAGGCACCTTGCAGAAGCCGAAAAGAAATATAAGCTCGGTACTGCAACGGATTACGATGTTCTGTCTGCCCGTGTAGCATTGAAAAACGCACAGCCTGACGTGATAACCTATAACAACAACCTTAGTATTGCCAAGGATAATCTTAAATATATACTCGGCATAAACTACGATATCGACGCAGATGGGGAACTTAAACCGGAGAGTGTCGAGACGGCAGATTATGCGGTCGTGCTGAAATCTGCAATGGCAAACCGTCCTGAAATACTGGACAAAAAGCTGATGGTGGATTTCAACAAGGAACTGGTGCAGGTGAGCCGCGCCGGTGATAAACCGAGGCTTGATCTTGAAGGTTCCTACGACCGTATAAGGCTTGAAGGGGATGATGAAAAGAATCTGACCACATGGAACGCAGGTATAAAGATGTCGTTTCCATTTTTCGACGGTCTTGAGACCAGAGGAAAGGTGATTCAGGCTCAGAGCGACCTGCGGAAGATAAAGATACAGCAGTTGCAGACGGAGGATTCCGTTTCGCTTGATGTGCGTCAGGCTGTAAGCCGTGTTAAAGAGGCGGTGGAAGTTATAGACGCTGCCGGCGGCACTGTTGACGAGGCGGCGAAGCTTCTGGACATGGCGGAGAAAGGATATTCTTACGGTGTTAAAACTAAACTGGAAGTTGATGATGCGGAGTATAACCTCAGAAATGCACAGGTCAGGCTTGCACAGGCATGGCGAGACTATCGGGTGCAATATGCGAATCTGCTCTGGTCTGCCGGAATAATAGGCGAGAGAGACAGTTTATAAATCAAAGGCTCCTTTCGGAGCCTTTTTTTCGCTCCGAACAAATTATACTATTGAAAAACATCGGGTTTTGATTATTAATACCGATGTGTTATTATTAATTGAGGTGTTCCGATGAATCGTTTGAAGATAGCTGTAGGAGCAATATCATTCATACTGGCAGTGTTCTGCTTTACAGCTCCCAGCTTTGCGGCGGAAAGATTTGTCATTAACTACGATAAAAAAAGGGATGTCACTGACAATCCTGTAACGATAGAGCAGGGCGGATATAAAATCAAAATAGACATGACCCGCCCGGCAAGACCGTTTTCGGAGATTGTGTTCCGAGTTTTCATAGAAAAGGACGGCAAACCCGTAAATATCTCTCAGGGGCATATCCTGTTCAATATGTCCATGGATATGGGACTTTATAAAGCTAATCTGCAAAAAGCAAGTACAGGATACACCGCCAAAGTTACGCTTCCTAAATGTATTTTCGGCGGGAAAGAGTGGTATGGCAAGCTTGCGTTCGGACATGAAGGCGGACAGATTGAAAAGGTCTTCCTGTTCAATATAAAGGATTAATGTGGAAGAACTCTCTTATCTGGGTTTCCTTACCCTCGGTTTTTCAGTCGGTTTCGGTCATTGTCTGGGGATGTGTCATCCGTTCGTTCTATATATTTCAGGTCGTTTTGTCGGAGAGAGAAAAGGCTACCGAGCACTTTTTCTTCCGCACATCAAATATAACCTCGGCAGGATAACAACCTATTGTTTTCTGGGACTGATAGCAGGTCTGGTTGGCAGTATGGTACAGGTTGTCGGCAATCTGGCGGGTATTCAGAAAGCGGCGGCTATATTTGCGGGTATCTTTCTGGTGTTGTACGGTGTTTTTGCTTTTTCAGGCTATAATTTTATGAATAAACTTGAGAGTAAAATAGGTCGTGTCGACGTTGCGGACAAGATAAAGAGATTCCAACCGAAAACCCCTTATCTGACAGGTCTTATATTGGGTTTTCTTCCCTGCGGACCCCTCTACGGGGTAATCATAGCATCCGCGTCCTCTGCGGATGCCTTGCGTGGGCTTCTTTCCATGCTTTTTTTCGGCACAGGCACAATGGCTGCGCTCCTTGCGGCTTCCGTCTTTGGCAATTTTCTAATGGCACGCAGAGGTTTCTTCAACGCTCTTTCACTGGTGATAATGGTTGTTATGGGAGCTTTTTTCATATGGTCGGGAATCAGGATGTGACTATCTGTTGATTCTCAGTGAATTGAAGACCACCAGCAGACTGCTGATGCTCATCAGCGCGGCGCTGAAAACCGGATGCACCTTTCCTGTCACTGCCAGAGGCACCATCACAATATTGTAAGAAAAAGCCCAGAACAGATTTTCTTTGATTATCCTCAGGGTCTTGACCGATGTCTCATGCAGAGTTGTAAGCATGGGCAGTTCGTCACGCATAAGCACAATGTCTGAACTTTCTATAGCGATATCCGTTCCGTTGCCGATGGCTACGCCAACGTCGGCAGTTGTAAGCGCGGGAGCATCATTTATCCCGTCCCCAATCATAACGCATATGTTTTTATCTGATTGGTATTGTCTGACTATGTCCGCTTTCTGAAAAGGAGTTACGTCTGAAACATATTCCAGCCCGTTGATACCGAGTTTACCGATCAGCTTTTCTGCCGCGGCTTTGTTGTCTCCGGTTATAATGACGGATTTCATTCCTTTTTTGTTTATATAGCTAAGTACGTCAGACGCATTTTCACGGATGCTGTCTGAAAGGGTTATCATTCCTGAAAAAGTGCCGTTTATGCCCACACAGGCGATTGTATGTCCTGCGTCAGAAGTTTCCGGTACAAAGATGCCGTTTTCAGCCATGAAAGCTTTCGTTCCCACCGATACTTTTTGACCGTATACTAACCCGACAACTCCTTTGCCCGGTACCTCAGTGAAATCGGATACAGGGAGGAAATCGTCTTCATATGCAGCCGTTATAGCTTTTGCTATAAGGTGGGAGGAGTTCTTCTCCAGCGATGCCGCCAGAGCCAGAGTCGTTTTTTTTGTCGTCGGCTATAACCTCTTCAACTTTCAGCTCGCCTTTTGTGATTGTTCCTGTCTTGTCGAACAGGAATACGTTTGCCTTGCTGTATCTTTCTATGATATCACCGGATTTTGCCACCGCACCCAGCTTGGTTATCTTTGAGGTTGCGATAAGTATGGCAAGTGGCGTTGCAAGTCCCAGAGCGCATGGACAGGCTATTACAAGCACTGAAACCGCCGTCATGACAGAAGTGAGTATTTCGCCGCTGTGCAGATACCAAAACAAAAAAGTTAAAGCTGAGATGGCGAGTATCACCGGGACAAACCATGCCACAACCTTGTCGGCAACGTTCTGTATGGGGGCTTTGGATGATTGCGCATCCTCCACAGCCTGAACTATCTTTGAAAGGGTTGTTGTTGCACCCACCTGCTCAATCCGGACTACTATACTTCCGTTGATGTTTATAGTTCCGGCAAAAACCTTCTCACCCTCTGATTTATACTTAGGGGTGGCTTCGCCTGTGAGCATTGATTCGTTTATCTCCGTACTGCCTTTAACAATGTATCCGTCGGCAGGTACTGAATCTCCGGGTAAAACTTCGAGATATTGTCCTGCGCGCACCTGCTTGACATGCACCATTACCGATTCATACGGCTTTTCCGGAGCGAAATCCTCTATCAGGCGCACCTGTGATGGCTGATATGTCAGAAGCTTCGATACTGCGTTTGAGGTTCTTACCTTTGCTCCTGCCTCAATGTAGCGCCCAAGCAGAATGAGGGTTATGATGTTTGCCGTGGTGTCAAAATATATCTCTTTACCCAGAAACAGTGCAAAAATGCTGTAAACGTATGCTGTGAACGACCCCAGAAAGATGAGGGTGTCCATGGTGGTGTGACCTTTGCGTATTGCCTGTAAAGAGCTTTTGATGAACGGGAATCCCGAATAGAACATTACAGGTGTGCAGAGGAACCACGCAATATATTCAAAAAAGTCCTTCAAACCCGCGTTGATGCCCTGAAAATATCCGGCGTACAGGGCAACGGTGTAAATCATGAGCTGCATTGTGAAGAATGCGGCTATGGAAAATCGGTAAAAATAATCTTTCTTTTCGTTTTCGTAGATGGTTTCAACGGATGATTTGCTTATGGGAAGAGGGCAGTAGCCTATTGAAGTTATTCTGTCGATTATCTCGGCAAGAGTTATACTGCCTTTCGTCCATCTTATGCGGGCTTTGTGGGTGGCGTAGTTCACTCGAACTGACTCCACCCCTTCAGCCTTTGATATGTAGGTCTCTATCAGCCAGATACATGCGGCACAGCGTATGCCGCTGAGAGCGATGTCAACTTCATAGCCTGTGTCTGTCTCCTTGATGCTGTCGAAGAACAGGTCTTCGGACACCTTGACATTCGACACGGCTCCTGATTCCCATTCGCCCTCTCTTTTCGTGTAAAATTTGCCAAGCCCTTCTGTTTTGAGTATCTTATAGGCACCCGCACAGCCGTGGCAGCAAAAAAAGACATCCTGACCGTCGATACACTCCTGTATTGACTGGTTTCTGTTGACGTCCTGCATACAGTGGGAACATTGAACAACCTTCTCACTTGTCGTCGTCATCATCATCCATCATACGGTATTTCGGTCCTTCCATGTCTTCAAACTCCCCGCTTTTGCCCGCCCAAAGAAAAACGGCAAGGACAACCACTCCCAAAATGAGGGAGATGGGGATCATGATATAAAGTGCGCCCATCAGTTAGCGAATTTCATCGCGAAAAAGAGGGGGATGCCTATCATTGCGATAAGCGAAACTATCATTACTACTGTTCCGAGTTTCATAATAAAACCTCCTGCTTATTGATTGATATAAAAATTCTTCCTGAGGGCAATTTCGTCCGCAGCTACTTTCGCACGAACCTCAAGAACAAAATTTCCGTATCCGTTAACGGGAAACTCCGCTTTATAGAGCTTTCCGTCGGTCTGAGGGGTGATGTACACCATGTCGCCGTTTGTTGCGGGACGTTCCACAACGAATTTTTCGTCAGTAACAGCCACGCCTGATGAGTTTGCCAGAGCAAATTCAATCAAAACTTTGTCGCCGTTCTTGACTGTTTTAATATTTTCAAGCGCCAGACCGTTATCTTTTATGATCTTTTCGCACTTGTCATACTCAAGCCCTGTTTCATAGGGTTTTTCCGTAACCTTGCCGTCGAAGTATTTAATACCTATATAAATACTCGGCGCGATGGTCAGAAAGCCTACAAGAAAAATCAAAAGAGATATTTTCATTCTTTTTCCTCACGGTCTTTTTCTTTATCTTTATGTCTCTTAGCCTTTATCGGTCTTCGGAAGCTGAATTCGCTCTCTTGGGGTTTCATTTCACCGTTATCCGGTATTGCCCTCATATTAAGAGACAATATAGGAAATTTCTCCAGTTTTTCAGCAGGTATGAACAGGAATACAGTTCTCTTAACACTTTCCGTGGGTTTGACGGTGAGTGGTTTTTCATATTGGAGTTCATAACCGTCTGTGCCGACCACGTCTAAACTGAAAGAAATGTCTTTGTCGGAGATATTCTTAAGCACGAGTTCATATGAGTTTATTATACGCTCGTCCTTTTCTCTGGGCATAAACATCTGGTTGGGAAGAACCTGAAACTCAAAAGGTTTAGTTGTCGCCGCCATCCATAAGAAGGCAACGCCGAATATCAGCGTTACAACACCTGTTATCAGCACGTTCACGCGGAACGGGTTCTTCTGCTTATCAAAACCGAAGATGTAATGCACGAGACTGGGGTATTGTTTCTTCTTCATAACCTTAGCGCAGGCGGTGATGCATTGTCCGCAGTTTATGCAGGCGGAAACCAGACCTTTGCGGATATCAAGTCCCACGGGGCAGGTTTTAACGCAGGCGTTGCATTTGATGCATCTGTCGGCTGTGGCGGGGTCGAATGCCACTATCAGCGTGTTCTTGTCAAACATGATGGATTGCAGTTTGGAGTAGGGGCATACAGTTGTACAGAACTTATAGCGTATCAGCGTGAAGCTGAAATATGTCAGCACAGTAAGAACTATGCAGAACCATGCCGTAACACTGCTCAGATTTCCGACCGCCAGATCGCGGAAGAAATCATATGGCGAAACGAAATAGAATACGATAGTTACGCTCGCGATGATACTAACCAGAAACACCAGTATATGATTAAGAACCTTATTGATAAAATTCAGTTTTTTCCTGTCAAAGAACCATGTGAGATTTATCATCACCGTGTGTGGGCAGAACCACCCGCACCAGATACGTCCGTAAAGCTGGGTTATAAGTATTCCGAGGAAAGTAATAAAAAAAGTAAATATAAGCAGAATAAAGAAGTTTTCTATCCAAACGGATGCGCCGAAGAAAAAAAGGCGCATGGAAGGGATGTCAAAGCGCACAGCGCTGTGACCGCCCACAACGAGCCACGGGATAAGAAGGAATAAGGCGGTGTTGAATAGCCTCACCGCCCAACGGTATTTTTGCAGATTAATCATCGTCATCTTCCAACATTTTGTATTTTGCTTCCTCAACCGCGTCTTTTCTTTTTTTTGAGTAGTAGTAGAAGATTATCACGGCAAAGATGACCGTCAGCGACAGTCCGTAGAAAAGAAAGGAGTAAACGCTCCCAATCATAGTAGCCTCCTTGTTTTTTGAGATTGCTTCGTCAGTCTTTTGCACTTTTCCGCAGAGACGAAACCTGTCTTCGCGAGGAGCGGAAGCGACGGGCGATCTCATTTTTTTAAAAGGAAAGGGAGCCTAAGCTCCCTTTCTCGTTATTGATAGGTTACTTAGGCTGTGCCTGCATGGACTCTTCAAACGCTTTTTCCTGCGACCAGCCTGTGAAGGCGGGTGTGTAGGCGTACACATAGTATATGCCGAAAACGATGAGCCCGATGAAAAGTATCAGCCAACCAAGGGGAAGTGCATGTTCGGTGTCTTCCCTTGTGAATTCTTCAAGGTTATCGAATTCCTCTTTCATATTAGCACCTCTTCCCTGTTATTTAAGGCTGTTGATGTAAGAAACAACAGACCATATCTTTTCTTTGCTGAGCTGTCCTGCAAAAGCGGGCATAGCGCCTTCAAGACCGTTTGCAACGGTTATGTAGGTGTCTGTGTCAGCGGGTTCGCCCTGTGCGTAGTCAGATATGGATGCGCCGATGTTGCCTTCTGCGTTCTGTCCGTGGCAGCCGGCACATTCAGCTTTGTAAATAGCCTGACCTGCTGCTATGGATTCGGGTTTGCCTGCAAAGGGATTTGCAGATTCTATCATGGAAGGATCAACAACAATAGCTTCTTTTCTTGCAACTGATGTACCGATAACCTGCATATAGGCTACCAGAGCGTCAAGCTGTGTTGAAGATTCAAGAGCTTTGGCATCCTCATCTGTGTAGGGGAAGCCAAGCGCTTTCATGTGTGCCAGAGTTTCGGAAGCATTAAGAGGCTTGTTTTTCAGCCATGTATATTTGGGCATGTTAGACATCGGAAAGAACGCCTGAGGGTTCTCAAAGTGCTGAATATGCCACTCGTCAGGATATTTGCCGCCGATTCTCGCAAGGTCGGGACCTGTACGTTTTGAACCCCAAAGGAAGGGTCTGTCATAAGCAAATTCGCCTGCTTTAGAGTATTCACCGTATCTCAGAACGTCGGCTTTAAGAGGACGAACTGTCTGAGTGTGGCAGTTAACGCAGCCCTCTGCCTGATAAACATCGCGTCCTGCAAGCTGCAGAGCGGTGAAAGGCTGAAGGTTATCGTTTTTTGGGTGCATTCCCGCTGTGAACATGGGAACGAACACTGTCACTATTGTACCGATTAGTACTGTTACCGCAGCAACAACTGCGAACAGGACGGCTTTGCTGTAAAGTGAGTTTTCGTGATTGCTCATCGTGTGCCTCCTTACGCTGCCTGTTTGGCAAGGTCGTTGCCTTTTTTGATTGTCATAAGCACGTTATATACGAAGAACAGCATACCGACAACAAATATCACACCGGCAACGGTTCTCATCTGCCAGTAAGGATAGTTGCGCACCAGCGTCTCCATAAAGGTGTACTGGAGCGAGCCGTCGGAGTTTGTCATCTTCCACATAGCGCCTTGCTGGATACCTGTGATCCACATAGTGATGGAGAACATAAGCTGTCCCACAAGAACTATCCAGAAGTGGATGTTTGCAAGTTTTTCGCTGTATATTTCAGTTTTGTACATAGCGGGGAGCATATAGTAAACTGATGCGCAGATTACCATTGTAACCCAGCCCATTGTACCCATGTGAACGTGTCCGGGAACCCAGTCTGTGTAGTGGATAAGGGAGCTGATGACCCTGATACCCTGAGAGGGACCCTGAATTGTCTGAAGACCATAGAATGTGATACCGACAATGAAGAATTTTGTCAGGTAGTTATTTCTCATCTTAGACCAGTCTTTGTCCACTGTGAAATAACCGTTCACAACAGAACCCCATGACGGAGCGATGAGGAACAGAGTGAAGGCGATACCCAGTGTCTGAATCCAGTCGGGCAGGGGAGTGTACACAAGGTGGTGCGCTCCTGTCCAGAGATATGCGAATATCAGCGACCAGAAAGAGATGATGGAAAGTCTGTGGCTGTATATAGGCAGCCCTGTCGATTTGGGAAGGAAATAGTAGAACATTGCCAGTATAGGGGTTGTGAAAAGGAAACCCACTGCGTTGTGTCCGTACCACCATTCCACGTTCGCACTGTTTACACCTGCGAAGATGTGATAGGATTTTGTCAGCGATGCGGGGATCGCAAGGTTGTTCACGATGTACAGAATAGCCACTGTTATGATTGTCGCTATTACATACCAGAGAGAAACGTACATGTTTTTCTCTTTTCTTGTGAATACGTTGCCAAGAACGTTGATTGCGAAAATAACCCAAAGGATAACTATCGCAACGTCGATGGGCCATTCAAACTCGGCATATTCAAGAGACTGGTTCATACCGATGAAAAGTGAAAGCGTTGCAAGCACCATGCCTACGTTGAAAAGCCAAAGGTGAAAGCGCGCCAGTTTCGGAAGAACGAGCGGTCTCTTTGTCAGCCTCATAACGATATAATAGAATATACCGAATTCGGCTCCGATTCCGAGCCCGTATGCCAGAACATTGGTGTGAAGGGTTCTAAGTCTGCCGTATGAGAAATACTCACCAAAATTAAGGTTAGCATCCCAGAGCTGAGCAGAGATAAGAAGACCGATCACAAGACCAATAACACCCCAGAAGATGGCGGAGAGAACAAAGCCCTGCACCGTCTTGTAGTCGTAATGAAACTCGTTGTTCATTCAGACCTCCTGCATTGATTTGGATTTTGAAAACAGTTCGTTACCGTTAAAAAGAAACTCTTTTATCTTTGCCTGTTTCAGCCTATCCTCGATATCTTTCTGGATATTGCTGAAAAGTCTGTTGATCTTGCAGATGGGGAATAGCTGGCAGGTGGCGTTGTCTGTTTTGCAGGAGTTCACCCTTCCGGTGAAGCCCATGCAGGCGAGAATGTCATACATGCTGGCTTCCAGTGTATGGTCGCTGATGGTCAGACCGCCGTCTTTTCCTGTTTTTGTTATGATAAAACCGCAGTTTTTGAGTTTGTTTATTATTTTGACAACTATCGGACGGGAAAGATAGAGAGTACGGCAGATGTCGTCGGTTTTGACCTGTTTGCCGACGGTTGCCAGAAACACAATAATCCTGATGGCGTAGTCTTCTTCACGCAGTATGAATGAATCCAATTGTATACCTCTCAGGTAAACAATACATCTTGTGTGAGAGCTTTGTCAACAAAAGATACAAAAAATATCTAAATAGCCTTATTTGTTTTTTCTATCGAGTGTAAGCATCTCACCGTTTTCTTTCAGATTGCCAAAGGCTTTGCCCAAACGTTCCATAATAAATTGATAACTGTTCTCATCGTGATTTTTTGTGCATTCGGAGCAGTCTTTAACGTTTCCCTTCCATTTCGCATCGCCTCCGCAGTCGCGGAAAAAATAGAGCGGACAATAGCAGAACAGGCAGTTCTGCTCCGCGAAACCGTGGCAGGGGAAGTATTCACATTTATCATTTATAAAATGTTTATAACTCAAAAGATGCTCCGTATACTTCAATATTAAGTTTACCACGCAAAATCAGATTTGCATGTTATTTTTTAGGTCTGAATTTAGTTTTTACTTCCTTGCTGTTCAGTTCGTTCAGAACCTCCGTTGCGGTGGTCTTTGCAGTCTTTGATCCGCCGTCGCGCATAACCTTTGCTATCTTGACCGCGTGCTTGCGATAATCCTCATTGCGTTTTCCTATATTGCGCAGCGCCCAGCTTACCGCTTTGCGTACATAGTTGCGGCTGTCGTCGCACTCGTTCAGTATGAGCGTACAATAGCTGTCTATTTCTGCCTGAGTGAGTGTTTCGTCTTTAGATGCAAAGTTTGCGATTAGTACAAATCCCGCGCGTTTTACGAACGTTTCGTTCTGAACTGCCCATTCGTAAACTTTCAGCTTTCCGCTTTCGGTTTTATACGCGAGGTTTGTGCAGAACTGGTCGCAGAGATCCCATGAATTTATGTCCATGACCCACTTTTCAAGAAGGTCGCTGTCCATTCTGTTTTTATCTGCAAAGATGGTCGCAAGAATACGCGCCTCGTGGATGCCCGTATCCCAGAGTTCCAGAGCAAGGTCGTGGTCTTTTCTCAGCTTTTTAGATATTTCACGCAGATCGGCAACAGTGACGCCGTATGCGTTGGCTGTGTTTATGCCGAATTTTGCCATACCCTCCTTGTTCTCTTCCGAGCTTTTTTCTTTAAGGATGGTTAAAACTTCTTCTTTTGTCATTTGCTTATATACCTCATGAATTGAGAGAACAGAGTGGGGTGACCGCTTGCGTATTTCATAAGTCTGTCAGCGGTGTAATCAAGTATCTTATCGGTGTCTTCCGCGCCAAGCGCATCACCGTAATTCAGCAGTATCCCAGTAAAGACACCTATTGGGTTTGGCATCGAATCGTCAAAAGTATCCGCAACCGTTCTATCCGTATCAAGATAAAGAAGACCGTCTCTGGTGAACAGTTCCAGCGCGGTTCGGGTCAGTTTTGATGCTTCCGCCATAAAGCTGCGCTCTTTTGTCACATGCAGAAACTCAAGGAGAGCGTCTATCGTATATGCGTAGTCCTCAAGGGTGACATGATGCATCACTTCGCCTGCGTAGTTGATGCGGAATAGCCTGCCGCCCTCCATATGAAAATGACGCATCTTGTTCATAAGCGCCGTTGCCTGCTCAAGGTAGAAATCTTTACCCGACACCTCGAACATTTTTATGAGTGCTTTACAGAAAAGCATGTTCTGTGAAAGAATTATCTTCGTATCTTTAAGCGGTTTTTCGCGGGTGTTGGTGTCTTTCAGCAGGTCGAAATGCTTTTCAAGTCTGATATAGTTTTCATAGTTTGCGTCGTTGATATTGATAACGCCTTCGTGAAGTGTAATCATATCTTTGACAGGTTCCAAAGCGTTTTCAGAATAGAGGTAGTAATAACCCTCTATAAGTTTCCCGTCATCGGAAAGGCTGTCTGCGTCCATTGCGGCTATCAGACCGAAGTCCGTGTTAAACTCGTGGAGAATGAAATCTATTGTCTTTTCCGCTACACGGAAATAGAGCATATTGTCTGTGCGCTCAAACATTTCAAGCAGAAAGACAGAGTTCTGGGCATTGTCGTAAAGCATTTTTTCAAAGTGAGGCACAGTCCAGTGCCTGTCCACGGCATATCTGTAAAAACCGCCGTTAACGTGGTCGTATATTCCCGATGTGCAGAGCATATCTGCCGTGAGGTTCATGAAGTCGCGAACATAAAGGTCGGTATCGTAATAGTAGAGCATAGCGTTAAGCACAGGCGTGTTGGGGAATTTTGCATCGTTTCCCAATCCGCCGAATTCCGCATCGAACATCTTTGAAAAATCTTCTGACGCTGTATGGAAATCGAAATCCTCAAGATCAGCCATTTTCCCGTCGAACGAAGTGAATTTCTGCATGAAAGCGTCAAAGTTATTTGCATATTTCTCCGCTTCATTCTGGTTTTCGCGGTACAGCTTGCCAAGCTGTACGACTATCTCTGTGAAAGCCGGCAACCCGTGGGTGGGTTTCGGCGGAAAATAGGTTCCTCCGAAAAAGGGTCTGCCGTCCGGCAGTGTAAAGACTGAAAGCGGCCATCCGCCGCGTTTTCCTGTTGCATGAAGATAAAACTGATATCGTTTGTCCACGCCCGGAAATTCCTCACGGTCTATCTTTACGGGAATGAAATATTTATTAAGTATCTCTGCTGCCACCTGATTTTCAAAAGACTCATGCGCCATAACATGGCACCAGTGGCAGGAGGAATAGCCTATGCTGAAAAATATCGGCATGTTGAGCTGTTTTGCTTTTTCAAAAACCTCTTCAGAATATGCCTGCCAAACGACAGGGTTGTTTTCATGCTGTTTCAGATAAAGGCTTTTTTCTTTGGAAAGTTCGTTCTGCATCTGTTTCCCTGAATTCGATAATTTAAAAATCAGAATATAGAGTTCGGCAGAAGACGGCAAGGGAAAAAAACGGGGCGGAAAAATCCGCCCCATACGATAAGAGAGGTACGGCATTAAGCCGGATAATGGTGTTGCAAACGCTGGTTCCTCTTTAATAAGAGGATATTATTTATGCTTTTGTTTTCCTTTTTCGATGGCGTCAACAACTGCGATAGCGCCGAGGTTGACGATTTCGTTCACTCCGCTGCCCCTTTGCAGGACATGTACGGAACTTTGGAAACCTTGCAGTATCGGTCCGATGGCGATACCCCCGCCAAGTCTCCAGAGGAGTTTGTATGCGCTGTTGCCTGCCTCAAGGTTGGGGAAAACAAGCACTGATGCATCGCCTTTGATATCGGAGAAGGGGAACGCCTCTTCCGCGATAGGTCTGTAAAGTGCAGTGTCTGCCTGCATGTCGCCATCTATGATGAGTTTGGGGTATTTGTCTTTAACCTTTTTGATTGCTTCGACAATTTTTGTTGTTCTGGGCATCTTCACAGAACCGAAGTTTGTGAATGATATCATTGCAACTTTGGGTTCAATCTCAAATTTGGCACATGTGTCGGCAGACTGCATGGCTATCTGTGCAAGAACGTCTGCATCTGGGTCTATGTTCACTGTTGTGTCGGCACAAAGAACGACACGGTCTCTGAACACCATGAAATATGCACCTGACGGGCTTGTATAGCCTTCCTGCATGGGCATTATCTCAAGCAGAGGCTTGATGGCGTCGGGGTAGTTGCGTGAATATCCGTTCAGCAGACAGTCCGCATCGCCGCAATATACCATCATCGCAGCGTAGTAATCGCTTATACGCACCAGAAGTCTGTGTGCTTCGTCGAGAGTAAGTCCTTTTCTCTGGCGCATGTTATGCAGAAGCTTTGTATACTTGTCCAGATTGGGTGCAAGAGACGGATTTATGATCTCACAGTCTGTAAGGTCAATATTGTGTCTCTCTGCAAGTTCGAGTATGTGCGCCTCTTCGCCGAGAAGGATAGGTTTCGCGATGCCTTCCTCCACCATCTTCTGTGCGGCGCGGAGAACTTTTTCGTGTTCGCCTTCGGGCAGAACGAGTCTTTTTGGCTTCTGTCTGGCGACGCTTATAATCTGTCTGGTAAACTCTTTTGCGAATGAGAGTCTTGATTCCAGATAGTCTTTATATTTTTCAAAGTTCGGGATCTCTTTCTGTGCTACGCCGGAGTCGATTGCGGCTTTTGCAACGGCAGGGGCAACCCATGTCAGAACTCTGGGGTCAAATGGTTTCGGTATTATGTATTCGGGACCGAATTCAATTCTGTCCACACCGTAAGCCTTGCATACGGATTCAGGTACTTCCTGTCTTGCAAGCTGGGCGAGGGCATTTACGGCAGCCATTTTCATTTCTTCATTGATAGCTTTGGCTCTGACGTCGAGTGCGCCTCTGAATATGAAGGGGAATCCGAGAACGTTGTTAACCTGATTAGGGTAATCTGAACGCCCTGTCGCCATTATAGCGTCTCCGCGTATCTCTGCAACTTCCTCAGGGGTTATCTCGGGATCGGGGTTTGCCATAGCCATGATGATGGGGTTGCGAGCCATATTTTTCACCATGTTGGGTGAAACTGCGCCTTTCTGTGAAAGACCGAGGAAAACGTCAGCACCGTTCATGGCGTCTTCGAGGGTTCTTTTGTCAGTGTTGACAGCGAACTCCTCTTTATATTTGTTCATACCTTCGGTACGTCCATTATATATAATGCCTTTGGTGTCGCACATGGTTATGTTTTCGCGTGTTGCACCGACAAGTACCATCAGTTTGCCGATGGCTATGCCGGCAGCACCTGCGCCGTTGACGACTATTTTTACTGTTTCAATCTTTTTGCCGACGAGATCAAGTGCGTTTATGAGTGCGGCAACTGCGATGATCGCCGTTCCGTGCTGGTCGTCATGGAAAACAGGGATATTGAGGCGCTCTTTCAGCGTCTCCTCAATATAAAACAGTCGGGAGCCTTGATGTCCTCAAGGTTGATCCCGCCGAATGTCGGCTCCATCAGTTCACAAGCCTTGATAACGTCGTCGGGGTTTTTTGTATTAAGTTCTATGTCGAAAACGTCAACGTCTGCAAACCTTTTGAAGAGAACGCCTTTTCCCTCCATAACAGGTTTTCCGGCAGCCGCGCCTATGTCGCCGAGCCCCAGAACTGCAGTACCGTTTGAAACAACTGCCACAAGGTTACCTTTTGATGTGTAATCATAGACCAGTTCAGGATTTGCTTCTATTTCAAGACAGGGCTGAGCAACCCCGGGAGTATACGCCAGTGAAAGGTCTCTTTGAGTATAACAAGGCTTAGTGGGCACTACCTCAATTTTTCCGCATCTAGGAAACTTATGATAATCAAGGACTTCTTCTTTTGTAATAGCTTTTCTGTTCTTCATATACAGTCCTCCATACTATTATTCTTTTTGAGAATACGGCATGTTAAACTATAAGTCAACTCAAAATAGGGCGGTCAACTTTTTTCATGAAAAAGTTAAATGATATTTAACCAAAAATCAGTTATATTTAAATTGAAAAAATCAATTAATATTTCCTATATCAGCCCTCTGTTATTGAAATAGAAAATAGTATGAAAATAAAATATGTGTTTGTTATAGAATTTATTGATTACTTTAAAGCTTTAAACAAAGCCTTTATTGGCAGTTATCCTGATATTTGATTTAATTTATAGGATGAAAATTTAATATGTTTTCAATACTATAATCATAATGCAAATACATGCTATAAGTTTTTATGATGTCTGTATTGAAGTTTGTTTTGAAATGTAATCAAAATTTAACAAGCGTTTTTGAAAATTTATATGCGCGGTCTTAAAAAATTGAAATCCACACTACTAAGGTGTATATATATGTAAGCTTAATGTTAGCACAAAAAGGGATATTTTGGACAACGGAAAACTTATCTTTAATTTCAAAGCATGGATGAAGCACGAACAGGGACTTTCCGACAACACTGTTGCCGCATATGAATCAGACATCTCCATATATGCTTCGTCCGTTCAGAAAAATCTGGCTGAATGTTCCGCTCAGGAGATAGTCGCCTTTATGACAGGGATGCGTAAAGGCGGTTACAGCATTGAAACAGTTCTGCGCAGAATATCCGGCATTTCTGCGTTCTATGACTTTCTTATTCAGGAACGGATAATAAAAACAAACCCGTGCGGGTTTATCTCAAAACCATCCAAATGGGAAAAACTGCCTGTGTTCTTGAATTTTGACGAAGTTGAAAGTCTCATAGAAGCGCCTGACGTTTCTTCAAAATTCGGTTTCCGCGACAGAATGATCTTTGAAATGCTTTATTCTACAGGGATGCGTATAAGCGAGCTGACAGGACTCAAGGTTGCGGAACTCGACATGAACCGCGAGATAATGCGTGTAACAGGGAAGGGCGGTAAACAGCGTTTCGTTCCGATGTACAGCTCTCTTGCGGAGAAAATGCGGGCATATCTCGGTTTCCGTAAAGATTATTTTGTGAAAGACAGGGATGAGGGCTGGCTTTTTCTCAGCAAAAACGGTAAACAGCTTGATAGGGAGCTTGTATTTATGCTTGTTAAGAAATATGCCGGGAAAGCCGGAATAAATAAAAACATATCACCGCACACACTGCGCCATTCGTTCGCGACACATCTGCTGACGAACGGTGCGGATCTGCGCACGATACAGATTTTTCTTGGTCACTCAGACCTTTCCACCACGCAGCGTTACACCCATGTAACGGACGATGCGTCCAGAAACGTACTGCTCAACTGCCACCCGAGATTCAAAAAATGAAAAAAATAGCCATAACACATAAAAATCCGGATTTTGACGCCATCGCCAGCGCTTACGCTGCATACAGGCTTTACGGGCTTGATGCTGTGGTTACGGCAACTTCATACGAATCCGCCGTGAACGAATACGTTTCTACCCTTGAAACCCCGCTTCCCATATTTCATATGCGGGAGAAAGACATAGAAAACATCGAATCCATTGACCTGCTGGTCATAACCGACTGTAAGCTGGCGAACAGGCTTGAACCCCTGGACGGGCTGATCGCTAAAGCCAAAAAGGTTATCGTTTACGACCATCACCCCGCCCACGGGCAGGACATAGAGGGGGATGAGATGTATGTTGAGGAAACAGGTTCCTGCTCCGCCGTCATAGTTGAAAAGATGAGAGCGCAGGGAATAACTCTTACACCGGAAGAGGCGACGCTCATCATGACGGGTATCTATGAGGATACTGGGATGCTGACCTTCACAAGTACTACCGTGAAGGATATGGAAGCGGCGGCATGGCTCCTGTCATTCGGTGCGAACCTGCACGAGGTGGGGGAATATGTTAAGCGGGAACTCAGCCGCGACCATGTTTTTATACTGAACGAGCTTCTGACAAATATGCATATAAGAGCTATTGGCTCAGTGCGTGTTGGTATTTCAAATGCAAGTAATGACAAATATATAGAAGATGTTTCTCATTTGGCACATAAGATAATGGATATAGAGTCGCTGGATGCTCTTTTCATTCTTGTGCGCACTGGAGACAGGATAGTTCTTGTGGGCAGAAGCCGCACAGACGACGTTGATGCATCGGAGATAGCCGCTTCGTTCGGAGGCGGCGGGCATTACACTGCCGCCAGCGCTGTTATTAAAGATCAGATGCTCCACGAGTGTGTTGCAAAGCTGGATATGATGCTTGGAGAGGCTGTCAGGCCAGTCAAAAAAGCACGGGACATAATGACCTCACCCGTCAAGACCCTTGCCGCGAATGTGACTTTCGATGCGGCGATAGATATCTTTATGAAGCACAACCTGAACAATATGCCTGTTGTGCAGGGGAACGTGCCTGTGGGCATAGTTTCCAGACGGGATATTTTGCAGGGGCTTAAACACGGGCTTAACAAAGAGCCTGTCAGCTCCATCATGCAGGTGGAATTTACGAAAATCCCTCAGAATATGCCTTATTACACGGTTGAAGAGACCATGCTTGCCGGCAATAACAAGATGGTCATTGTCGAAGAAGAAGGAAAACTGCTCGGCGTTATCACCCGCACCGATCTTCTGCGCCTTATCCATGACGAGATAGCTAAAATGCCCAGATTCAGCGACGGAAGGCTGATGAAAGGGGAAAACGGCAGAAGCAAAAGCGTTGCGGGGCAGATGGAAAACGTTCTGCCGGAGAGAGTAATTGCAACCCTGAAAGACATAGGCGCTATGGCTGATGAGCTTGGATTCAAATGCTATCTGGTAGGCGGTGTCGTCCGCGATATACTGCTTAAAAAGACCAATGAAGACATAGATATAGTTGTGGAGGGGAGTGCGCCTGACTTCGCAAAAGAGTTTGCGAACAGAATGGGTGCAAGAGTTGCCGTACATGCGAAGTTCAAGACGGCTGTGGTTATCTTTCCCGACGGTTTTCGGGTGGATTTTGCCACCAGCCGCACGGAATTTTATACATTTCCCGCGTCGGCTCCCACTGTTGAGGATGCTTCCATCAAAAACGACCTTTTCCGCAGGGATTTTTCAATAAATGCCATGGCGGTTAAACTCAATAAAAAAGAATTCGGCGTTTTGCTGGACTTTTTCGGCGGTCAGAGGGATTTACAGGATAAAAAGATACGCGTTCTGCATTCGCTGAGCTTTGTTGACGACCCGTCGCGCGCTCTGCGTGCCGTGCGGTTTGCTGTACGATTCGATTTCATGATAGGTCCTCACACAGACAGGCTTTTCCGCCATGCAGTCAACCTTGATCTGTTCGAGCGTGTTCAGGGACAGCGCATGTTCCTTGAACTGAAATATATTTTAAGCGAAAAGAGCTACCGCAAGGCACTTCGGATGATGCGCAAATATGACCTGCTGAAGTTTTTCCACAGCACTCTGCGGCTGGATGAACGGAAAGAGGCGATGTTCGATGACCTTGATACTATCCTTGACTGGTACGGGTTTCAGTTCGACGAGGAGCCGGAAGCCTATATGTCCAGAATGGCTGTGCTTTTCAGCGATATGGAGAAACAGGCGGTTAAAGAGGTGTTGAAGCGTTTCAGTCTGGACGAGCATAAAACTCAGCAGCACGGAGAGTGTTTCAAACAGGTGAAAGACACGGTGGCGTGGCTCAAGCGCTCCAAAAAGATGCCCGATTCTGTGTTTGCTCGGTGTATGGATAAGCTGGAAACACCCTGCGCCATAGCGGTTGCTGCGCTTGCGGGCGAAGACTACGAACGGCAGGTTAAAGATTTTTTCACTGTTTTCAGGTATACGAAGCCGGACATAACAGGAAACGACCTGCTTGAGATGAAGATTGAACCGAAAACCGAATATTCGCACCTGCTTTCCGCTGTCAGAGATGCGAAAATTGATAAAAAATGCACCGACAGGGAAAGCCAGCTCAGATTTGTGCAGGAAATGGTGAAAAATGATAAAAAAGACCGTTGAAGTTGCAAAGATTCTCGTTCCTTCCATCCTCGGGCATAAGGATACGCACCTGAGGATGATAAATTCCGAATTTTCCGTTAATACAAGTGTTCTCGGCGGTCAGTTTACTGTCGAGGGCAAGGCGGAGGATGTCCGTATGGCTGTCAAGGTGCTGGAAGAGATGATAAAAATAGCCACAGAAGACGATCTGGACACATCCAAGGCAGCGGATATCATCCGTATGATAGCCGACAATACAGAGGATGCCTACGACATCATGAAGGACGGCATACCAGTTGCCGGACGTGTTAAGAAAGTTACGCTTAAGTCCGCAATACAAAGAGATTATGTCAATGCCATCCGCAACAACGATATGGTATTCGGCATAGGTCCCGCAGGAACCGGCAAGACATACCTTGCAATGGCAATGGGTGTTCATTATTTTCTGCGTAAAAAATGCGGTAAGATAATACTGACGCGTCCCGCAGTGGAGGCAGGCGAAAACCTCGGATTCCTTCCAGGCGACATAAACGACAAGATAAACCCTTATCTGCGCCCGCTTTATGACGCTATGTACAGCATGATGGACTACGGCAGAGTGAACGCGCTCATAGAGGACGGCATAATTGAGGTGGCTCCGCTGGCATTTATGCGCGGGCGGACGCTTAACGATGCTTTTATCATACTTGACGAGGCGCAGAACACTACGGAAGAGCAGATGAAGATGTTTCTGACGCGGATGGGCTTTCAGTCGAAAGTGGTTGTCACAGGGGACATCACCCAGATAGATCTGCCAACGTCCAGAAACAGCGGTCTGATACAGGCACGAAAGATATTGAAAGATATCAACGGAATAAAATTTATACAGTTCACAGAGAAGGACGTTGTGCGCAATACCCTTGTACAGAAGATAGTTCAGGCATACGATAAATTTCACGGAGACGTACATTGAAAGCTGAAATACTTATAACCGACGAAGTTGAGAGCGGGCTTGCGGAAGATCTTTTCAATCAGGCGGCAGAAGCCGTTTTTGGAGAACTTGACGTTGAGTTTGAAGAGTGCGAGATATCACTTCTGATATGCAGTGACGCCCAGATTCAGGAGCTTAACAAAGAATACCGCGAAAAAGACTATGCCACAGACGTTCTGTCGTTCCCCATGTCGGACGACCCCTACGGCGAAGGCGGTATGCTCGGCGACATAGTCATTTCGCTTGAAACGGCGAAGAAACAGGCGCAGGAGGCGGACATCGCACTTGAGCGCGAGATCAGCTTTCTTTTCATCCACGGGCTTCTGCATCTCATGGGTTTTGACCACGAACTCGGTCAGGATGAAGAGGAGGAGATGTTCACGCTTCAGGAGGAAATATTACTGAAACTTGTCAAATCAGGGAAAGTGGCTTGATAAAGTTTCGACGTTATGTTATTTAGAGCTAATCGGCATAGGATTTTTTCCGGTCGAAATTTTAATCAGTAATGAGGTAAAAGACCTTTCAATGGACTCGGACAGTTCGTGTTATAGCTTCAAAGGAGCCATAAGTGAGTGATTCGTTAATATTTGAGTTGCTTGCTATTGTGCTTTGTATCGTCCTTTCTTCATTCTTTTCAGGAAGCGAAACTACCCTGACGTCTCTCAGCGAGATGAGGGTGCGCCGAATGATGGACGAAAACCCCAAAAATAAGCCGCTTACACTGTGGCTTGACCACCCGAACAAGGTTCTTAACACCATCCTTATCGGAAACAACATTGTCAACATTCTGGCATCGGTTCTGGCGACTGATTTCACCGCCAAAGTTGCGGGTAATTCAAACATCGCCCTCGTAACCGGCATAATGACCCTTCTGGTTCTCATTTTCGGTGAGATAACACCCAAAACCTACGCCAAACATAATGCTGAAAAACATGCCGTTTTCATTATCAAAACGCTGAAAGTGCCGTTTGTTGTGTTCTATCCTCTTTCTTATGCGCTTAACAAGCTGGTGAGATGGATAATCATACTCTCCGGCGGAAATGTTGAGAAATCCAGGCACAAGATAACCGAGGATGAGCTTGAATTTTATATTACCGAAAGCGGGAAAGAGGGGATGCTTGAAGACAACAAAACAAAAATGCTTCAAAACATCTTCGATATCAGCGAAATATATGTAAAAGAAGTCATGGTGCCCAGAACGGATATGGTCGCTGTTGACGTAAACGCTCCGGCGGAAGAGTATCTGGACAGGATACTTGCATCCGAATTTTCGAGGATTCCGGTATATGAAGACAGCATTGACAGGATTGTCGGTATCCTTTATGTCAAAGACCTTCTGAAATTCGTTAAGGAAGATGGGGTTAACTTTGACCTGAAAAAGGTAATCAGAAAACCTTTCTTTGTGCCGGAGACCAAAAAGATAGATTCCATGATGGGCGAATTCCAGAAAAGCCGCAATCATATGGCGGTGGTCATTGACGAATACGGCGGTGTCGCGGGAATTGTCACACTTGAAGACATTCTGGAAGAGATTGTCGGCGAGATATGGGACGAATATGACACGGAAGAGCACGAGGTTGTGCAAACATCTGATGACACCTATATCGTTGATGTGCGTATGGATATCGACGACTTCTGTGAAAAATTCGAGCTTGAGAAAACCCACGATATGGAAGAATACGAGACACTGGGCGGACTTGTTTTCGACATTGCCGGAAAAATTCCGGAGGTCGGCGAAGTATACGAATTCGACGGTTATTCGTTTAAAATATTAAACAAAAACGAAAGAAGACTTGACAAGGTGGAGTTAACAAGGCTACACAGAGAGCCTGAAGATAACGAGGAGAACTCCGCCGAATATGAACAAACAGCATAAAACAGGTTTCGTAGCAATAGTAGGACGCCCCAACGTGGGCAAATCAACACTGCTTAACGCCATCCTTGGCGAAAAGATAGCCATTACGTCGGCGAAACCGCAGACGACAAGAACAAACATACAGGGAATCCTCACAAAAGAGGATTCCCAAATCATCTACATAGACACACCGGGATACCACAACGCGAAAGATTCCATAAACAAGATGATGGTTCAGCAGGCAAAGGACAGCCTTGATAACGCACAGGTTATCTATATGCTTATTCAGCCTGACGAATTTATGGGGCCGGAGCTTGAGAGTCTTATCAAAGTTCTGGAAAAGACGGATGCGGTCAAGTTTCTGGTGGTCAACAAGGTTGACAATTTTAAACGCGAACAGGTCTATGACATCGCTAATAAATTTTTTCCGAAGCTCGAGTTTAAACATGTACTTCCCGTTTCAGCGCTGAAAGGCACAAACGTGGACAAGCTCATAGAGCTTACTATTGAGGAACTTCCCGAAGGCGACCCGCTCTTCATCGACGACGAAATCACCACACAGCCGGAAAAGCTTCTTGTTTCTGAATTTATCAGAGAACAGGTTTTCCGCAGACTGAAAGATGAGATCCCATATCAAATAATTGTTGAGACAGAAAAAATTGAAGACAGAAACGATGATTTGATGTACATTGCAGCTTCAATAATCGTTAACCGTGAATCCCAGAAGGGGATAGTTATAGGCAAAGGCGGTCGTGAACTTAAAGAGATAAGCACAGCGGCACGAATTTCTTTGTCAAATTTCTTCGGTGTAAAGATTTATCTGGAATTATATGTTAAAGTTATTGAAGGATGGCAGACTAAAGACGAGTATCTGAGACTACAGGGGCTTTATTGATATGACAGGAATCTCTGCGAAAACCAAGAACAGACATATTGGGATAAGCGCTGTGAAGCATCCGCAGATGCGCGTGCAGAGACAGTATTTCACAGAGATGGATCAACCCTCCGACTCCCGATCGCGCTGAACGGATTGAACCGTTTCAGAAAAACTTTGTTTATCAGCGCTATGAAAGGAGAAATGCCATGGTTAAGATTTATACTAACATCAACTCCCGTCTGAAAATTTTTGAACTTTCCGAATATCTTGAGAATATGGAAGAGCTTGAAAGCGATGTCGATGTCCTCTGGATTGATATGATAAGCCCTTCCATCGACGACATAAACACTATAGCGAAGTCATTTGAGATAGAATTTCCCTCTAAGCAGGAAACTGAAGAGATTGAGATAAGCTCCCGTTTCTGGGAATCCGATAAGGATATCACCATCAACAGTTATTTCCTGATAGTTGACGGCGAAGCGGTCTATAACGAGACTGTAACATTTATCTTGCAGAATAATCTTCTTGTAACAATGAGATACAGAGAGCTAAAAGTCTTTAACGAGTGCGTTAAAAAACTTGTTTCAAGCCCCAGCATTTTCCGCGACGGCTCATACATCTTAAGCTATATCTTTGAAACCAGAATTGACCTTGATGCGGATATCATCGAAGGTCTTTCCCGCAACATATCCGGTCTGCGTAAGAAACTGTCGGCAAATGATATCGACAACGAAGACATACTGGACTATATCTACCACTACGAAAACCTTAATACCAACATCAGAGACAGCCTCATTGATAAACAGCGCATAATTTCTGCACTTCTGAAATCACATAAACTGGCGGAAATAATAAAGAACAATTTCCGCATCATGATCAAAGACGTTAACTCCCTTATAGATTACGCTAAGTACAATTTCGACCGTATGGATTACATCCAGAACATAGTTCTCGGTTTCGTAAACATTGAGCAGAACAAGGTTATTAAGATATTTACAGTGGTGAACGTTATCTTCCTGCCGCCCACGCTGGTCGCGAGCATTTACGGCATGAACTTCAAGCATTTTCCCGAACTCGGACTGAGATACGGTTACGGGCTTTCCTGGGTATTCATGATAGTTTCAGCTATTCTGCCTGTGCTTATTTTTCGTAAGAAAAGATGGCTGTAACCGTAAATTAGCTCTTTGCTTTCTGTCGTTTTGGAGTAATGTATCTGCATGAGCAGAGAGAAAACCGGCGCCATCATATACCGTCTTGTAAAATATTCCGACAGTTCCGCCATAGCCATGGCGTTCTCAAGGGATTTCGGCAAAGTGAAGCTTTTTGTACCGAAAGCCTATACGAAAAAGGGCGGGGTAATGACATTTATCCCCGGACTGCTCGACATCGGCAGAAAAGACAGTGACCTCAGCAGATTCTATTCGTTCGAGCCGGATACGGAATTCTATAAGTATCTGAATAATCACGAAATAATCCTTAGACTGCATCTAGTTTTCGAGATACTGGACGGGCTTTATCAGGTGGATATGCCTGACGACCTTTTGTTTGATCTGATGCTTAAAATTGACGACGTAAACTACAGAAAGATAACGCCTTATATAATATATTTTATGTTCCGGCGCGCAGGGCTTATGTATGATACAGAAAACTGTGCAAACTGCTCTTCGGAAGAGGATATTTTTACTGTTGCATCAAACGGAATGTACTGCCCGACATGTGCCAAAGAGCTCGATCTTGACAGTTTCTGCGACAGGGAATCGGCATACATAATCCGATGTTTCGGCAACGCTCCTCTATATAAAGCATTAACAATCAACAGGAAACAGGAGATACAGGTGCTTGCGGCTCTTGGTGCTTATGCCGGACATGTGTTTGAAAGACCTCTGAAAAGCCTTAAAACCATTATGGATATTATATAAATAGGCATGTTTTGCCTATAGAAAAAATTAATACTTGTTATTTTCTTTACATTTTCAGAACGAATGGTTACACTTAATAAGTGCTTCACATATAACACAAATAACAGGTATGCAAATATAAGAGGGTATTATGGAAAAGGGTGTTACGAATCTTAACAGATTCCTTATCGAGGAGCAGAGGGCGTTTCCCGAAGCTACCGGCGACTTTACCATGCTTATTGAATCAATCGCTTTTGCCTCTAAGATAATTGGTCGCGAGGTGAACAAGGCGGGTATAGTAAATATCATCGGGAAAGCACAGTCTATCAACGTTCACGGTGAAGAACAGCAGAAACTTGATGTTTATGCTGACAGAAAGATGATAGAGGCGATGGATCACCTCGGGAAACTTTGTGCTATGGCTTCCGAAGAGAACGATGAGGTCATTCAGGTTCCGAAAGAATATCCTAAAGGTAAATATCTCGCGGTATTCGACCCGCTGGACGGCTCCAGCAACATCGACGTCAACATCAGCATCGGAACAATATTCGGCATCTATAAAAGACAGGACGGCGAAACAGATACTCCATGCTGTAAAAGCTTTATGCAGCCGGGACGCAAGATGGTCGCCGCAGGATATGTGATATACGGCTCTTCCACGATGATGGTGTATTCCGCAGGGAACGGAGTACACGGCTTTACACTTGATCCCAGCATAGGCGAATATATACTCAGCCACCCCAATATGAAAATCCCTGAATGTGGAAAGATATACAGCATTAACGAAGCTAATTATCACCAATGGGATGAACCCACCAGAAACTATATCGAACATATCAAAAATCACCACGAAAGAACATATACGGCAAGATACATAGGCTCTCTTGTTGCGGATTTCCACAGAAACCTGCTTAAAGGCGGAGTTTTCCTTTATCCTGCTGACGAGAAGAATAAACGCGGTAAACTGCGTTTGCTATACGAGTGCGCTCCGCTGGCGTATATCATTGAAAATGCTGGAGGAAGAGCAACAAACGGTGTTCAGGATATTCTGGATATTGTTCCTGACGCCCTTCACCAGAAAGAGCCGCTTGTTATCGGTTCCAAGTATGAAGTTGAGACCTATCTGAAATATCAGAGGGGCGAACTCAAATAGAACATGCTTATTGGCGCACATAAATCAATAACAGGTTCAATAGATAAAAGTATTGAAAGGGCACTTGCAGACGGCTGTGAGTGCCTTCAGATTTTTGTAAAGAACAAGAACAGGTGGGAGGGCAAACCGCTTGCGGATGACGATGCTCTTGCTTTTTCTGCTGCGCTTGCTGAAAGCGGACTGAAGGTCTGCTCACATGCCTCATATCTTATAAACCCTGCCGCCATTAATCCGGAAACCGCATCCAAATCTCTGATATCTTTTAAAGATGAGCTTTCAAGATGCGACAGACTCACCGTGCCTTTTCATGTTATACACCCGGGGGCACATATGAATGCAGGCGTGGACGCAGGTATCGAAAGCGTGGCAGAGTTTCTGGACAGAGCCTACGATGAGGGCGGATTTTCCGTTATGACACTGCTTGAGACCACTTCCGGAATGGGTACCTGCCTCGGTCACAGAATTGATGAAATCGCGCGTATAATAGAAAAATGCAGACACGGCGATAAAATAGGCGTTTGTCTCGATTCTTGCCACATTTTTGCCGCCGGTTATGATATAGTCGGTGCATACGACGAAGTTTTTGATGAATTTTTCCGTGTTTTCGGGGATAAGATAAAGGTGTTTCACCTTAACGACAGCAAAAAACCGCTCGGTTCCAGACTGGATAGACACGAGCTTATCGCCGACGGCGAAATCGGTGAAGAATTTTTCAAAAAAGTTGTTAATGACAATAGATTTAACGATGTTCTGGGCATACTGGAAACACCAGTTGAAGAAGATTATAAAGATGAAATAAAAAAACTGAAATCATACAGGGGGAAATAGATGGAAATCACCGAAACTCCGGTAGTAACTGTTATGAAAGAGCTTATCAAACCGGACAGGATTGTGGAAACTCACATTTCCTATGTGTTTCTGAAAGACGATTACGTTTATAAAGTTAAAAAGTCGGTGGATTTCGGCTTCCTTGATTTCAGCTCTAAAAAGAAGCGCAAAGCCATGTGTATATTGGAAAAAGAGCTGAACGAACGCTTTTGTAAAGATATCTATCTGGATGTTCTGAAAATAGTCCGCAAAGAGAAATCATTCGACCTTGTTAAATATGATAGCTCGCTTCTCACCATAGACTACTGTGTTAAGATGAAACGTATCAATGACAACGCGTTTCTTTCCGCAAAAGTCGCAAACGGCGAGGTTGGTACCGAAGATGCGGTTAAAATAGGCGAGAATATCGCAAAACTTTTTAAAAATATAAAAACAGACCCGTATGCGGCGGAAGCTAACGGCAGTTATGACATTGTTCGCTTCAACTGTGAAGAAAACTTTGCACAGACAGAAGGTTACAAAGGTAATCTTATAAACGGCTCCCAGTTTGATTTCATAAAAAAGCAGACCATGAAATTTCTGGACGAGAACAAGGAACTTTTCGACCGCAGACTCAAAGACGGTTATGTTGTTGACGGACATGGTGATTTGCGCCTTGAGCATATCTATATGGACGGAGATGACTTTGGTCTTATCGACTGCATCGAATTCAACCAGCGATTCAGATTCAATGACGTTATGTCGGAAATAGGGTTCCTCAGCATGGAAGTTGACCAAATGGGAAAAACTGAATTTTCAGACGGACTTCTTGAAGGTTTTTTCAAAGTTTACAATGATGAAGACTCAAGAAAACTGCTGAATTTTTATCGCTGCTACAGAGCATATGTCCGCGCAAAAGTGACATGTTTCCTGCTCAGTTCAAAGGACGAAAACTGGGAACATTATAAAAAGAGTAAAGACGACGTTACCAAGCTTATGAACATGGCGGCTCTTTACGCGGCAAATATGTTCGAGACAAAAAGCTTTATATTTTATGGGCTTATGGCGTCCGGTAAAACGAGGAATGCAAAAGTTTTCAGTGAGATTTTCCCTGTCAGGCATATAAACACAGACGTAGTGCGCAAAGTTATGCACGGTATTGACCCGGAAAGCAAGGTTCACGTTGATTTCGGTGTTGATATCTATTCCAAAGAGAACTCCCTGAAACTCTATGAAGAACTTGGCATGATGGCTGAATCCAGCAGAAAACTCGGACGCATGAGTGTTATCGACGGCAGTTTCAGCAAAACGGAATATCTGGACAGAATAAAACTCTCATATAATGGAGATTTTCTGAAAATACGGTTTTTCGCATCGGAAGATGAGATAATGTCCCGACTGGAAAAACGCAAGAACAGAATATGCGTCACCGACGGGCGTATTGAGATATATGAGAGCCAGAAAAAGACTGCGCAGGACATTGGCGCAGATTTTGAGATAGAGACCACTGGCAGAGCTGAAGATAATGCTGTAAAAATACTTGGATTCATCATTAATGAAGCATAATTTTGATATAAAACAGGTTAATTCGCCTTTCGAGGATACGTCATTTTTTGTTCGCAACGTATACAAGACGGAAGGTTTTCTTTTTGATTGCGGTAAGCTCGGCGGACTGACAAATTCCGAAGTTCTTGCAATATCTGAAATATTCATAAGCCACACACATATAGACCATTTCTACGGGTTCGACAGAATCCTCCGCGGAACACTTCTTTCCGGCAAACGTTTTCGCGTTTTCGGTCCGCAGGGCATAATAAAGAACGTTCGCGGAAAGATAGACGCATACACATGGAACCTGATAAAGAGCTATCCGGTCAGCTATGAGGTCGTAGAGCTTAATTCTGAGAAGAAAGAGTACGAAACCGCTGTTTTCTCTGCCGCTGACGGCTTTGAAATGGTCAAAGGCTCAGTTAAGCATGATGATATTATTCTTGGTGACGGTTTCCGGCTGGATTTTGATATTTTCGACCATCGGGTGCCGTCCGTCGGCTACAGGGTTACGGAAAGGGAGATGGTCGCAGTCAAAAAAGATGCTCTGGATGACGGTTTTTTATCCGGCAGATGGATAGGAGAACTGAAAAGAAGGGTGCTTGCCGATCAGCTGGAAGGTGAAATTGAGGCGGAAAGCAAGGATGGTACGGTCAGAATGACCATAAGAGAGGCTAAAGACAGGTTCATTGAACATGTTAAGCCGAAATCCGTCACTTTTATAACTGATATTGCACCCAGCGAAGAGAATTACGAAAAAGCTGTCGCTCTTGCGAAAGACACATCCGTTCTGCTTATAGAGTGTGTTTTTCTGGAAGAGGATGCCGAACACGCAGATATTAAAAAACACCTCACCATGACCCTTTCAAAGAAGATTTTCAGAGAGAGCGGCGCGGAAAAAGTACGGTTTTTCCATTTTGCGCCCAGATATGATCAGAACAGAAAAGAATTCTTTGACAGACTCTACAGCGATATGGATGGCAGTATATACTGATGATTGAACTGAAACCTTTTAAAGACCTTTCGGAGGTCGAAGATATTGAACTGCACGATCTGGATTTTAAACGCGCAGAATCAGAAAACGTTGCCCTGAAAGCCAATTATCCCAGTTTTGAGAAGAGAGGGGATATCGGAGTTCTTCTTGTTCACGGGTTTACTTCAAGCCCGCTGGAGATGCAGCCGCTGGAAGAATATCTGACCGGTCAGGGATTCAGCACATATAACGTGCGTCTCGCCGGACACGCATCGGATTATCACTACCTCAATATGACCACATACGAAGACTGGTACGATTCGGTTAAATACGGATTGTTCATACTCAGGAAAAACTGCAGAAAGGTATTTATCGCCGGCTCATCCATGGGCGGGCTTGTATCCCTTATGACGGCACATCTGAACAGGCTTGACGGAGCCATACTGCTTGCTCCGTGCATAAAAATAAAGTCTCCGATGACTTTTCTGACGCCAGTAATCAGTAAATTTATACCTGTTATGCCGAAGATAGGTTTTGACATGCAGTATTCGGATATATTTTACCACAACTGGCCGATGAAAGGCGTTGCAGAACTTTACCGTTTCACAGGATATGTTGCCGAGTTAACAGCTGATTTCAGAATACCTCTTCTTGGTTTTCAGTTTCCAGGAGACATGATAGTCAGTGCAAGAGCGACGAAGAACTTTTTCTTGCGTGCCGGATCAAAAGATAAATTGTATGTTGAATTTCCAAATAAAGACGGGCAAACTCATATATTGACATCCCACCTGAATCAGCATAGAGATGAGATGTTTGCAAATATTGCCGTTTGGCTGAAAGACAGGAGCGAAAAATGACTGAAACTCTGAAAATAGGTTTTATCGGAGCCGGAAACATGGCGGAGGCTATGATAAAAGGGCTTCTTGCATCAGATCTTAAAACGGAATTTGCAGTCAGTGATTCCAGCGTTGACAGACTGGAGGTCATCCGCACTGTATACGGAATTGACGGCGTAGCCAAAGACAACAAAAAAGTTGCCGATTTTGCAGATATAATAGTTCTCGCTGTTAAACCGCAGATAATATCCGTTGTCCTTCGTCAGCTTAAGGGCAGGGTGCGCGATAAGCTCATCGTTTCCATCGCAGCGGGGATAACCACCGAGTATATAGAAAGTTTTCTTGGCGAGGATACCCGTATCGTGCGCGTTATGCCTAACACTCCGGCTCTGGTTCTCAGCGGTGCGGCGGCTATATGCGGCGGTAAAGCGGCAACCGATAACGATCTTGCCACTGTTAAGTCCATGCTGGATGCGGTAGGAAGCTGCATAATAGTTGAAGAATCAAAAATAGATGCCGTTACAGGACTTTCAGGCAGCGGCCCCGCATATGTTTATCAGTTCATTGAG
This sequence comes from Seleniivibrio sp., assembly GCF_021209385.1. Lineage (GTDB taxonomy): Bacteria > Chrysiogenota > Deferribacteres > Deferribacterales > Geovibrionaceae > Seleniivibrio. Next base: position 786 of record NZ_JAJOIL010000009.1, on the reverse strand, counting down.
GCACTCAGCGATGCCGGTGTAAAAATGGGACTTATGCGTGCCGATGCAACTCTTCTTGCCGCACAGACCGTAATGGGTGCAGCTAAGATGGTCATTGAAACCAAAAAGCACCCCGGAGAGCTTAAAGACGGTGTTACTTCACCCGGCGGAACAACTATCTGCGGTCTGCACGAACTTGAAAAAGGCGCTATGAGGGCAACAGTTATGAACGCTGTGGAAGCCGCCGCTGAAAAATCCAGAGAGCTTGGCAAACGTAAATAAAAAGTGTGCAAAAATTTCACTCATGTGTGAAATATAAGCATATATACCATAATTTAAATAGCTGTTAAATAAGCATAAATAAGATGGCACCCTGTTTGCATATTATCCCGTGGAGGGGAAATATGCGAAAATACAGAAACACTATTTCCATTATTACTTTTGCCCTGTTCGCCTTATCTGCCGTGACAGGGTTGGTTATCTTTTTAATGCCCCACGGCGGTCCAAAACCCCGCGAAGTGGAAGCGGCAGTCAGAACCATCAGTTTCGGACTTGTTCTGAAAAGAACGCATGAATACGGCTCAATACTGATGGCATTGATCACACTGTTTCATATTTATCTGAACTGGGGGGCGCTTAAAAGCTATATGTTTTCAAAGAAATAAAAAAGGCGACCGTAAGGTCGCCTCAGACTGATGACAAACGCCGTATTTCGTGAGAAGTGCGGCGTTTTTTGTTTTTGTATCTTGTTATTTCTTTTTCCGGTTTATATCGCAGCCGAAAGCTGATTTTCATCATTTATCACGG
>NZ_JAJOIL010000010.1 GCF_021209385.1 Seleniivibrio sp. | reverse complement strand
GGTTAATGCCGGGGCGACCTGTGGTGCTGTACAAGTCTTTCGTTTTTGCCTCTATAAAACGAAAGTCGATACTTCTGGCTATCTTGCGGAGAAGATGATCCTTGGGGACAAGGTCATCTATGTTAAGGTAAAGTTCTGTTTGAAATTGGTCTTCTGTCTCTTTAAGCATCACATAATATAACAGAAAACGCCATGTAATTGCAATTACATGGCGTTTGTCAACAATCTGAGGCGGCATAAAAGCCGCCATCTTTTTATCCTTTAAAAAACTCTTTCATCCTGTCCCAAAGGGATTTCTGGGAGTGGTATGTCTCTTCCGTAACTGTCAGATCGAACTGTTCCAGAAGCTCCTTCTGCTCTTTGGTAAGCTGTGTGGGCAGGAGAACCTTAAGTTCTATGTTCATGTTTCCGATGCCGATCCCCTGAACGTCGGGAAGTCCCTTTCCTTTCAGGATGATTTTGTCACTCGGCTGTGAGCCTGCCTTAATGGTTATCTTTTCAGATCCGTTCAGCGTTGGTATGTCTATGGATCTGCCGAGTATCGCATCGACGAAGGATATCGGAAGCTCCATGTATATTTCTCTGCCCTCTCTTTTGAAGAGTTTGTGGGGAGTGACAGACACTTCAATGAAAAGGTCGCCTGCTGGACCGCCGTTACTGCCGGAATTGCCCTTGCCGGAGAGGCGCATTGTCATGCCGTCTTCGATTCCGGCGGGAACTTTGACACTCAGCTTGGTGGTGACGCGTTTTGTGCCTTCACCTCGGCATTCTTTGCAGAGTTCCTTGATTATCTGTCCTGTTCCGCCGCATGTGCCGCATGGCGTGCTGATGGCGAAAAGCCCCTGTCTGCGCTGGATGGTTCCTGAACCGTGACATGTGGGGCATGTTTCCATAGCACCCGGTTCCGCGCCTGTTCCGTCGCAGCGTGAGCAATTCTCTGTCTTGGGTACGCTGAGTTCCTTTTCACAGCCGAACGCCGCCTCTTCAAAGGAGATCTCAAGACCCATCTGTATGTTTGTACCCTTCTGGGGTCTGCGTTTGCGTCTGGTGCTTCCGGTGGTGCCGAAGAAATCGCCGAAAACGTCTCCGAAGAATTCTTCAAAGATGGTGTCTCCGTTTCCGAATCCCCCGCCTCCGCCGAAGCCGTTGTTTTTATCGTCAAAGACCCTTCCGTACTGGTCATACTGCGCACGCTTAGTGCCGTCGGAAAGAACGGAATATGCCTCGTTAATTTCCCTGAATTTTTCTTCCGCCTCTTTGTTGCCCTGATTTCTGTCGGGGTGATACTGCATGGCGAGTTTTCTGTATGCTTTTTTCAGTTCGGTTTCTGTGGCGTTTTTGTTAACGCCCAGAGTTTCATAGTAATCTTTAGCCAAGATACTGCTCCAAATCTTGTTCCCCTCTTTAACAAAGAGGAGTTAGGGGAGATTTACATTAAAAAAATCCACCCAGACCCTCCTTTTTCAAAGGAGGGAGAAGAACATAATAAAGGGGCTGATAAAATAATACCAGCCCCTTTGATAGAAAATTATTTCTTTTCGTCTTTAACTTCTTCAAACTCGGCGTCGACAACGTCGTCAGCGGTTTTTCCCTGCTGAGCCTGTTCGGTTCCGTCGGGTGATTGTGCTTCCTGCTGTTGTGCCTGCGCAGATTTATAAATCTCTTCGGCAAGTTTATGAGCAGATTTTGTAAGCTCTTCTATGGCAGCATTGATAGCTGCGGGGTCTTCGCCTGCTGATTTTTCTTTCAGGTCGGCAAGAGCTTTTTCGATTGCTTCTTTTGTCTGGGCATCAACTTTGTCGCCGTGTTCGGACAGTGATTTTTCAGTTGAGTAAACAAGTGTATCAGCCTGGTTTCTTGCCTCAACAAGCTCTTTTTTCCTTTTGTCCGCGTCAGCGTTAAGCTCAGCATCCTTGACCATTTTGTTTATCTCGTCGTCGGACAGACCGCTTGAAGGCGTGATGCGGATGGACTGTTCTTTGCCTGTTCCCTGATCTTTCGCGGAAACGTGAAGTATACCGTTGGCATCTATGTCGAATGTAACTTCGATCTGCGGAACACCGCGGGGAGCCGCGGGGATACCCACGAGGTCGAAACGTCCGATGTGCTTGTTGTCGTTTGCCATTTCACGTTCGCCCTGAATTACGCTGATGGTAACTGAGGTCTGGCTGTCGGCGGCAGTTGTGAATGTCTGGCTCTGACGTGCGGGTATTGTTGTGTTTCTGGGGATTATTTTGGTCATAACGCCGCCCAGAGTTTCGATACCCAGTGACAGAGGTGTTACGTCGAGCAGAAGAACGTCTTTCACGTCGCCTGCAAGAACCGCACCCTGGATAGCCGCACCCACTGCAACAACTTCATCGGGGTTGATACCTTTGTGGGGTTCTTTTCCGAAGAATTCTTTAACCTTCTGCTGAACAAGGGGCATACGGGTCATACCGCCGACGAGGATAACTTCGTCGATCTGGCTTGCGGAGAGACCTGCATCCTGAAGGGCTTTTTTGCAAGGTTCAAGAGAGTTTACAACAAGGTCCATTACCAGAGACTCGAATTTTGCTCTGGAAAGCTTAACAACAAGGTGTTTGGGACCTGTTGCATCAGCTGTGATGAACGGAAGATTTATTTCTGTTTCGCCTGCTGTTGAAAGTTCGTGTTTAGCTTTTTCAGCGGCTTCTTTCAGACGCTGAAGAGCCATTTTGTCGTTGCGAAGGTCGATTCCGTTGGATTTCTGGAATTCAGCCACCAACCACTCAACTATACGCATGTCGAAGTCGTCGCCGCCGAGGAACGTATCGCCGTTGGTAGATTTAACTTCAAATACGCCGTCGCCCAGTTCAAGGATGGAGATATCGAACGTACCGCCGCCAAGGTCGTATACTGCGATCTTCTCATCGTGTTTTTTGTCCAGACCGTATGCAAGAGCTGCGGCTGTGGGTTCGTTGATGATACGAAGAACGTTAAGACCGGCAATTTTACCTGCGTCTTTTGTTGCCTGACGCTGTGCATCGTTGAAGTATGCGGGAACGGTGATAACAGCGTCTGTAACTGTTTCGCCGAGGTAGTCTTCCGCAGTGGATTTCAGCTTTTGAAGAATCATAGCCGAAACTTCCTGAGGAGCGTATTTTTTACCTTTAACTTCAACCCATGCGTCGTTGTTGTCTGAACCGACTATCTGATATGGAAGGACTTTTTTTGCTTTTGCCACTTCGGGGGCATCAGATTTACGTCCTATCAGACGTTTAATAGAGAATATTGTGTTTTCGGGGTTAGTTATCGCCTGTCTTTTTGCCAGCATACCGACCAGTCTGTCAGAATCTGTAAAAGCCACAACTGAAGGTGTTGTAAGCGCACCTTCCGCGTTCGCGATAACTTTGGGCTGACCGCCCTCCATAATGCTTACGCATGAGTTTGTGGTTCCAAGGTCAATACCGATAACCTTTTTGGATGTTGCCATTGTTTCCTCCTGAGAATGTATAATTTTTTACTTATTCCTTTTGTTGACCTTCACTTTTGAGGGGCGAACCACTCTGCCGTGGAGGGTGTATCCTTTTTGCAGAACCATAAGTATCTTGTTGTCTTCATAATTTTCGTCGCAGTCAACCATCAGCGCCTCGTGGAATTGCGGGTTGAAATCGTCGCCTACAGTAAGCTCGATCTCTTTCAGACCGTATTTTTCAAGGGTTTCGCCCATCTGTTTCAGGGTGAGCTGAACGCCCTCTTTCAGAACCTCCACAGGGTTTTCCGTGGATATGTGGCTGAGCGCCATTTCAAAGTTGTCCATAACGGGGAACAGCGCGGATATCAGGTTCAGGTTGGAGTATTTCAGTTTGTCGTCAAACTCCTTTGTGAGCCTTTTGCGCACGTTGTCCATCTCCGCCAGAGAGCGCAGTTCGCTGTCCTTTGCGGCGGCGAGCGCCTCGGCGAGGCGTTCGTTCTGTTCGCGCAGAAGAGTAAGTTCGTCTTTCAGCGTCTCTTCCTGCTGCTCTTTGTTTTCCATTTCTTCCATTATCTATTTCCTCTTATTTATTCTCTAAAAATTTGCCCATTATGCCTGAAACAAGTTCGGCGGAGCAGTCCACAACGGAAACCACGTCTGTGTAGCGCATCCTTTTGGGACCTATGATGCCGAGCATACCTATGACGTTTCCGCCTCTGGAATAGGTCTTTGTTACAAGACCAAGCTCGCTCACTTCGGAGCGCCCTATTTCGGAACCTATGAAGATGTTCACCCCTGTGGCGTTCTGGCACTTGTCCAGAATATCAAAGATGAATTTTTTCTCCTCGAAAGTCTGAAAAAGCCCCTTGAGTCTCGATACGTCGCTGAATTCCGGCAGGTCGAGAATTGTCGTTGTCCCGCTGACGATTATGTCCTGTCCGAAATCAGTGTTCTGAAAGACCCTTTCGGTAACGTTCATAACATTCTGTACGAGAGTGTCCATACGGTTTTTATCGCGGCGCATCTCGTCCAGAATGGATGTTTTTACTTCCATAAGGCTTTTGTCTGTAAAATGGGTGTTCAGATAATTGCTTATCTGTGTCAGCTCGCTTTCTGTCACAGATGGCGGAACGTCTATCATGACGTTATGCACGATGCCTGTCTTGGCGACTACCACAGCCAGAACGGTTGTGCTGTCCAGTCTTATGAACTCAATATGTTTCAGAAGCATTGTGTTGAGCTTCGGGGAGATGACAAACCCCACTGAACGGGTAAGACGGCTCAGATTGTCGCTTACCTTTTTGAACATGCCGTTTATGTTTTCTGCACTGCAGTCGCTTTTCAACTGTTCAAGAATAGCCTTGTCGGAGAGACCGAATGTCACCAGTCTGTCGATGTAATACCTGTATCCCTCGTCGGAGGGTACTCTGCCCGCAGATGTATGGGGCTGAAGTATATATCCCTTTTCCTCCAGATCGCTCATTATGTTGCGAATGGAGGCGGGACCGAGTTTCAGCGGACCTGTCTTTGAAATGTGCCTTGAACCCACTGGTTCGTTGCTCTGCACAAATTCTTCAATGATAGTTTTAAGAACTGCCTCTTCTCTGTCGTTAAGGAAATTCATCGCTCACACCGTTTTGTTAGCACTCGCATGTTATGAGTGCTAATGCCTACAATATGAGTTGAGCCTGTCTGTGTCAAGCCTTTTTTAGTATGTTTTGTCAGAAGGAGTTAAGGATTTTTTCAATGGCTTCAAAAGCCGGGAGCGCACGTTCTTTTATGAAGATGTCAGGAGTGCAGACCCTCGCGGAAGACGGGTCGGGATTTATGGTGACTATTCTGCTTCCGTGCTGTTTAAGGCGTTTTGCTATGTAGTCGTTGGTTGGTATCTGGCTGCTGGAACCGATAAGAAATATCAGATCAACGCGGCGGTGCTTTTCCAGAAAACTTTCAAAATGGTTCAACTGAATTTCGTTCTCAATGTATTCCCAGTCGTTGAACATTAATATATTCGGGCGCAGCAGGTCTCCGCAAACGGGGCATTTCGGCATGGTGAGTGCTGACATGGTACTCTCATCCATCTCAAGTAGTGGGACATCAGTGTTGTGGCGCACACCGTAACGGCAGGATGCGCCGTTCATGCATTGAAGCCGCCACATGCTTCCGTGTATCTCTGTGACGCGGTCTGCTGGGAGACCGGATATTATATGATAACCGTCCGTGTTGGTGGTGTGTACGAAACTGCTTCCAAAGACATCTGTCACCATACGGTTTATGACCTCATAACCCTTGTGTGGAGTGTTTTTGCGGGCGTTACGTCTGCGCCATTCGTAAAAAGCCCAGCTGTGGTGCGGCTGTTTGCGGAACGATGCCGGAGATGCAAGCTCCTGCGGCAGAAGCCCTTTGTCTTTGAAAACAGGGAAGTTGCGCCAATAACCGTCGCGGTCACGGAAGGTGGGAATACCGCTGTCGGCACTCATTCCAGCCCCTGTCAGGAACAGGCAGGTTTTTGAATTATTAATCAGGTCTTTCAGTTCGTCGTACATGACAGATTTTAACATGAAAATGTTACGGATACACGGAAGTCGTTTGAGAGTGTTTAAAAGAAAAAACGGCGTCAAAAGCACATGGAAGTGCTTCGCGGATTGAGGCGAGACGCCTTTGGTGTCGAGTCGAGAGGAGCGTGAGCGCAGTGCGGATTCATTCCGCACGAAGCGTTGCGAACAAACGACACGGAAGTCGTTTGAGAGTGTATAATTGAAAAAAGGCGGCACAAAGCCGCCCTTTTTCTACGCTTGAAGAGATAGGAGGATATATTCCTCAGAAGGCACATATGCGTGCCATATATTTAACTTAGTCGTTATTTGCTGTCATTGTATGGGGATGTGGCATATCCGCCATGACTGTAACAAAAGAAACGCTGTCTGCGAGTGCCTCAACAACAACCTTGTCAGACGCGATTATATGGAGTTCCTTGCCCGCATAAAGCACACGGTCGCCCAGTGCGTTGCCTGCCGTTATCCATAATGAACCTTCGCTGCAATAGATGCTGATTGACTTAGCGTCTTCAAAACCTTTGGTCTGAAACCGTTTTAGTTTTAGCTCCTGTTTTGTTGTCATGATGCCACCTCATGTTTCGGAATTAAGTGTTCGCCCTATGGTGATTCTTATATTACAAAAAATCTTTATTTACCATCGGTCTTTTCGGAAGTCAGCCTTCTGAATTATGAAAGGCTTGTCTCGTGCCCACTTTCTGATTGTAAAATACAGCAATAACAGTTACCATAACAGATACAGAAAAATAGAAATGTTTACATAACAGTTGAGGACTGTATGGCAAAAGTTAAGCAGGAATTCCGGTACAGACAGGTTATGGATGTCATCGTCACTATGATGGAAAACGAAGTTCTCCGTCCCGGCGACAAGGTTCCCTCTCTTAGAAAAATGAGCGAAGAGCAAAGCGTCAGTCTCTCTACGGTGATGCAGGCGTATATGGAGCTTGAAAGTGTGGGCATGCTTGAAGCCCGCCCCCAGTCAGGGTTTTATGTGTCAGGCGGAACAATTGTTCCCCGCGAGGCGGTTCGCGTTACAAAACCAAGCGACCAGCCGATGCAGGTTAAGAATAGCAGTCTGATACAGGAAATACTGTATGCCATCACCAATCCGGATATCGTTCCCCTTGGCTGTGCGATGCCGGCAACTGAACTGTTACCCCACAGAGAACTGAACAGTATAATGAAGAAACTGTTATCCACCGACAGCGAATCCCGCGTGGAATACGGAGACGTTCAGGGTCATAAATTTTTTCGTCAGCAGCTTGCCTATTACATGAATATGAACGGCAACTCTGTCACCAGCGACAATATAATCATAACAAACGGAGCTTCCGAAGGAATCACGATGGCGATGCGTGCAGTGACGCGTCCGGGCGACCTTGTGCTTATGGAATCGCCAAGCTATTTCGGATTCATGCATCTGCTTGAAACGGCAAAGGTCTATGCTCTGGAACTTCCCACCAGCCCCCAGCACGGCATACTTATGAAAGATTTTAAAGAGGCGCTCAGCCGTTTCGATGTTAAAGCTGTTCTGGTTCAGCCGAATTACGGCAACCCGATGGGACACACCTATCCCGATGATGCGCGTAAAGAGATGGTGGAGCTTTGCAACAAAAAGGATATCCCCATCATTGAGGACGATATAAACGGTGATTTCAATTTCGGCGGCAGACGGCTTGGCAACCTGAAAAAATATGATAAGAACGGCAACGTGATACACGTTTCATCCTTCTCAAAAAGTCTGGCGCCGGGATACCGCGTCGGCTGGATAGAGCCTGGCAAATATTTCGACGAGATACTCCGTCAGAAGATAGCTTCCAGCATGGCGACCAATACAGTTCCGCAGCTGACGGTTGCACATTTCCTCGCATCCGGAAAATTTCCCAGACACCTGCGCAAAATGAATAACAGTTTCAAGGCTCAGGTTGAAACATATACATATCAGATAATGCGTCATTTCCCCGAAGGTACGCGTGTCACCCGTCCGCAGGGCGGTTTTGTGCTGTGGGTGGAGATGCCAGAAAAGGTGGATACGCTGGATATGTACCCCAGAGCGCTTAAAGAGAAGATATCGTTTTCGCCGGGCGGAATATTTTCGTCGCAGCAGAAATATAATAACTTCATGCGGATAAACTGCGGGTTTCCGTGGGATGCGAAATTTGAGAAATCAATAATTAAGCTGGGCGGGATAGCCAAGAGTTATTTATAAAATTGTGGGGGGCTGAAAAACCCCCTCAGACTGATGACAAAGTCAGGAAAAGGGGGATCGCGTCGTCGCATGCGCTCCTCGCGAAGACAAAAAACGTCTCTGCGAGGGTTTTAACCCGAAGCAGTCTAATGTGAGTATGTGCAAATTTAGTTTGTCAATAACGTGGGGGGCTTTTCAGCCCCCCTGTTTAGTTACTTTTTAATTTTGGAATCTATTTCCTGTGCGCTGACAGGTTTTGTACAGAAGTACCAGTCATAGCACTTCACGTTTTCTTCTTTGCCGTCAACCCTGTCTTTCGCAACGCCGCATGAACCTGCAGGCGGAACGATGACTTCGTCGCCTGGTCTCCAGTCTGCGGGTGTCGCACATGTGAAAGCGTCCGCTGTCTGAAGAGCGACTACGATTCTGAGAAGCTCGTCAAAGTTGCGTCCTGTACTGAGCGGATAGTAAAGCACTGTTCTTATAACGCCTTTAGGGTCGATAACGAATACTGCTCTGACAGCTTTTGTGTTGCTTTCGCCCTCCTGTATCATGCCGTATTTCTTCGCCACTTCCATTGTGATATCTTCAATGAGAGGGAATTTTACTTCCATGCCTTTCATGCCTTTGAAATCTATCTTCTCTTTAATGTTGCGAAGCCATGCTATGTGGCTGTAAAGCCCGTCCACGGAGAGACCAACCAGCTTACAGTTGTATGCCGCGAAGTCGTTTTCCATCTTCGCAAATGTCATGAACTCTGATGTGCATACTGGTGTGAAGTCTGCGGGGTGGCTGAAAAGGATGACCCAGCTTCCTTTATAGTCTGCGGGGAAATTTATCTCGCCCTGTGTTGTCACAGCTTTAAATTCTGGTGCCTGCTCGCCTATTCTTGGGATTGATACTACAGTGTTTTCCATGTTTTGCCTCCTTGGAATTTATATATTCGATAAAGCATATATAAGTGGAAAAAGATAATTAGTCAATAATTTTTTTCCAAAAGAGACAGAGAAAATTTATCCTGTATGAAATGAGATCAATTATCAATGAATTAAAGCGCGACTTTTTTGGACTGGAGACCGCCGGCCAGAACATTTTTCAATGTTTCAAATGCCGGTGATTCATCTGTGAGGTAAATTTCGCGGACTCCTGACTGTTCCGTGGGTATGTTGAGTTCTTTGATACACTCAAGCACAGCGTGTGAGGAATCGACTATGTTGAAATGAGGGAATTTTTCAAGTATGCGCCCTTTCAGAAGGGGATAGTGTGTACATCCGAGAATAAGAGTGTCGATGCCTGAGCCAGCAAGCTCTGAGAGGTACATCTGAACAACCTGTTTTGCCACGTCTGTTTCGATGAGCATCTCTTCGACTATCGGGACAAAGAGAGGGCATGCGGTCTGGTATACCTGCACTTCGGGTTTAAGAGCTTTCAGCGCCTTGACGTAAGATTCGCTCCGCACTGTTGCGCGTGTGCCGATAACGCCGATTTTGTTGTTATGGGTAACAGCCACTGCGCTTTTCGCACCGGGTTCGACAACGCCTATGACGTTAACGCCGAACTGTTTTTTAATGGCGTCTATGGCATATGACGATGCAGTGTTGCACGCCACGACTATGGTGTCTATCTTGAAGTTCTTAACGAGGAACCCTGCACATTCGAGGCTGTAGTTTATAACGGTTTCCTGTGATTTGTTACCGTAGGGAACGCGGGCTGTATCGCCCAGATAATACATATCCAGTTTCGGAAAATATTCGCTGATGGTTTTGTAAACCGTAAGTCCGCCCACACCTGAGTCAAAGATTCCTATAGACACTGTTCTCTCCTTTTCAGACAAGACAGGATAATATTACTGTCGGAAAAAATTGGCAAGAATTTTATATTCCCGCCGGATTGGCTCCCGTGGGTTTTGAAAAGAACATTGCATAAAGGAAGAGCGCATACGCGGCGATTGCCGCCAGAGCAACCCATGGGACATAAAAACCGATTGGTGCAAGTACGGCGACTATGAGCCAGTGGAGTGCTATGATCTTGCCTGAGTGCAGCATTATGGGGAAGTCCTTCTGACGGCAGATAACCGCAAGACCGCTTATGTTCCATCCGTAAAGGGAGAGCGTCCTGTGATAAAGTATCGTCAGCTGACGCATCTGTTCCGAAGGTTCTCCCATTGCATATATAAGGATATAGAAAACGCCTGACACTGCCGTCATCACCAGAAACACTATTCCCGATGTAAGAAACGCCTTCTGCTGTTCCATGTATCCCGTCTTTATATATAGGAGAAGAACTGCGGAAACTGCCACGAACAGTGTGAGCGATATTGAAAGTTCAAGCCAGACTGCCTCGAAAAGTATGAACAGGAAGAAGATGATAACGCCGACTGTGATGGTCCAGAACAGCGCGGTCTTAAAAAATATTATGCGTGCCGTGCCGTATTTTCGCATGGCGGCGAAAAGTACGCTGAGGGTTATGAGTGAACTGGGGAATGAAAATCCCAGGAAAAAGGTGTTCAGCGACAGCTTTTCAAAGTCCAGCCAGTGATAGTATTCGTGGTTGAGTATCGCCAGTATGGATATCAGAAGCCCTATGGAGAGGCAGAGAAGAGCCGCGTTATGGAACTTTACCGAAACGGAGTCCTTTGTTGTGAAAAACTGACGCGGGAAAAATCCGAATTTTTTTATACGCACTGATTCCGTTATGAAAAAAAGCACCAGTGCAATTATGACGCACGGCACATACATTTTAAAGAAAGCAAAAAATGCGAAAGCGAACGCAAGAACATAGAACAGCATGAGCCGTTTCGGCATTGTCTCCCGCTGCATTGTGAAATAAAGGATTATCGTTCCCCCGGAGCAGAGGTTGAAAAGGAAGATGTGCAGTCTCTCAAAGTCATATCCGCCGACGACATGATGCATAAACCCAAAACTGAGCGCAACTGTCATTGTGACGAGAAAAAGCAGTTTTAGAGAGACGCTCATGGTTCTAACCTCCCAGAAGATGCCTGAAAGCCTCGGTCAGATCGGGGTACCGGAACCGGAATCCGCTTTTTATGAGTTTATCGGGGTAAACATTTGCTCCCGAAAGCAGAACCTCCCTGCCCATCTGTCCGTACATTTTCATAATAACATACGGAGGGATATTAATAAATCTTGGTTTTCCCAGATAATGCGCCAATGTGTCGGAAAATTCTCTTGAGGTTAAAGCGTTCGGAGACGTAAGGTTCACCGCGCCGTTAATCTCTTTGTGTTCAAGCAGGTGTCCGATTGCATAAAGAACGTCGTCCATCGCTACCCAGCTCATATATTGTTTTCCGTTTCCGAAGACAGGACCAAGTCCGAGTGAAAACGGCATAAGCATCCTTTGCAGTGCGCCGCCGGCTGGGGTGAGTACAACGCCTATGCGGAGGAAAACAACGCGGATTCCCCTGTCGAGTGCGGGCTTTGCAGCCTCTTCCCATTTTTTACATACCTTTGCGATGAAATCGTGACTTCCGGCTTTTTCAGTCTCAGTTATCACTTCTTCGCCGCGAGCACCGTAATAGCCTATTGCCGATGCACAGATAAGGGTTTTAGGCGGATTTTTCATCTTGGCAAGAGTCTCTGCGAGCAGAGCCGTACTGCGTACACGGCTGTCTATAATCTCGCGTTTCTTCTCGTCTGTCCATTTTCCTTCGCCTATGGGTTCTCCTGTGAGATGGATAACGGCGTCGGCATTTTCAAACTTATCCTCTATTATTCCGGCGTTAGGGTTCCAGCATACGTCGCCTATGCATAGTTTTGATCTGTCGCGCAGAAGACGGATTATTTTGTGTCCCTGCGTCTGCAAAAAGGGGATCAGCGCCGAACCCACAACTCCTGACGAGCCTGAGACCACGATGGTTTTGGGTGCGGGGCTGTATTCCTTATAAAATTCTATGTCGTTTTTTGATATATCCTTTCTGTAGCGGAACATTTTCTCCAGTTTGCTATGTACGAAATTTCCGGCAAAGGCAGTTGAAAGCGGGTGCAGCGGAAGCTTATACTCAACATAATCCTTTATTGTTGTTATTCCGTCCTCTTCAGCGAAATAATGCGAGTGTTCCCATTTTGCGAAAGGTCCTTTGTTTTGTCTGTCTTTGAAGAATGAATCTTTTTCGTACTCTATGTGTTCAGCTTTCCAGACCATCGGAATAGGTCCCGTTTTAAGTTTTATATCGCACTTCGCGCCGGTTCTTATGCCTTCGTCGCGTCTGATAAGGGATATGTTCTCCCATGGCGGACTAAGTCTGAACAGCGCCCCCTCCCTTTCGTGCCATTCAAAAACAGTGGAAATATCTGCATACACTTGGGTTTCGTGTTCAAAAGTATTTGGTGAGCAATTTTTAACCATTTCTCAGTGTAAAACTAAAATTTCAGATATGCAACGGTGTGTTGCTATTTTTTTATGCAGTTGCTCCGGTTATGAGAATTGGTTTGGAACGAAGAGAAAAAAGACAAACGGCATTTATATTTTTCGTCAAAATGTACTTATTATGTTTTTGCATGCCTCTGAACCTATGTAAAATATTTGAGTTTAAATCTATTTCAGTAAATATTTCCAGAATTTAACTATTGATTCTTCATTATTATCTGCAAAAATCTATCATAAAAAATAGTTGTGAAGGTGTTATAGCTTATCCGAAATTTTGCATTGAAGTTTTTTATAATGTAATGTAAAACATAGTATCATTTTGGTCTATTCGGAGGTCTTTATGTCACTGATGCAGAAGTTTTGGGATATTGCAAAGGAGCGGAACAAAACCATCGTCCTGCCCGAAGGCTGGGATGAACGTACCATAGATGCGGCAAACGCCATAGCGGAGAACGGTTTGGCAAATGTTATCGTTCTCGGCAAAGAGGACGCTGTCAGAGAGCTTTTCAAATCAAAAGGCTATGAAGTCCGCTGCAGAATAATAGACCCCGAAACCAGTGAATATTTAGAAGACTTTGTAAATACATACTATGAAAGCAGAAAATCTAAGGGTATGACGCTTGAAGAGGCTCAGGCAAGCATGAAGGATGTGAACTATTTCGGTTCCATGCTTGTGCAGAAGGGAATTGCCCACGGAGCTGTTACAGGTGCCTGCCACACCACAGGAGACGTGCTTCGTGCCGCCATCCGCGTGATAGGCACAAAAAAAGGTATGAAAACAGTATCAAGCTGTTTTATTATGGTGACACCAAAAACAGAGTTCGGCAAGGACGGAGCAGTTCTTTTTGCCGACTGCGCAGTCATTCCGAATCCCGATGCGCAAACTCTTGCAGAGATAGCTGTGGCGACGGCGGACAGCTGCAAGGCTTTTCTTGAGGTTGAGCCGAAAGTGGCGATGCTCTCTTTCTCAACGAAGGGGAGCGCAAAAAGTCCCGAAACAGAAAAGGTTATCGAGGCTACAAAAATAGCGAAGTCAATTGCCCCTGAACTTAAAATTGACGGCGAACTTCAGGCGGATGCGGCTCTGCTTGCTGCGGTGGGTGCAAAGAAGGCTCCCGGAAGCGACGTTGCGGGTTCTGCGAATGTTCTTGTGTTCCCGACACTTGACGCAGGAAATATAGGGTATAAACTTGTAGAAAGGATAGCGGGCGCAGAGGCTATCGGACCCGTTATACAGGGACTTGCAAAACCGGTTAACGACCTCTCCAGAGGATGTAAATACATGGACATTGTCAATGTGGCGGCAATAACCGCCGTTCAGGCTGACTAGGGGGTTTATTTAGATGGATATTCTCGCTCTTAACTGCGGCAGTTCATCGGTTAAATACCAGCTTTACGACTGGACCAACAAACAGGTTGTAGCAAAGGGTCTGGTTGAAAGAATAGGTATCGGTGACTCGTTCATCGTGCATGAGGTTCCGGGAAAGGATACCGTGCGCGAGGAATATGAGTGCCACGACCACTCCGCGGCAATCGGTCTTATTATTAAAACACTCTCCAGAGGCAGCACTGCCGTTATCGACAGTATGGAGCAGATATCCGCCGTGGGACACAGAGTTGTCCACGGGGGTGAAGTTTTTGCCAGAAGCGTACTTATAAATGAAGAAGTTCTTAAAACAATAGAAGACGTTGCACACCTTGCGCCGCTGCACAACCCGCCCAACCTTGCAGGTATCCGCGCCGCGCAGAAGGTTATGCCCAACGTTCCTCACGTTGCGATATTCGACACGGCATTCCACCAAACAATGCCTGACTATGCATACACATATCCCGTTCCGTACGAATGGTACGAGAATTACGGAGTTCGCAGATACGGTTTCCACGGAACCAGCCACCTCTACGTTTCAAAACGTGCGGCTTCGCTCCTTGGAAAACCTGCGAAAGAGTGCAACATCATCACCATGCACATAGGCAACGGTGTTTCCCACACGGCTATCAAAAACGGCATCAGTGTTGACACCTCCATGGGTATGACACCTCTGGAAGGTGCTGTGATGGGTACAAGGTGCGGCGACGTTGACCCCGCCGTTCCGCTTTTCATGATGCAGAAGCTGAACATAGACGCTAAGGCTATGGACAACCTGCTTAACAAAAAATCCGGCGTTCTCGGCATGACAGGCAGGTTCACTGACAGACGTGATGTTATCGGTTGTGAAGACGACGACTATAAACATCGCTGTACTCTCTCCCTTGAGGTTGAGGCATACAGACTGCGCAAATATATAGGCGCATATTATGCCGTGCTTGGCAGAGTGGACGCGATAGTGTTCACTGCCGGCGTCGGTGAGAATGCAGGGGTTATCCGCCAGATGGCTATTGAAAACCTGGAGCCGATGGGAATCATCGTGGATAAAGAGAAGAACCTCAAAACTTTTGCAAAACACGGCGAAACGGAGATTTCAACCCCCGATTCAAGAGTAAAGGTTTTTGTTATCCCAACAAACGAAGAACTGGTGTTTGTGGAGGATGTTGTTGCGATCCTTGAGGGTACCTATAAAGACCACACAGAGTATCCCTACTCCTTTTTAAAGTAATATTACTTCTTTCCCCTCCCTCCTTTAGCAAAGGAGGGTCGGGGTTGATTTGCTTTATTTCCGCTTATCTGCTTCGCATAACTGCGTCAGTTTTTCCTCGGAACTGCTCACATACAAATCCGTATGCTCACAGCCCTCTCGGCAAAGCCTTCCTTGTTCTGCTTGCATTTAAGCAGAAAGTTTTTTAGACGCGCCTTTCTCCCTTCCTTCTTTGTGATGGCAAAGTAGTTTGTGTTTTTTTCTTGTTGCTAAAAAAATCTGCAATTATCGAAATTTCCTCTTTAAAAATACAAAAACAGTCCTATTATAAATTTCAGAGCTGCTAGATAAAAGGTGACACCCTTTTAATCCTCAAAACCACCCGTTAAAAAGGCATAACATGAATGCCACCTCTTGGGACGGTGCGGGCAGCCCCCCGCACCGTCATTTTATTCCCAATCCTTGCAATTATCTGTAAAAATGCTATTGTAGTACATCTATTAAATCATCTACAGGCGGACGGATGGAAGACATCTTTTCCAAAGAAAAACAGCCGGAGGACTTTCAGACACAGAACATCAGACCCGGCGGGTTTGACGATTATGTCGGTCAGTCAAAGGTTAAGGAGAATCTGAAGGTCTTTGTTCAGGCGGCGAAACAGCGCGGACAGAGCCTTGATCACTGTCTTTTCCACGGTCCTCCCGGGCTTGGAAAGACCACCCTTGCAAACATCATAGCCCATGAAATGGGTGTAAATATAAACTCCACCAGCGGTCCCGTAATCGAACGTGCGGGAGACCTTGCGGCTTTGCTAACAAACCTTCAGGAGGGTGATGTTCTGTTCATCGACGAGATACACAGACTCCACTCAAACGTGGAAGAGATACTGTATCCCGCAATGGAGGACTATAAACTCGATATCCTCATAGGTCAGGGACCTGCGGCAAGAACCGTAAAAATAGACCTGCCGCCCTTTACCCTTGTGGGAGCCACAACCCGCGCGGGACTTCTGACTTCCCCTCTTCGGGACAGGTTCGGGATGATTCTTAAACTCGAATTCTACGGTATAGATGAACTCACAAGTATAATACTGCGCGGAGCTGGTATACTTGAAACAAAAATTGAGGACGCCGCCGCAAAAGAGATAGCTTCCAGAAGCCGCGGCACCCCGCGTATAGCCCATAGAATACTGAGGCGTATCAGAGACTTTGCGGATGTGCTTAACAACGGGTTCGTTTCTCTGGACATAGCAAGAGAAGGTCTTTCAAGGCTTGAGATAGACCGTGAAGGGCTGGATAATTCAGATCGTGCGCTTTTGCTCTCGATAATCGAGAAATATGACGGCGGTCCCGTCGGTGTGGATACTCTGGCAGCTACGTTGAGCGAAGAGCGGGACACTATTGAGGATGTTATAGAACCATATCTGATATACAGAGGATTTATCAAGAAAACTCCCAGAGGTCGCATGGCGACTGCCATGGCTTATGAGCATCTGAGACTCACAGCCCCCAACCGTGTAACGGTTGCGGATTTTCTGGATGAGAACGAATAGATGGCGAAAAAGAAAAGCCGCTATGTGTGCCAGAACTGCGGATATGTTTCGCCGGGCTGGATAGGCAAATGCCCCGAATGTTCAAGCTGGAGCAGCTTCGTTGAAGAGATTGAGGAACCGTCTGCTCCTGCAGGTAAAAAATCGCATGAACCTTATGTCTCTGCGGTCAATCTCAGAGACGTCCGCGGACTTGAGACTGAGCGCACGCACACCGGCATAGGTGAATTGGATCAGGTGCTGGGCGGCGGACTTGTAAAGGGTTCCGTCATACTTGTTGGCGGTGAACCGGGCATCGGTAAATCTACGATAATGCTTCAATCGGCAGGTATTCTGTCGGTGGGCAGCAGAAAAGTGCTGTACGTTTCCGGAGAGGAATCGGCGGCACAGATAAAGCTGAGAGCGGAAAGACTTGGCATCGGCACTGCGGATATAAGTATACTGCCCACCAACAGTCTTGAGGACGTGCTTTCGGCGCTGGACTCTGAAAGATTTGACTATGTTGTGCTGGACTCGATACAGACGGTTGCATCCGCCGAGCTTAATTCGGCGGCGGGAACTGTCGGGCAGGTACGGCACGTTACCTATAGACTTGTTGAAGTGGCAAAGAGCCGTGCCATAACGGTTCTTATCGTCGGGCAGGTCACAAAGGACGGCTATATAGCCGGTCCGAAACTCTTGGAACACCTTGTCGATACAGTGCTTTACTTTGAAGGGGACTACAGCCGCGGGCTTCGCATCCTGCGCTCGGTGAAGAACCGTTTCGGTCCAACGGATGAGGTCGGCATCTTTGAGATGAGTGACAAGGGGCTGATAGAGCTTAAAAACTACAGCTTTGCGGATGATGCGGACAGAAGCGTTTCCGGCAGGGTCAACGTTCCCGTGATAGAGGGCACAAGGGCTTTTCTGGTCGAAGTGCAGGCACTTGTTGCGCCGACCTTTTATCAGTTTCCCAAACGCAACGCCATGGGCATAGACGTGAACCGTATGAACATGCTGCTGGCGGTTCTGGATAAGAAAGGCGGACTTAATCTTGCAGGAAGCGACGTATATATAAATGTCGCCGGCGGCATGAAGATAACGGAGACAAGCGCTGACCTTGCGCTGTGCGCCGCCATAGTTTCTTCATACAGGGAACAGGCTATATCGCCTGAAACCACCTTCATAGGCGAGGTCGGGCTAACCGGGACAGTGCGTCCGGTATCCAATATGAAGAGCCGTATAGCCGAGTGTTATAAGATGGGAGTGAGAAAATTTTATCTCCCGGAAAAAGTCGAGTTTGACAAAAAAATAGAAATCGTTTTAACTAGGGATATATCAGGCTTTCTTGATATGTTTTAACAAGGAGATTGTATGGGACTTCTCGACGGTAAAAAGGCATTGGTCTTCGGTGTTGCGAATAATAAAAGCATCGCCTATGCCATCGCCAGAAATTTCATTGAGCAGGGCGCAGAAGTTGCGTTCAGCTATGCAGGCGAAAAACTGGAAAGCAGAGTGGCAAAGGTTTCCGAAGAACTCGGAGGGAAGTTTCTTGTTCCCTGCGACGTTACGAAGGATGAAGAGATAGAAGCTTGCTTCAACATTGTTAAGGAAAAATGGGGCAAATTCGATATACTCGTTCACTCGGTTGCGTATGCACCCGGCGACGCTCTGAAAGACCGCTACGTTGACACAAAAAGAGCCGACTTTGCAATGGCAATGGACATCAGCGTTTATTCGCTGCCCGCAATTGCAAAATATGCAGAACCTCTTATGAACGAAGGCGGTAGCATTATCTGTATGTCGTACCTCGGTGCGGAAAGAGTTATTCAGAACTATAACGTTATGGGTGTTGCCAAGGCTGCGCTTGAGGCGTCAACACGCTATCTTGCAGCAGACCTGGGGGTGAACAAGATACGCGTTAACGCTATCTCTGCGGGACCTATAAAAACCCTCGCCGCTGCCGGAATATCCGATTTCAAAAAGATATTCAACCACATAGCGGAACACGCACCCCTGCACGACAACTGCACACAGGAGGACGTGGGCAGAACAGCCGTTTATCTTGCCAGCAGCCTTTCATCCGCTGTAACGGGTGAGGTTATATACGTTGACAACGGCTACAACATAATGGGTCTTTAAATTTAGCTTTAATATAAGATTTTAAGGGGGCATCTTTGATGCCCTCTTTTCATTCAGGCGGCACAATGTCGGAAACCGAAAACGCTGTCAGCGTCAAAAATCTGAATTTTTCCTACGGTTCCAGTGAAGTTTTGCGCGATATCACATTCGACATAAAAAAAGGCGAATTCCTTGCTGTTATAGGACCCAACGGAGGCGGTAAAAGTACGCTTCTGAAGATACTGCTTGGGATACTCAAACCGCAGTCGGGCGATATAAAAGTTCTGGGGCAGAAGCCAGGAACAGTGAGCAGGGTCGGATATGTTCCGCAGAATGTTACATCAGGCGGCGGATTTCCGATAACCGTCGAAGACGCTGCGCTTATGGGCAGGATGCTTTCCAAAGGCGGCTTCACAAAAAAGAGCGACAGAGATTACGTCCGCATGGTACTGGATGAACTCCAGATAAGCAATGTGGCGAAAAACCGGATGGACGACCTTTCCGGCGGTCAGCGTCAGCGTGTTCTTATGGCGCGCGCACTTGCCGGCGAACCGGAACTTATATTTCTGGACGAACCGGCTTCAAACGTCGATATGGAGGGACAGACCCGCATATACGACATACTTGCCAAACTTAACGAGAAAATGACCATCGTGGTTGTCAGCCACGACCTTACCATAATACCTAAATTCGCAACGTCCGTCGCGTGTGTCAGCACAACCCTGCACAAGCATGACGAGGCGGAGGTTACGGAAGAGATGATGCAGATGTCATACGGTGCGGACGCTCAGTGTCCTGTCGAGCTGGTGGCGCACGGACATCCCCACAGGGTTCTCATGGAGCATAAATGACCGACATACTTTCATACGGATTCATACAGAATGCTATCTGGGCGGGCGTACTTGCTTCAATAGCGTGCGGGATAATCGGCACGCTGGTTGTCGTTAACCGTATAGTTTTTATTTCTGGCGGTATAGCTCACACGGCATACGGCGGCATAGGTCTGGCGTTCTTTCTGGGTATATCCCCTCTTCTCGGTGCAGGAATATTTGCAGTTGTTGCCGCTGTGATAATGGCGCTTATCACTCTTAAGGACAAGAACCGTTCCGATACCGTAATCGGTGTTATGTGGGCATGCGGCATGGCGTTCGGTATAATTCTGGCTGACCTGACACCCGGATACGGCGTCGATCTGATGAGCTATCTTTTCGGGAGCATCCTTGCGGTGCCTGATTTGGATCTCATTTACATGGGCGTACTCGACGTATTCATCATCGCATATGTACTTCTCTATTTCCGTCAGATACATGCGGTCAGTTTCGATATGGAATATGCCACAAGCATGGGCGTCCGTTCGGGTATCATCTATACTGTTCTGCTGGTTATGTCCGCTCTGGCTGTTGTGCTTCTGATAAGGGTTGTGGGGCTTATTCTGGTGATAGCGATGCTCACCATCCCGCCTTATATCGCGGAGAAGAAGGTAAGTTCGCTGAAGGGCATGATGATACTTTCAAGTATACTGTCTCTGGTTTTCACTCTTGCAGGGCTATACTGCGCCTATGTATTCAATCTCACATCTGGTGCCAGCATAATAGCTGTTTCATCCGTATGTTTTTTTCTTTTCATAATATATGAAAAGATCAGGGCTGTGCTTCGCTCCTGATTTTTATGCACCTTATAATAAACGACTGTGTTAAATAGAGTTTGTTTTATTCACCGTATCAAAAATTCGATTTTAAGTTTACTCCGCATGATGTATACTGAGAAGCTGTTGATAATAAACTGTCTTGATTTTTATACTGTAATTTATTAGGCTGTGAGACTAATGGGAAAAATTATCGCTATTGCAAATCAAAAAGGCGGTGTTGGCAAAACAACCACCGCGATAAACTTAAGTTCGGCGCTTGCATTTGCCGAGGCAAAAGTGCTTGTTGTGGATATGGACCCTCAGGGGAACGCCACAAGCGGTCTCGGTGTGTCCCTCGAAGAGGGTCAGCCTTCCATCTATGATGTGCTTATAGGCAGAGCCGAAACAAAAGATTCAATAATCCACACAAGCGTGGAGAATCTGGACATAATACCGGGGAACATAAATCTTTCCGCGGCCGAAATTGAGCTTGTCACGGAGATATCCAGAGAGACAAAACTCAAAAAGGCGCTGGCTAAGGTTTCTGACGAATATACTCTGGTGATAATCGATTGCCCGCCTTCTCTGGGACTTCTCACAGTGAATTCCCTTACGGCAGCAAACTCCGTGCTGATACCGCTTCAATGCGAATATTACGCAATGGAGGGGCTTGGTCAGCTTCTGAACACCATCGGGCTGATACGGGAAAGCCTCAACGAAGAACTTGAGATGGAGGGTATCCTGCTCACCATGCACAACCCCGGAAATAATCTTTCAAAAGAAGTTCAGAAACAGGTGGAGGAGTATTTCAGCGAAAGTCTTTTCAAAACCATAATTCCGAGAAACGTAAAACTTGCCGAGGCGCCCAGCTTCGGTCAGTCTATAATAGAATATGACCTTAAATCAAAAGGTGCCGCGAGCTATATTGAACTCGCAAAAGAGATGCTGGAGAGGATGTCATGAAAAAAACCTCACTGGGTAAAGGACTTGAATCGCTGATCCCTAAAGCTGACAAGCCCAGAGCCATGGTCAGCGAGATAGATATAACAGATATCTACCCCAACCCCGACCAGCCCAGAAAGGTTTTTGACGAGGCGGCTCTCGCGGAGCTTACGGAATCCATCCGCAGAAACGGTATCATTCAGCCTATTGTTTTGGCAAATACAGAAGAGGGCTATGTTATAATCGCCGGTGAAAGACGCTGGCGTGCGGCAGGATTGGCAGGACTGCGCAAAGTTCCCGCTGTTGTCCGTGAGATAACAAGGGAATCCGAGCAGATGGAACTTGCCCTCATAGAGAATATCCAGAGGGAAGACCTTGGCGCGCTGGAACTTGCAAGAGCTTATAAAAACCTTATGGATACCCACGGATATCGTCAGGAGGACGTGGCGGACGTTGTCGGTAAAAGCCGCTCCGCCGTTGCGAACACAATCCGTCTTCTGGGTCTGCCCGTCCGCGTTATAGAAGCGCTTGAGCTTAAACAGATTACAGAGGGGCACGCAAGGTGCCTCATTGGGCTGGACGAGAAAAAGGCTGTTGAAATACTCATTAAAATAATAGAAAATAACCTTTCTGTCCGTGAAGCGGAAAAGCTTGCCTCTAAAAAAGAAAAGCCGGAACCGGAGACGGTTGAAAAGGGTGAGAACGTTTTCCTTTTAAGCCTGAAAAGCGAGATGGAAGAGTTCTTCAAAACTCAGGTTGAGATAAAGTCCAGAAAAGACGGCGGAACCATCGAAATAAAATATACCAACAATGATGAGCTTGACAGGATAATCAAGACCATCAGAGGGGAATTAAGTTGATAAAGGGAAAAGACACAGGCGGAATAGACGCATTTCTCGGTAAAAACACGACGTTTCAGGGAACCCTTATATTCGACGGACTCGTCAGAATAGACGGAAACTTTGAAGGGAATATAAAAACAGAGGACACTCTGGTTATTGCAAACTCCGGCAATGTTAAGGCGGAGATTGAAGCGGGGGATATCAAAATTTCGGGACGCTTTGACGGCGTTATAACTGCAAAAACAAAGGTTGAGCTTTATAAACCCGCTTATGTGACAGGAAAGATAATCACACCGGTTTTCAAGGTTGAAGAGGGAGTCGTTTTCAACGGGAGCTGTCAGATGGGCAATGATAGAAGCGTGACCATAGAAGAGGAGTAATTCCCCATGAGAAAACCCCTTATTTACGGCAACTGGAAAATGAACCTTGATGTGAAGCATTCCGATGACCTTGTCCGTTCACTGCTTTCTGTAAAACTGGACTACGGAATGGTTGACGTCGGTGTTGCGCCGGATTTTTGCAGTCTTTCGACAGTGGCAAAAACAATAAGAGATATGGGTGTGCCGATATCCGTTGCAGGACAGAACGTATCACAGCATGAGAAGGGAGCCTTCACAGGAGAAGTGAACGCCGACATGCTTCTTACTGCCGGAGCCGATACCGTTATCATCGGACATTCCGAAAGAAGGACAATTTTCGGAGAAACCGATGAACTTATCAACGAAAAGGTGCGTCTTGCTCTTAGATGCAAACTCCACGTTATTCTCTGCGTCGGCGAACTGCTCGCAGAAAGAGAGGCGGGAGTTCATATAGACAGGGTTCTTTATCAGCTTGGTATGGGGCTTCGCGGCGTTGGCGTTGACCGGGTAAACAATATCACTATTGCATACGAGCCGGTCTGGGCGATAGGAACAGGCGAAACAGCTACTCCTGCTGATGCGGAAGAGATGCATGTTGCCATCAGAAAGTTCCTGTCGAAAATATACGGTCCTGTGGTTGCGAACAAGATTCGCATACTTTACGGCGGAAGCGTTAAACCCGATAACATAGGCGCGCTGATGCTCAGAGAGAATGTTGACGGCGCATTGGTTGGCGGAGCCAGCCTTGTTGCCGAGGACTTTATAAAAATAATCAATTTTTACAAATAACCTGGAGATCATTTAATGTACACTGTAATTCTTGCGATCCATATTGTTATCTGCTTCCTGCTTATCCTTGCCGTACTTATTCAGTCCGGTAAAGGCTCTTCCCTTGGTTCTGCATTCGGCGGCGGTGCGGGCGACGTTTTCGGCCCCGGCGCTCCGGTTAACATAATGAACAAGGTCACAACTGTTATCGCCATTGTTTTCATGATAACTTCGCTCACTCTGGCTGTTCTTTCAACACAGAAAACAACCAGCAGCATTATGCAGAGCAATCCCGCAGGTCAGCAGGCACCGGCCGAAAACAAAAAACCTGTTGTTCCAATGGAGTCTAAATAACGTGATTAAAAAGTTTCTTGCCGTACTGCTTGTCCTTTCCGTTTTCGGATGCGGACAGAAAAAATCGGACAGCGGCTCTGAGCCGGAAGTTTCCCGTAAGCGCGATATCCCCAATGCTGTTTACGGTGATGCTGTTGTTGTTTCAATGCTCGGAGACGCTTCGGGGCTTATATACAATATAACCTCGGACTCAGCTTCACACGACGTTGCAGACAAGATATACAACGGTCTGGTTAAGTATGACAAGAACCTGAATATTGTGGGTGACCTGGCTGACAGCTGGGAGATAGTTGACGACGGCAAAGGCATCATTTTTCATCTGAACCACGATGTCAGGTGGCACGACGGCAAGCCTTTTACAGCCGACGACGTTGAGTTTACCTACAAATTCATGATAGACGACAAAACCCCTACCTCTTACGATGCTGACTTCAGACTTGTCAGTAAATTTGAGGTCATTGACAAGTACACTGTAAAGGTTTCATACGATGAACCTTTCGCCCCGGCGCTCATAAGCTGGGGAATGCCTATGCTTCCTAAGCACCTCTTGCAGGGTCAGGATGTTAAAAAATCCCCTCTGCTGAGAAACCCTGTTGGTACGGGTCCCTATAAATTCCTTGAGTGGAAGGCGGGCGACTCCATCACGCTTGTGGCAAACGACGACTATTTCCTCGGTAGACCATATATCGACAGATATATTTTCCGTATCATCCCCGACACCGCGACAACTTTCCTTGAACTTCTGAACGGTTCGATAGATCTTATATCGCTTTCTCCTCTTCAATGGTCAAAACAGACTGACAGCAACCCCAGATTCAAAAACCAGTACAACAAACACATGTATCTGGCGTCAAGCTATGAATATGTTGGTTATAACCAGAACAAACCTATGTTCCAGGACAAACGCGTCCGTCAGGCTCTTTCATATGCAACACCGAAAAAGGATATCATAAATGGTCTCCAGTTCGGTCTGGGCGTTGAAGCTACGGGACCCTATAAACCGGGAACTATCTGGTATAATCCCAACGTTAAAAGATACGATTACAACATAGATCAGGCGAAAAAGCTCCTTGCGGAAGCGGGGTACAAAGACACTAACGGCGACGGTATCGTTGAAAAAGACGGTAAACCGCTGAAATTTGAACTGATAACAAATCAGGGCAATTCGGTGAGAACCAGCATCTGCGAAGTTTTGCAGAAAAGCTGGGAGAAAATAGGCGTTAAGGTCGACATCCGGGTTCTTGAATGGGCAACATTTATAAATGAGTATATCAACAAACAGAAATATGATGCTGTTGTTCTCGCTGGAACATAACAAACGACCCAGACCTCTATGATGTCTGGTATTCCGGCAACTGCGGTGGACAGAAGCTCAACTTTATCTGTTACAAAAATAAAGAACTGGACAAACTGCTCATTGAAGGGCGCAAAGAGTTTGATCCGGAAAAACGTAAAGAGTATTATTTCAAAGCTCAGGAGATTCTGGCAGAAGACCAGCCCTATACTTTTATCATGGTGCCCAACGCTCTGGTTGCGATAAGCAAACGCTTCAACGAAGTTAAGCCAGCGCCCGCAGGCATCGGATACAATCAGGAAGACTGGTGGGTTGACAAGGACAAGCAGAAATACAGCTTCCAGAAATAAGAGTTGCAAATGCTCAGATACATAGCCGCAAGACTGGCAGGGATGATTCCCCTGCTCTTCGGAATCACGCTCATCTGCTTTTTTGTGATTCATCTTGCTCCGGGTGACCCCGCGCAGTTTCTTGCGTCCATGAATCCGAAGTTCTCGGAAACGGCATATCAAAAGTTTGAAAAGATGTACGGACTGGACAAAC
The DNA here is from genome assembly GCF_021209385.1 of Seleniivibrio sp. Classification (GTDB taxonomy): domain Bacteria; phylum Chrysiogenota; class Deferribacteres; order Deferribacterales; family Geovibrionaceae; genus Seleniivibrio. The sequence goes on along the minus strand of NZ_JAJOIL010000010.1, from coordinate 12,690 downwards.
CACTGCCGGAACAGTATGTCATGTGGCTGAAACGCGTCGCAGTGCTTGATTTCGGCGAGTCTTTCAGTCAGGACGGCAAGAGTGTCACAGAAAAAATTCTGGAACGTATGCCTGTCACTATATACCTGAACGTTGCCGGTATGGTTCTCATCTTTCTCATCGCGTTGCCGCTGGGTGTCTGGTCGGCATACCGACAGAACAGTATTTTTGACAAGAGCGTCACCGTATTTGTTTTCATAGGTTTCGCTGTGCCGACTTTCTGGCTGGCGCTTCTCTGTATGTATTATTTCGGCGTTATCAAGGGCTGGCTTCCTATATCCGGTCTTACATCATATAATTTCGATCAGCTTTCTGTTGCCGGTAAAATCCGGGATCTTGCGTGGCACTCGTTTCTTCCGGTTCTTCTGTCAGTTTTCGGAGGACTTGCGGGACTTAGCAGATTTGCCAGAAACTCCATGCTTGAGGTTCTGGGCGAGGACTACATCACCAGCGCAAGAGCGCGCGGACTTTCAGAGAACAAAGTCGTTTTCAAACATGCCCTTAAAAACGCCATGCTTCCGGTTGTCACAATTCTGGGACTTTCCGTACCGGGTCTTATCGGGGGCAGCGTTATCTTTGAATCAATATTCGGCATAGCCGGAATGGGTCAGCTCTTTTATCAGGCTGTTATGATGCGCGACTACCCTGTCGTCATGGGTATACTTGTGATGGGTGCGGTGCTTACGCTTATCGGAAATCTGATAGCAGATATCTGCTACGGTCTGGTGGATCCGAGGATACGATATGGCAAAAAATAGACTGCTGAGCAAGGTCAAAGGGAGCTATCTGTTATATTCGGGGCTTACTGTAGTACTGTTCTTCATTGTCGTTGCCATTTTTGCGCCGTTCATAGCTACGCATGACCCGACAGCTATAAATCTTAACAATATATTCGCGGCTCCGTCTGCACAGAATTTTTTCGGAACTGACGAACTTGGCAGGGATGTTTTCAGCCGTATAGTTTACGGCAGCCGCATCTCGCTTTTCGTGGGTTTTGTTGCGGTTGGGATATCTTTGTTGATAGGTGTTATCCTCGGACTTGTGGCAGGTTATTTCGGCGGCTGGACAGATATTATCATCATGCGCATCGTCGATATAATGCTCTGTTTTCCTGCGTTTTTCCTGATTCTTGCTGTGATAGCTTTCCTGAACCCCTCTGTGTTTAATGTTATGGCTGTTATCGGTCTCACAGGCTGGATGGGTGTAACGCGTCTGGTGCGTGCAGAGGTTATGAGTGTCAAAACCCGCGATTATATAACCGCAGCGCAGGTGCAGGGGCTTTCCACAAACATAATAATGTTTAAGCATATACTGCCCAACGTCATGACGCCTATATTCGTAACCGCAACACTTGGCATTGCGGGAGCTATTCTCACCGAAAGTTCACTCAGCTTTCTTGGTCTGGGTGTTCAGCCGCCCACCCCTTCGTGGGGGAATATTCTGACGGCAGGAAAGGACAACATCATGTTTGCATGGTGGCTTTCGATGTTTCCGGGTCTTGCCATATTCATAACTGTTCTGGGTTATAACCTTCTGGGTGAAGGTCTGAGGGATGTTCTTGATCCTAAGAACTAATGTTCCGGCGGTTCTATTGCCATAAGCACTTTCGGGTCTGCTTTAACAATTACACATCTTTCCACAGCTTCTTCCAGCGACAGATTATATCCGTCACGGATATCCGACAATGTGTTTGCCAGATAAAGAGCCTCAACACATGCCTTTGTGTTTGAAGACGAAAGTTCCGGCGTATGGTGGAACAGAGCTGATTCCACAGCATACTGGTTGAAATTCCACATTTTAAGGAAATATGCCCCGACTTCCGCATGATTCACTGAAAAATTTCCCGATTCAAGTTCACAGGTAAAATAGTCTGTGGCTGGGTGTTCCTCTCTGAATTCTGCGATTGAGCGAAACTCCAGCGGGAAGAAAACAAGCTGTATTATTTTGCCTATGTCGTGGATTATCCCAACGGAATTATTCAGAGGGGTAAGGGAACATTCTCTGTATATATGAGAGATGCAGTTCAGGTAATAGTTGGTTTTTACCGAGTGCAAAACAGTGGTTTCAAAATACTGATTCTGCTCGGCGGTCATGTTCAGGTTTGCCGAGAGCGAATGCATCAGCACTATATCTTTAACAGTATTAAGTCCCATGAACATAATTGCTTTTTCGACGGAAGTGCCTGCGAAACTGCCGTAAAAGGCGGAGTTTGCCACATGGAGTATCTTTGAAGTGAGTGTAACGTCTCCGGACACTATCTGAGCTATCTTTCCCATGGGCAGGTCATTGTTTATGGCGTTCATAAGAGCTTCATAGATGCTCATTACTATAGGGAATGTGTTGGAGCCGTTCTGTATCTGGCGGATACGCCTGTTGTCCATGCTGGTCTGTATGCGTGCCATATCTGCGAGTTTTGCAGATATCATTTGTCTGTTAGACGATGAGTCTATATAGGCACACGCTATGCCTTTTATGATCGCTTTGATGATCACATCTTCATTAGCGCTGCTGCCGACTATCAGTCGTGTGGAGAAACTGTTCATTGATGCCGCGTACTGAAGAAATTTTATACCGTCGGTGCCGTCCAGATCGAATTCAGAAACGATTATATCAAAGTTCTTTTTTGTGAGCAGGTCATATGCTTCTTCCGTGCTGGCAGCGATGGTCATGTCAAATTTGAGGCTGCCCAGAACCTCTTTAACATCCATACATGCGCGGCTGTGGTTGCAAAGTATCAGAAGTGAAACATCAGGGTGTGTCATATATCCTCTCTTTTCCAAGTATAGAACATTAGTTATGATTTGAAAAGAGATTGTAAGATTAAATGTTCATGCTGTGAAAGTTTGCAAAGAACGCCTGTCCCAGCGATATACACCCGTCGTTGGGAGGAACTTTAGAGTGTGTGTGCAGTTTGACGGGGCTGTTTTTGAAAAGTGCTATGAGCCTGCGTACAATAAATATATTCTGGAATACTCCGCCGGAAATAACGGTATCTGTTATGTTATTTTCACTGCAAAGTCTGACAGCCTGTTTAAATATCCATTCTGCAAACCCATTGTGAAAAGCTGTTGCAATATCGGTTCTGTCAGTGCCTTTGCGCAGGTCGTCAATTACACATCCGAAAAGCTCATCAGGCGATGACACAGAGTAAGTTTTTCCGGTATCATTACAAAATCCTTCAAACTTCATTGCTGTGTGAGCCTCGAAAAGGTTAACGGGCGTTTTGGTTACAAGTGCGCCTATGCTTTCAAACAACCTTCCTGTACTGGATGTAGGGATGCAGTTTATGTTTCTATCCGTCATGGAGGTTATTAACTGTATGTCTTTTTCAGAAAGTCCGGTGTTGGCTGTGAGTATATCAATATTGTCTGAAAGGAGACCAAAGCTGTGCAGGTATGAGACCAGCATCCGCGCAGGATTTTTTGCCGCCGCGTCCATGCCGGGTTGCGGCACGGAGGGCAGGTGCAGGGCGCGGGTCATTTTCATATCCTTCATGACAAAGAACTCTCCGCCCCATATGGTGTTGTCTGTTCCCAGTCCGGTTCCGTCCATTATGATGCCCAGAGTGTTGTCGGTAAGTCCGTTCTCCGCCATGCATGCGAGCATATGGGCGACGTGATGCTGAACCTGAATGACGTTTATGCCGAGTTTTTGCGCATACTGAGTGCTGTGATAATTCGGGTGAAGGTCGCAGATCACCGTTTCCGGTGTCAGTCTGTAAAGTGACTCCATCTTTTTTATTGTCTCGTCATAAAAGGCGCAGGTTTCGGGATTGTCCAGATCGCCTATGTACTGGCTTACGAATCCGTAGCCTTCTTTTGCAAGGGTGATGCTGCTTTTCAGATGCGCGCCTGCTCCGAGAACGCATCTGTCAGATGCCAAAGGCATTATTACCGGATATGGAGCTAGCCCCCTTGCGCGCCGCATGATGTAGGGTGAGCCATCTACGACAGCCGACAGCGAATCGTCGCATCTGTTGTGGATGGGTCTGTTGTGGTGCAGGAAGTGCATTGTGAAGGCTGAAAGTGCGGTTTCCGCCTCATGTGCATCCTTTGCAATGGGTTCGTCTTTCATGTTGCCGCTGGTAGCAACGATATATTTAGTTTTAAGATGCTTCATAAGTACCATGTGCAGAGGAGTATAAGCAGTCATATAGCCAACAGCTTTTGACATGGGGCATACAAGTGGGCTGAGCGTTGGGTTATCGCACTCCAGAACCACTATGGGTGCCGACTGGCTGAATATCAGATTTTTTTCAGACTGCGATATTTCCAGTTGCTCTATGGTGTCAGGTAACGCCATCACAGCGAGAGGTTTATCGGGTCGCTTTTTCAGTTCGCGAAGCTTTTCAATGGGCGCGTCGTTTGTGGCGTCACATATGAGGTGGTACCCGCCAAGTCCTTTAACGGCGACAAGTTCGCCTTCGTCTATCAGTTCCGCAATTTTCTTTATTGCTTCGATGCCTTTTAATCTTCTGTATGATACTTCCGGACCGCATACAGGGCAGGCGTTGGGCTGTGCGTGAAAGCGTCTGTCTGCGGGATTCCCATACTCCGTCTGGCACTCAGGGCACATAGTAAATTCCGACATTACAGTGCGGGGTCTGTCGTAAGGCATGTCAAGCATGATAGTGTATCGGGGACCGCAGTCGGTGCAGTTGGTAAACGGGTACTCAAACCGCCTGTCTTTGGGATCGTTTATCTCTTTCGCGCAGTTGGGGCATATGGCAGTATCCGGCGGAACAAGGGACAAACCGCCTGAGTGTATGGATTTCTCTATGGTGAATGATTCGTAATCTGTGTGTGCTGTTTCTTCGACAGAGCTTTCGGTTATGTGAGCCAGAGGTGGTGCAAAACTTTTGATATTGCGGAGAAACGCTTCCGCCTCGGTGATATCCTGTGCGTTAATGCGCACCTCAACCCCGCGTCCGCTGTTGACCACAGAGCCTTTTATGCCTTCTGACATGGCAAGGTTATACACGAACGGGCGAAATCCCACTCCCTGCACTATTCCGTTGATATATATTAAAAAAGTTTTCATTTCCGCCAGAACATTGGTGTGAAGAGAACGATAACAGTATAGATCTCAAGCCTGCCGATCAGCATGGCTGCACTCAGCACCCATTTCACATATTCTGGAAAGAATGCGAAATTTTCAGTGGGACCGATAAGTCCGAATCCGGGACCGATGTTTCCCAGTGTGGTCAGTGCCGCAGTGAAGGCTGTGATGATATCCACACCGGAGGTTGAGACTATAACGGTAACGATCAGAGCCGTGGTAATGTATAAAAAAAAGAAACCGCTGATAGCGTAGACGATATTCTTTTTAACAGGCTGCCCGTTGATGCGCAGTGCGAAAACTGCGCGTGGATGCACAAGGTATTTCATTTCGTTTAAGCCCTGTTTCAGCAGTGTGATGATCCTGATGACCTTTATGCCGCCTCCGGTGGAGCCGGAACACCCGCCGACGAACATCAGCAGGAAAAGAACTATCTGCGCGACAGCAGGCCATCTTTCATAATCATCCGTTGCAAATCCTGTGGTGGTTATAAAGCTTGCCACCTGAAAGCTCGCATAGCGGAAGCTGGTCATAAAATCATTATAAACTGTCCCTGTGAGAGAGAATGTAATTATCAGAGTTGATATGGCGACTATGGAGAGATATGTTTTGAACTCTGAGTCCGAAAACAGAGGCTTGAGATTTCCCGTCATGAAACGGAAATGAAGCGAGAAATTAACCCCCGAAAGGAGCATGAAAACCGTTATAACATAGTCTATATACGCAGAGTTATAATGTTGTACGCTGGTATTTTTTGTACCGAATCCGCCCGTTGCAACTGTTGCAAAGGTGTGATTGAGCGAATCGAAAAGGCTCATTCCGCCGAGCATCAGAAGGGTCGCCTCTGCGGCAGTGAAAAACAGATAGATGAACCACAGGTATTTTGCTGTTTCTGTTATTCTGGGCGTCAGTTTGTCCACAGTCGGTCCTGGTGCTTCCGCCTGAATGAGTTGCATACCGCCTATCCCTAAAAGGGGAAGAACCGCAACGGCAAGAACAACGATACCCATACCGCCCAGCCAGTGTGTCAGAGACCGCCAGAAGAGAATGGATCTCGGCAGAGCTTCAACATCCGTCATTATTGTTGCGCCGGTTGTGGAGAAACCTGAGATTGTTTCAAAAACCGCATCTGCGTAGGTCGGCACGACGCCGGATATGTGGTATGGCAGAGCACCTATCAGAACGGCGGCTACCCAGCTCGCCGTTACAAGGAGAAATCCGTCCTTTGTGGACAGGTTTTTCGGTTTTTCATCTTTCAGAAAGTAAAGTGCCACCGCTCCCACGCTGATGAGCAGGCTGCCGGAAATAAAAAAACTGTGTGTTGCGTTGAATTCGTGAAACCAAACCGCCAGACCGCCGCATAAAAGGTGAAAGGCGGCAATTATCACCTGCAGAATGGCGATGGTCTTTATGATAGCCTTATAGTGCATGGCTTACTCTGAAAAATATGGCTGAAGAGTTTCTGCCGTGTTGCCTGCCGAGAATGTCAGCGCTATGTCGCCGGACTGCATGACAAAGTTCCCGTCGGGAATAAAAGTCCGGTTGTTTCTCGCGACTGCGACAACGAGGCTCCCCTTCGGAAGTTTGATGTCCTTGAGCGGTCTTTCGGTCACCTCAGAACCGTGGGCAACGAAAAATTCCGCAACCTCCGCCATGCCGTTCAGAACCTTCATGACGCTTTTTATGTTGCCCTTCCTGATGTATTTCAGGATAGCGTTAACGGAGCTGACCTTTGGGCTGACTGTGGAGTCAATGCCCAGATCATCGGATATGGTTATGTAATTGCTTTTGTTTACGAGCGCCACCGCGCGTTTTATGCCTTTTGATTTGCCGTATATGGCGGCAAGAATGTTCAGTTCCTCGTTGTGGGTAGTACAGATGATGGCATCGCTGTTAAAAAGCTGTTCGTCCTCAAAAATGCTTTCATCGGAGATATCGGCGTTCAGTACCAGAGCGTTCGGAAAATCCGCAGTAAGCGTTTTACAGATTTCATAATCCTTGTCGATTATCTTTATGCTTTTGCCCTGTTGCAGAAGCATTTCCGCCACATGGTGTCCGATGTTGCCGCCGCCGAGAATAACTATGGATTTAAGTTTTTTGCCGTGCATCCCGACTTTTTTCAGCATCCTCACGAAGCTTCTGGATGATGCGACAAGATAAATATGGTCCTTATCAAGAATGACGGTATCGCCGTCGGGTATAACTATTTCGTCGTCACGCATTATGCCTGCGATGAGAAATTCTTCTTTAAGATCTCGTTTGATATCTTTGAGTGTTTTTCCGCAGAAGAAAGCGTCCTCGTCAACGATGATATCGCGAAGCTGTATGTTGAGATCCTCAAAAAGGAAGATATCGCTTGTTGCGCCGTGCTGAACGGTTGAAACTATGGTTTTTGCCGCCTCAATTTCAGGGTTAACGACGTAGTCAACTCCGGCGAGAGCCTTTCCCTGCATCCTGCGTTTGGAATAGCTGACATTGCGCACACGGGCAATTTTTACAGGGACATCAAACTCTGTTGCCACTATGAAACAGGTGATCATGTTTACTTCATCATAGTCCGTTGCGCTGATGAAAGCGTCCGCATTGGTTATGCCGGCCTCTTTCAGAACATCGGGATTTGTCGCCTCGCCCGTGACAACCAGGCAATCGAGGTGTGAAGAGGCGTACTTTGCCCGTGCGGGATTTTTTTCCACCAGAACAACATCCTTCCCGTCTTTGATAAGGGAGGATGCGATGTGAAAACCGACCTCTCCTGCACCTGCAACCACTATTTTCATATCAGAAGCCTACTATATTACAGTTGTAAACTCAACATAATTGTTTTATCCTTTAGTCCATGCTGAATAAGGATTTTATTGCCAAATACAACACTGTTTTCGGGGACGATGCCGAAAGGTTTTTCGAGACCCTTCTGCGCGAAAAAAGCAGGCACATAAGGCTTGCTTCCGCAAGAAAAGCCGATTATCTGGAAGAACTTAAGAACATTGACATAGGCTTGGAGGCTTCAGAGATACCTTACGTTTACAAGGTGACGGAGAACGCGGAAAAGCTTACGGAGACCATCGGTTTCCAGACGGGCGGGTTTTATATCATGAACCCATCCTCCGTTTTTACCGCACGGGTGCTCACATCTCTTATGCCTGATTACCCCTATATTCTGGACGTTTCCAGTGCGCCGGGCGGTAAAACCTGTGCCATAGCCGATATCCTGAAAAACAGGTGCGCGATCATAGCAAACGAACCGTCGCCGAAACGTCTTAAGTCGTTGCAATTCAACATAGAAAAATACGGAAGCTATTCCGTCCGCACGGTGAGTATGGACGGACGCAGTCTTCACAAGGTATTCGACGGCTTTTTCGACGGCATACTTCTGGATGCCCCATGCAGCAACGAGAACAAGATAGGACGCAACAAGACCGTCAATGCTGAGTGGACGCAGGAACTTACCGAACGTATGGCAAAACTTCAGAAGGAGATAGCAGATTCCGCCTTTGTTTCGCTGAAAGAAGGCGGTGTGATGGTCTATTCCACCTGTACGTTTGCTTTGGAGGAGAACGAGGAGGTGGTCAGACACCTGCTTGAATCCTTTGATTGTGAGCTCATAGATATAAACAAAGGTCAGTATACGAAAGGTATAAGCGGTGACAGCTTGCTGGATGAAAAGGTCATCCGTTTTTTGCCTCATCTGGACGAATACGACGGATTCTTCATCGCCGCCATCCGCAAAAAGGGTGAACCTTCAGAGGGCGGAAATTTCATACGTTTCAAACCGGATAAAGAGATAAACTCCTTCTTTGACGAATTTCCCGAATTTGCGGAAGTATATGAAAAGGGCGGTTCAAAATACCTTACAAGCCGCATGGACAGAAGCATAAATTTTAAAAGCAACGGCATAATGCTGTTCAAAAGAGAGGGTGAACTCACCTCGCAGGCTTTCTGGCAGCTTGCCGACGGCATAAAGAAAGAACTTCGCTCGCAAACCGATTATAATAATGCTCTGCGTTACCTGAAAGGGTTTGACATCGACATGCCTGCTGATTATCATGGCGGGGCTGTTTTCTATTATGATATACCCATCGGAATGTCGAAACCTGTTCAGGGTATGTTGAAAAACAAGCTTGATCGTTATTTTCTCTATGGAAAAAATATTGAATGGTAGGGTTATGAAAAAGTTTCTGGTTATTCTTCTGCTTCTCACCGTGTCATATGCCTTTGCGGCAAACACAATCCTTAACGTTGCTGCGCAGAGAGGCGAAAGCTTCATTGCGGTTATTGTTGAAAAAGACAAAAGAAAACTTCACGTTGTGCGTGTCACGGGCGACGGAGTTTCTATAATAAGAACCGTTAACGTGCTTGTTGGCAAAGGAAACGGCGACAAATCCTCAAGGGGCGACCTTAAAACACCGGAAGGAGTTTACAGAATAACAAGCTTTATCTCCGGTCAGCGTCTCATTGAGATGTACGGGAAGGAAACCGCGAAGATATACGGATTCGGTGCTTTTCCTCTGAGCTACCCCAACCTTCTTGACACTCTTAACGGCAAGACCGGTGGCGGCATATGGCTCCACGGAAAAGAGGATAACAGACAGGATCCAGCGACAAAGGGATGTGTTGCCCTTGATAACCCTGACATACGCGGACTTTCGCAGTATTTCACTGCCGGAACTCCTGTCATTATCACCAGAAACGCCCTTTTCGGCTCGCCCCAGACCTACAGACAGTCTTACGACACTGCAAGGGCAGCTGTTAACGAGTTTATAGATGCATGGCGCTCTAATAATTTCGACAGATTTAAAAACTCATACGGCAAAGGCTTTCGTTCCAAAGACGGCAAAAGTCTTAATGCGTATCTGAATTATAAAAAATATCTTATGAATGCATACCCCGACAGGAAGATAGCGGCGGATAACTTCCGCATCTTCCACGAGTCTAAGGACGAGGTGGTCGCACAGTTTGACCAGTATTATTCAGCATCGAATATGACCGTCTTCGGACGCAAAACGCTCTATTTCCGTAACGAGGGCGGGCAGCTCAAGATAGTTGCGGAAGACTTTGAACAGATGAAAGGCGGAAACGTAAAACTCGCCGCAAAGGCGCAGGAGAGCAAACCTGTTCTGCCGGAACTGGTGGAAAAACCGAAAGAACAGCCTAAGAAACCTGCTCCTGTGGCTGTTGCCAAAGCAGAACCTAAAGCTGAACCCAAAAAAGAACCTGCAAAACCTGTTTCAGAGAAAATAATCGCACAGGTTGAGCCTGAAAAAACTAAACCCGCAGAGCCTGAAACAAAAGCTCCGGAAACTGAACAGACAGAACCTGAGACAATACTTGAAGACAATATGTCCGATATCCGCGAAACCACAGCAAACCTTCTGCACGAATGGAAAGCTGCATGGGAAAGCAGAAATATCGACGGATATATGTCATACTATTCCGACAAGTTCAAAAGCGGACGTATGGGCTTTGACGCATGGAAAAAAGACAAGGGCGGCAAATTCGCAAGGATAGCCTCTATAACTGTTGAAATAGAAGACATCAAAGTTGAAATGGGTAAAGAGGACACTGTTGTCGTTACATTTGTACAGAAGTACACTGGCGACAAATACAGCGATACGGGTATCAAAACACTTATACTTGAAAACGGCGACAGCGGACTCCGTATAGTCTCCGAAAACTGGAGAGCGAAATGAAAAAACTTTTTACGGCGATAATACTTGTTCTGACGGTTGTTTCCGCGTATGCCCAGACAAGACCTTACACAAAGGTTGAGAACTATTTTAAAGGCACCGACTACGAGCTGCAGGTGTATAAGATATACGGAAGACAGGACGGTCCCACCATGCTTATCCTGGGCGGTATTCAGGGTGACGAGCCGGGCGGGTTCCTTTCGGCTGATCTTTATTCCGACCTGCGTCTTGAAAAAGGAAATCTGATAGTTATCCCCAGAGCGAATTTCAAATCGGTAATTCTTTACGACAGAGGACCCGACGGCGACATGAACCGCAGATTTCTGGATGAACCGGAAAGGCTTGAAATGGATAAAGTTGTGTCTGTCGTTAAAAAGCTGATGAAAGAATCAGATGTTTTTCTTAACCTGCACGACGGCTGGGGCTACCACAATCCGAACTATGTGGACAGCAACCGCAACCCGAAAAGATTCGGTCAGTCCGTTATCACCGATGCCGACGTGTATAAATGCGGGAACGGAAAGACCATCGACCTGAAAAGTCATGCCATGGACGTTCTTAAAACGGTTAACAGCAAAATAGACGATGAAAGATACCACCTTCACTATTTTAATACCGATACGGCAAATCCGAAAACTCCGTTCAGCGATATGCGCAAAACTGCCACATATTATGCTGTCAGACAATACTGCATACCCGCATACGGGATAGAATCTTCCAAGAATCTGCCCAGTGTTGAGATGAAAGTGCTTTATCATAACTACGCAGTTAACGAATTTATGAAAATATACGGTATCGTTCCTGAAGTTCCCTCTATAATCCTTGAAAAACCCAGATTCGACTACGCTATAATCGCAGTTAACGACGAACCGAAAAAGGTTGACAAGGGTGAGACCCTTTATGTCTCCAGAGGGGATGTTGTTGAACTTCGTCATATAGAATCAAACTATGAAAGGGGAGTTTCAGGTGACCTTCTCGGATACGGCACACTGAACGACCTTAACTCAAAATTTGTGATAAAGAACAACTCTGTTCTCCAGTTCCGCAAGGACAACATAAAGATAGGAAATATCAGCATTGCTGTTGCAAAGGCTCCGAAGGTGCAGCCTGTGGTGGAAGCGCCGAAAGCGGAACCCGTTGCGGAACCTGTAAAACCCTCTGAACCTGCTGTTCAGGCACCGGTATCAGGCTATGTTTTCAACGTAAAAGTGAACGGCAAACCTTTGAAAGTTGCAAACGGCGAAACGCTTAATCTCTCTGTGGGGACAAAGCTTGAGCTTGTTTCCCTCGCTCTCGACGGTGAGGTAACAGGACTTCCCATAAACCTTAAAGGCTACGTTCCCTCCTTCACCATGGTGAACGACGGCGACGACAGAGGATATGTTATCAACCTCCAGCCCAAAAGATTTATGAAAAAATATGCGGAAGACAGCGCAAAAATGCTCTACCCTGTTGTTGTTACACAGGACAGGCAGGAGACAGCTAAATTCTGGGTGAAAATGAAATGATGCGCATCCGTGCCAGAGTATACGGACGTGTGCAGGGCGTGGGCTATCGTGCGTCTGTTCACAGGCGTATTTCAAGCCTTGCCGTGACTGGCTATGTGCGGAACATGCCCGACGGTTCTGTCGAGCTTGATATCACAGGTGAGAAAGCGGCTGTTGACGCGGCGCTTTCAGAAGCGCGTGAGGGTTCGCCCTTTTCAGGTGTTGAGCGCATTGAAACCGAGGAGATTCATGGAGATTCCGGCTATACGGAGTTTGTCATAGAAAGATAAAATCGTTCTTGCGAACGTATGTAAAAAGTAATATAGTTCTAAAACCGTGGGGGTGCCCGATGCGGCTGAGATATACCCCTAAGACCTGATTCGGGTAATGCCGACGTAGGGAACGGACATTTAGCAAGGCTT
>NZ_JAJOIL010000032.1 GCF_021209385.1 Seleniivibrio sp. | reverse complement strand
GCGGCACAGTTGGCGACACCATCGTGGCAAGCCCCAAATGCAAGAAGATAACCTTCACAGGTTCACCCGGCGTCGGCGATCAGATAATCAAAAAAGCGGGTATCAAAAAGGTCACTCTTGAGCTTGGAAACAACTCCGCAACACTCATCGAAGCCGATGCAGATATCGAAAAAGCAGCTGCAAGATGTGTTGTGAGTGCGTTCTCAAACTCCGGTCAGGTATGTATCTCGCTCCAGAGAATATATGTTAACAAAGCAATCGCCGAAGAATTTTCAAAGGTCTTCGTTGAAAAAACCAAGGCTCTTGTTGTGGGCGATCCCATGGACACAGCTTGCGACGTAGGTCCCATGATAGACGGCAAAGAGCTGAAACGTATTGAGGAATGGGTGAACGAAGCGGTTGCGCAGGGCGCTGTTCTTGCCGCAGGCGGAAAAGTGAATGGCAATATCTTTGAACCCACAGTCCTTACAAACGTAACAGAAGATATGAAAGTTATGTGCATGGAGACCTTTGCACCCGTAGTTTCCATCGTCGCATACGATAATTTCAGCGATGCAATCAAACGCGTGAACGATTCCGATTTCGGACTTCAGGCTGGTGTTTACACAAAAGATATCAATAAGATAATGGAAGCTGTTGAAGATCTTGAAGTGGGCGGCGTTATGATTAACGACACAGCGACATTTCGTGTTGACCACCTGCCTTACGGCGGTAACAAGCTTTCAGGTCTCGGACGCGAAGGCGTTCGCTTCGCTATGGAAGATATGACAAGCATCAAAATGGTCATGATCAACAGAAACTGACGGAAGAATAGATCGCGTCGGGTATAAAACCCTCGCGAAGACGGATATCTGTCTCTGCGAGGCATTTTATGTGCCGAAGCAGTCTCATCCATATAAAAGAAAACTTAACTGCACGAAGTCAACCCGTGCAACTCGCCCGTGTCTTCATGGTACGGGGTCTTTTTTGCGTCAATTTTTGTTTATCACCGGTATGCTGGGTCAACAATTATTGACCCCGATTTCAATAAAAATTGACGTTTTTGTGAATTGTTTGATGAATGTCTTGATTACCAATAGTTTATCATGTGGCACATTCGTTGCTTTAAGTTGTGAAACAACACTAATCCTTGGAGGATAAAAATGCTGAAAGGCGACGAATTGGCGCAGGTATCTGCACCGCAAGGCGAAAGAACAAAAGAACTTCTCAAAACAAAAGAAGCATATGTTGCGGCGGGCATCACCGCATCGGTACCGATCTTTATTAAACAGGCGAAAGGCGCTGTCATCGAGGATATCGACGGCAATCGCTACATAGATTTCTATGCGGGAATAGGCGTTACGACGGCGGGACACTGCCCCGAACCCGTTGTTGCGGCGGTTAAAGAACAGGCTGAGAACCTGCTTCATTCCTGTTTCATGGTGTCCATGTACGATTCATATATTGAGCTTTCCAAAAAACTGACAGAGATTGCTCCCGGCAGTTTTGAAAAGAAAGCCATGCTGGTTAACAGCGGTGCGGAAGCCGTTGAAAACGCTGTCAAGATAGCCAGAGCCTACACAGGCAGACAGGGTATCGTATGTTTCGAGTCCGCATTCCACGGACGCACACTTCTTACAATGTCGCTCACCAGCAAGGTGAAACCCTATAAACACGGTTTCGGACCCTATGCTCCCGAAATATACAAAGTTCCTTTCCCGAACCTTTACAGAGGTCAGCTCCACGTCGGCAAAGAGGACGCGGTTAAAGCATACCTCGACTATTTTGAAAGATTCTTCGCGGCAGAGGTAGACCCCTCGCACATCGCCGCAATCATCATTGAACCTGTGCAGGGCGAGGGCGGCTTCAACGTCACTCCTAAAGATTATATGAGAGGACTCAGAGAGATATGCGACAAACACGGCATACTGCTCATCGCCGATGAAGTTCAGACAGGTTTCTGCCGCACAGGTAAGATGTTCGCAATGGATCACTACGACGTGTCACCCGACCTTGTGACCATGGCAAAATCAATCGCATCCGGTATGCCACTTTCGGCGGTTGTCGGACGCAAAGACGTTATGGATTCAGTAGGCGCAGGACGCATCGGCGGTACATACGGCGGTAACCCCGTTGCATGTAAAGCGGCGCTGGCTACCATCAAATATATGGAAGACAACAAGCTCGCAGACAAATCAGCAGACCTTGGCGAAAGAATAGTTGCACGCGTTAAAAAGCTTCAGGCTGAATTCCCCGTGATAGGCGACGTGCGCAACCTCGGCAGCATGATAGGTATTGAGTTCATCAAGGACGTCAACTCCAAAGAACCCGACAAATACAGCGTCACATCAATAATCGCCGAGTGTCAGAAGGAAGGTCTTCTGCTCATCGGCGCGGGTATCTTCGGCAACGTTATCCGTATGCTTCCCCCTGTTGTGCTGACAGACGGTCAGTTTGAGCAGTCCATGAGCATATTTGAAAAAGCGGTACGCAAGGTACTGAGCAAGTAAAAGAAAAATGAGTGTAAATCCCCCTTAATCCCCCTTTTATAAAGGGGGAGATAAGAGGGTGTCTTCACTGCCTTGTGCAGTGAAAATAAAAGGAGGGTATACTATGAATCTGAAGAAATTCATCGTTCCTGCCATGGTACTGGCAATGGGAACAGCATCTTTTTCTGCTTACGCTGCGGAAAAAGTTGTAAAGATCGGTAACATTCTTCCCCTGTCCGGACCTTCGGCATCCGTTGGTATTCAGGGCAAACAGGCGAGAGAGATGGCTGTTGATGAAATCAACAAAGCCGGCGGTATCAAATCTCTCGGCGGAGCCAAGATCAAACTTCTCTTTGCAGACAGCAAAGGCGACCCCACCACAGGTGTAACAGAGACAGAGCGTTTCATCAGCACTGAAAAAGTGAGCATGGTCACAGGTGCATGGAACTCATCCGTAACCTATCCCTCAACACAGGTCGCTGAAAGATACGGCGTTCCCTTCGTTGTCCCCGTATCTGTCCGCGACACCATAACAGAGAGAGGATTCAAAAACGTTTTCCGCATCGCCGCCAAAGACTCATGGTGGACACGCGACCAGTTTCGTTTCCTTGCAGACATGCAGAAAGAATTCGGTGTGAAAGTTAAAACAGTTGCATTCGTTTACGAAAACGGCGACTGGGGAACAGGATTCGCTGAAAAATGGCGCGAACTTGCAAAAGCTGCCGGATATAAAGTTGTTCTCGACGAACCCTATCCCAGCACTGCAAGCGACCTTACACCCGTTGTTCTGAAGCTGAAACGCTCCAACCCCGACGTTGTCTTTATGACATCAAACGCGGCTGACGCGATCCTTCTTACAAAAACAATGAACGACCTTAAGGTCAACGTTAAAGCCATCGTCACATCCGGCGGCGGACACGCAGACCCCTCATACCTTGCGGCTGTTGGCAAAAGTGCTGAGTACCTTTTCGACATCGTTGAGTGGGAAACAGACCTCAACAGACCCGGTCTGAAAGAAACAAACGCGAAGTTCAAAAAACTCTACGGCTATAACCTCACAGGTGAAGCTGTTGACGCATACGCATCTATGTACCTTCTTAAAGACGTTCTTGAAAGAGCAAAATCAACAAATCCCAAAGCTCTTCAGGCGGCTCTTGCCTCCACAAAACTTTGCGGCGGCAAAACGGGTCTTCTGGCATACGACTGTATCCAGTTTGACCAGACAGGACAAAACAAGAACGCAAGCCTTGTTATCGTTCAGGTAAGAAGCGGCAAAGACGGCAAGATGGAAAGAATTACCGTATGGCCTAAAAATGTTAGAAGGGCAGGATACAAAGTAGTATTTCCCCAACCGGGTAAATAATTGAATTTACTCCCTACTTTATAAAAGGAGGGCAGGGGTGGATTTGATTTACTTAATTAAAATCCCCCTTAATCCCCCTTTTTCCAAGGGGGAGATAAAGCAGATATTTTGAAAGAAGCAGGTCGGAAGTTTCGGCTTCCGACCCTCTTTAAAATGGAGTTATTATTATGATCGGCTATATAGAATCCGTCATCAACGGCATACTCATGGGTTCGATTTACGGACTCACTGCGGTGGGGCTTACCCTGATATTCGGGGTGATGAAGGTGGTAAACTTTGCTCACGGCTCAATCCTCATGGTGGGGATGTTCGCTGCATACTGGTTTATTACGCTGACAGGGTTTAACCCCTATCTGGCGCTTGTTGTTGTGGTTCCTCTGCTCTATTTCTTCGGCTATTATATGCAGAAAATCATCATTAAACCCATTTTTGAGGCTGAAAAGCATGTCAGAGAGCCTATCACTGTCATCATAGTCACAACGGGCATCTGGTATGTTCTGGACAACCTCGCCCTGCTTGTTTTCGGTGCGGAATTCCGTGTTGCCCAGACGTCCGTAACAGGAAAAATGGTTGAAGTTGCAGAGATGTATTTCCCGCTGGCAAAGATGATCGGTGCCGGCATCACACTGCTTCTGGGTATTTATCTTTACTGGTTTCTGAAACATTCCCGCATGGGTAAGGCGGTTCGCGCAACCAGCCTTGACAGAGAGGCGGCGACCCTTATGGGCATCAAACAGAGCCGCATTTACAACATTGTATTCGGCATGGGCTGCGCCTGCTGCGGCGTTGCGGCGTGCGTTCTGGTTCCTTTTTACTACGTCTACCCGACGGTGGGCGTTCCTTTCGATATTAAGGCGTTCGTCATAGTTGTTCTCGGAGGACTTGGCAGTGTTCCGGGCGCGATTCTCGGCGGCATAATCATCGGCATCATAGAAACTGTGGGAGCACAGTTTATGGCGGCGACATGGACTGAAATGCTCATCTATGCGTTCTTCCTTGTTGTTCTGTTTGTTAAACCGTCCGGACTTTTCGGTCTGAGACAGGATTATTGACGGGGGATGCAGATGAAATTTCTAAGCAATGTACAAACAACACATAAAGTATTCGCGGCGCTTGTTCTGGCGGTACTCTACGCACTGCCGATCTTTATCACAAGTCCCGTTATGCTCCAGATATTCATACTCATCTTTCTGTATGCATATCTGACATCATCATGGAACTTCGTGGGCGGTTTCGCCGGAGTTCTGCCTCTGGGTCACTCCGCGTTTGTGGGTCTCGGCGCATACACATCAACACTGTTGTATCTCACATATAACATCAGCCCCTGGATAGGTATGATCGCAGGCGGTATCGTAGCGGCGGCGTTCGGGCTTCTCATCGGTCTGCCCACGCTGAAACTGCGCGGAGCATATTTCGCACTGGCGACGATAGCGTTCGCAGAGGGTTTGAGAGTTCTTGTTGAGAACGTCGAAAAACTCGGCCCCTTCGAGGTCAGAGGTCCCAAAGGACTTCTTATCAACCTAGTGGGCAACTCTTTCAAGGATTTCCAGTTCCTCAGCAAAGTTCCTTATTACTACATAATTCTGACCATGCTTGTGCTGGTTCTGATACTTACCTTCTTCATGATGCGCTCAAAGGTGGGCTACTACCTCGCGGCAGGCGGCGAAGAGCCGGAAGCGGCGGAAGCGCTTGGTATCAAAGTCTCGAAATATAAACTTATAGCAATGGCGATAAGCTGCTTCCTGACAGCTTTGGGCGGTACTTTCTATGCCCAGCTTGTGCTGTATTTCTATCCGAAGTCTATCATGGGACTGGATATGTCCTATGAGATAGCCTTCATAGCACTTATCGGCGGCAGAAGCACCATTATGGGTCCCGTTCTGGGTGCTTTCCTTCTGCGCCCCGTGGGCGAGCTTACGAGAATATATCTCGGCGATACCCTTCCGGGTCTGCACCTTATCATTTTCGGTCTGGTACTCATAATCGTTATGCGTTATCAGCCCCGCGGTCTCGTTGAGCCTGTTTCAAGATGGCTGAACATTCTTTTTGACCGCATCGAGAAAAGGAGGAGGGCGTAAACATGGCACTTTTGGAAGTTAAAGGCGTAACAAAACAGTTCGGCGGTCTTACGGCGGTGAATAGCGTGGACATGGAAGTGCAGGAAGGACAGATAGTGGGCATCATCGGTCCCAACGGAGCCGGAAAAACCACCCTGTTCAGCTGTATAGCCGGTTCCCACGTTCCCACCAAAGGGAGCATAAAATTCAACGGAACAGAGATTGCGGGCAAAAAGCCTTATGATATATGTAAACTGGGCGTAACCAGAACCTTTCAGGTGGTTAAACCATTCGCAAACAAAACTGTTCTTTACAACACCACAGTGGGTGCGTTTGCAAAAACGAACAGGCTGGACGTTGCGGAAGAGAAAGCGATGGAGGTTCTGAAGCTAATAGACCTTTATGATAAAAAGGATATCCTTGCAAAAAACCTTACATTGCCGGAGCGCAAAAGGCTGGAGCTTGCAAGGGCGCTTGCAACCGAACCGAAACTTCTGCTTCTGGATGAGGTTATGGCGGGTCTGCGTCCTTCCGAGGTTGCAGAGATGCTCCCCGTTATCCGTAAGATAAACTCTGTGGGAGTTTCCATAATTATCGTTGAACACATCATGCAGGCTATTATGAACCTGTCTGAGAAAGTATATGTTATCAATTTCGGTAAAAAGATAGCCGAGGGCGACCCTCACAAGGTGGTTGCTGACGAAGAGGTTATCAAAGCCTATCTGGGGGATGAATATGTCGCTAATAGCCATTGAGAATCTTTGCGCCGGATACGGCGAGATAGGCGTTCTGTTCGATGTTTCCATGCGTGTGGAGGCGGGTGAGATTGTGAGCATTATCGGTGCGAACGGAGCGGGCAAATCCAGCCTTCTGAAAGCGCTGTCCGGTCTCATTCCGGCGACTTCAGGCACAATAACATTTAACGACGAGAACATCACTAAACTTCCCGCCGATGAGATAGTTGAAAGAGGACTTATCCATGTTCCCGAAGGCAGAAGGCTTTTCAGCCTTATGACCGTTTTCGAGAACCTTGAGATGGGCGCTTTCAGCAGACGTGCGCAGAAGGATTTCAAAAAGAACATACAGGACGTTCACGAGCTTTTCCCCAGACTGAAAGAGCGGGAGAAACAGCTTGCTGGAACTCTTTCCGGCGGTGAACAGCAAATGGTGGCAATAGGACGTGGCATGATGTCCAGCCCGAAAGTTATGATGTTCGACGAACCTTCACTGGGACTTGCTCCGGTGCTTAAAAAAGATATCTTTGCGGCGGTGAAACGCATTGCAGTTGAATATGGAACAACGATCGTTCTTGTTGAACAGGACGTTATGAACTCTCTCGCCATCAGCGACAGGGCATATGTCATGGAGCAGGGACAGATTGTTATTGAGGGTACCGCACAGGACCTTCTTAAAGATCCGCACATCAAAGAAGCTTATCTGGGAATGTAACGCTTCACAAAGGCGGGGGTTTTCCGTGACCCCCGCCTTACTTTAACTCTATTCCTTCACCTTCCGGTAAAGGGTGGCTCTGCTGATTCCGAGGTATTTTGCGGCATCGGTTGCGTTGCCCATATCTTTGATAGTTCTGAGTATAACCTGTTTTTCAATATTCTTTATGTCGTCAAGTTTTGTGGCGGAGACAGCGACATCGTTCTCCGTGATGTCTTTCGGCAGGTCGCAGGGGTATATAGTCCGTGAAGACGCAACTGTCACCGCGTATGTCATTGCGTTTTGAAGCTGGCGCACGTTGCCCGGCCAGTTAAATTCCAGAAGCAGTTTCTCCGCCTCTGCGGAAAGCGTGCAGGCGGGGATATTGAAATTACTGCATATGTTCTTGATGAAGTTATCCGCCAGCAGAAGGATATCCTCTCCTCTCTGCCGCAGCGGCGGAATCTCTAGATTAACGACCGACAGTCTGAAATAAAGATCCTGTCTGAAATTGTTCTCTGCCAGTTTTCCGCACATGGGCTTGTTGGTGGCGGCTATCACTCTGAAATCGACAGGAATACTCTTATACCCGCCGATACGCGTGACCCGTTTCTCTTCCAGCACACGCAGAAGTACGGGCTGCAATTCCATCGGCATGTCGCCTATCTCGTCCAGAAACAGCGTACCGCCGTCGGCATACTCTATCTTTCCCTTCCTGCCCTGTTTTTCCGCCCCTGTAAAAGCACCTGCCTCGTACCCGAAAAGCTCGCTTTCTATAAGGTTTGCAGGGATTGACGCACAGTTTATGGCTATGAAAGGACCTGTCTGGTTGTAATGGTTGTGTATCGCCTGCGCGAAGACCTCTTTGCCCGTGCCGCTTTCGCCCAGCAGAAGAACGTTTATAGGCTTTTTGGCTATAAGCTTCGCTGTCTCTTTAAGAGTTTCCATTGCTGAGCATTTTCCGATTATCCTGTTGAATGTGATGTTTGCCGTGCTGAAATCTTTTTTTGCCTTTATCAGATCGGATTTTCTTTTTATTCGGATAACAGCGCCCTGCGCGTGTTTTTTTCTCTCTCCGAAGAAAGGTTCAATATCTGCGGTGAAGGTGATAACCTCGCCTGTATCGACTGAAAGGTACTGATTAAGCATTGCTCTGCCGCTTTTCAGAGAATCCTTAACAAGTGTTGAATCTGTCAGTATATTGAAAAAACTTGATTTTATCTTTTCATTACCGAGGTTCAGCAGTTTTGAGGCTTCTTTGTTCATATGGATGACATAGCCCGATTCGTCTATGGAAAGGTATCCGTCTTCGGTGTGTGCGAATGTGGCGTTAAGGGTGGAGTTCATCAGTTTCAGTCTTTTATCGCGTCTGGAAAGCTTAAGGTGTCCTGAAATCGCCGTGGCGACAGACGTAACCCAGCCCAGAGTGTGTGTCATCAGCCTTGAAACGTCAGCGTTTTTCTGCACAAGCCTTATTGTGCCTATGGTGTCGCCGTATTCGTTGAATATCGGCGCGGCGGAGCTGATGTTGTTTTCAAGCACCTTGAAGAAATTGACGGGACCGATTATCTGTACGGGTCTGTTATATGCAAGGGCGAGTGTGTGCGCCGTACAACCCACATACTGCTCGTTCCACACGTCTCCTACGTCTATGCTCATTTCGTTGTGCCATATTCTGTCTGAATTGTTCGTTTTTGTGAGGATAACCCCGTTCTCATCTGTGATGGACATGGTGAATTCAGTATCTTCCAAAATCCCCTGAAATTCCCCTATAAACTCTTTTGCTATATCTATGAAGAGTTTTTTGCGCTCCCTCACCGCATCGAACTGAGCCTCGGTGAGATGCGGCACGTTCACCTGACCGTCCCAGACGATGCCGTATCTTATGGAGCGTTCCCACATGAAAACTATCTCTTCCGGAATGAAATCCGCGTATGAAGGCAGATATCCGGTCTCTATCATTATCTGTTTTGCCTGACGCACCTGATCCCATACCAGCGGATCGCAGCTCGACAGAACGATGGGCTTACATAACTGAGTTTTTGTGTTTTTTCTCATATAAACCTCTTATCAAACATAGCACAAAATATCCGCCTGTTTTTATAGAAAAATTATGTATCAAAAATGAGACGTTTCTCACGGGTAAGACATGAGAATAACGCATCAATAATGTAACTTATTTTTAAATATAATAAAAATCATTTTTTATGAAATGGCATCACCTTTGCAATTACAGGCATAAGGTTGAAACCAACCTTGAAAGCAGTCTTAAAAAAATAACGGCTGAAAGTTACAGGGGGATGCCATGATACAAAACGAGATCGACGAACTGGATGAACAGACAGACAGTTCGCTTGCCCGCAAGATAGAATCTGAACCCGGTTACAAAACGGTTCTTTACGGGATACTCCGTTTCTGCGGAACACCGCGCCGTCTTTCTGAGGTTGAGCAGGAGATAAAGGCTCTTCTGTCAGGAAGATCATGTTTTCATTCACCTCAGGTGCTGATGAATATCCTGATTGAAAACGGAGGACTGACAGTTACAGACGAAGGCGAAGGAAATATCCTGCTTCAGACAACCGAAGAGGGCAGAGAGATTGCGTCTGCGTCCTGCCCTGCCACGCTTGTAGATGAACTCTTTAAAAGGGATTCCGCATATAAAGACATCTACCTCTCCATACTCATATCATGTTCGGAACCAAAAACACTTGATGAAATAGAGGATATTCTCGTAGGAAACGAAGTGATGGCGAGTGAGAACATCCTTGCCAGCTATTTTATAAGCGAGCTGGAAGAGGCGGGTGTCCTTAGGTGGGATGTTAAGTGGAAGACAGCACAGGACGGGCTTGCCGCTGTGCAGGCGTATTCTTCTTAAGTCATAAATTGTTCTTATAGCTTTTATATTAATTTTTGGAGGAAAATAATGGATCGTTTCAGAATTAACCGACGGGACTTCCTGAAAGCGACAGCTTTTGCCGGTACCGTTATCTCCATGGGTTCGCTGACCGGAACAAGTCTTGTTCCGTCGGCTCATGCCGCTGCAAACGAAGGCGTTAAGATCATCCGCACAAACTGCCGCAACTGTACGGCGGATTGCGGTGTTCTTGCCCATGTCCGCGACGGACGTGTTATCAAGATCGAAGGCGACCCGGAATTCGGCAGAAGCGAAGGCGCACTCTGCGTTAAAGGTCTTTCCGGTATTCAGGCGCTTTATCACCCCAACAGACTTAAATATCCGATGAAAAGGGTTGGTCAGCGCGGTGAGAACAAATGGAAACGCGTGTCATGGGAAGAAGCTATCGACGAAATAGCCCATAAACTGATGGAAATCCGCTCTAAATACGGTGCTGAATCGGTATTCGCATCAACAGGCGGCGGCGGTAACCCCAACTTTAACGGTGCCTGCCGTTTCTGCGATACTTTCGATACTCCCAATTGGTTCGAGCCGGGCGCCGCACAATGTTATATGCCCAGAACGCTTATCTACGGTCTGGCATACGGAAACAACGGAACATATCAGGTGCCGACACCAGCCTTGGCGATTCAAACGGCGTTGAACTGTATTTCTATAAAGAGAAAAAAGCGAAAAGCCTTGTTCTCTGGGGAACAGCTCCCGCGTTCAGCGGACCTTCCCAGGCGGGCAGGGTACTGGTTGAAAACAGAGCGAGAGGTATGAAAACAGTGGTAATCGACCCGCGTTTCACTGCCGACGCTTCAAAAGCTGACGTATGGCTTCCCATCAGACCCGGCACAGACGTTGCACTCGGTCTCACATGGATACGCTACATAATAGCTAACAAACTCTATGACGCAGATTTCGTAAAAAGATGGTCAAACCTGCCTTTCCTTGTTAACACCAAAACAAAAATGATTATCAAGGGCAATGAACTGTTCAAGGGTGCCGATGATAAAACGTTTGTCGTATGGGATAAAAAGACCAATTCGGCAAAACCTCTGCCTTTCCCATATGATGACAATCTTGAACCCGCTCTCGAAGGCACTTTCACAGTAAACGGCATCCAGTGCAAACCCGGATTTCAGCTCCTTAAAGAGAGAGCGGAACCCTGGACACTGGAAAAAGGCGGCAAAGAATGTTGGCTTAACCCCAAATCAATTGAAAAAGCCATAAAAATATACACCAAAGACACCCCTTCAAGCGTGGCTCTGGGTGTTGCAACTGACCAGACTCCCAACTCCGCACAGGCGGCACAGATGTCCGCGGTTCTCAATATCCTCATGGGCAACTTTGAGAAACCCGGCGTTATGCTCCAGCGTTATGAGGACAAAGGTGTCGGCGGTGTACTGAGAACTTCAAAACTGAAAGGTTTCCTTTCCGAGAAACAGCTGAACAAACGTCTCGGCAGTAAGGAACACAAAGGTATGCTCCACTGGTGGATAGCCCAGCCCACAGCCATTCTTGACGCTATGACCACAGGGAAACCCTATAAGATGAAAGCGTGGCTTGAGCGTTCAGGCAACAAACTCGGCACCGTGGCGAATGCCGGCGCATGGGTTAAAGGCATGAGCAACCTTGAACTCATCGTGCATATGTATATGTACCCGACATCCTTCTCCGCCTATGCAGATTATCTGCTTCCCGTCACAGAGTGGCTTGAAACAGACTTCATCACTGCATCGTTCAACCAGATGTTTGCACGTCAGGCGACAACACACCTTTACGAAACAGTGAACGAAGCATGGATATGGGCGAGAATAGCAAAACGCTGCGGCGAGCTTGGACATGAGAACTGCAAGAGGTCTTTTGTCAAAGCGAATACAGCGCCCGAATCACCGTATTTCGATACATACGAACATCAGCTTGACGAATGGACAAGCTTCTTCGGCATGACATGGAAAGAGTATAAAGCGAAATGTCCGTTTGAATATATTCCCATGAACAGATTCAGACGCTACTACGTTTATAAAGAAACCGACCCGAAAACAGGAAAGGTGAAAGGGTTCAACACACCCACAGGCAAAGTCGAAGGATATATGGAAAGCCTTATTGTTCTCGGACGTACAGGCAAACCGTTCACAACGTTTCCTCAGTCTCCCGCGTCCAAGGACTATGACC
Organism: Seleniivibrio sp.; assembly: GCF_021209385.1. Classification (GTDB taxonomy): domain Bacteria; phylum Chrysiogenota; class Deferribacteres; order Deferribacterales; family Geovibrionaceae; genus Seleniivibrio. The sequence goes on along the minus strand of NZ_JAJOIL010000032.1, from coordinate 28,601 downwards.
CGCTGCCATATTACATGACACCGTCAGAAAACCCTTATAACTCAGTGGGTAAGAAATTCCCGCTGGTAATGACAAACGGACGTCTGCCTTTCTGGCACCATACGACGCTCAGAAACATTCCTTATCTCAGGGAAATAAAGCCCTACGCAGAGATATGGGTCAACCCTATGGATGCTAAGAAATACGGCGTATCTCAGGGCGACTGGGTATGGGTTGAATCCGCCAGAGGTAAAATTCAGGCGAAAGCCCTTGTCACCGAAGGAATGGCGAAAGGCGTTGTTTATATGGAACGCTTCTGGAACCCCGAAACACTGAACTCAGCCACACACGGCTGGCGCGAAATGAACGTGAACGTACTCAGTAAACAGACTGCGCCGTTCAATGACATCTGCGGAACATACACACTCAGAGGCTATCAGGTGAAAATATCCAAAGCTTCCGGCGCACCGAAAGGTATCTGGCAAAAACCCGAACAGTTTGAACCATGGATGCCTAAAGTCTCTGAACCGACTAAAACTGTGGAGCTTTGAACATGAAAAAGACAGCACTTGTAATTGACCTTGACCGCTGCATCGGATGCTACTCATGCGAAGTGGCGTGCAAAAACGAGAACAACGTTGCCCTCGGCGTGCAGTACAACAAAGTATTTACCATGGGACCGACAGGAAAGTTCCCGAACCTTGAAATGTATTACCTGCCCGCCATGTGCCAGTCCTGCAAGGATGCACCCTGTGTGGCAGTCTGCCCAACAGGCGCATCATATGTTGCAAAGGACGGCGTAATACTTATCGACAGCAAAAAATGCATCGCATGTCTTTCATGCATCTCTGCTTGTCCCTATGGCGCCCGTAAATTCAACGAGGAAGCCAAGTACGTTGAGAAATGCCATATGTGCGAACACCTGCTTGAAGCAGGCGATAAACCCGCATGTGTTAAGGCATGCTGCGCGAAAGCGAGGATAGTTGGAGATGTGAACGATCCTAACAGCGAAGTTTCCAAAAAGATCGCCAACGCAGGAAAGAACGCTCACAGCCTGCCGGATGAAGGAAACCACCCCGCAACAAGGTATATTCTCCATCCCAAAACTGCAAAATGGCAGAACAGGAAAAGCTGGACTTTCTTCCAGAGCAAGTAGGTCTTTGGGTTCTCTTATATTCGGGGCAGGTGTGTCGCCTGCCCCTCATTAAAACGGATGTGTGAACTATGAAACAAGTAACAGAACAAACAGAAATAATGTCCCACAGAGAGAATATGTACCGTTTCCTTTCACAGCTTTACAGAACCGAAGTTGACGAGAAAATATATGCCTGCCTGAAAGATGCGGACTATCAGTGCGGAGAGGGTGAAGATATTCAGGAGGGATACTCCCTTATGAAAAGCTTCTTTTTTCATCCGTACATTGACCCTGTTACGGAGCTTGCCATCGACTATGCGAAGGTCTTTCTGGGCGCAGGAATCATTGAGTCCGATAAGGCGGCGTACCCTTACGAATCTGTCTATACCAGCCCCAAAAAACTCATCATGCAGGATGCCAGAGACCAGATGCTCATGAAGCTCCGCGAACATCAGCTTCAGCCCGACGGACCGTTCACCATTCCCGAAGACCACATATACATTGAACTGGAATTTATGGCGGTACTTTGCGGTAAAACCCTGCAGGCTATGGACGAAGGTGATATTGCCGCGTTCAGAATGCTGTTGAACGAACAGAAACAGTTTATTCAGAAACACCTGATAAACTGGGTTCCCAAATTTTGTGATGATGTGGAAAAACATTCAATGACAAACTTTTATAAAGGTCTGGCAAAGGTTACTGAACAATACATCAAAATGGATATGGAACTCATCGAAGAGTTTGCAGGAAGGTACTCTGCGTAAGCAGGGGAGGTTATTATGCATACCAATTGGAACATGACCCTGTTCCTGTTCTTTTCACTGGCAGGAACCTGTACATTTTTTTATACATGCGCCGAGTCCGCTTTAAGCGAAGGCTCAGAGTGCCGCAGAAAACTCTATCTGCTTTCAGCCGCCTGCTCTTTTGCGGCGGTCGGTGCGGTGGCTTTCGGTCTGAACGATCCGGCGAACCTCATAAGCCTGCTGGCAAAACCAGAGACAGGGTTCAGCACAGCGGTTCTGTCGCAGATAGCGGTCTTTTTTGTTTCGATTTTTTTCTATTTCAGAAAATCGGTGAAGATAATGTCCTATCCGGTCTTCTCCGCCCTGTTTCTTGCGGCGGTGATATTCTGTCTTTTCCGTTTCTACGCGGTAACAACACGGCACGCGCTCAACAGCCCGTTGTCTTATATCTATCTGCTGTCGGTGTCGTTTACAGCCGCTGTTTTCTTCCTTTTTTCAAATGAGACGAAGGGCAGGGTTCTGCTTGCCATAACAGGTGTGACAGCAGTGAACCTTCTGATACAAATATTGTTTTTCGTGCGGATTGCTTTGATGCAGTATCCTGACAGGATACTTACTGCTGAAAGGTTTTTCGGCGGTGATCTGACAGCGCTGTTTGTCCTCTGTCTGCTTCTGACAGCCGCATTACCGGCGCTGATGCTTAGCATAGCCTGCATGCGGAAAGAGGCTTATCTCGTAAAGACCTGCCGTGCGGCGGTTGTTCTGGGTGTCTTTGCCGTCTGTATTCTTATAAACCAGCTTCCGCCTGTTTCAAACGTGATAGAGGGCAGGATGTTTTTTAACTGACAGGTTCTTAAAATGAAATACAGCAGAAGAGAATTTAACAAACTGATGGTTCTTTCGCTTGTAACGTTCAGCACATCCGAAGCGTCAGAAGGGGGGAGGTCCTTTTTAAGACCGCCTGGCGCTCTCGGTGAAGAACGTTTTCTGGAAAAATGCATCAGGTGTCAGCGGTGTATTCAGGTCTGCCCGAAAAGGGTGATCTTTCCGCTGTCGTTTGCAGAAGGGATAAAGCGGATGAACACACCGGTGGTGTCATTCAGAAAATCCTACTGCAACTCGTGCCTTAAATGTTCGCTGGTGTGTCCCACGGGCGCTCTTTTACCCGTTACGGAGGCGACGCTTGACATAGGTGCCGCTGTGATAATTGAGAAGGACTGCGTTGCATGGGACTGGGTTGGGTGCACTGTATGCGTTGACGAATGTCCAGAAAAAGCTATCTACCTCGACGAGCACAAGCGACCCGTTGTTGAACCGGAAAAATGTAACGGCTGCGGAATATGTGAGCTTAAATGCCCGTCCACTTCCATAAGGAAGTCGGCAAAAGGCAAAGGCATACTGGTTAAGCCCAGACAGGCGGGAACTTTGCCCAGAGATCCGTCACTGCATAAAAAGAGAGACACAAAATGAAGCTGAAGTATTCGGCAATAAGAAAATATGTACTCATAGGTGCTGCGGTATCGGTGATGGCGGCTACGGCGGGAAATACCATTCCCGGAACGTTCTGCAATATTTGTCCGGTGGGCTTTCTGGAAGTGTCGGCGGCATCACGCAGTATACCTTGGAAAATGGCTGCATGGGTGTTTGCAGGTCTTATCGCGGTATATTTTTTCGGCAGATTCTTCTGTGGATGGTTCTGTTCCACTTCGCTTGTGAGAAAATGCAGCGGGAGCAGATGTCCCTCCACAGAAAACATATATATGCGCTATCTTCCGTACTTGGTACTTGGTCTTTCGGTAGTGCTTTCTTTCTTTTTGAAATTTCCGGTTTTTTGTCTCTTTTGCCCAATAGGGCTGTTTTTCGGGTTTCTGTTCGCAGTCTTTAAGCTCTTTGCCGTTCAGGAAGCGGGTTTGACACTTATTGTCTTTCCGGTGGTGATAGCGGCGGAAGTGATCCTGTTTAAGAGATGGTGTTCAGGTTTCTGCCCCATAGGCGCTCTGTTCTCTCTGGTGTCAAAGATACCGGGACCTAAATTCAGACCTGCTGTGAACCGCAGCACCTGTATTCTCGGTAATGGCGGCACCTGTTCCGTATGCAAGGAAACCTGTCCGGAAAGCGTAAAGATAACCGACGGAGGCGGAGACATAACGGAGAAATGTACGTCATGTATGGAGTGTGCGGAGAAATGCCCCACAGGTTCCATAAAATTCAGAAAATAGATTTTCCGCTTTTAGCGGAAGGGTTTTTACTACAAGGAGGAACGATGAAACGGATTCTTTTAATGTCAGTTCTTATTATTTCGTTTTCCTGCGCTTATGCCGCAGACAGCCTGCAGACCATGTTTTCAGAGGGCACTGCAAGGGGAGAGATCAGAGTGTTGGATTTTTCCAGAGACTTTGACGGCTCTACCGATACCAGAAGAGATGATGCTGTGGGCGGTCTCTTCTATTTCAAAACAGCGCCGCTTTACGGCATATCTTTCGGCTTGGGTTTTGCAACCGTCAACGATATGTTCAGCGATGAGGACGACGCGGTATACGGCATTCTGAAAAAAGGCGACGACGGCGACCACGAAAGCATGACCAGACTTCAGGAGGCATATATTCAGGGCGAATGGTTCAAAACCACCGTTAAATACGGCGCACAGGAGATAAGCACTCCGTTTCTGGACAGACACGACCTGCGTATGATTCCCAGAAGCTACAAAGGACTTTCAGTGGTGAATAATTCCGTGAGCGGTCTGACAGCTTCCGCATACTACATAACCGATTCCATGGGATGGACAGATGACGATTTTATCTCAATGTCGGATGCCGTCGCCGCAGAACCGGGCGGTGCTTCGTCCATTGACGATGAAAAACCGATGATAATCGGCGGACTTAGCTACGTTCTGCCTGTTCAGTCATTTAAATCTACAGCTCAGGGATGGTTCTACACCATGCCCGACGTGTTCAGGGAAACCTATTTCAAAGTATCTCTGAGCAAGACGTTCGGCGATTTTACTCTGTTCTCTGCACCGTCGCTGCTTTATCAGAAGTCTCAGGGTGACGAGCTTAACGGCGAGCTTGATACCGATCAGGTTGGTCTGAATGCCGGAGTCAGTGCATACGGGGTTACATTCACCGGATTTTATGCAAAGACAGGTGATGATACGCTCCTTGCGCCCTGGGGTGATGACAAAGCCATCATCCAGCAGGTGCTTGCCGCAGGCAGGGCTGAAGAGGATGCCTATGCCGCCAAACTTGCATATGATTTTACGAAAGTCGGTGTGAAAGGACTCAGCGCATACGTTTTCTACGGACAGTATGACGTTCCGGCATCCACCGGAAAGGATATGTCAGAAACGGATTACAATATTCAGTATGCGTTCTCCGGAAAGCTTGACGGTATCGGTCTGCGCGCCAGATACGCGTCAATTGAAATCGACGGCGGCGAGGATTATACCGATACAAGATTTTATGTGACCTATAAATTTGCCTTTAACGGCAAATAATCGGGGGGAAAGGCAGGGGCTTTAAAACCCCTGCCTTTATAAACGGTTATTGTGAGAGTGCTTTCGATAATATCGAATAGAATGTAGTCGTTCCGCTGACCTCGTTACCCACTATCAGCATAGGTATTCCATCTGCACTGTTTGCAGATGATACGAATGCGAATCCTTCGGGACCGAGATCGCCCGCCTCTTCAAAGTTCGATGCGTCAAAGTTAACGGAAACGTTGCGGTTGTTGATGTATTGAACGTACGCCGGTGCATAAGGGTTGGATACATCGTAAACCATAATGCCGCCCATGCGCTCAAGACCTATGAAAGCGTATGTATGACCGTTGATCACGCCTATTGCGAGTGCCTCAGGCTCGGGTCCTTTGTTGTCGCTTCTGTCGTCGCCTGCATTTGCTGCGTTGTCGTTGTTAAAGTCTGCTCCGTATATGTTTGCAGTGATGCGTTCAAAGTCGCTGCCTGAATCGTAAACCAGCAGACCTGTTTCCGCATCCCAGATGGAGAATGAACGTGCGCCGTAGGCATAGAGTTTTTCAAAATCGGTGCCTCCGTTCTTCTTTACAGTCAGAGAATAGGAGAATTTCAGACGGTAAAGGTCGCTGTCTCCTCCGAATCCTCCGTGGATGGCAGTTCCTGTGTTGTCTGTGATATAGGGGTCACCGTCCGCATTTACAAGCGTTACGTTGTCGCTGTCGTAATAGTCTTTTGCGGAGAATTCATCCACACATTCGGTGTCGTCTGTAGAGAAGAAATAACCGGAGGCTTCACATGCCGTCTGATCGGTTATATCTTTCAGCCAATCTGCACGGGAATCCCCTTCGTTGGCTGTAACCAGATAGGTTTTGCCGTTAGAAGTGAAGGTGCTGATGGTGTCGGGCATGTAAACGCCCATTACAGGCCAGTTTTTAATGTTTACGCCGTCCTTCTGGCTTGCGTCCAGCTCGTTGCCGGGGATTGAATGGTCTTTGAATCCGAGACCGAATATCTTCTCAACTGTGTTGGTTGAAAGGTTTATGACGGCTATTGCGTTGTTTTCCTGAAGGGAAACGTATGCTTTCGCACCATCCGCGTCTACAGCGATATATTCAGGTTCAAGGCTTTCTGCGACTGTTGCGTTAAAGCCGTCGATTACCATTTTGCTCAGAGGCAGTTCGGAATAGCGTGTTCCGCCGGAGTTGAAATCGGTGAAGCCGACGTTCACAACGCTGTAGTCTGAAACTTTGATAACGCTTACGCTGCCTTCCGGATCGTTTGCATATCCTTCGTCGGGTTCGCCTTCGTTGGCAACAACAACCTTACTTCCGTCGGGAGTGAAGGTGAGCATGTCGGGAAGAGCGCCGACCTGAACCGCTCTCAGCAGTGTGTTGTCAGCGGTGCTGTAAAACATAACCCAGCCGTTGTCAGTCTTGGGGTCGGCTTCAACAGCCACAGCCATGATATTTCCGTTAACAGCGACACTGTTTGCTGCACCGACAAGAGAGGTGTTTGCAACAGTTCCCGCCGCTACAAGGTCGTCGGCAACGGAAATGCTTGTTACCAATGTAACGTTTGAAAGATCGGAACTGTTCAGAACATCAACATGTCCTGAATTTGCATTCACAACATAGGTTCTGTTGTTTACCTTGTCATATGCGACGATCTCTGCGGCGCTGGCGTCAAAAACACCTGATGAGTAACGTCCTTTCTGTGTCAGACCAATAACCTGTCCCGCACCGTTTGTGCCGTCGGTTCCATCGGTTCCGTTTGTTCCGTCGGAACCGTCGCTTCCACAGGCATATATGCCGGAAGCGATCAATAACATAACCAGTATTCTAGTTAAGTATTTCATTGATACCCTCCAAATTTGCTTATTAAGTAGTTGCACAGCGGTTTTAAATTTTGGTGAGGATTATATTGAATTTTTATAAATAAAAGTTATTGGTGTGAATTATTTTTAAGCTTTTGATGCCGGCGGTTTCGTATAAATAAGCAAAAAAGAGGAGTGATGATTAATTTAGAGTGGAATTTCCGATCTCTTCAGACAGTGATACCGTTTTTGTTTCGGCAGGGAAAAGGAATATACCGGATGTCACTATCCCCAGAAATCCTGCGATTATGAATACTGCATTTATGCCTAAAGTCCTGTTTATAAGCATCCCTGCAAACGGACCGAAGGCAAATCCGAGTCCCATGGATGAATTAAACTTGCCTATGGTGCTTCCGAGTTTTTTCTTTTCTGTCTTTTCTATCATCAGCGACGAGCAGGCAGGCTGGGACAGAGCGCTGAAAAAACCGCTTAATCCGGCTGCAACGATCAGCGGAATAAATCCTGTGAAACTGGTCAGGGTCATTAATATCAGAGATACGGCTATACCGCCGGAGGCTATAAGAATCTCTTTGTTCATCTTATCCGCAAGCGAACTTGTTAAAGGTAGAAACAGAGCGGTACATGCTGTTATGACACAGAGTAAAATCCCTATGGCACTGATATCAATGTTTATTCCGGATAAATATATAGGCAGGAAAGCGGTTATGACGGATATCCCCAGACCTCTGAAAAAAATATAGACCATAAGGCGGTTAAGGATTCCTGTTGAGAGTTCGGAAGATTCTTCATGTGTTTCACACCCTTTTCGTATCCTGTAAAGACCGGAAAAAGTCAGGGCGACAGCTATGGCTGCCATACAGCAGAGCATCATAACGATAAAGACGGTGCCGAATCCGCCCCACTTCACAACGAAACCGCCGACAAGAGGAGCCAGAGCCAGAGCGGAATAGAAAGAGATATCGAATGTACCCAGAATCTTTCCGCTGCCGCTTTCGGCGTTTCTGCCGAGAATATAATACATTATCGGACGGAACAGGGCACAGGATATCCCCTGAACGACTCTTACGGCTATTATGGCTACTTCGTTGTGTATCAGATAAAAAGATGCGGATACGGCAAAATACATCGCCAAAGTCACAAAAAGCACCCTGTTTGGTTTATATCTGTCGAGAAATGCGCCTGTGAAAGGACTGACCGCTATTTTTGACATGGAATACAGCGTGAAGGAAAGTCCGAACAGAAGTCCGTTCACGCTGTATGAGCTGTAGTACAGGGAGAACAGTGAATCGTTAATGCCAAAGCAAAAAGTGATAAGAAAATTGATTGCGAAAAGAGACGTGAATTTTAAACTGAGTCTGCTCTCCGTCATTTTGTACTCCCTGCGGTTCTCCTCCCCATTTATGGAGTGTTACTGATGATGATTTAACATAATAGCTGTTCCACTGATTATATGAATCGGTGTATCCACTGTTTAATCACGACACTATTGCTTAGCAACGTATAGGTGAAAATACTTAGGTTATGCAGGTAACGGTATTCTGCCTTAGGTAAAACTACTTAAATTTGTTTAAAAATTGACCTATTTAAATCATAATCTATACTAAAAAATGAAAATTAACAGTATTTTATGTCAAAAATTACTAGTGCGTGCGTGTGACCAAACATCAGAATACGTTTATTGAAATATAACTTTTCGTATGTATAGTAGATTTATGGACATCAGTCATAATTCACCGTCCGGAGGCTTTATGAACGTAACCAGCGACTATTCGGCGGAACTTGAAAAGGCGAAGGAAGAGATAAGGAATCTCCGTCAGGAGGTATCCATGGTTAAGTCGGCTTATATTGAGCTGCTTAATGACGAGCGCAGAAAGATGCTTCTTCTGGACGATGTGCCTATGGGCGAAATAGTTCTGGATGCCGACAGCCAGCTTGTGGACGTTAATAAAGGCTTTGAGACTTTCCTCGGATATTCGAGGGAAGAGTTCCTGTCTATGCGGTTTCATGATCTTCTGGCAGAAGGTATTGATATGCATGAAGCAATTTTTCCGGTTTTTAAGAGGACGGGCATTGCCAAAAACTTAACATGGAAGATGAAACGTAAAAATGGAGATGTGATCACCGTTGTGCTTTACGGCAAAGCGGTTTATGACGCCGATGGCAATTTCGTTCAGGCGAGGGGAATAATTCTGAATATAACGGACAAGGTTATTGCAGACGAAGCGCTGAAGAGGTCTGAGAGGGAAAAAGCCCTTATTCTGGATGTAATGTCTGACTGTATTATTTTTTATAATGTTAATATGCAGGTCATCTGGGCGAACAGAGTAGCCTCAGTTCTTTCCGGAATTCCGGCGGAAGAGATCAAAGGGAAATTCTGCTATGAGATATGTCACAAAGAGAAGGGGTTTTGTAAAGGATGTCCTGTCGGTCGCCCGCAAAGTTCAAAAATACCGCTGTCAGGAGAAGTCAGAGCCGCAGGAATGGTGTTTTTTATTCAGACGCATCCTGTTTTTGACGAATTTGGAAAATTTACCGGTCTTGTTCAGGTCATAAGTGACATAACTGAGAGAAAAGAGATGGAGCGCCAGATACTTGAGCTTGCAAGCAGCGAGCGCAGGAAAATCGGCAACGATCTCCATGACGGTCTGGGACAGGTTTTGACAGGTATATCTTTCATTTCAACAGTGCTTTATCAGGAACTGAAAGATAAATATCCCGAAGCGGCAAATACTGCTGAGGATATTGTTGAGAACACAAAAAAAGCGCAGACCACCATGCGCAATATAATAAACGGACTTTGCCCTGTAAGCGAAGATTCGGCAGGGCTTATGAGTACCCTTGAAAGCATGGCGTCCGCCATTGAAAAACTGTACGGGATAAAGTGCAGATACAAATGTCTTCATCCGGTTTACGTTGATGACTATGAGCTTTCCAATCATCTGTATTTCATTGCGAGAGAAGCTGTTAACAATGCCGTCAAGCACAGCAGGTGCAGCAATATTAAATTGTGTCTTAAAATGAAGTCCGGTTTTCTGCGTCTGGAAGTTTCCGATGACGGAATAGGACTTAAACCTGATTTAATTACAAGCGGTCAGGGACTTAGAATAATGAAATACAGAGCTTCCATCATAGGGGCGGACATAGAGGTAAACTCCAAAGCAGACAGAGGAACGTCCATCTCTGTAATAATTAAACTTACTCCATAAGAGGATTACAATGAGTATTCAGAACGCATGCAAAGTTTTTATTGTGGATGACCACGCCATCGTCAGAGAAGGGCTTGTAAGACTTATAAATCACGAATCGGATATGGAGGTATGCGGAGCCGCCGAGGATGCTCTTTCTGCCGTAAATCTTCTGTTTAAAATAGAGCCTGATGTTGCCATAGTTGATCTTTCTCTCGGTGCCTCAAACGGATTGGATATCATAAAAAGCATAAAAGCCAGGTACCCTTCCGTATTTGTTCTTGTGCTTTCAATGCATGAAGAGCTTATTTTCGCCGAACGGTGCATCAGAGCCGGAGCTTCCGGATATGTGATGAAGAGCGAAAAACCCATAGTTATCATTGAAGCAATCAGAAGGATATTGAAAGGGAAGATATATCTCAGTGCCAGAATGACAGAATATGTTCTTAACAAGGCGATGAGTGCAAAGGAATCTCCCGATAAGGACGTCGTCGAGACTTTGTCCGACAGGGAATTTCAGGTTTTTCAGATGATAGGCAACGGTTTTACATCCAAGCAGATTGCGGAGAATCTGAATCTCAGCGTTAAGACTATAGACGCTTTCAGGGAGAGCATGAAACACAAGCTGGGGCTCAAAAACGCAGCCGAACTCTCCCAGTATGCTATCAAGTGGTCGCATTTTCAGGATATGATATCTTAGGTAGATTTACCGTAGCCGTATGGAGTTTTTTACGGTGGAGCCTAGGGGAAAGACTCGGTTCGGCTAAGTATTTACAGGTATAAGAAACGGTAATCAGCCCAATGGTTCAATTGCCCGTAACAATATAATCTTTCTTATAGAGGACGCTGTCCTTAAAAATAAGGAGGATTAAGATGCAAAGGGTTTCTAAAAAGTTTCTTTCTTTCGTATTTACATTCATGTCTTTTATGTTTGTTTTTTCTGCATATGCGAAAGACAAAGTCTATGACGCCGATGTTGTCGTCGTCGGTGCCGGCTCATCAGGGCTTTCAGCAGCCGTATCCGCCGCTGAAAACGGAGCAAAGGTAATTGTTCTTGAGAAACAGGACATGGCGGGCGGAAGCTCGAATCTTGCGGAAGGGCTTTTCGCTGTGGAAACAGACGAGCTCAGACTTAAATCAGAAAGACTTACGCCTCAGGAAGCTTTCAAACATTCAATGGAGTTCAACCACTTCAGAGCTGATGCCAGACTGGTACACCTCTATATCAACGAATCAAAAAATACCATCAACTGGCTCAAAAAACAGGGCGTGGAGTTTGATCCGGTTAAAATATCTCCCACCGAAGGTTTCACATGGCACCTTGTGAAAGATAAAAACGGCATACACCACGGAGCTTCTCTGATCTATTCAATGGTACAAAAAGCAGACGAGCTTGGTATAAAGGTTCTTTATCAGACACCCGGCAAAAAGCTCATCATGAAAAACGGCAAAATCAGCGGTGTTGAAGGCGAGGATGCAAAAGGCAATAAAGTTATTGTCAACGCAAAAGCCGTTATCCTTGCAACAGGCGGTTTTCCCAATAACCCCGATATGGTTTCAAAATACACACGTTTTGACGGAAAAACAGTTTTTGCCACAGCGCCTCTTGAAAAAACAGGCGACGGTATAGACATGGCTATGTCTGCCGGAGCAGATACTGAAGGATGGGGTCTTATGCTGCACCCCGGAACCCACAGACCTCTCGGACCCATGTTCGCTATGACATGGCAGCCCAGCCTCTGGGTTAACAAATTCGGAAAGAGAATCGTTGACGAGGACGTTGTTTACAGCTTCGCGCTTGCAGGAAATGCTGTTGAGCGTCAGAACGGACACTTTGTCTGGTCTATATTCGATGACGAAACAGTCAAACATCTCAGCGAAAAAGGTCTTGATAACGGTCTTGGCGTTCTTATTCCTCTCGGAACAAAGATCCCTGGACTTGTTGACGAGATCAAAGGCGAAATAGCTAAAGGGAATAAAGACGTCGCTATGTCCTCAAGCATAGCCGACCTTGCAAAACAGATAGGTGTTGACCCCGCCACTCTTACAACAACCGTTAAAAACTATAACTCTTACATTGACAATAACCTTGATCCTGAGTTTGACAGAGACACAAGGGGAATGACTCACGTTAAGACCGGAAACTTCTATGCGGTTAAAGTCCTGCCCTACTATTTCGTTTCTCTTGGCGGAGCCAGAATCAACGAAAGGATGCAGGCTATCGACAGCAACGACCAAGCCATTAACGGACTTTATGTGGTCGGCTGTGATGTCGGCGGACTTTACGGTGACACATACACCCTCTGGGCTTCAGGTTCTGCATTCGGCTTTGCCGCAACATCAGGACGCCTTGCAGGTGCTGACGCTGTCAAATACATTAAAACAGGCAAATAAGGGTGAATGTTATGATAATCAGCAGACTTAAAAAATTCATTATCATGTCTGTAATAACAGCTGCGTTTGCTGTTCCCTGTTCTTCCGCTTTTGCTACAGAGGGCGGCGGCGGAGCATATCCAAACGGAGCGGAGGATGTTATGGCAGGTGCCATTCCTCCCGCGGGCTTTTATTATCTTAACTATCTGAACTATTACACAGCGGATGCCCTTAAAGACAATAACGGCGACAAGATTGACGTCCACTTTAAGGCAAACGTTCTGGCTGACGTTTCCAGATTTGTTTATGTTACCAAAACTCAGATCGCCGGAGGAAATCTCGGTTTTCAGACCCTGATCCCTCTTGTGAATATGCACCTGGAAACTCCCGCCGGAAAGGATAACGCTTCAGGTCTCGGCGATATTGATGTCGGCGTGAATCTTTCATGGCACTCAAAAAATCTTCATCAGGCGATAGCCCTTGATATTGACGTTCCCACAGGTGCATACGACAAAAACGACATAGCCAATATAGGCCGCAACTATTACACCTTTGAGCCTGCATACGGAATAAGCTATGTTACCGACGGCGGATATGAAGTGTCCGGAAAGTTCATGTATGACTTTAATACTGAGAACAATGACACGGACTATAAGTCCGGTCAGGAATTTCACGTCGACTATTTTACAGGACAGCACTTCGGCAGCTGGACTGTAGGTCTTGGCGGATACTACTATCAGCAGATAACTGACGATAAATCCGACGGCGAAACCGTTGATGATTACAAAGGCAGGGTTCTTGGTGTAGGTCCTACAATTCAGTACAATTACAAAAACATAGGTATTCACGTCAAATATCAGAAAGAGACTTTGGTTGAAAACAGATCCGAAGGCGATAAATACTGGGTAAGAGCGGTATTCTCATTCTGAAACAGCCTCCTATAGACTTGCGGGCGTTCTTCGGAGCGCCCGCTTTTTAACATATTTTAATTAAGGTGAAAACAATGTCTCTGTATAAATATAGATTAACCCTTATTGCCGCTGTTGTTCTTTTCGTCTGTTCATGGGGATATGCCGCGGAAATAGGATTCAGATGCAAGGACTGCCACGAGAGTGTCAGCAAGATACTTCCGAAAGAACATGTGAAGAAAACAGCATTTGAAGGCTGTTTCGATTGCCACGCGGACGGCGGAAAAGGTCCGAAACTGGGCGGCAAAATACATAATGTCCATTTCGCTCAGATGGAGATAGTTAAAGATACCTGCCTGTCATGCCATGTGGCAGATTCAGAAGGAAATATCACGGTAAATTCCGCCAGCGGTGCAAAAATTGACTCTGAAGACGGAGCGGAAAAGTTTAATTCACTCTATACCACAGGAAAATTAGCAAATTCACATAAAAATGCCGGACTGATGTGTGCCGACTGCCACAAAACATACGACGAAGACGAAGCTGACGAAATGCATAAAAAATGCGTGGGATGTCACGGAGATTTTAACGAGATGATGGCAAAAACAGCCAAAGCTCCTTATAAGGCTAATCCCCATAAATCGCATTTCCCGAACCTCACCTGTACGAAATGCCACAGCATGCACGGTGATTTTAAGGACTACTGCGTAAAATGCCATCAGTGGGGATTTGTCTGGAAACAGAAAATAGTTAAATAACAAGCGTTTCCCTGTAGTGTTTTTTATAGTCATCAGGCATCGGCATTTCTGCTGATGCCTGAATTCATTTAGGACGATAAGCTTTCCTCCATCCAATACACAGCTTTCACATTTCTGCCGCCAAAAACACCATAAATGATTATATAGCCATAAAGCTCAATAACACCACAAAGTTGACATAATATCAATCAGTTATATGATTAGGCAGGTTTTATGAATACTTGAATTTTGTTATACTTTAAGGAGGTATTATGAAAACCAGGTTTTTTTTCAGCGCACTGCTGACCTGCTTAATAACTGTTTCAGCAAATGCGGCAACTAATATCGGCGAAATGTTTTCTCAGGGCAGCGGATCGGCAGAGATCCGAACCATGTTCTTTGAAAGGGATTATGACGGCTCAAAACAGGATCTTGGCGAACAGGCGATCGGCGGCATATTCCATTATAAGACCGCTCCTCTTTACGGAATTTCACTTGGTGTAGGGTTTTATACATCAAACAACATCAACAGTGACGACGACAAGGGCGGATATGATCTGTTGCAGAACTCCTCCTCTGAGTCTCACAAGAGCTTAACTAAGCTCGGTGAATATTTCATTCAGGGTGAGTGGGCTGATACAAAAATCAAGTACGGCGCACAGGAGGTTGATACTCCTTTTGTTAACGGATTTGATACCAGAATGCTTCCGAAAACCTATAAAGGTCTGTCGGTTGTGAATAATACAGTTCCGAACCTTGAGGCTTCACTGTACTATTTAACAGATACTCTGGATCGCACTGATACTGAATTTACCGACATAGCATCTTCATTTAACAATAATATGGATGATAATCCCCTCTATGCCGCAGGATTAATGTACACATGGAATGCGGCTGAAGGCGTTAAAGTTGTTCCTCAGGCGTGGTATTATACAATTGAGGACGGTTTCGGCTTTACTTACAGTGCAGTTGAACTCTCTTCAAAATTCAGTAAAGTTTCCCTCAGCCTTAAACCTTCATATCTCATTCAGAAAGCAATCGGCGATAAAGACGGCGGCGATCTGGATACTCACCAATACGGAGCTGTCGGTACAGCCAAATACGGCGATGCCTCTCTTTCTCTGTATTATGCTAAGACCGGAGATGATGCGCTTTCCACACCGTGGGGACATTCAAAGATCTTAGTTCAGCAGGTTCTCAGCTCACAAAGAGCCGAAGAGACTGCATATGGCGTTAAACTTGGATATGATTTTTCAAAACTCGGCGCAAAAGGGCTTAAATTTGCAATATTCTACGCGGATTATGACACACCGGATTCAGGCGACAATGCCGGGTATGATGCAAAAGAACTTGATTATGACCTGACATATAAGCTCCCCTTTAAGGCTCTTAAAGGACTTGCTTTAAGATTCCGTTATGCGGATATCAACACCGACGGCACACATAAAAGCGTCGATTACACAGACAAAAGAGTATACGCAACATATTCTTTTGAATTCGGAGCATCTTCAACACCTAAATAGATTATCCTCCTTTTGCTTTATTTTGAAAAGATGCCGTGTATGCGGCATCTTTTTTTTATTGATTATGTATATTTTAGAGAATATTCTTAATTATGAGATATATTTTGATATTGCTGCTGCTTGCTGTTTGCGGTTGTAAATCCCAGAACGATATTGAATCGAGACTGGTCAACGAGGGGGACTATCCTGAAAGACCTGTGGAGATAATCATTCCTTTCGGAGAGGGAGGAGCCAGCGATATATTTGTGCGCGATTTCAGCCGGCTGATGCAAAAAGATTTTCATTACGGAATAACCTTTGCCAACATATCTGGTCAGGGCGGACAATATGCAATGCAGAAAGCTCAGAGAAGTCCCGCCGACGGCTATACCATTCTTGAAATAACTCCTTCAATCATAATACACGATATTCTGGAAAACGGCGGAAAGAAAAAACTGATGCAGGATTTCGTTCCGATAGCAAAAATACAGTCAGACAATTACATCGTATCTTTTTCAAAAGACAGCCAATATAGGTCATTTGAGGATATGATGAAGGCAAAAAAGGGCAAGGTTGTGCTGGTATCGGGAATAAGCAAGGGCGGTCTTGACAGCATTGCGGTTTCGCTTCTGGCTGAAAGCACAGGTGTGGATTTCAGACTTGTTCCTTATAAATCCGGTGCAGAAGCGAAAGCGGGGATAGTTTCCGGCGAAACTTCAGTATACATAGATAAAGTTATTTCCGCATTGCCCATGATAAATAAAGAGCTGGTAAAACCGGTTCTGGTGCTTGGCGACGAAAGGCTCAGGATGCTGAAAGATGTTCCCTGTTCCGGCGAACTCGGACTGAACACTCCGATAACCAGCTGGCGGGCGTTTATGGTCAGGCGGGAAACACCTAAATACATACGCAGATATATCAATGAATCCGTCAGAAAAGTTATGCAGTCAGAAGAGTACCAAATGATGCTGAGCGGCAATGATGACGGGATAACCGATACGATTTATGCGGAACGTTTTATTAACGGTCAGTACGAGGTTTACAAATCTGTTGTAAAAGGTAAGAAATTCCGTAAATGATTATTTACGGTCTCTTCCCCATCCGTTAGTGATATAGGCTGCTATTGCTATAATGGTTATTGCGGCTATTCCCTGAAAGGGCAGGTTCATAAAATAATGAATGTAGCCTGTTTCTGCGGCAGCCATTCCGGTTTTGATGCTCTCTTCCCTTATAACTGCACATATGCTGTATCCCATGAACACCGCTTCCGGTGTTATGAATGATTTATAAAGAACAAATCCAAAGAAGCTCATAATTGCCGCAGCGGAAATCTCCTGCCATGCTGCTCCGTGCATGATAAGCATTGCCAGACTGAGTGCCACCATGAATGGTCTGCCGAATCTGACAGCTGTGACTGGTACCGAGATTTTGTATCTTTTCAGATACTTTGCGGAGTATAAAACTGAAACTATCAGTAATATGGAAAAAAACATTGACCATGTAAACGCGCTCTGGAAAGGTTCTTCCGCTATGCTGATGTAACCTCCGGTCACAATGCTGCTGTTGTTGAATGCCGCAAGCACTGCGGATGTTGAAAAATTTACCGGCACCGATGAGAAAAAAAGGATGGGCAGTGCTATGAAAATCCCGGCGGAAGGTTTAAGTTCCTGTTCGTCCCAAAGACGACCTACATAAATCTTCGGGAGTATGAGAAGTGATACCAGTGCGATCATAAGTCCTCTTTCACCTGTGAAAGAGGTGCTGGCAAGTCCCTCTATGCCAGCCGTCACAAAAAAGATACTCATTCCGGAAAATATACCGGCGGCTGTTTCCGCTCTGCGTCCGCGGTTCATGGTTATATAGATTATAACGGACAGCAGGATTGCCGCAAGCATTCCGCCCGAACGCATATATATCGCAAGACCGGAGAAAAACGAACCGGCAAAAGTCAGCGCCATGCCTGCCGAAAAACACACAGCAAGTTTAATAAGCCGTTCTCTGCCCAGTTTCTCTTTCCCTGTGAGTGAATAATAAAAGAAAGTCGAGGAGACTGCCGCAACTGTATATGCGATAACGTTCTCTCTGGGCAGCGCGAAGGCTCCTATAAAAAGAACAGATATTCCGAGTGCCTCGCTCCTTCTCAGCCGGAGCATAGCCGGAAATACCATCGAAAGGGTTCCGAGAAGCGTAAAGAGGAATATACACAGCTTAGTGCTTACCATAACGCGCCCCCCATAAAGGTGAACAGTCTGCCGAGAGGCGGGGTAAAATGCAGCCCGTATAAGAAGAAACTGTAAATGATAAGCGATGATATAAGTGCCGTCAGCATGCAGTCTGTCCAGTTGACTGAATAGTCGCGGCTTATGAGGTAAACAAAAATAGTCGTGCTTAAAAGATACCCGCAGAGTGGTATGGATATTGCATAAACGATTATGAAAACCGTTAATTTAAGTGAAAGATATGATTCAATACGTTCCGTATTCTCCCTGCTTTTTACAAAAGAGATTGATATGATTGTTACGACGGCTGTGATCAGTTGCAGAATAACAGCAAACGAGAGCATTTTTTCATGATAATATTGAAAAACTGCGGATGCTGCGTTAGCCAGTGCAATCGTGTATAGGAATATGTACGATAACCTGTGAATCATCTTGCAAACAAGACCTCATGCGTGGTTAAATATATTAAAACTATAGCATTTTTCTGACCTTGCCGCCAGAGGATAAGTAAATAAAATGAATTTGCCGGGAAACGTTTTAAAGATATTTAAAAAGGGTACTTTGCTTGATACCGTTGTGCTGGTGGTTCTCAGCCTGATCATCATTATTGTTGTGACATTCGGCGGGGTTGTTTCCCGTATGCTTTTCGATGTTGCCGTGAAACAGACGGAAAGCAGAGCCGTTCAGGCGGTTTATGGCATATCGCATTTCATATTTCAGGATAATGCTGATCTGGAGTATAAACCGGAAACTTTCAGGCAGGAGATAAACGCTGAAAGAGTGGTCATTCTGGTTAACGGAAAAGTCAGATATTTTCCCGAAAAAGCACCGAGAGAAGCTCAGGTTTCACTGGCGCTGGACAAGGCTGCGAAATCAAAGTCATTTTATATTCTTCATGACAGAATAAATAATATGCCGGCGATAACAGCTGTCGGTCCCATCAACAAAGGAGAAGGCGCAGCCGCAGTAAGCTATCCTCTTTTCTGGGTGGAGACAGTCATCAGCAAATATTTCAGCAACATGGTATTTTTTATCTTTATTTTCATAACATTTGCTTTGATTTCCGCTGTGATCATCGCCAAAAAAATCAAAAAATCAATATTCTGGCTTGAACCTTATGAAATTGCCGTTATGTTTCAGGAGCTTTCAGCAATTGTGGAATCTATCAGAGAGGCTGTTGTCTCCACGGACATAAAAGGCAGAGTTAAACTCATGAATGGTAAATCAACAGAGATATTCGGTGATATCAAAGGGATGAAATTTCAGGAAATAGTTCCGGAACTGAAATTAACCGGCAGCAACGGCGAACTGAAAGATATGGAAGTTGTTTACAACGGGACAGAACTGCTTATGAACATAATGCCCCTTTTTATGAGCAAAGAGATAATCGGTTTTGTTGCAACGATAAGAAAAAAGGATGAGATCGAGCAGATTGCAAAAGAGCTTACTCAGGTTCAGGAATATGCGCAGATGCTGCGTGCTCAGACCCATGAGTTCAATAACCGTATGCATGCGATAGTGGGCATGGTTCAGATGGGAGAATACGGCGGGTTGCTGGAATATATTATGGAGCTGAGCGAAGAGCAGAAATATCTTGCGCATAATCTGAAAACAATCGTTTCTGATCATGCGTTGATGTCTCTTTTACTCGGAAAATATATGACAGCTTCAGAAAAGAAGATAAAATTCCGTATTGATGAAGAGAGCAGTATGCTCGATGTGCCGAAGAGTATCAGCAGAACTCATCTTCTGACAATTGTCGGCAATATTATAGATAATGCTTTTGATGCTTCTCTCGAGAATAAAACTCAACATGTTGTTACACTCTCGATGTCGGATTACGGTAAGGATCTGATATTTGAGGTGGAAGATTCCGGATCGGGAATTCCTGTCCACCTGAGGGAGAAAGTATTTGAAAGGGGCTATTCGTCTAAAAGTCAGAAAGGCAGAGGACTTGGAATGTATCTTATGAAAAATGCGGTAACATACCTTAAAGGCTCGGTTACTATAGAAGACGGAGATATGGGCGGAGCGCTTATTACCGTAATAATTCCGAAAAATCATGGGGGTTGAAATGGACACCATTGATGTGCTTATCGTTGAGGATGACACCAGAGTTGCGAAGATACATGCAATGTACCTTCAGAAGGTCGAGGGATTCTCCCTTATCGGAATCGCCGGAAATATAGATGATGCTCTTTTTATGGTCAGGGAGATAAAGCCGAAGCTTATCCTGCTGGATCTGTATTTTCCCGACAAGAACGGAATGGATCTGCTTTACACTCTTCGTTCCGAACATGCGGATGTTGACGTTATACTTATTACAGCGGCAAACGATTCTGAGAACATAAACAAAGCACTGAAAGGTGGCGCCTTTGATTATATAATCAAGCCGGTGTTCTTCGAGAGGTTTACTGCCGCACTTGAAAAGTATAAACAGAGATACAGTATTCTTTCAGGGAAAAAGACACTTACGCAGGAGAGTGCTGATGCTGTTTTCGGGGTCGTCCGTGAACTCCGTCAGCAAAGGCTGGATCTGCCCAAGGGGATAGAAGCCATTACGCTTGATGAAGTTGCGCAGGTTTTTGAAAACTGCCAGGAACAGGGTTTAAGCGCCTCCGAAGTCGGTTCTGCCGCCGGATTGAGCAGAACAACCGCCAGAAAGTATCTGGAATATCTGTACAGCCTGAATATACTTGATATAAAACTTGAATACGGAACCATCGGCAGACCCGAAAGAAGATATGTTAAAAAGTTATGAAAGACTTTCAGACTTTTCAGCACTGTACATTACAGCCCATGATGCCGCAGAGCATGTTATGCCGACAAGTGCCGCTGTGTAATATACCTGTTCCGTACCGGAAGCCGAATAGATTAAACCGGATGAAAGCGCCCCGAGCGCATAACCCATGTTCATGAATGAATTAAAAACCGATGCCTGTCTGTAAGTATTTTCCTGTGTGTTCTTTTCCATTAATGCCGCAGAACATGCCGGCTGAGTTACAATACTGAAAAATCCCGCCGCACAGCACAAAGCCGTAAAACTTATTATTCCTGACGAACCGGGCAGGAGGCAATATACAGCTGCCAATCCGGTGCCTCCGGAAATTATAAGTTTTCTGATATCCATTCTGTCTGCAAGTCTGCCTGCGAATGTAATGAATGCCGATGAAACCAGTGTCACCAGACCCGCCGCGATTCCGGCAGTATGTTCTCCGTTTGCAAATTTACTGCATGCCAGCAGAGGGAGAAAACTGAAAAAAGATGCTATGCCGAAACCCCTTCCGAAAATAAAGATATTCATTCCAATCACTCTGCTGGTAAAAACGGCGGATTTACCTGATATTTCAGGTTTGCCTATGTTTCCTATCCTGATGAAGAGAGCGGTTATCAATGCCGAAAAAGAGAGAATCATGACGAGCGCAAATAATCCTTTGAATCCGTAAATGCTCTTGACAGTACCGCCTATTGCGGGACCGATGCCCAGAGCCGCATAAAAAGACGTATCGAAAAGACCCAGTTTCCTGCCGCGTTCATCCTTTGCCGTGCATGAAGAGAGACTTGCCGTGAGAACCGGTCTGAAGACTGCGGTTCCGAAGCCGTGAAGAATTCTGAAAAGGATCAGAGCGTATAAATTTTCCGTAATAAAATAGCCGGAAGCAGCAATAAAGAATAATAAAAGAGAAAAAATGAGCAGCTTTTTGCTCCCCATTGCAAGAAGTCTTTCAGAAGGGGATAACCCGCATATAATTTTCGTCAGAGCGTAAAGCATTGCAGGTGCACCGACCAGAAAACCTTTCGCTCCAAGCTCTATAACATACAGCGTCATGAATATGTCCAAAGCCCCGAAACCGCAGGTTACTGCAAAGTTGATATAAAACAACCCTTTAAAGCTTACGCTGTTTTTCATTTTATAAACCTGAAAAAGCCGGAACGATTGTATAGAGCTGATTTGTTAGCTTACGGCTTCTGGCAGTGACTAAAACCGTTCCGGCAAATGTTGCTTTTTAAAGGCTCCGGCATATACCGGAGCCATGTATGGTACGCCCTCTTCTGTTGGGAGAGTTTATTTAACTGATGCCGCGTAAGAAGCTGCGTTGGCTCCTGCAATTCTTCCGAATACCACTGTATCGGTGATTGCGTTTCCGCCGAGCCTGTTACCGCCCTGTACCCCTCCGGTAACTTCACCGGCAGCAAAAAGACCGGGTATTACATCTGCTGTGAGGTTAATGACCTGAGAGTTAGTATTGATTCTTGCACCGCCCATTGTGTGGTGACGTCCGGGTTTAACCATGATCGCATAATACTGAGCCTCTTTGATAGGTCTCGGCATATCCTGACGGCTGAATTCGGGGTCAGCTTTTTTGGTGTAATAGCTGTTGTATTTTGCAACTGTATCTGCCATTACGTCTGCGGGAACATCTATTTTTTTGGCAAGGTCTTTCAGATTGGAAGCTGATTCAACGAGGTTAAGGTGTATGTAGCCGTTGACCTGTTTGTTTGCTTTACGCACTTCCTCACCGAAAATCAGGTAAGCTTTTGCGCCTGTTTGTTTAAGAATGGCCGCAGTAGCTTTGTCTCTGGTTGTGAGTTCGTTTACGAATCTTTTTCCTTCCTGATTCACAAGTATCGCGCCGCTTCCTCTGACAGTTTCACTGATGAGAACTTTTGTGTCGCCTCCCATTGTCGGGTGAATCTGGATAAAGCCCATATCGATCATTTCGGCTCCGGCATCTTCAAGTATTTTGATACCGCCGCCGGTTGCGCCGGGCTGGTTTGAGCTGGGAGTGTTTTTGAACTGGGGTTTGTATTTTGCAACGAGTTCGTCACTTGCGGCAAAACCGCCTGCTGCAACAACAACAGCTTTTGCTTTGATGGTATAAAGACCGCTGTGTTTTCCTTTGACCTGAACACCGACTACAGCGCCTTTGTCGTTTTTAATTATTTTTACGACATCTGAGTTTACTCTGACATCAATACCTTTTTTGATTGCGTTTGCTTTGTATACGCTGATGAGGTGTGTGCCGACTGCACCGCCGCCAACGGGTCTGTGTGTCCTGTCATAGTCTACTCCGCCTGAACGGACTATGTCTGACATGTCGGCACCTATGGAAATCAGCCAGTCTATTGCTGCTGCGGAGTTGTATACCATTGTCTTAACAAGCTGGACATCGTTGAGATATCTTCCGCCTTTAATGGTTTCCTCAACCATGGCTTCTTTGTCGTCTTTGATGCCCTGTTTTTTCTGAACTGAAGTTTCAGCGGCGTTGATTCCGCCTGCTGCGAGAGAGCTGTTTCCGCCTGTGATGGGCATTCTGTCAAGCAGTATGACTTTTGCGCCTGCATCAGCCGCGGATATTGCGGCAACATAACCTGCGCCGCCTGCACCGACTACTACAACATCTGCTGAATCAGCAAATTCGGCTTTTTTGTCGCTGTCAAATTTGATATCCATTTTGAAGGTGTGGCAGTTATTGCAATATGCCTTTGACTGTTCATGCCCTTTGTGGCAGGTTGAACAGTTGATTTCACCAAGGTGAGACTTGTGCGGGTTGAGTTCGTCTTTTGCAGTGACTTTTGCCATATCGGACATTGATCCGTGGCACTCAACGCATTTTTTGTTTACGACAGTTTCACTGTCGTCCATTACAAAGTTTTTTTCGTGGCAGTCAACACAGGACACGCCATTGGCTTGGTGAAATCCAGCCATGTAAGTATCCTTTTCCACCTGCGCAGCGAATGCGAAAGCTGCGATGCCGGCTATGGCAATTATCAGCAGCAGTAAACGCCACATTGAACTGTTTCTTATCATAAAAACCTCCTAAAAACGCAGATTCTTCCTGTCTGCTATTGTTTATGATAATTGATTATGAAATATGGTCAATTTTACGGCGTTAATGTGGTTTTAGTGTTTTTAGATGATTTTGTCGTTTTTGTTTTCGGAGAGTATGTTTTAAAATTTTTATCGGACTAACGTTCAATTAATGATGCGGAAGAGAGAGTAACATGTATAACGATCCGCAGATGTTTAAA
Organism: Seleniivibrio sp.; assembly: GCF_021209385.1. Classification (GTDB taxonomy): domain Bacteria; phylum Chrysiogenota; class Deferribacteres; order Deferribacterales; family Geovibrionaceae; genus Seleniivibrio. The sequence goes on along the minus strand of NZ_JAJOIL010000032.1, from coordinate 4,481 downwards.
ACGTGATGTCGATCCCGATTTAATTATTGCTTTTCATTTTCGGATACAGCAATTATACAAATGTGATAGACTTGTCTATAAAATAAGGTGGCAAACTTATGATGCGTATTGCGATCTGCGATGATATGCCTGACGACCTGCAATATATTGTCTCGCGGACCAATCAGTATCTTTCTGCAAACGGTATTGATGCGGAAGTGGCATCATTCTCACATCCTGATGCGCTTCTGACAGCCATTGAGCAAGAGAGCTTCCATCTTTATATTCTCGATATCGTCATGCCGATGGTCAGCGGTCTGGAGCTGGGCAAAGAGATACGCCGCCTCGACCGCGAGGCACAGATTATCTATACCACAACGGAACCGCAGTTTGCTTTGCAGGCATATGCCGCAAGTCCTATCAATTATCTGGTAAAACCGGTTAATCATCAGCAGTTGTCCGATACACTGGCTTTTGCATTTTCCAAAGCGGATTTTGCCAACGAACAGACATTTACCGTGAAAACCGCCGACAGTCTGCGGGTTATAAAGCTGTCAAAGATCGCTTGCTGTGAATACCTCAATCATTCGGCAGTGCTCAGCCTTGCGAACGGCGAGGAGGTTTGCAGCCGCACCTTTCGGGAGAATTTTTCAGAATACTGCGCGCCGATTCTTAAAGACAGATATTTTCTGCAATGTCACACCTCCTTTGTGATAAACATGCGAAGGGTCGAGCGTTTCGCCAAAGACAGTTTTACGCTTTGCGGCGGAAAAACTATCCCCATAGCCGCAAAACGCTATCCGGCTGTGCGTGATGCGTACATGGATTTTCTGTCGGCAAAAGGAGCCGGCAGATGAAAGAGCTTTTTCCCGACCTGCTGCGTGCCATCGTAACGGATGTAATGCTGATTCTGCTTCTTTGGACAATGGCAATGCCGAAGTATAAGAGCAGAACTGTGTATATTATCGCCACAGTGGTGCTGCTTGCGGCTAACCTCAGCGCAAATGCTTACTTTTATCTGTCAAAGGATTACACTCGTGTATTCTATACCGATCTGACGATGCTGCTGGTTATCGGGATAGTCATGAAGCCGCTTTTTACAGATAAAATCATGCAGTGGTGTTTCAGCTACATAACTATGCTGAATATTCACGCCGCCATTGTTTTCGTAAGCTACACGCTCAGTCGATTTTTTCCCGATCCAAAATATGGACACACATTTTTACGGCTGATACTTTTTTCAATCGTCATTTTTGTGTTCCGCAAATGGGTTTCTAAGCCATATCGCAAAGTGCTGGATAATTGGCACATATACATTTTTCCTATCATTGCGCTTTTTGCATGCTTTATGGGGTATTTTTTCGGCGGTGATATCAAACACACGCTGATTAGTAATTACGTTCAGCTATTTTTGCTCATCCTCCTTGGTCTTTCAGTGTATGTCACAATCATCCACTCGCTTAAAACGATTACGACACAGTATGAAATGCGCGAAGAGAACCAGTCTATTCAGGCGGAACGTGAATTCCTACAACTGGCAGCAGATGGGATGTCGGAAAGGCTTAAACTGATGGAGGAAGTGTCGGTGCAGAACAGCCGAACAGCTCATGACCGCCGTCATTTCAACAACGTGCTTCTGGAGCTTTTGGAGCATGGACACACAGGAGAGGCTGCAGCGCTTTTACAGAGCCAGAATCAGGCAGTGCCTAAAATGAACAGAGTTTACTGTGAAAACCCAGCTGTAAATGCCGCTGTATCTCACTATGCAGGCATTGCAGAACAGTCAGGGATACATACGGAAATCACGCTGGACATTCCCGCTGTGTTGGAAGTTGACGCACTGGAGCTTTCCATGGTGGTCGCAAACCTGATGGAGAACGCAATAAATGCCTGTGTCAAACTGACTGATAATAAAGCTCCTTATATCCGTTTTACATGCCGGAGTGTCGGGCGGCTTTTGCTGGAGATGGAAAACCCCTGTGATGGCGGAATCGAGCTTGATGAAAACGGCTGTCCCGCCTCCAAAGGTGAGGGTCATGGCATAGGGAGCAAAAGCGTTGCCGCCTTTGCGAAAAAATATGACGGCGAACTTTTGTATGCCATTGAAAACGGAGTTTTCAGAGTGCGCCTTCTGGTTTGATATTCATCAATTCCTGTTTGTTTATAATCATTTCAGATGAATTAAGATTTTTAAGTGTAAAAACGGGTCTTTTAAGTGCAAATCCACATTTCCTCCTTTTTTCAGGATATTCTAAAACCCGAAATTTGTGTGATAACAATTATGTTGTCGGAGGTTCAATATGGATTATTCTCGCAGACAGTTTATCAAAACTCTCAGCGCAGGCGCGGGCGCGTGTTTTATAACTATGCATATGTCTGGGTGCTCATCGGATATATTTGAGTCAGGGACGGATGAAGAGCCTTTGTGGGAAGCCGGAACAACAAGGAACAAAATAGTTGTAATAAGCGACCTGCACCTTGGTATTGAGGATATTTACACAGAAACACTTAAAAACCGTCCTTATCTCATTAAATTCCTGAAACGGTTGCAAAACACCGGAGATGTGCGTGAACTGGTTATTGCCGGAGACTTTCTGGATGAGTGGTATTTGCCTGTATATTATCCTGTGTATACAGATCAGGCTCAGTTTTACAGGGACGTCATCGCTAACAATAAGGAAGTGTTCAAAGCCTTGAACAACGTTATCGAGCGCGGGATCAAACTGGTATATGTACCCGGAAACCATGACCTGACACTTGAAGCAGGTGTTTTGCAGGAGGCTATTCCCAAGCTGGTTCAATCCAGCGATGCGCAAGGTCTGGGCGCATATTATACAGGCGACAGAAACGAAATAGTAATTGAGCACGGTCACCGTTATGACGTATTCTCCGCGCCGGACACAGTTACAAACGCAGAGCTGTGCGGCAATGACGACACCATTCTGCCTGCCGGATACTTTTATGCACGCTATGCCGCAACGTGGGTTCTTGAAGGAAAACCGACTGTTGCCAAAAATCTGCCCACTGTGACCAACGTGCCTGCCAGCTCTGACACTGACCAGTATGGTGCTTATCTGTACTATTCTGTTCTCAAAAGTGTTTCTGAGCGTATGACACCATATGAAGCTCTTGATAAGAAGATATTCGATATGCGTATTTCAGGATTTAACGATTCCTATACTTATCTGGATTTTTACCCAGCGGAACAGATAGACGGAACGATTACTGCACCTGTGCTGTTCAAAAATATTCAGCGCACATGGGCAGAGCGCCAGATGCTTAACAATGTAAAAGTTCCTAACAGCTTTAATGAAGCGGTTCTCGGTGCTGTTAACTATGAAGCTTATTATACACAGGCAAAAGCTCAGTATCTTGAAAACCCCGCTGAAAACGTTGACGTGGTTGTGTTCGGACACACCCATGTACCTTCGTACAGAACGTTGAGCGGCGGCAAATGCTACCTTAACTCCGGAACATGGATAGACAACAACAATGAATATCTTGATGCCGAGCGTACTTTTGCTGTTATAACCACAGGCGATACGAATACTTCGGCGGTGTTCAGCTTTGTGAGTGACGGCACGGTTTCCGATATAACTGTTAAAGTAGGTAATGACGAGTAATAGAGAGTGATCTTTCTCTATCCCACCTGATAGAATAGATATAAAAAATGCACCCGAAAGGGTGCGTTTTTTTTGTATAGATTGAATGATGCATGATTATTATGTAACTTCATCTTTTTGACAGTATGCTGATGTTCAGATGTTTCAACTCACGCACCCGCGAGGGGTGCAGTTTGTTGATAACCTCAATTTTTATGAAATCCAATGAGACTGCTTTAGCTCACGGAAAGCCTCTCGTTCAGCCTGCGGCTAGTGTCGCAAACTCCTCGCAGAGACGGTTTTTTGTCTTCGCGAGGAGCGTATGCGACGACGCGATCTTGCATTTTTCTGACTTTGTCATCAGTCTGCGTACCCGCGAGGGGTGCGACGATCAGCTATATTATTAAATTCAAGTTTTTTCATGTTTCAACTCACGCACCCGCGAGGGGTGCGACGACACATAGCAAAAGCCTGTCCGGTCTCGCTAACGTTTCAACTCACGCACCCGCGAGGGGTGCGACTTAAAATGCTTGCCTTCTGTGAGTTCGTCAGATGTTTCAACTCACGCACCCGCGAGGGGTGCGACCTTTTGATATCCGCTCTTCCAGAACTGATGAGCTGTTTCAACTCACGCACCCGCGAGGGGTGCGACTAATGGATTTCAACGGTCATGTGCCTGATTTTGAAGTTTCAACTCACGCACCCGCGAGGGGTGCGACGCGGACGTTATGTCTGTGGGGATTCGAGGCGAAAAAGTTTCAACTCACGCACCCGCGAGGGGTGCGACTATAGCGAGCGTTTCGGCATCAAAAATCAGCATGTGTTTCAACTCACGCACCCGCGAGGGGTGCGACGGCGGACGCTGGCTTATAGAGCGAGCATCTATTGTTTCAACTCACG
>NZ_JAJOIL010000006.1 GCF_021209385.1 Seleniivibrio sp. | reverse complement strand
CTTTTAAAGGTGGAAAGGACGGTTAACGTCCTTTCAAAGATCCCTTAAAAGGCTTAGGGGAATTTGTTCTCTTTTCCCATTTCAGGAGACAATATGCAGCAGTTCAGCTTTCACAGCCCCGTCCATGCCTTTTTCGGATTCAATGCAATAGATAATCTCAAAACCCTTCTTGAGCCTTACAAAACAGTTTGCATCGTCTGCGGCGCAACTTCCGCCGACAAGACCGGATTCCGCAAGTATATGGACGAATATTTCAAGGATAAGAACATACTCTGGTTCAACCGCATTGAGGAGAACCCGTCTATCAATACCATTCTGAAAGGCGGAAAGTTCGCCCGCGAATGTAAAGCGGAAGTTGTGATAGGTTTCGGCGGCGGAAGCCCGCTGGATGCATCTAAAGCCATTGCCGCGTTTGCCACCAATAACAAGGGTTTTTACGAGCTGCTCACCGAGGAAAAACTCGAAAAAGAGCCTCTGCCTGTGGTATGCATACCCACAACCTGCGGAACCGGCAGTGAAATGAACAATTACAGCATCGTCACCGATACCGAAAAGCTGGATAAGATAAATTTTGCCAAAGCGAACACATTTCCTAAATATGCGGTAATAGACCCCGTGTTTTTGCGTTCGCTCAACAGAAAGACTCTTTATGCCACGGCGTTTGACGCTTTTACTCACTGCCTCGAAGGTTTTGTGTCCGTTCGCTCAAATCCGTTCAGCGACAGCCACGCCATCACAGGTATGGAGATAATCCTTTCGACATTTGCCGAAGGCGCAGACACAACAAAAGACGAAACGCTGGTCAATTTTCTTTACGGCTCGACACTTGGCGGCATAGTCATTCTGCACACGGCAACCACACTGCTTCATGCTCTGGGATATTACCTGACAAACGAAAAGAAGATTCATCACGGCACAGCGAACGCCATTCTTCTGCCTTATTATCTTGAGATGATGCGCGAATCGGGCGTTGAAAAATGCATGGTTGTTGACGCGCTGATGGAGAAATACGGGTTTAACATTTCCCGTTGGCAGGATGAGATGGGTTATGATGTGACTATAAAAGAGATACTTTCTGACGAAGAGATAGAGGCTATGGTCGACTATGCTCTTACTAAAAAGAACAGCGAATGGTCTCCCTTTGCTCCCGAAAAGGATTTCGTTCTGGAAATTCTGAAAAGGTATTGATTACCTCTCATACTCTTCCATAATTTTTTTAATATAGTGCCTGGTTTCTCCGAAATCAGGCACTTTTCCGTCTTTAACGTTGTTCGGTCCCGCATTGTATGCGGCAAGCGCCAGAGGAACATCTTCAAACTTTTTAAGCTGTCTTGAAAGATACTTGACGCCGGCGTCGATGTTGTCTTCCGCAAGGAAGGGATCGCCGTGGGATATATCGAAGAAAGTTACAGGCATCACCTGCATGAGACCCATTGCCCCGGTGCGTGAAACCGCAAACTGTCTGCCTTTTGATTCAACTTTTATCATGATATGTATCAGTTTAGGGTCAACCTCGTATTTTTCGCAGGCTGTGTTTATAAATGCGTCAACCTCGTGAGTTTCGGACGTGGTGAAGCCGAGCCCCGCAACGAGTACAACATGTTTTGCCAGATGATACATGCTTATTGTTCTGTTCTTCAGATAGAACGGGTTTATCAGTGCCTTCGGACTTCCTGAGGCAAGAAATGTCAGCATGTTCAAAAGCAGAATGTAGCATATAAATGTATATAAAATGATCTTGTAAGCTTTGTTTAACATAAAAAAACAATGTCATAAAAACTTCTTGCAGTCAACCAAGTCTATGAGGATAATAGGGGTCATTTTAAAAAAAGGAAGTTTCATGAAAATATCTGACATGCTTAAAGCCAGACGTACAGTTTCGTTCGAGTTTTTCCCGCCCAAAAAAGAAGAGGGCGAAAATGTGCTATATGAAACCATAAAAGAACTTGTTGACTATAAACCTGATTTTGTATCAGTTACATATGGGGCGGGTGGATCCACTCAGGAGAAGACTGTCGAATGGACTACACATATTAAAAAGGTGCATGACCTGACAACGATGATGCATCTCACCTGTGTTGCGGCAGACGAGGAGAGCATCGACAAAATAACAGATGCCGTTGATGCTATAAAGGTTGAGAACCTGCTTGCGCTCCGCGGCGATTATCCGACGGACATGCCCGCAGAGCAAAGGAACGGAAAATTCCGTTATGCGGCTGACCTCGTTGGGTATCTGCGCAGGAAACACGGCGACAAATACTGTCTGGGGGTTGCGGGATATCCGGAGATGCACCCCGAAGCACCCAGTATGGATGCCGACATAGAAAATCTGAAACGCAAGCTGGATGTTGGCGGGGATTTCATAATTACTCAGCTTTTCTTCGACAATGAGCTTTATTTCAGATATATGGACAGGCTTGAAAAAGCGGGGATAACAGCTCCTGTTGTGGCAGGCATAATGCCTATCATAAACATTGCGCAGGTGGTGAAGTTTACGCAGATGTGCGGAGCGACTGTCCCTAAATTCCTTGTGGAAAAGATGGACGGAAAATCAGAAAAAAACCAGTTTATGACAGGCGTGGAATACGCTGTTGAACAGTGCAGAGGGCTTCTTGCCTCCGGCGTTTCCGGACTGCATTTCTACACACTGAACAAACACGGCGCAACCGAAGCCGTTCTGGACAGGATAAGGTAATGCCTGTCCATGTTGAACCACTCTACAGACCGCCAAGCGAGGCACACTCGCTTATTTTTCAGATAACTCACGGCTGTTCCTATAACAAATGCGCCTTTTGCGGGATGTACCTGCACAAACCTTTCGAGATAAAACCTTTAGACAGGGTACTCGCGGAGATATCCGCCGTACCCGATTCTTCCGCCAAAACAGTAAAAAAAATATTCCTTGCCGACGGCGACGGAGTAATATATCCAACCGAAGATCTGATAACCATCCTCGACGCTCTCAATGCAAAATTTCCTAATCTGATAAGAATAAGTTCCTACTGCGGTCCGCAGGCTATAATGAAGATCAAGCCGGAGGACTGGAAGCGTTACTATGACCGTAAACTGAAACTCCTTTATTTCGGTCTGGAATCCGGCAATAAAGAGGTGCTGAAGCTCATGAACAAGGGCATGGATGCCTTTAAGATACTGCCGAAGTTCAAGCAGATAAAAGAGACGGGGATTGCTTCTTCCGTTATGGTGATTCTGGGCGGCGGCGGAAAGAGACTCAAACAGGAGCATATTGCGGATACAGCGAAGTGGGTGACGGAAGCTTCACCGGAATACCTTTCTTTTCTCACGCTGTTTCTGCGCAGAAAGAAGGATTATTTCAACGGTCTGGAAAAACCGACGTTCCGCGATATTTTCGAGGAATCAAGAGATATGATACAATTGATAGAAGGGCGCAATATTATTTTCCGTTCCAACCATGTTTCAAACTTTCTGCCGCTGGAGGGCAGACTGGCGCAGGACAGAGACAGACTGGTGCGGAGTATAAACGAGGCTATGAATGTGCTTGAAGACCGCGGACAGCTCGATAAATACCCTGAGTTTTACGAGGAATTTTAATTAAACCATTTCCCTGACTGATGACAAAGAAGAGAAAAAAATAGATCGCGTCGTCGCTTTATTCGACAAATAGTTTAAAGTGGACTGATTTCAGCAAGCTCGGTACAGAAACATTTGCAAAAATAGGCAAATGTTTTCAGCCTTCGGCTAGTGCTTCTCGCGAAGACAAAAAGAAAAACCTGTCTCTGCGAGGGCATTGCCCGAAGCAGTCTTGTTGTTTTACATAAATCGTTAGTTTATCAGGAACTTGTGTTTGCATTAGTATCAATAAAATCCACCCCGACCCTCCTTTGTTAAAGGAGGGAGTAGAAGAGGAGTTCTGATGAAAGCTATATTTGTACCCACCGTTAAAGAGGCTCAGGGAATATTTCCCGATATTGAGCTAATGCTTTGGAAATATGGAATTTTTAAGGCTGAATATAATGACATTATGATATTCGTCATAGGTATTACCAAAACATGCGCAGCTTTTTCAGCGTCCATGGTATTCAACGAATTTAAGGTTCAGGAAGCTGTTCTGACAGGGATTTGCGGTGCTTACAGGCAGTCCGGTCTTAAGGTGGGCGACGTTGTGTCCATCTATAGGGATTTCTTTGCCGACGAGGCTGTTTTCTACCGTGACAGAATAACCTCTTTGAACGAAATGGGCTTCGAATTCGCTGATGAAGGTAGTTGCAGGTTCGATTCATACGGCAGTCTTCCTATAGTAAATTCCAATACTGTTTCATTCCTCGATGGTGAGGGGGATATATCGCCTCTTTTGCATGAAAAGTATGGGGCGTCTGTTGAGAACATGGAGGGTGCAGCATTCGGATTAGTGTGCAACATGTTGGGAATAAAAGCATATCAGGTTCGCGCAATTTCAAATTTCTGTGGAAGACGAGACACTCAGGAGTGGAACGTTAAGTTAGCTCTCGGCAATTTAAAAAGGCTTTTTGAATAGTATAAAATAAAACTAAAATTGACATTATCGAAATAACACATTCTCAGAAAACAGACAAACAAACCAGATTATATAATCCCGTAACTGCTTAATGTGGAAGCCTATTAATAAACAACCCCTAATTAGGGGCTTTTTGTATTGACAGTTGACAAGAAATTTAAAACATGTTTTATTACTTGGTATTATATCCACTAAGAGGGGGCTATATATAATGGATGAGAAAATTAAATTGCTGCATGACCTCAATGAAGCTGCGGAGCTCGGCGGCGGACTTGAGCGTATTGAAAAGCAGCACAAGCAGGGCAAGCTCACTGCCCGCGAGAGGATCGACAAACTGCTTGATAAAGGCACGTTTGTCGAACTTGATAAATTTGTCGTTCACAGATGCGACAATTTCGGAATGGAGAAAACTAAATTCCTCGGCGACGGCGTTGTAACAGGTTACGGCAAAGTTAACGGGAAAACAGTTTTTGTCTTTTCTCAGGATTTTACGGTTTTCGGCGGTTCACTGGCGGAAATGTTTGCCCGTAAGATCTGTAAGATAATGGACAAAGCTATGGAACTCGGATGCCCCGTGATCGGTCTTAACGATTCCGGCGGTGCCAGAATTCAGGAAGGCGTTCTTTCCCTCGCAGGTTATGCCGACATCTTCCTTCGCAACACACTTGCCTCCGGCGTTGTTCCCCAGATATCAGCTATCATGGGACCGTGCGCGGGCGGTGCTGTTTATTCACCCGCTCTGACAGACTTCACCTTCATGGTTAAAA
>NZ_JAJOIL010000021.1 GCF_021209385.1 Seleniivibrio sp. | reverse complement strand
CTTCTTTAAGAATTGAAATTATCTGTGTCTCTGTGAATCGTGACTTCTTCAAAACGAGCCTCCTAGCTTTTATAGTTTGCCAGAAAAACTCTGCTTATGAAACGTCTACTTAATAGGGGAGCTTACGTCTTGACACTTCCATTCTGGATGAACTTCACAAGAATATGTATCTGGTTAATGTAAGATTTAAGCTATCGGCACTCAATATTTATAAAAAACCCAAAATAATACCAAGCGATTCTGCTATATATAAAAATCAAAGATATAAACTAATAAAAGACGATCTAATAGCTGAAGAAAATAGCAATACGAATAAAAAAGATAAAAAAAGAGGCAGCGAAGAAGAAATTTTAAGACGGGGCAAAGAGTTTGTAAAAGTAAAAAGAGAGCATAATAAAATTCAGAATGCACTAATGGATATATTTACCTCCCAAGGACTTGATGCTGAAAAAGAAGTTTCTGATGTTGATATAATAGTGACACTAAAAGACGGTAATACTATTTTTTATGAGCTCAAAGTGTGCGATTGTGCTCATAAATGCATAAGAGAAGCTATGGGACAACTTCTTGCATACTATTTCAGAGCGACAAAGAAGCCAAGTAAGTTAGTTATTATTGGAAATCATCAACTTGAAAGTAAAGATAAAGAATTCATCAAGTTTTTGAGAGGTACAACAAAATTAAATATTGTATACTCTGCATGGATTAATGGAAAACTGACAAAAGAAGAATGAGGTTATAATGGGTGATTTTCAGCTTTTTAAATATGATGACAAAAACGTACAAGAAATTAAAGGGACATCCGTTACTCTTGAAAAGTCTCTTCAAAACCTAATTGAAGGAAACTTAGAAGAATTTATCGGAGTCCGCTTTCTTGCATCGGAATATTCCACAGGCAAAATACACGGAGGCCGGATAGACACCCTCGGCATTGATGAAAACTGTTGTCCTGTCATTATCGAATACAAGCGTTCCACAAACGAAAACGTTATAAATCAAGGATTGTATTACTTTGATTGGTTGATGGACCATAAGGCAGAGTTTGAGCTTTTAGTAATGAATAAATTAGGAAAAAAGACTTCTGACCAAATAGAATGGGGAACCCCTAGGTTGATTTGCATTGCAGGAGATTTTACAAAATTTGACTCACATGCAGTGTCCCAGATAGACAGAAACATCTCTCTGATGCGGTATAAAAAGTTCGGAGATAACCTTCTAATGCTTGAGCTAGTTAACAACACTTCCTCCACCACACAGCCAAAGGAAACTGCAACAACAGTAACCCTCACAAGTACAAAAAAGTATAAACACATTACAGAATATTATGAGGAGATGTCGGAAGAAATTAAAAACCTCTATGCTGATATAAAAAACTATATTCTAAGCCTTGGCGACGATGTGCAAGAAAATACTCTACTTTTTTATTATGCTTTCAAAAGATTGAAATGCTTCGCAACTGTAGAATTTCGCCCAACAAAAAAGTGTATTCTACTTTACGTTAAAGCTAACCCGTCAAAAGTGATCTTTCAGGATGGATTTTCAAGAGATGTAAGCAATCTTGGACATTTTGGTCCATGTAATATAGAAATCACAATCAAAAACCATGAAGATTTTGAGAGAGCTAAGCAATTGGTAGAGCGCAGTTATGATGCAAACTAATCAATTTCTTCAGTTGTTGTTTCAAGTCTTTCCGGGATATCCCATCCCATCAACTCGCAAAGTTTGCAATAGTTTCTTAGTGTAATATTGGCATTACCATTCAAAAGTTTATGAGCTGTATCGAAGTTCAAAGCCTTCCCTAAGGTAGTGGTATTGAATTTAGATTTCAACTCAAGGACGTATTCGGGCTTTAATTTAACAAGATAATTTGAATCCTTCATATTTTTCATATTCACACATAACACAGTAAAAATCAAATAAATTCGGAATACCGATTTTTTCCTATTGACATAATCGGAATTCCGTAATATCTTTTATTAAAATAAATCGGAAATCCGATGGAGGTGAGTTTTATGTTTATCGAACAAGCCATGGAAAACATGCTGAACACGATCTACGAAATCAAAGCGAAACTCGAAAAACTTGAAGGCGCTGTAAACCAGCCCCAAGAAGACAGTACCGAATTCTTAACCCTTAAACAGATAGGTCAGTTCAAAGAGTGGCCATATACTGAGGGCGCCACAAGAAAGATGATACTTCGCGGCAGACTTATCGAAGGAGTGCACTATTCGAAACTTGATGGAAAAATCATATGCAAATGGTCCGCATGCCAGCAATTCCTCAAAAAATACTTCACCAACCACCTCAGGAGCGCATAATGGCATCTCTCAGATATAGAAAAGACAGCATCTTCCTTGACTATACCCACAAGGGTAAACGTCAGCGAGTGTCCATCGACTTGAAAGACACTCCTCGCAACCGTAAAGTAGCAGAGACAAAACTCGCACTGGTAAATGCAGCTCTCGACTCAGAGAAGATAGGATTGGGAACGTTTGATATATACGAAATCTTCCCTTATATGAAGCAAAAGAGCGAAGAACTCGCCGAGAAATCAAAGTCAGAGAATTTTGATGACCTATTCAAGAAATGGGTGGAGATCAAAATCAATATCGCTAAAAATACCCGCAGAACAATTATGTCATTTCACAAGAACCACATTTCTCCGTACATCGGTCACAAGAAACCGTGTGATATCACAGATCAGGACATCATAATGATATATACGATTTTGAAGACTAAGAACCGTAATGTCGTCATCAACAAGAAGATGCGAGATACTCGTTCGTTCATCAGACACCTAATTGATGAAGGACAGATGGCAAAAGATCCTTTTAAAAACATTAAACCGCTCAGAAACGAGAAAGTTGACATTAATCCCTTCAATAAAGAGGAATTAGGACTTCTGTTTGAGGGTTTCAGAGTGTATTACCCGTACTATTCCAACTTTGTTGCTTTCCTCGCATTCACAGGATGCAGACCCAACGAAACAGTCGGACTCAAATGGAAACATATCGACTGGGAGAACAAAAAGGTGCTTATTCGAGAGGGATATGTTCTTGGTGAATCAACCCTCTTGAAGACAGATAGCAGCGTAAGAGATATCGACATGACTCCTGCCATAGAGAGGACTCTTATTGATCAAAGAGCTCAATGCGGAGAAGACAATAACAGCTTTGTTTTCATAAATAATTTCAATAGACGTATCTGCTGGGAAAGTTTCAGAACAAAATTCCAGCGAGTACTGAAGAAGCAGGAAATCGCACCAAGACCGGCTTATCAACTTCGCCACACTTTTGCATCCATGGCTCTGAAGGCAGGCGAAGACCCCACATGGGTATCAAAAACTCTGGGACACTCTAATCTGAAAACAACCCTGACGGTATACAACAGATTCATCCCTGCGTTCAACAACTCAGACGGGAATAAGATTAACAATATATTTCAAGGCTTATAAAATGAGATATCTGGGCGAATTTTCCATAATTACAAAATACTTTTGCTTCGTAGGCGGCACTGAATCATGTCACTTAGCCCTATCTGGCAATAGAGGACAGGAAGAAGCTCGCTATGTTGGAAACATCCAGAAACACATAGATATCCTGAAAACATACAATGAAATAAGCATCGACGGCTACCGCACTGTCCATGAGAGTCGCCCGGTAATCATTGCGGAACGCATCAGAATCAATATGAACGACATGCTTCGTATATACGCATATCGACTCAATAAAGTGATTGCGCTGATTTCAGATGAATACTGCCGCAAACTTGTTGAGAAAACTTTAAAAGACACGAAGCTTTATATCCGACTCATTTCTGCACCACATGCGCTGACAGGAAACTTCAACTGCATATGCGGTCTATTTGCCCACATGGTGCTGACCCTCGAAGAAGCAACTGCAACAACGTTACCTTGCAACATCGATTTAAGTATTCTTTTAACCAGCATTATAATGAAAGAAATTGGTATTTCTCTTTGCTTTTCTGGAGACGGCTTCCAATTCAGAACCACAAAAAAAGGCAAAGGTATAGGCACAACGAACCTCAGTAAGCAAGTCTTAACAGAAAAAGCATCATCTATCACCGGATTCCCGGATGAGCTTAAAATGAAACTTACAGCTATAATATCAAACGATTTCGGCAACACTCATTCACCCGCAACACAACTAATAAGCAGCCTAACTACTGCAGTAGATAAATTGCACCCATAATCAAATAGGAGGAAATCATGGAAATCTTAACGTATCCGTTATTCATCGTTCTCATTATTTTGGGGATAGTCGGGTTCGGTGCTCAGATTATTCTTAAGAAGAGAAAGAAAAAGTAAAAGAGAAGGCTTCGGCTTTCTCTTTTTTTATATCAGCTTATCGAGTTCTGAAAGTATTCCGGTAACCGCCGCCTTCTTCCCGCTGTCGGCAGTCTCAAGACTCTTCTGCAACTTCTGCAACGTTTCATCAGCAAGAAAATCAGTCTCAGGCATCAACAGCCTTTCAACGTTCACGCCCAATCTCTCGGACAGACTAAGAAGTATCGCAACTGTGGGATTCGCTTTGCCGGTTTCCAGATGTGACACATAGGTGGGATGCAGCCCAGCAAGCTCAGCCAGCCTCTCCTGGGAGTAGCCCTTCGCCTTGCGCAGCTTCTTGATGTTTACAGCTAGAATTTCCATGAATTCAGTCATTTTGGCTTCGTTTATTTCCATACGGAAATATATTATTTTTCCAAAACGATAAACATAGATGATACTACATCATAATTGACTTTATTTCTCCATTACTCTATATTTCTATTCATTCTATGTATTATATTACGAGGTGAACATGAAAAGGTTGCTTTTAGTCATGATACTATGTATCTGCTCAGCTCTCTCTTATGCTGAAGATGCAGTCACTCAATACGACCTCTCTTCAGAACTTGTCACAAAGAACATCCTTGTTCCGACCAAAGGATATGGGGATGCCGCATTCACACAAGACGATATAGCCAATATGGTTGGTCAGAGGCTTGCCTCATACTCTTCGATGCAGAAGTTCTACAAGTTCATGTACAACGAGCATGTGGAGGGCTGGACAGGCGTACGCGGAACTAAGTCTCCTGAGGGTAATTTCATCTCTCTGGCATACTTCGGAAATCAAGACAAAAAGCCCATAGGAACTAACAGAACGGCTTACACAGAGGCAAAGCTGCCCTATTACATCCAGAACAACAAGATGGCATTAACACTGCCTACCAAGTTCGCAGAAGTGATGAGCAGAGGCTTTTCATTGTTTGGACCGAAGCCTCTGGATACATCAACCAACATCAAATACGACATCCAGAACGCATTTGATGCCATCAAAGAGAACGACACCTACTGCGCTGTTTATACTCTCAAGGATTCATTTCAGTACAACGGCAAACTGGATAATCTGACAAGCCTCATCAGGAACTCCAACAAATATGTAAACGTATTCAACGGCGAGAAAAGGGACAGCCTGAAATACATCATAACCTATATGTTCCCCACTCTTGAGCCTGAGCTTTATAAGCAGTGCATCGACAATACAGGCGACGACCCTGTGATTATCAAACCCGATTACGTCGCTTATCAGTACAAACTGGAAGCATATCCCTACATGGCAGGCTACAGGATAACCTACGAGCTTAAAATCCCATACTTCGTACAGGGCGACGGCAAACTTATCAATTCCGAGGTCATAGAGGAAACAAAGCAGATTATAAGGACCACTTTGAAATAGGAGGATATCGTGAAAGTATTTATTATCTCGTTACTGCTTGGGACTATGGTGCTGTTTAGCGGGTGTGCGGCGAAGACAGGCAACTCAAAGCTCGCGGAGGCAACAAATGAGTCTGTCTCGCAGACAATCGTTAAAGGTACATCCACGAAGGCTGATCTGCGCGGGAGCTTTGGTGAACCGCAGAAAGTTGACTTCACAGAATCGGGTCTTGAGAAATGGGAATATCAATTTATCAGAAAGTCCCAGAAGGCTATCAACTTTGTACCGCTTGCCGGAGCATTTGTCGGCGGCACTAATGACACAACGAAAACTCTGCTTGTAATCTTCAAAGGCGACATTGTTGAGAACTATGCTCTGTCCACTGCACAGGGCGAAACAAAAGCAGGGCTGTTTCAGTAAAAATGTTATAATTCTATAGCGGTGTGATCACCGGAAATTCTGGTACCGGGGTTTCTTAGCCCGCCCTAGTAGCGGGAGAGCGCTATGATGAGGCTTCCAGTTCATCCGCACCGCTTTTATTGCATGACCTCCAATCTGAATAAATATTCTATTTAACGACAGAATCTGACGTTTGAATAACCTATAATCACAGCACAACATACTTGGAGAAGACAATGAACAAACTTAAATTACGAGCAATTTTTGCCGGAGACATTGAGCTTGGCGCTAAGATTATGTTTACACTAGCAGAATTTGAAGATGAGCTCTACTTTTGCATAGCTGAGGATAATGATTACCGCTATCCATTCGCGCCACTCTTTTGTGATGACAGCTGGTATATTCATTCAGAAACAGGGCTGTTGGATATTGATGGCAAAATGATTTATGAACAAGATGTAATTGAAACAAATGTGAGCGGCAAAACCCAACAGTTTATCGTTGAATATTTTGACAGTATTACAGGTTTTGGTGTAAAAGCTGAAAATGAAAATATTATTCACCTCTATGAACTGAAGAACATTAAGATTAACAACGAATCATGGTTTAAACACTTATTGCCCAAAGATTAAACCTAATACATCATCCCGAACAGCCAGAGGGGTATTTTGTTACCGTAACCGATTTCAAGGTCTGCGGCGGCAACGTAGGCATTGTCAATATCCTTTATCTGTTTGAAACCTTTGTCTTTTCCGCCTATCTCAAATGTGATGCCGTCAGCTGTGTAATCACCGCTCTTCGCACACTCCAGAGACACAGGCAGAAAATTGTCCTGCATCCGATAGTAATTATTAAGCTGGTTTACGAAAAACACTTCCCGCACTGTTCCGATGTCCGGCTTTGAGCTTATAGCAAAGAGCAGGTTCGAGTTATTCATCAGCAGTTTCTCTGACTTTCTCACTGCGCCGTCACCCCTTCCAGCAGGCTTAACCAGATTAACAAGACCTGCCTCACGCAGATAAATCAGGTATTCGTTCATCGTCACCCTATCTATCCCGGTAACCTCGGACAATCCTGTCTTTTTAAGTTCATACGGAGGTGTCGTGGCAAGCATATAGAGTAGTTTCTTTATCTGATGTATCTTCGCATATTTAATATCGCACACAAAGCCCATATCTGTTTCAAGGACTTCTCTAACCGTATTGGACAGCTTCATATGAAATGTCGGCTTATCGCTGAGAAAGAACGGATAATAGCCATATGAAAAATATTCTGAAAATGCTTTCAACACTTTCGGAAATTTAGAGATAACGTCACCTGCAATGTCGATATGATTCTTTAGCAGGTCTTCCAAACTGTATATCCCGAACTGCATGCTATAGGCGAGGTTCAGATACTCCCTGAACGATAGCCCGTCCAGATGGTAAAATGCCGCTCTTCTGCTGAGATCTGCATCCTGCATATTCATCTGCAAAAGGCTTGAACCTGAAAATACAACTTTCAAGTCAGGGCGCGTATCGCATATGGCTTTTATGTGTTTTGACCAGTCCGGATATTTATGTACCTCGTCAAGACACAGCAGTTCCCCGCCGTTTTTGGCAAACTCTGCGGCAAACTCGTTTAAAGGCAAATCCTGAAATCTGGGATTATCCACGGAGACGTATAATGCGTTGGTTTTACCGTCATATTTCGACTTGAGGTACTGCATCATCATAGTGGTTTTCCCGACACCACGTGCGCCAAGTATACCTATGCAGTTATTATCCCAATGTATTTTACTAAAAAGATAGCGACTGTCAGCACTCGGAAGTTTCTTCATAACAATCGCCTGTTCGGCAAACCATAAGTCAAAGTCAAACATACAACACCTCTGTAAAATACATCTTACAACAAGACAGCATTAATGTAAAGTCCAACTTACATAAAAGAATCCATGCATATGTAAGTTACATTTTACAAACACCCGCTTTATATGTAAATTACACTTTACATTATCACGCAATTCAGCCCGGCATCTCATTTTATTTTGTCCTAATTAGGATATTGCAAATTTTGGATTTAATGTCAGAGATTTTCAATCCTAAGAAAAGAGTTACACACAATATCTCAGAACCACAACTCTGCGGTAGTTATCGAAATATAATTAATTGTGTTTTAGAAAAAATCCTGATGCGGACAAGCCAACGATGTGGTATAAAACATATGAATCAGCCATAGAAGAGGAATACACGCCAAACACTCGTCCTAATCAGGACAACCCACAGGACCTATAATACACCAAAAAATTGTGTGCCTTAGATGTGCCTAAAAATGGTCCCAAACATGCCCAAAATCTCCTAATCAGGACTAAGACAAAACCGAGCAAGGCAGAACAAATGGCAATTTACCAATTATTTAAGACAGCGCAAGAGTCCTGAATGGGACACAATTACAGTCCTGTCCACCTCCGCCAAAACATTTTAATCACCATAGTGCTATATTACATAGTTTATAATAATCTTTCGGCATATCTCCTGTACTGGTTGACTTCGTCTGATAGCATTATGCAAATGCAGTTTGAACTCCTGCAAATTCCAACTTATGAATATAATTCGCCATAGCAACTATTCCAGTTTACAAACCATTTTTCTTCTTTTATTTGATCCGATTTTAAAGTTGGGTGTTAATATCTGTTTTTTGCTGATTATAGTGAAACCAATAAGCGAAATCAGACTAATTAAGCCTGCAGTTAAAAAGACATTTATCAGTCCGAAAAATTTTACAATAACAGCACCGATAAGCGGTCCAGTCGCAAACCCGCTACTCATAAAAGCGTTGAAAATACCCACTGACTCGCAGAGACTATTTTTTTTATCAGAAGACATTAAAAGTGCAGAAACAGAAGGCTGAGACAATGAACCGGAAAGACCGATTAATGTAAAAAGAAATATATACGGGATAAAACCGTCAATTAGTACGATAAAAAAACAGCTTAAAGAGAACAAAACACCGCCTGACATGATCATAAAATATTTTGAATACTTCTCTGCTGCCCGACCTGAAAACTTTAAAAAAACCGCCATTACCAATGTTGATAATGAAAGAATCAATCCTGTAGACATTTTTGAGATGTTCTTTTCCACAACAAAAAAAACAGGTAAAAATGTATTGGTCATTGAAATCGCACAGGATCTGCCGACAATAAAGATACAAAGAGCATAAAGAGAGACGGTACTGCTGTCTCCGGACGAACATGCTCCTGGAACTATCTCATTGGTTTGTCTGCCAATATTATCGATGTGTACAACAGTTAAAAGCAAACCTGCACAAGAAAAAACTACAGAACATAAAACAATCACAGAGAAGCTATAAATGTCATACAGAAAACCACCGAACAGTGGAGCAACCCCTACACATACATAAAATGATATATCAAATATTCCGAATTTTTCTGCCCTGTCTTTCTCATCAACACAACTGCCAACCAATGAAAAAATTACAGGTCTGAAAAGTGCAAGAGAACAACCCTGTACTATCCTTAGAACGGACAATACCGGGATGTCGACGTTACACCATAAATAGATTAATCCTGCAATCAATAGTGAACTCAGAGAAGCAAGCAGAAGATATCCTTTGTCAAATTTGTCACCTAATTTGCCGAATAGATGCCCTGCTATAATTTTGGGAAATGCCGGTAGTGCAAGAATGATACCGAGAGCGATACCACTGATACCATTTTTGATCAGATGAAGCGCAAAAAACGATTCAAATGCTCCTATGCCCATGTTAATGCAGGAATTAATAATAAAAAGAATGACAAACTGTCTCCGTCTGTGACTGATCAATAAACATTCCATTTTATCTCCTTTTTGTACCGTAATAAATGATAAAAGGGGAACTGGTAAACAGTTCCCCGAAGACCCATATAAAACCTAAAAGGAGGGAAGATTGTATTGGGTTATTTTTTCTTTCCTTTCAGCGTGAAAGTATATGATGCCATAATTCTCACATCTTTCCAGTCAGCCGCATTTTGTATGTTTACAATGGAGTAGCGTGTTCTGAGTTTAAAGCCCTCAAGTTTGCCTGAAAAGCGGTATTGAACATCGCAATCTGTTTCCCGCATATCACCCCACGGACCTTGCATACCCGGAATATCATAAATTCCATATGAGACGAGGGCAGTGAGACCGTTTACGCCAATTTTCGAGAAGTCATATTTAACCGCAGCTACATAAGTATCTTCATGTGCGCGGTCTGCACCTTTTACTGTCTGAAGAATTCCTTTTTTGCCACCCCATGGGTCAAGAAGGTCTCCATCAGTGGTTTTTGCATAAGCGATGCTAACGTCAAATCCTTTTCTGAATCTTATACCGGTTGTTGCAGCATACTGTTCTGTGCTGATATCTCCTGCGAGTTCATCACCCTGTGATCTCTGGATAATCGCCTGAGATTCCAGATATGGTTCAAAGCTTTCGTATTTTTTACTGATATCAAAACCATACCATCCGGTGTTAAAAATATCCGGTACATTGTAGTACCAGCCCTGAACTTTCATTTTTGCAAAAGAAGCGGGAATATCATAATCAAGAGACACAACCTGAAGGTCTTTATCTTCTGTAATATTACTGTTGATAGATTTAGATATTGACATAAAAGACGTTGAATCCACAGCATTGAATTCAGTTATATAGTAAAAAGAAGCAACAAGGTTGGGTATTGATTTGTTAACAACAGTAAGACCTTTAAAAGTGTTAGGAACAAGACGTACATCACGTTCGCTTGCCCATGGGGAGTGTATCTGCTGAGCCCCTATTTTGACTTTTGTTTTGAAATAGTCGCCCTGCACCCAGTATTCCTGAAGACGGGTAAAACTTTCATGATCTCCTTTCTTGTCTTTGGCAAGCAGACCGTAAACGTCATCCTGATCACTGCTTCCGATGTCGTTTGATGTGGCAAATGCGCCACCGGCAGATAATCCGTAGAGTGAATCTGAGTTATAGTACATGAGCATGCCGGCAGCCGTATCATGTCTAGTTGTTGTTGAATCGGTGAATTCGCGTGAAAAATCGAAAACTCTCAATTCTCCTTTTAAAGTACCGTCTGAAAATGCATCCTGAATATTATCTGAAGCAAAAGCCGTGTAACACGGAAATATCATTAAAGCTAATAGAAATACAATGTTTCTCATTTAAAAATCCTCCATCTTATTTTTTGGGGCTGCTGTAGCCTGTCTGGCTAAACAAACTACAGCAGATGTAAAGCAATGAATCGTCAGGGAACCTTAACCTGAAATTTATGGTGGCAGCCGGTATTACAATAAAGCTCAGAAGTGCTGTGCATTTTGTGGCACAAAGTACATCTCATACTGCCTGTATGAGTATAGTGAGGATTAAAGGTGACTTCGTGTCCTGCGATATCCTTGTACACTTTGCTTTTTGTATCAGTCATATCACCGTGGCAATCACGGCAAACTTTCTGAGATGGTCTTGCCGATGGAGTTTTTTCTTTGTGGCAATCACTACAGCTAAGTCCCGCTTCTTTATGTTTTCCAGTGATCTTACCGGCTTGTTTGTCTTCTGCGTATGCAGTTAAAAAGAAAGCGAGTATGATCAAACTCACAATCATCAGTATTATTTTTTTCATTCTAAGCCTCTCGCATTATTTCACATACGTTGCGACAGCGTGCTTTGCGGCAAGACGACCGGAATTCACTGCAAAACCAATTGTTTCGCCTGCAACGATAATGTCATAAGTGTCTCCGTACATTCCTCCGGCATCCGCACCGACAACAAAAAGTCCGGGGATGGGGTGGAAATCGTTGTCAACAGCCTGACAATTTTCATCGACTCTGATGCCGCCCACTGTGCCGAGAGCTGCCGGATAAGTTGCGATTGCATAGTATGGAGGGGTCCGAAATGAGTGCAGAACCTTTCTGGGTTTAAAGAAAAGATCGTCAAAATTCTTATCATAAGCATGATTTGTCTGGTCAACAGTTGCCTGAAGAATCTTGGGATCAATTTCTGTACCGAATTTTTTATTGAGCTGCTTTGCGAGATCCTCAATTGTATTAGCCTTAACTACGTTTCCAGCCTGAACATCAGCTTCTATATCTCTGAGCAGATTTGTGAAAGGCACTCTCGGGTTAACACCGCCAACGAAATCGAGTCCTTCTTTCTCATATTGATCAATTACTGCTGAATCCAGAAGTTTGATAACAAGTCCGTTCTTCTGCCTTACAGCGGCATTCCCGGCTATTGAAAAGTTTCTGACTTCATATTCGTTAACAAAGCGCTTCCCGAATGAATTCACCCAAAGAACAGGCTGGTTGAACCCGAAACCTGTTTTTCTGCGTTCAATACCTGCAAAGCCGGCAAATCTGGGACTGGGAGAATGATACTGGACGGTGCCGAGTCCTTCTGGCTTTGCGCCTGCCGCAAGAGCCATACGTATGCCGTCACCAGTTCTGTTTTTCGCACCAATAGCAGTTATGGGACCTTTAAAATCCGCATACTTTTTGAGCATTTCCGCATTGCTTACAAATCCGCCGGTTCCAATTATTACTGCTTTGGCATTAATAACTATATCACCGTCCTCAACGTTGAATGCTTTTACTCCCACAGCTTTGCCATCTTTCATGATGACATCTTTTGCCTCTGTCTCAAGCATGAGCTGGATACCGTATTTGGGATAAGATTTTATGAGAGTTTCGGTCATTGCACGGCAAAGTCCGTTAAACCTGTGCCATGTGTATGTTCTTGAATCCGCTTCAAGAAATACTCCGTCGATCTTTACTCCAAGACTCTGCAGCCACTCTATAGTATCAGCAGACTGATTTACAAATGCACTGACCAGAAGCGGATCACCTTTATAATGGTTAAAATCCATTATTTTGTTGAAAAGATCCTCCTTTGAAACATTTGGCAAATTTTGCGATCTCTGAAATTTACTGTCTGCACCGAAAATTCCCTCGCAGAAATTTGCGTTACCGCCGGCAGCTGCTTGCTTTTCAAGAACAATAACTTTCGCACCCAGCTGTGCTGCCTGAACAGCAGCGGCATTGCCCGATCCACCTGCACCAACCACTACAACATCAGCATTATATACTTTTGCTGCATATGAATTATTGAGGCAGGTTAACATAAAAATAAGAACTATTATTTTTTTCATTATTACCTCCTGACGCAGGATAATTTCTGTGGTATTTTTCTGGCAGGACACTATTGATTTTTTTTTCATGACACTTTG
Organism: Seleniivibrio sp.; assembly: GCF_021209385.1. Classification (GTDB taxonomy): domain Bacteria; phylum Chrysiogenota; class Deferribacteres; order Deferribacterales; family Geovibrionaceae; genus Seleniivibrio. The sequence continues at coordinate 120,721 of NZ_JAJOIL010000021.1, read as the reverse complement.
TTTTCAATTTTATAAAAGGGGCGATCCGTTGAAAAAAGGAATTCCTTCTTACCAGAAGATTGCGGACGATATCAGAAATGACATTCTTGATGGTAAATATCCAAAAGGTTCTATTTTACCTTCTCTTCGTGTATTGTCTCACAAATACGGAGTCAGCAGATTTACTATAAATCAGGCTCTGGAAATACTCAGCGGAATAGGAATAATTGATATTAAACACGGCAGCGGATGTTACGTCTGCTATTGTGACGAAAACAAAAGCATTAACTGGCTGTCGCTTTTCAACACAAGTACTCTGCCGAACGCATGGTGGGAACAAAGAATCAAAAAAGAACAGAATCGTACACCTTTTATAGCTCAGACACCGGGATTGTCTTTGGATTTCAATACTAGGCATATTCTGAAAACTGCTTTAAATAAAGCAGCCGAAAGGATTTTTGAACAGGAAAGCTATGAGACCATTGATATTCAGGGATTGCCAAGCCTGCGCAGGATCTATTCAGAGTTTTTAAGAAAACAGGGACTGAAAGTAACAGAAAATGAATTGCTTATCGTATCCGGTGGAGCCTTGGCTATATCCATAGTATTCCATAGTCTTCTGTCATGCGGGGTAAATGTTTTTCATCCTGAAAACTTCCTTTATAACAGCATAAACAAACTAAAAGATACAAAAGCAAATTTAATCCCCTTAAGTATTGATATGGAGGGGATAAGCTCTCAACAACTGGCAAAATATTCTAAACTTTTCAATAATGCCGTACTTTACACAGAACCGACCGGTTCAGAACCTGATGGAGTTTCAATTTCAATGAACAGAAAGAAAGAGATTCTTGACATCATTGTCAATAGTCCGGTTCCGATTATTGAAAATGAACAAAAACGCTATTATCGGCTGACCGCTGATTCTGTAAAAACTTTTCAGGAAATGTATTCGGATAAGGTTATATACATTGACACAGTAGCCAATGTAATATGCCCACACCTGCAAGTTGCTGCAATTGTTGCACCGCCGCTTTTGATTCAGCGATTCTGTGACATTAAAATTCAGCTTGAATTTCATTCTTCTGCAATAAGTCAGCTAATTTTGGAAGAGATTCTGATGTCAGACGAGTTTGAATTATTCCTTAATGACCTTCCTGAAAAACTCACCGGACGCTGCGATCATTTTGAGGCACTCCTGAAAAAATACTGCGCAGGCATTTTAGAATGGGAAAGACCTTATGCGGGCATATATTTCTGGCTTAAATACAACGGAGCTGCAAATCTCAGTGCGGTTGTTGAAAGTTTAAACTGCAATCCGGCTTTTAAACTGAGAATACAGGCAGGAAAAAGATTTGTGCCAAGTGATACAAAACATTTTGCCTTATGCTACACCAACACTGATGTGCATGAAATTGAATCATCAATACTGATATTATGTGAAGAATTGAAAAATTGTATGTAATCGCGGCTATATCGTAACGTTTTGAATTGGACTTTCAATCGTAATATGCGGCATCTGAAATACCATACTCCCGACAAACATCTTTGACGAGTCTGCCTGCTTCAACTTCTTTAAGTATTTTTACGATCCGTGGTTCAGTAAATCGGCTACGTTGCATTGAGTCTTCCTGTTGTATTTAAACGGAAAACTCTGGCTATTTCTGGTTCTATCTTACGGGTGGGTTACAGCAACATACTTCTGAAATTATAGGCAGCAAATCAAAGATTTAGCAATCAATGAACCGGATAGCAGTTAACCCGCTCCGAACTTGCACAAAACTTCTGTTTATGCTCTTTTAATTTAAAAGGAATTAAGGCTTAAAGGAAAAACCTTTAAGCCTTAATAAGGGAAATGATTATAGCAGGAGGCGATGAAAAAGCATATGAGGAAACCGATTGATATTTTAAGTGAGAAAAAAATATCAACCTTTCAGCTTCCATTTAAAACCTGTATGATGGCATTTGTCGCAATAGTCATTAAAATCACCGTGTACAGAGTGGCATTTCACACATTGCAGTCTCGGGTAATGTGATTTATGAGGATTACGTTCATATTTTGTTTTATCATCAGTTAATTTTGCCACATCCTGAAAGTTGCCATGGCAGTTAATGCATTTGGATGAAATATTGTCAGTTTCATCAGGATCAAAAGTAGTATGGCACCCGCTGCATCCGACGCCTTTTTCATTATGCGCATAGGCTAGCTTGTCGGACTTTACCCAAGTCTTAAACCTGTCTGTATAATCAGGAATGTCTTCTTTTGAAATTTTAATAACCGGAGAATTATTTATTGTAATCTCACCTTCAGAATCAGTTCTATGGCAGGTCGTGCACAACTCATCATTTAAATCCTGACCCCCAAGATGTTTATTGTGCACAAACCAGCCAAGTTTTTTACTTTTTCCGCCGTCTTTGTGGCAGTCGAAACATCCGGTAAAGTTTTCTTTTACTATATGTTTGGCTGGCAAAATCGGTTTTTCATGACAATCGACACACGAATAGTCGAAAGAAGCCGCATAAGCGCTGGATATCGTTAAAAACATCAAAATAAAAAAACAGTTTATTACAAATTTAATTTTTTCCATTTTTCACCCTAAAATTCAATGAAACAACAAAGCGGCCGTATAAAACGACCGCTTTTGGTTGTTACCCTTCTCAGAAAGCGTAATTGATTTTAAACCAATACTGATCCCCGCCGGATGTGTTTTCAACAGCAAAATCTTTAACATATTTCACTGTGAAGGATGCTGATTTATAGCCGTATTTGAAGACAGGACCGATACCGGCTGCCTGCGCACGGTAATCTTCAATTTCCGAGCCATTCTGTTTGTCGTCAGTTATCTGTTTGTAAAGATAACCGCCAAGACCTACATTATATGGACCGAAGTGCTGCCCCATTATGTAGTCAATGTGAAACTCCTGACCGGATTTATAATCGGTATCGTTGTTTTCGGTGTTGTAGTCATACATAAACTTTGCACCAATTTCAAAACCTGTATCCGTGATATAGTGGGTAAGCGCATAAGGTTCGATGGTATAGTGGTTTTTACCCAAATTAGCGATATCATTCTTGTTATAATCGCCTGTGGGAGTAGTAACATCTATACCGACAATAATATGTCTGTTTTTTGAATGAAATGCTTCATTAACACCGATAACCACGTCTGCAACACCGGAAGCATCATCATTGCCGCCCGGTGTTTTAAGCTCAAGATCCACAACAGGAATAAGCATATGGACGCCGAGAGAACCGCCAAAGGGTTTCAGACCTGTGTTATAAATAATCCTGAAAGTATCGACAATAGCCTTGCTGTCGAACTTCATATCTTTTTTATTACCGGAGTTGTCATAGCTGTCTGTGTTATGACGGTAGCTCAGGTAATTTATAATATTAAGCCCTTCATCGTTCAGCTTCGCCAAAAAATCTTCCGAACCGTTCGGATATGAACTGTTTCCGTTTTCCATTGCAAATGCAGACATACTGCATGCAAATACTAAGGAAACGGCAAAAAATTTAAAAATTTTCAAATATGTTTTGTTTTGCATTTTAATAGCTCATATAATTATTTTTTTGCAAAATCTGCCGCGTCGGCTCCGGCAATTCTTCCGGATGTGGCTGCAAAAGAGAATCCTGCACCGGATGTCCAAAGAGTATATGTGTCACTGTGAACACCGCCTGCATCACATCCTACGGAATACAGCCCCTGAACAGGCTTATTGTTTTTTGTCATAACCTGCATTTTTGTATTGATCTGCGGACCGCCGAGAGAAATGAACGATGACGGGAATACTTTTACAGCATAAAATTTAGACTTTTTAATGTATTTCATCAGACGTGCGGGAGTTCCGAAATCGACATCCTCGTTGTCAGCTTTCATTTTGTTATATCTGTCCACTGTGGCTTTAAGAGATTTAGGATCCATTTCCATCTGCTTTGCCAGTTCCTCAAGAGAATCTGCCATAGCTACGTTTTTACTTCCTGCTTTAATGCAGTCTTCAATCTCTTTTACAGTATTGCTGATTTTTGTTCCGGCCTTGACAATAACCCCAAGTCCTGTGTCAAGACCTTTGGTTTTGTAATAGTTGATAGTATCCTCATCCCATATCGACCAGACGTAGTGACCATCCTGGCGATAGATTGCGTTTGCGCTCACCATAAGGCTGCCTATCATCTTGTCGTCAATTATTCTCTCTCCGTATTTGTTGACCCAGAGAAGAGGCTGAGTTGTCATGGTATCAAGATCACCGAAAGGTTTAAATCCGGGACCGTATGAACCGGGGTGCATCATAAGCAGCATGCCCGCATCATCTAAAACAGCTCCCGCCTGAAGAGCCATTTTAAAGCCTTCTCCTGTTTTACCCAGAGGAACTGTAGGAAAGACTGAACCGGGTTCATAACGGGTGTATTTAGCTATTATCTCGTTGTTCTCGGAGAAACCGCCTGTCGCAAGGACTACGGCTTTGGCATTTACTATAACCTTGTTACCTCTGGAATCCTGAGCAATAACTCCTTTTATGACACCCTTTTCGATAATAAGCTCTGTAGCGGGTGTTTCATACATTATCTTAACGCCCAGTTCTTCGCATTTATCAAGCATCGCCTGAACATATGCGGCACCATGTTCCATGTTTTTGTAATGACCGACCACATGCCATACTCTTGGCTCTGTGGGAGCCATGTTCCATGGTTCAAATGTAAGACCAAAACCATGAAGCCAGTTTATTGTGTTCGGTGATTCCTGAATAAACTTCCTTACCAAGGGAGCGTTAGCTCTCCAGTGGTTAAATTCCATTGAGTGGTCAAAAGCATCGTCAACTGATATGTCAACGGATGCCACTCTTGTTTCGTCAGTTCCGATGGCAAACAAACCTTCGGCAAACGAAGTAGTTCCGCCTGCGATCTCTCTTTTTTCAAGAGTAATAACTTTGGCTCCGTGTTCCGCCGCAGAAACTGAAGCTGCAAGACCGGAACCTCCGGCGCCAACAACAACGACATCAGCCTGATAAACCCTGTCTTTGGCAAAAGCCGACATACAAAATAAAGAAATAAAAATACAGATAAAACCGGCAGGAATCTTTGATAATCCCTTTCTCATCTTGTCCTCCTTTATATTCTGTTCCATATTGCTATGGATTGTTCAGATTATATGCCGACAGAACAATACAAAATATCCAGCAGGGTTCTGGGATTACAGTGGTACATATTTATGAATGAGATATGGAATGAATTCTCTACGCCGCATAGGTGATAATACCTATGCCATATCGTATTCTACCCCTATGGAAAGGAGTAATGACGGAGGGCTACTTGTTTTCTTCCGAATGAACCCAGCTGATTGCAAACTGCATCAGCTCGTTTGAAGTTGCTATATTCAGCTTGTGCTTAATGTTATCCTTAAACGTATCAACGGTCTTAACGCTTAAATTCAGTATTTCCGCGATATTCTTATTCTTCATGCCCTGACCTAAATATGTAAAAACCTGATATTCTCTGTCAGAAAGTGATTCAACCGGACTTTCAGCAGCGATCTTCTTCTGGTTTGCCGCTTTCATAAGCATATAATCGGTCATGACTTCACTGAGATATACTTTACCTTTGAGTATCTTTCTCAGTGCTGCAATAAGAACCGAAGGGTCTTCGCTTTTCATAACATATCCGGATGCTCCTGCCTTGAGACAACGTTCGGCATATACCCTCTCATCGTGCATGGACAAAACAAGCATCGGCATGGAAGGATATCTGTATTTCAGCTCTTTGATCAGATCAAGACCGTTTTTCTTGCCTAATGTAATGTCTATGGTCACCGCATCAGGCAAAAGCTTATCAATTTCCTTTATCGCGCTCGCAGGATTTCCCGCTACTCCGCAGACATTCAGATCCGCCTCCTCATTGATTAACTTTGCCATTCCTTCCATCACAAACGGGTGATCATCGACAATAAATACGTTTCGTTTATTCTGCATAGAACCTCCATATGATGTAACATCAAAATATTAAGGACACTGCTCAAGTGTTTTCTCCAATCTGACCATGCAACCGCCGCCCGGTTTGCTTGTAATAATCAATGATGCGCTGAGTATCGAAGCCCTGTAATACATTCCGCTGACCCCCATTCCAAGCTTTGAAGAGGTATTTAAGTCAAACCCCTTCCCGTTATCTTTTATAATTACGACCAGAGATTGACTGCTCTCTTCCAGATAAATATCAATGACTGAACATTCAGAATGTTTTACAGAATTGCATACCGCTTCCTGAATAACAAAAAAGACATGTGTCGCAGTTTCACTGTCGCTGACAGAAAAACTCTCAGAAGCGTAAACATTGCACTCGATCCCATACATCTGGGCGATATTCGTTCCAAGCTCTCTGACAGCGGCAATAAGTCCCTCCGGATCGTTCTCAACAGGTCTGAGCCCTTTCAGAATGTCTCTCACAAGCTTTCTTGCTTTTAATACGTTCTCTGATATAAGCTGAGCAGACGATATCTCAACCTCTTTTTTTCAGTTATCCGCTTTTCAATTAGTTTAGCGGTATAGGAGATACCGGTCAGTATCTGCCCTAACCCGTCATGCAGTTCCTGACCTATCCGTATACGCTCCTCTCCTGTTATGCTTAATATCTTTTTTTCAAGCCTTTTGCGCTCTGTAATATCGCGTATAACATGTACTATCCCTATAAAGCATCCTTTTTCATCATGCACCGGTGTGGCTGTGCAAAGATAAGACCTGTCATTTATACAGATATTGCTGTCATGTCTTGTTCCGTATTTTTTAACGAGGGTCACAGGACAATTGCCGCAGTATCGCCCAAGCATACCGCAGACCTTGAAACACTCTTTCCCTATCATCATGTCTAACGTTGCCACACGCATTTCGCCCGCAACTTTGTTTGCCCAGACTATCTTCAGGTCTGTGTTTAAATACAGTACGCAATCGCGCAATGCATCCAGAATAGCAGCCTTCTCCCTTTCAAGATTATGCAGCACCTCATTTATCCTGACTCTCTCCGTTATGTTGATAGCCATACTTTTCTTAAAAGGCGAACCGCCTATTATAACCGTAAACACCTCAACATAATCCACTCCGCCATCTTTCCGCTTCATTCTGTAGGTAACGTCTTTCGACGTATGAAAAGACTTCATCATATCGCTGGTGTAGGCAAGAGAATCGTTATCCTGTGTCAGAAAAGAGGAAAAATGCCTGCCGATGAATTCATCAAGTTTATACCCGAGAAAGGTATCATCGGTATGGGTCACACCGGTGATAATATTGTTCTCATCCATACGGAACTCAGCGATAGGCATGTTATCCAGTATCATATTGACGTAATTTTTCTGATTAATCATTTTGTCATACATGCCTTTTATCGACCCAAGCTCTTTCTCAAGTTCAGCAATCCTGACTTCCGCATCATAAAGTTTTTTAGCGTTTGTATTTCCCATGGCTGTTCCTTTTTTTATGACCAGTTAATACTATAATAAAAAATAGAGTTTATGCCTTTTCAAAACAGCAGATAACGCTTCTGGGTTTATGTGATATATCACCAGAAATATTTTCTGTATCAGGCTGATTAAAAACGCCAACAGGAGCTTTATCACAAGCTCCTGTTGACATATAGATGAATTGAAATGATTCTATTCTAATTTTTAGCCGCAAGCTTATCCAAAACCCTTAACAGAGAAGTAACGCATGCGGTAAGTTCTTTAAAATCTTTTTCAAGAGACTGCCTGTCTCCTGAATTATACTCTTTTATGAGCTGCCTGCCAAGGTCATGCACTTTGATATGCAGAGGTTCCAGCGTTTTGAAATCCGGATCGGAGGAACAGGATGCGCAGGAATCGCTGTAATACATTTTTCCGAATGCACAATTTTTGTGGTCATCAATACTGGTCAGAACAGTTTTTCCTGTCAGGTGATTAAGAATTTTTGAAACAAAAACAATATGAGCTATTTTGGCAAGCAGAAAAATCTGTGCTTTTTTACTCATTTTTGTATTTTTTGCTTTTTCGCTTAAGCCGACAACGGCATTCTGCATATCGCCGATACCTTCGTAAAGCTTATCCATATTTTCTGAAACTTTCGCTGTATGTTCCGCTGTCATAGCGATATTCTGAGTAATCTGCTCCGTAACGACAGACTGTTCCTCAACAGCGGATGAGATGCTGATAATCAAACCGTTCAGCTCTTCCACTGAGGCGGATATCTCCTCAAACTTCGCTCTTGTATTCTCTGTTTCCCTGCTCTGTAAAACTATGGACTCGGCAACGCCCTTTGATTTGCTGCCTGCGCTTTCAACACTTTCAAGGATATTTCTCACTGTTGAGCTTATCTCGTCCAGAGACTGTTTGGTCTTTTCCGAAAGCTTTCTGACCTCATCGGCAACAACAGCAAATCCACGCCCAGCTTCACCCGCCCTGGCGGCTTCTATTGCCGCGTTGAGAGCCAAAAGGTTTGTCTGGTCGGATATATCGGAAATAACACTGATAATAAGCCTGATCTGCTCTGTCTTTTCCCTCAGGCTGTTCACTTCTTCCACAAGCGCACCGACGTTTGCATCTATACTCTCAGCGACTTCGCAAACACCGCCGACAGCCTTTCTTCCGTCTTCCGCAAGTTTAACGCAGTGACCGGCCTTATCTGCCGACCCTGCTACGTTCGATGAAATATCGTTTATAGTGGCGCTCATCTCTTCACTCGCCGTGGCAACCTGACGGGCAAGGTCTTCGGTAGCGCCGATAACACTCGCGACGTCCATTATGGTCTCTGTCATGGGAACCACACACTGCATGGCATTGCTGATATTTGCAAGGCTTTCAAGCATCTCGCTTTCAACCTTATCAAGATAGCTGTTGAAATTTTTTGAAAGCAGATAGGTTTCAGAACCGACTTTTTTACCGTCCGGCACTTCATCAAGCGGAATACGTTTTGAAACATCCGAATCGTTTTGCCTGGCAAATTCCCTCATTTTTTCTGATACGATATTCACCGGTCTGAAAAAAACGATCAGAAGCAGAATTATTACCGCATTGATTATAACAATTGTTATTAAAACCGCGAGCAGAGCAACCCTTATCATATGTTCGGACTGGTTCAGGGAATGTTTTATTATCCCTGAATCTTCACCGAGAAGCACTGCTCCGACATTTTTCCCGCTGATGTCCGCGATCGGAATAACGGTTATAAAGTATTTATCCGTCATAAGATAACCGTCTTTGCCATCAAATATCGATGGGTTCTCGCGAGCGATGTTTAAAAGATCTTCATCATCAGTTTTCTGCGCCAGAATGTAATTGCCGACAGTCGGAGCGGAAGCAAGATCGGATGCCAGACTTGTCAGATCCTTGTTCATCAGGAGCGCCATACTCTTATCAGATGCGCTCAACTCTTTTGCAACTGAGTTTAAACCCTGTATAAACTCAACGGCTCCGATATATTCCCCGTTTTTCATAACAGGAGCAATCGCCCGTAGAGCAAATCCGGCATTGCCGACCTCAAAACCGGCAACAATTTTTTTCTCAGCTTTAACCATTTTAACCGAAGGTCTGGTTTGACTGAGGTCTTCTCCGTATTTCTCCGGCGCCCATGATCTTACAAACGACCTGTAATCAGACGTATGAACGTGTATTTTGATGTTTTTATATTCAGTATTCTTTTTAAAAAGATCTGAAATACCGCTAAGTCTGTTAATTACTGCCTGTCGATCCCCGCTTAGCAGTGAAGAAATGATAACCGGATCATCTGAAAAAGAGACCACGTTTGTAATACCGACCTGCATCTTTGTATTCAGCTTGTCCAGATAGGTACCGTTAAGGCTGGCAGCAGACGAAGAATAGATATTTTTTTCAATCTTTTCTGCGGCATTAGCCATTATAAGGTAAGTTACAAGAAGAACAACAATGGACACAAGTGTAGCAAGAAGTATAATTTTAAATTTGATGGACATTAAACGAATCATCAGAATCCTCCCTGAGACCATTAACAAACCGCATGTTTTTTTGTTTGTCAGGCTTAAATACCCAAGGCAAATATGTAATTATGTATGTCTTATGTTTAAAAATACCCCTACTTAGTTACTAAATCAAGATTATTTGCGATATATTTCATAAAAAAGGCAATGTTGGAAATATAAAATCTTTCCCGATGCATAATAATTAATTATTGATTAAATTATTAAAATCTCAGTATAAAACGACACACAGGACGACTAAAAAAGAGAAATTTTCAAGAAAAAAAATTTGATCATGCAAAGTGGCAGGAGAAAAAGGGAGAGCCTGAAAAACTCTCCATAAAGGATGGCAAGGCAACCTCATTAACTTTTAACCAGCTTACCAACAACATGAGGGGCGGTATTCCCGCCCCTGTGTTTATCAGAATCTTATGGTCAGATCGGCATTGATGCTCTGGTCGGTTGATTCTCCTGCGAAATTACCTTTGTAGGCAACTCCCACAGACGTTCTGGCAGATACGCTGCTGTCAACGCCAAGCTCAAAAACAACCGTATCGCGGGCAATGGGCGTACCCTCTGTTGTGAAGGCATCGGCGCCCTCAAGTGCAACTGTGGTTTCGGGTGTTCTGTCGCCAAAAGAGTGTTTAAGCCCGACAGAGCCGTTGGGTTTCAGTTTCAGACCGCCAAGCACTGTCTGTGTTTCCACACGAAGTCCCGCTGTGGCAAAAACAGTGTCCATGTCGGATGAATCGCCGCGGAGAGCAGAACTGCCTCCGTCCTCGCTGAAACCGTCAGTGTCAAGTTTCACATATGCGGCGTTCAGGAAAGGGGTGACTTTGCTGTTGCCGTCTTTGATATCATAGCTTATTTCACCGAAGAACTGGTAGCTGTCCGCATCATAGTCAGCATCCTGCTGTTCACTTAAACTGCCGAAACTGACAGTTCTGTCAGCATCTATATTGTGCCATCCGTATGCTGCGCCGAAAGTGAGCGTGATGTCGTTTATAAGTTTTTCAGCGTATGCGCCAAGATAATAGCTTTTAACCGAGCCGGAAGAGGAGAGGGAATCCACGTCATAGTCGGTATTTTCCGCACCGAAAACAAGACCTGCGCTTGTGGTGGTGTTTATAGCTTTTTCAGCACCGACAATCAGACCGCCGATTGTGCGGCTGAGTGTGGAAGTCCCGCTGTTTCCTTCCCAGTCTGCCTTCGCGCCGAATGCGTTGAACCAGAACCGGTAACTTCCTGTTTCAATGGGAGCGCGCGAAAGCACCGCATCTCTCACAAAGCGGCTGTCGTCGAGAAGCATTGTCTGAACGGAAACATAAGCCTCACCAGAAAGCATGGAGAAGGCATCAGCAACTTTCGCTTCGCTTAGAGGAAGAACCGCCTTATAGAGAGGGCTGTCTATGCCGAGTGTTCCGAGAGCCTTTGCAACACCAGCCTGATTGCTTGTTTTGGCATAGCTGGTGAAATCCATATTATTGCGCAAAAGTTCTATGTAAACGTTATTCTCATCATACTGCAAATAAACGTCAAGGAACGCGAAACTGTCTGTGACCGTGTCAAAAGTACCTGTGATTCCATCTTCTGAGGTTATTATGGTATATTTCGTATAGGGATCATAATCGGAACCGTCGCTGGTTCCGTCTTCTGCCAATACGTTTATGGTTGAACCGCTTTCAATGGTAACGGTTCCCGTGGCGTTTACTTTGTCACTGCTGCCGTCTTTGTCTATCTCAACTTCATATGTAGAACCTGTTGAAAATGTCACGTCGGTGACATTCATCGTTCCGATTGAGTTTCCGGGTGCAAGCACGCCGCCGGAATCCACAACTATATCGCCGTAATTACCGGAACCGCTGAGAGTGCCGCCGTAAACGTCTACGTTTTTAACAGAACCGTTTATGGAAAGCGAACCGCCGTATATGCTCCAGTTGACGTTATCGGAATCACCTGTTATCTCCCATGTCCCGTCACCTGTTTTTTCAACATTGTCAAAACCCTGATATTGTCCTGTGTCGCTTATCAGATCAGTATCAAGTGTCCCTGCTCCAGAAAGTTCAAGAGTTGTGACACCTGTTCCTGACGTCACTTTGCCGACAATTACAGAATTCGCATCTATAACGAGTCTGTTATCTCCATCACCGAAAGCGATAGCCACATTGTCAGAGCTTCCTGAATCTATTGTTCCTTCATTTATAATGGTGGTATCTCCGTCGCCCGTTTCAATTGCCGCACCGGAACTGACAGTTATCGAACCAACATTTACCAGATAATTAGTTGATCCGTTCAGAACAATACCTTTGGTCGTTGCAGTCACTGTTCCGGCATTTACAATTTCAACAGCTCCGTCCGCAGCCGTCCCGGTTACTCCTGAAAGTGCGTTGATAGTTCCGATGTTTACTATCGAAACTTTCCCAGCAGTTGCTTCGGCAGATATACCGAAATCATCTGCTGCGTTTATTATGCCGTCCTCGGTGTTAACGATGCCTATATCGCCTGTGTATTCGGAATATGCTAGTATACCTGCATATCCAGCTCTGGTGGCAACAATAAGGTCATCATCGGAGGCGGTAAGAGTTCCTTCATTAACAACAATTATATCGCCGTTTTCGCTCATCGCATGGATAGCACTGTCGTCTCCGGATGTAACGGAGCCGGTATTTTCTATACCTACATTACCGTCATCCGACCACGCTACAAGCCCCTGACGTGTTGCGGATTCAACTGTTCCGCTGTTGTTTATATATGCATAACCTTGATAGTTGATAGCGCGCATCCCTGCCAGATATGAAGTCACTGTTCCCGTGTTTGTCAGACTCACAGTGGCAGGATCGGCACTTGTATTGTTATATCCCCCGTCCCCATATATGCCCCAGTTGTCAACTGATGTTGAACTCCCGTTGTTCACTATGACGACAGAACCCAGATTGGTTGTCGCTGTAATGCCGGGTCCTCCTGTTGCATTGGCAATAGCAGTACCGTTATTTGTGATAGTAATGTCGCCCGATGTATCGTTGCGCACCCAAACGGCACCGAATCCGCCGTTGGAAGTTATACTGACGTCAGAACCTATGCTCACTATAGCATCGCGGTTTGCAGAGTTGGTCTGCATTATGACACCGCTGTAAGTCGGGTTGTTAATTGTTGTATTACCTGAAAGAATGAGAGTTTGTGTTATGTCGCTTACGCTGTCGTTGTCGGTTCTTAGTTCAATAAAATCATAATTGCCGGCGAAAACTGAAACGGATACGTCGGTACTGCTCGAGATAGTATCGCTGTATGCAGGCACAGCATTCAAAGCGGCAAAAGCAATAATTGCCATGACAATGAATTTGGAAAATGGCGGAACCTGACCTGACGACGATTTTAAAAACCTGTTCATATTATACTCCGATAAGAAAATTAAGCATAATTCCTCAAAACCCGAGAAAAAAAAGAGCCATCCCCGCAAAACGGCAAAACTTGAAATGCATCAACAAGAAGATGCGAAACACGTATTGTGTTAATTTGAATATATTATGAGCCTAACAAGAAGGGAAATCAGTGTCAATTGAATATTATGTTATTAAGAACATAGCTCACTCATTATACCTGTTCAGCATAAAGGTTCCGGCTGTGAAACAGACCGCAGTAAGTCCAAGAAGAAGGATGAAGGACGGCAATGTTTCAGCGTTCAATTCACCCGCACGAATAAGTTTGTTCGCATGGCTCAAAGGGAGCAGCCATACGAGCTTCTGCAGCCAATGCGGAAGAAAATCAACGGGGTAAAATGTTCCCGAAAAGAACGCCATAGGCATGATTATGAAATTTGTCAGCACGGCATGGTTCTCCATGTCGTCTATGACAACACCGATAATTACACCTGCCGCCGAAAAGAAGGCTGTGTTCAGCACCAAAGCAACGAAAGCCACGAATGTGAACGGAAACACATGGAACACAAAAAGCCCCGCCAGAAGTATCATGGTGGATGCGAACAGCCCGCGCACGACACCGGAAAGCACAAGTCCGCGCATTATAGCCGATGCCTTTACTGGAGATGTCAGAACTGTCTGAAACTCACCTGAATGAAGCCTGCCCATGCCCACCGACACGGAAACCATGTTGAACGAGTTTGTCATGGAGCTCATGCATACTATACCCTGAATAAGGAAAGCGCCGTAATCAGGTATCTGTACTCTGGAACCGAACCCAAGCCCGAACGCCAGAAGATAGAGTATCGGCGTGGAAACGCTGTAAAAAACGTAACCCAGCCTCATGAGTTTATATTTAAAAATCAGCATCTCGCGGTAAAAAACCGCGTAGGTACCCATTAACGCTTCAGTCATACTGCCCTGCCTATACTGCTGACAAGCACGTCGTCCAGCTTTGTTCTTCTCACTCTGTGTCCCGTAAGGCTCTCTTTCGCAATGTAATCGTCAGCCGCATCGTTGTCTCTGAAAAGGAGTGTGCGGCTGTTTATGTCCACGGCAAACGCACCGGCGCAGTCGATGAGGCTTTGAGGGGTGTCCATGCTCACGATGCGCCCCTTTTCCATGATCGCCACCCGTCCGCAGAGGTATTCCGCCTCGTCGGTGTAGTGGGTGGTTAGCAGAATGGAGCGCCCGTCCGCCTGCATCTGTCTTATGATATCCCACATCTCGCGCCGCACTGCAGGGTCAAGCCCTATGGTTGGTTCGTCCATGAATATCAGCTCTGCGCCTGAAAGCATGGCACGAGCCGCCATAACGCGCCTCTTCTGCCCGCCGGAAAGCGTGCCTACCTTTGAGTTGCGTTTTTCTGTCATACCCATCTTTGCAATGGTCTCGTCTATCAGTTTTTTGCTGTTGCGGATGCCCCGAAGCAGGGCATAGATGTAAAGCACTTCAAATACGGAAAGCTCGTATCCGAGATTCATATCCTGCGAAACGACTGCGATGCTCTTTCTGGTTTCACGTCTGTATTTGCGGATGTCTCTGCCGTTCAGCAGAATACGTCCCGAATCGGGTGTTGCAAGGGTTGAAAGCATCTTGATAGTGGTGGTCTTGCCCGCTCCGTTCTCTCCCAAAAGGCCGAAAACCTCGCCTCTGCCTATGCTGAAACTAACATCTTCCACCGCGACAACCTTTCCGTAGGTCTTGCGGATATTCATCACTTCCAGAAGCATCAGGCAACACCCATATACATAGCCGCCTTGCTGCCGTCCATATCAACTATGCGGCTTTTCACGCGAAATATATCGAATATGTTCTCTTCGGTGAGAACACCCTTTGCGCATCCGTCAAGAACCACCTGTCCGTCCTTCATGGCGACAAGCCGTCCCGAAAACCTTGAGGCGAGATTCAGGTCGTGCATCACCATCACAACGGTCAGTCCGCAGGATGTATTCAGCTTTTCCAGAAGTTCAAGCACCTCGAATTGATGATGAATATCCAGATATGTGGTCGGCTCGTCCAGAAGCAGTATCTGGGGACGCTGTGCCAGCGCCATCGCTATCCATGCCCTCTGACGCTCACCGCCGGAAAGCTGTCCGAGCCTCACAAAGCGCTTATCCTGTAAGCCTGTCGCCTGCATCGCCCATTCCACGGTTTCGCGGTCGTCTTTAGTAAATGATGAAAGTACCTTTTTGTGGGGGTTGCGCCCGTATGCCACAAGACAGTGAACGGGAATATCCCCGGGGGCGTTGGGCGACTGCGGCAGGATGCCCACGTTTCTGGCTATGGCGCTGTCGGTCATGGACGAAATTGATTTCCCGTCCAGATACACGCATCCCGCAGAAGGTTTCAGAAGTCTGCCCATACACTTAAGCAGGGTTGACTTGCCCGAACCGTTGGGACCTATGACAGACGCTATATGTCCCTTTTCAAACGAAAGGGTTATATTCTTTAAAACCTCTTTTCTGCCGTATCCGGCGGAGAGGTTTTCACATGAGAAAAAATTCATGATCTGCTGCTCCTGCTGAGAAGATAGAGGAAAAACGGCGCACCTACAAACGCCATCACAACGCCTACGGGAAGCTCATAGGGTGCGAAGACCACCCTTGCCGCAGTATCCGCAAATATGACGATTATGCCGCCGAAAACTGCGCTGAACGGTATCAGAAAACGGTTATCGGAACCTATTATGAGCCTTGTTATATGCGGAACTATAAGCCCCACAAACCCAAGAAGCCCCGCCACGCTGACAGCGGAAGCCGCCAGAAGAGCGGCAAGCATTGTCAGCAGAAATTTTATGCGCTCAACGGAAAGCCCCAGACCACGGGCAACGTCGTCGCCGAGCATGAGAATGTTGAGATATTTCGCACCCACTCCCGCGCCGAAAAGTCCCAAAAGGGTGTATGGCAGTATCATTTTGACATGTATCCAGCTTTTGCCGCTGAGAGAACCCGCCATCCAGTTTACGGTTCCCTGCACCCTGTCGCTGTAAAGCACTGTCAGGCAGGACATGAACGCTCCGAGAAATGCGGCGAGAGCAACCCCCGCCAGAATAAGCCGGAGGGGGTGTGCGCCGCCGTCGTAAGCCAGAAAGTAAATTACAAGAGAGGTGACAAGCGCCCCCGCAAACGCAGCGGGAGGAACCATATGCGTGAAAGAGGGCAGAAGTATCATCACCGCCATAGCGAAAAGCCCCGCGCCCGCCGTAACGCCCACAATACCGGGATCTGCGAGGGGATTTTTAAGAACGGCCTGAAGTATGGCACCCGACAGAGCAAGGTTTACCCCCACAAAAGCGCCCGTTATGATACGCGGCAGGCGGATGTTCATCAGCACATGATACATGCCGTCCGTCTGCACGCCTGTGAATATGCGCGCCATATCGCCCATTGATATGTCGACCGTTCCCGTTATGACACTGACGACAAATCCTGCCGCCAGAAGCATCAGACCGGCGGCTCCTGTCATGAGCCGCCTTTTGGTATCGCTGTCTGAAAATTCTCTCACTTGAACTGCTCCGGATACATCATCTTCGCCAGCCTCAGAACCGCATCGCCTGTGCGCACGGTGGGGTTGTTTCCGTATGTTTCAAAGGGCAGGCTTACCACTCTTCCGTTCTTAACGGCACTCAGCCCGCTCCATGCGGGATGCTTCGTAAGGCTGGAATCGTTCTTCGCCTGTGTTTTATTGTCATGATTTATCAGGAATATATAGTCAGGATTCTGCATAGCTATGTTTTCAAGGCTCACCGGAGCGAAACCTCTGGACATGGCTGAACCCGCCATCGGTCCATTTTTATCTGCCTTCGTTCCTGCGGCAATGTTGTCGCCTCCTGCCATATCGAGCATCATGCCAGCATAGCTGTCAGGAAGCGCCATATTATAGCTTTCAGGCGAACCGTAAAGCACCAGTGCCCTCACCTTTTTAACGCCCTTAAGCCTGTCCTGCACATTTTTGAGTTTATCGTCGATATCTGCGATAGATTCAGCGGCTTTCGCTTTATTTCCCGTGATATTGCCGAATATCTGCACAGTTTCTTTAACCTGCGGCAAAGTCACAGGCGAGAACAGCGCAACCTTTATACCCGCACCGTTCAGAGAGGAACGAAGAGCAACATGAAAAGGGAAGTTCATGCCTATCACAAGGTCAGGGTTCATGGCGACGATGCGCTCTATGTCAGGGTTTTCTACCCTGCCGACGTTCGGCAGTCCTTTCAGTCTGTTCTCAATATAAACGGGCGTGGTGGAACTCATGGCATACGCCGCCGGAGTGCCGCCCGCTGCAAAATACATTTCAAGGTTTGAACTGTTCAGAACAACAACCTTCGCAGGCTGTTTGTCCAGAGTGACGGTCTGTCCCGAAGAATCCTTAAAGCTTATCTGCGCAAATGCGGAACCGCACAGAAGAACAAGCATTATCACCAGTACATTTTTCATTGCATCATCCTCTTTTTAAGCGCATGGAACCTTTCAACCTGATCCTGTTTCAGCTCATGTTTCTCGTCCCTGCCGACGTGTATCTTGAAAGCGGCGTTTCCGTCAATGTCGTAAACCTGAACCGAAAGGCTCTCTTTGCCCATGAACGGACGGCTCACAAAATGTATGCTGTCAAATTTATCCGCCATCAGATGTCCGCCGATGGGCGACGTATCGGAGTGCAGGTTGAACATGCCGTGGCTGAATTTGCCTTTGGGCAGTTCGCCTGATACCTCGCATATCACGCTGTTGTTGGTGACTATCATAAGTATCCCGCCCCACTCGCTGATGTCGTCCATTATCTCGCCGAACTTTGATATGCCCACCTCGAACGACTGCTCGTCCAGTGCGCGCACCACTTCCCTTTCGGGAACATTCAGTTCTCTCGCCGCCATAACTGTGGCTACGCCCTTTTTCTCTTCCAGATATTGCTTTATCGCTTCCGACATATTCCGCTCCTTAATTCTGTGCGGCGACCTTTGCCGCCGTGGGTGTGTATCCGCTGTTGAAATACAGCTCCGTAACGTCGATGAGCGACTGCGCCATGTTCACATACCAGAACTGCCCTTGCGGGGTCAGCTTCACGGTTGTGCCGAACCGCTCCACCAGTTTTCTTTTTTCCCATGAACTTATGAGTGGTTCAAAAACCTCCGTCAGTCTGAAATCCGCCTCTGCGTCAACCATATCTCCTCGGAGATACCCGCAGTCTATCTGGCTGGATATCAGGTTATGAAGCCGCTGACGCTCGTGGTTTCTGCTCATACCCATGATGGGTTTACGCCCGGCTTTCACCATCCCCAGATAGGGTTCCAGCGCCATATGGGTGAAATATCCGTGCTGCTGCGTCCGCCCGCCGGCACCCGCGCCGAATGCGTGCATCATATTGCCCTGCTTGGTCATACGGTTGTAAAGACTTCTGTCTCTTGTATCCCTTACCCAGTGCGCCATTGAGGGCTGCATATAGCCGAGCCTCTGCATAACGGCGTGGGCTTTTATAAAATAGACCGCCTGCTCTGCCGTTGTGGGCGGAGGGGGCAGTTTCTCCTCTTTTATCTTCTCCATAAGTTTGCCGTCGTCGAACACGTTGAGCTGATAAAGAGCCATGCCGTCAACGCCCAGCCTGTCCGCAGTGAGGATATCCTCTATGAAATCCGACTCGCTCTGATATGGCAGTCCGAACATGAGGTCTATAGACACAGCCGCCTCGTTAAGGCTTTTCAGCTTCTCTATCATCCGCATAACTGTATCGCCGTCGTCCACCCTGCCGATGGAGCGGCGCGCCTTCGTATCAAAAGACTGAACGCCGAGGGAAAACCTGTTCACGCCCGCGTTCAGACACGCATCTATCTTCTCGTCGGTAAGCTGATAAGTTCTGGTTTCAAAAGTGAATTCGCAGTCGTTTGCCAGAGGCAGACGTTCCTTTATGGTTTCAAGCATCAGAGATATCTGCTCCGCGCTGAGCGCACCCGGTGTACCGCCGCCGATGTATACGGCATTGATGCTGCCCGACGAGAACATGGGAAGCTGTGCGGAACTCTTTATCTCGTCAGCCAGAGCGCTGCTGAAAGCCTCCATCATGTCCGCCTTCGCCAGATTCTTGAAAAATCCGCAATAGAGGCATCTGGTCTGGCAGAACGGAACGTTCACATACACCAGCTTGTTCACGTCGGATGTCTGCGAACAGGCGCCCATCCACGCTTTTGCCGCCTCTTCGGGAGCCAGAACCTGTCCTTTGCTTCCGGCATGTACCGTGCGTTTTTTGTCATATGCGGACGCGAACCCTGTTGAATCCTCATTACCGAATATCAATCTCTTTTTTTCGGCATCAAGCGCTTCTGCCCAGCTCATTGCCTCACCTTTGCCCTGTTTATCTTTTCAATTATTCCGCAGGCAAATTCCCAGCACTCTCTCTTGTCCATCAGCGTTCTGGGCTTTTTTCTCTCTGCCGCTTCCGCTTCCGGCATACCTATCATTTTGTAAAACTGCTCAATACCTTTTCTGTCCTTTTCAGACATGGCAGAAAAAATCATCTGCCCGTGGAGCATCCCGCATCCGATGACGCTGTCGCCTAGTTTCTGAGCATATTTCTCAAGCATCAGTATTCCGCCGTGGCTTTTGCCCTTGTGCATTATCGGTTCGGTCTTCATGGCTATGCCGAAAAGCGCCGTATTGGTCTGCATCAGGCTTTGCGAATGTTTTTCGATATAATCCTCAAGCTCTTTCAGAAAGCCGTGATTATAAATACCGGAGCCGAGGAGTACGAGATCGTACCCCTCAGCCCCTTCTGAATTTTCCGCATTTTCAAGCCTGACCGCAAAGCCTTCCGCTTCAAGCCTTTCCGCTATCCACTCGGAAATCTGCCGCGTGGAACCGTAACGGGTCGCGTATACTATCTTTACAGTCATATTGTTTCCTTAAAACTCTATTCCGGCTTTCAGCACATAGTGTCTGCCTGGCTCAACCAGAGATTCAGTCGCACCCGCAAGGTAATAGTCTTCATTGTTCAGGTTAAGTGCTTCCGCGGAGAGCGTCATCCTGCGTCCGCTGTCGAAAGTGTATGAACCAGAGACTGACAGGTTGTATGTGTGGAAACCCGCATCGCTTGTGATATCGCCTGCTGAATCTTCAGTTTCGGAAGTTTCCGCATATCTGACATATGCATCCGCGCTAAAATCAATGTTTTTGCCGAAGCTTCTGTTATATTCAACGCCGTATCTTGCATATTTGTCAGGGCTGCCTACTTTTGTGGTGCTGTAGGTACCATAGTCATAATCGCGTTTCAGTATAGTCGCCTCAACATAGGGGCGAAAATCCGCAATAGTGTAGCCTAAAACCAGCTCAAGACCCTTGGTAGTTGCTTCGTCCACGTTGGTGTATAAATTCGCATATCCGCTGGTGGTGGTTGAATCGACAACCTTCTGGGTTGTTATGTAGTCCTTCGCTTTGCTGTAGAACAGTGCAACGTCGGCATCCAGACCGCTTCCCGCATAGCGAACACCCACTTCATAGTTGGTGCTTGTTTCGGAATCAAGATCTTTGTTGGATTTTGTAGGTGTGCTGCTGCCGTGGGTTGTACCCATATAGAGCTGTTGAAGGTTGGGTGTTTTATAGCCTGTGGCAACCTGCGCACGGAACACGGTGTTTTTCACGCCGTTATACATGAGCGAAAGGCTTCCCACTGTGCTGTCTGTATCCGAACTGCCTGGAGTCTGTCCGCTTTTGTTTGTGCTTTCAAGCTCCGTATCCGTTTTGGTGTAACGCAGACCACCCGTCAGGACGAAATCACTGGCAAGCACCTGCTCGTCCTGTACAAAAACAGACCATGAAGACTGGTTTGCGTCGCTTGTGGAATTGGTGTAAGAGGTCGCCATGAAATTGAGTATGCTCTCTTTCGCCTCAAGGTCGTCTTTCATATATTCAACACCTGCGATAAGCAGGTTTGAATCAGTAAAGCTGAAGTTCGCCTGAGCGTTGAAACCCACGGAATCCAGATCGTTCTTTGTGGTGGAAAGATACTGCGTGCTCATGGGTCCCATCATCATGTACATGTTGTTTATGAACTTTTTATAGGTGTTCTGCGTATACGCGTCTATACGAATACGGCTGAGGACGGAGCCTTCGTTGTTCATCTCGAAATACGCCTGAGTTTTATCCCTGTCCCAGTCGGGAAGATCCATCTCCATTTTCATGTCGCCGGCAGTGATGTCAGCATCTTCGTATCCGGTCTTGACCTCGTTGTCAGAGCGATAGACGGTATGCTCGACACCTATGTCGTATTTCTTATTCTTAAACCCTACAACGCCTCTGTAGTTGGTGCTTTCAAACTTTGTATTATCAACCTTGTCGCCGTCAGAGTCCTTGCGGTCGCCCTGATCGGTGCCTGTTGCCTCCATTCTGTAATAGAAACCTTTGTACCCGCCATACAGAGAGAGCGAATTGCTTGTTCCTTCCGTACCGGAATCGTAAGTCGTGGTGAAAGAACCCTGAATTATCCTGTCGCCGCCTTTTTTTGTGATGATATTAATAACACCGCCTATCGCTTCTGATCCGTAAAGAACTGAAGCCGGGCCTTTGATAACTTCAACGCGTTCAATGGAATTTATATCCACCAGCAGAGGCGCACCGTCCATGGATTTCTGTTCGGATATCTTTACTCCGTCTATCATAACAAGCGTTCTTGAAGCGCCCTCACCTCTGAGGCTGAGGCGGAATATACCTGCGGAACCGGTGGACGTAAGCTGAACGCCGGGGATATCTTTAAGAAGATCGGCAAGCGTCATCGCTCCGGATTTTGTTATCTCCTCCTCCGTGATAACGGAAAGGGTCATGGGAACTTCGGCTGCCGTTTTTTCCGTTCTTGTCGCCGTAACGAGAACCTCATTCTGTTTCAGCTGCGTTGTGTCAGCCGCCATAGCGGAAACGGACACCATAAGAGCGCAGAGAAACATTAACAGTTTCTTACCTGTCATACAAAACATCTCCTGTTGGTTTTTTGGAATTCTAAGATTCTCTGAATTATTTACGGACAGCTCTTAAAAAGAGCCGTTAATTGCTTTCGGGATGCGTCATTTTTTTGTTGTCACTGCCGCTATGACCTGTATGTATCCGCACTTCGGACATTTCACTTCAACAGCCCGAACATGCCCTTTCATGAGCAGCCTGCCGCATCTTCGGCACCGGATCTCCTCTGTGAAAAGGGGGATAACCTCGTTAGTGTTTCCTTTCATTCTGTCAGCCTGTAATTTATTGGTATTATAACGCTGAACTGTTCACCCGAACCTTTCTCAAACGGGAAAACAGACCTTATAAGTTTTACCGCCTCGTCATCCAGCAGTCTGAACCCGCTGGACTGAAAAACGGAAGATGCAACCAGCGAACCGTCGGCACCTATCACCGCTTTTATACGGACAACGCCCTCCATACCCTTTCTGCGAGCCATGTATGGGTATTTCTTATTGCTCTCAAGCCTTCCGCCAAGCCTGTTCTGATAACCTGAATAGTCGAAAGCAGGCTGCTGCACAATAGGTTCAACAGGCTTCGGCATGGGAACCTCAACAGGTTTCTGAACAGACACAGCAGGTTTTACAGGTTCCACAGGAACTGCCTCCTGAACCGGAACTTTTACAGGTTCGGCAACAGGAGTTTTAACAGTCTCTTTAACAACAGGTTCTTCAATCGGTCTGACCTGCTGAACTGGTTTCTGCGGAACAGGTGTCGGTTTCTTCACAGGTTCCGGAACAACAGGAACAGACTCCTGAACAACGGGTCTCTGTTTCAGCAGAACCCGCATGATCTCCTCTTTTCTGTCAACCTGTTCCTGAAGGCTGAAAGTACTCAGCCAGAAGTGCAGCCCCAGTGAAAACAGGATGCAGAGAGCATATGCCTTTGCCGAGCTGTACTTTATACCATCCTCATACCGTATTTCCATAATGATACTGATTATCATTATCTCCCGATAGTGTCAATACGAAATATGCGGTTTTTCTGAAGATTGTTCATCCGAACGTTTATCTGTCAGAAACGCCACCGATTCCGCACCGGATTCCTTCGCAATATCCATGACCCTTACTATCTTCCCGAAATCTACGCTTTCGTCAGCGGAAACGTTCACAATCTTCTCGTCCGCTGCAGCAAGTTTTTTGCCGAGCATCATCCTCAAATGTATGTCATCCACAGGATAATCATTCAGATATACACTCCCGTCCGATTTAACAACTACGGTAAGCTCATCCTGTTTCACCTGCTGCGCCGTACTGCTTTCGGGCAGTTTCGTTTTAACCGCGGGAAGGCTGAACACGGAGGTCAGCAGGAAAAAGATCAATAGCAGAAACACCATGTCTATCATCGGTGTCATGTCCGGCGAACTGTCTTTTTTATGGAATATATCAAAGTCTATCATGCATCCGCTCCAGAACCCGCACCATTTCTTCGCCCTTCACTTTCAGATTTACCGCCTTGGTGTGGAGACTCTTTTCAAAAAAGTGGTACACGATGAGCGCGGGGATACCTACGAAAAGCCCTGCTATGGTGGTTAAAAGCGCCTCCCATATGCCGCCTGCAAGGAGCGCCGGATCAACTGCACCCTTATATGCAGCCACGGTGCGGAACGCCGCCGCCATACCCAGAACAGTACCGAACAGCCCCATCATGGGCGCAACACGTCCGATAAGTTCCATAACATGGAGATGCTTGGCAAAGCGCTGGAGTTCCTGAACGCCTCTGTTGGTGACGATATGTTCCATATCGTGCCTGCTCACCTGTGCGTGGCGCAGAGCCTCTGCGAATACGCGTTCGGTTTCGCCTTTCGCACCCTCCAGACATCTCAAAGCATCTTCCGGCTTACCCTCCACGGCAAGATGCACCGCATCCACATAGTTCTGTTTTCTGCCTCTGTTCGCGGTGAAAAACCAGAGCCGTTCCAGAAACACCGCAAGCAGTACCACAGAGCAGACTGCGAGCGGATACATCATTATTCCGCCCTTCTGCATCATATCTGCTATGTCCATCTCTCCTCCTGTAAAATTAGATACTGATTTTCAATATCAATAATATAATTCAATGTCAAGCTTGAGATGTTAAAGACGGGCATGTAAAAATTCTGAAGTTAATGGTATCGGGCGGCACAGGATGCCGCCCTTTATGCTTGTGTCAGACAGCTTTATATTGCGGAATAGGTTCTTCCGCGATCTGCGGTTGTCCGGCATTTCTGCCGTGTGTGAAATAATAGAGAAAGAGGCAAAGAAGGGATATCACAGCCAGCAGGTAATACATTCCTTTATATCCGGTAGCGGGGATCACAAGCCCCAGAATCAGGGGACCCATGCCGACGCCCGCATCCACGAAAGCGTAGAAGGTTGAGTTCGCCAGAGCAAGTCTGTCCGGCGGAGTAAGCTTTACGGCGATGGCAAGTCCGCATGACTGGACAACACCGAAGCCGAAGCCTATAAGCGCCGCAGACGTAAGCACACCCACGGCGCCCTTTGAAGCACCTAAAATACACATCCCCGCCGCAACAGCCACAAAGGACGGGTACATGGAAACATTTTCGCCTTTCGTATCAAAAAGTCTGCCGGTATACGGTCTGGAGACCAGTATCACGACGGAATAGACGACAAAGAACATTGATGCGGCGGTCGTAAGCCCCTGTTGTTTTGCAAAGGGTGTAATGAACGCCATAACACCTGAATAGCAGAAATACATTACCAGACATACGAAGCTGATAGGCAAAGCGGCAAATTCAAAATATGCTGAAAGTCCGCCGCGGGTTTCGGCAGCCGGCTGTTTTTCAGCAACCAGCACTTCGTTATCTCTGCTCATAAACACGACACCGACAACGCTCAACGCGGTGGTGGCGACACAAACGGAAAATATCATATTAAATCCGCCGTGTGCTATGATGAACATACCTATGAACGGACCCACTGCTGATGCCAGAGTGATACTGAGCAGGTAATAACCCAGTCCTTCGCCCCTGCGCTCGGCGGGTATCATTCCTGCCACCATGGTTCCGACAGCAGTTGCCGACGCTCCGTAAGCTATACCATGTATCAGCCGCACTGCATAAAGCACATAAAGGTTACTGCTTATGAAATAGAGCAGAACGCTGCCGAAACAGACAAGCGAACCATAAAAAAGCAGATTCCATCTGCCTGTGATGTTCATCCATTTTCCGCAGGACATTCTGGATATCAGCGCGCCGATAACGAAAAGTCCGGCGGCAAGTCCGCCCTCGCCGATTGAGCCTCCTAATGACTCTGTAACATACAGTGTCATCACCATCATTGGGATAAAGTAACAGAGCATCAGAAGGAAATTTACCGACGCTCCTAAGATAAAGTCTTTGGTAAAGACTTTCTGAGAATTCATACTGCGCATTGCTCCTTAACTATCATAACAGGCACTTTCGCGTGCTGAACAACGGCATGGCTGACGCTGCCCAGATATTCTTTGATACCTGTCAAACCGCGGCTGCCCATTATGATAATGTCACTTTCAGTCTTTTCCGCCTGTTCAAGTATGGCATAGGAAGGAGACATTCCGGCTATCATCATGAACTTCTGACGACCCCTGAAATTGTTCAGGATTGTGAGCGCATTGGTCTCTATGTCCAGATCCTGATCGTAAAAATCCGAAAGCTCCGCCGAAGGCGCGCCGACAACAACATGAATCGCCATTATCTCGGCACCGCAGGTATCGGCAAGAGCAATCGCCCTTCTCAAAGAAAGGTCAGCCGCCGCGGAACCGTCATAAGCAACCAGTATTCTTTTACACCACATGGTCAGTCCCCCTTGTGTTTTGCAATAATATAACATCTGTCATTAATAATTTGAAATACATATTTTATCATGATAATATAACTTTTAAGCTATTAGGAGGTATCATATGGAATACATTCAGCTCAGATATTTCCTTACTGTTGCGGAGTACGAAAACATCACCCATGCGGCGAACGAACTGAATATCAGCCAGCCTTCGCTCAGCAAGACCATTTCCAGACTGGAAGAAAATCTTGGTGTCGAACTTTTCGAGCGCAAGGGCAAGAGGATAATGCTGAACGAATTCGGCAGGATGTTTGAAAAGAGGGTGCGCAGGATATTCGTTGAGATGGAGCAGGCACAGAGGGAGCTTACCGACATGGCGAAGCTCCGGAAGAACAGGATAACCATCGGTTCCACAGTTGCGCGGATAATGCCGAAACTTCTCACCGGATTTTTGGGGGTTCATCCGAACATTCTGTTCAACCTGATACAGATAACAAGCCATGAGAAGATACTGAAAAGCCTTCTTGACGGAGAGATTGACCTCAGCGTTTCCATACTGCCCATTGACGAAGCGGGTGTGGAATGTCACAGGCAGGCTTCCGACGAGATACTCATAGCCGTTTCAAAAAACCACCGACTTGCAGGGAAAGGTTCCGCCAGTCTGCTTGAAATAGCGGATGAACCGCTGGTCTATCACTCAAACGAAACAGGACTGCGCAGGATAACAGACTCGTTCCTGAAAAAGATGAAGATAAGCCCGAAAATAGCTTTCGAGTGTACGACACCCGATATAATATGCGAGCTTGCCGGAAAAGGTTTCGGTAATACTCTTATCCCTGCCTCATGGCTGGACACTGTGGATGTTTCGTCTTTGTCGTGCCTGCATATAAACGATTTCAAATGCGAACGGGGGATCTGGCTGTCATGGGTGACAGACAGATATATGCCTCCTTCTGCGGAGGAATTCATCAACCATGCGAAAACCTATTTTGCAAAGGGCTACAGTCTGAAATAACCTTAAAAATTGGTACCCTCTGATTTCAGCTATCTGGACCTTTTAATAAAGCTGTTTATTGAGCAAAATTAATCAGAACAGCTCAGCAAAAGGGAGGAGGGATGATATCACGGGTACTGACTGCCAAAACATGGACACCATGGGTAACAGGTGCGCTTACGGGTTTGCTTGCCGCACTTTGCTGTGTTTACGGTAAAACCGTTCTCGGAGCTTCCGGAGGTTTCATAACCGCTGCAAGCTTCGCAGGCAAATATCTGAACATGCCATGGCAGGATCTTCTTTATTTTAAATTTGTTAAACCGCCCGTGATATCCTTCCAGCTTATCCAGTTTACAGGAATGATACTGGGTTCTTTCACTGCGGCATATCTGTCGTCCGATTTCAAACTGCGGCTCACTCCCGATGAGGGTATGCGCGGACGTTCGCGCTCTGACATAATTAAAAGATGGCTGACGATATTCTTCTGCGGGATACTTGTAGAGTTCGGCGCCAGCATTGCGGGCGGGTGTACAAGCGGGCTTGGCATCTCCGGCATAATCCAGCAGTCACCGGCAGGCTTTCTATTTTTTGCAGCCGCGTTTGCAGCCGCAGTTCCCACCGCTTTAATAATGAAAAGGCTGAGGTGATCTGTATGCTTTTACCGCTTATAATAGGCTTTATTTTCGGTTTTCTGCTTCAGAGAACAGGGCTTGGTCACAGCTATAAGGTCATCGGGCAATTTACTTTCAGGGACAACACCATGCTGAAATTCATGGTGTCCGCTATAGCCTTCGGAATGATAACAATATCTCTCTTCGCCGATGAAAACATGCTATCAGCATCTTCAATGCCGGACACTTA
This sequence comes from Seleniivibrio sp., assembly GCF_021209385.1. Taxonomy (GTDB): domain Bacteria; phylum Chrysiogenota; class Deferribacteres; order Deferribacterales; family Geovibrionaceae; genus Seleniivibrio. The sequence goes on along the minus strand of NZ_JAJOIL010000021.1, from coordinate 92,786 downwards.
TGCACTCGGCAACATAATAGGAGGCGCGATACTGGGCATAGGAATGGCAATTGCAGGGGTCTGCCCAGGCACGCTCATAACCGGAATAGGGCAGGGCAATATAGATTATCTTGTTCCCGGAGTTCTGGGATTTCTTACAGGCGGGGTTTTGTTCGGTTACTCCTTTAATCCGTATTTCCTGAAACTGAGTGCGATAGGATTCAGCAAAGGTCTCACATTGGAACAGCTCACAGGTGCCGGACACTGGATGTTCTCCGTCGAGATGTTAATAATAGCCGCATCCGCGTTTCTCATCACAAGGAAATTTGATATATGAGAACAATTCTTCTTATCCTTTTACTTGCAATATGCACTGAAAGCATCTCATATTCCTCGCCGGAACAGGTCAACCGTAATAATAAGGCTTCTATATCGGCACCGGAGCTTTCAGCGATGATGGGAAAGTCTTCAAAATTTGTTTATTACGACCTGCGGACATATCTGGAATACTCTATTGTTCACATCCCAAAATCAATTAATCTCCCTATGCAGTATCTCAAAAACAGAATGGACGAAATAAACGGACATAACGAAATAGTGCTGCTTGCCAATGACGAAAAAGAGGCGGCTCTTGCCTCACAGATGATAAAAAGCAGATATCCCGGCAAAACCGTACGTTTCTTAAGCGGCGGAATAAATTCATGGATAAACGCAGGATACCCTATTCAGAACGAGATACCCCACGGATGCTGATAAGCGCATCACAAAATCTGTCGACCTCTTCAAAACCATTATACATCCCGAAGCTGATACGCACCATTCCCGGACGTCTCAGATTTCCGTCAGTAAGGTTTAAAGCGATATCGGACAATGAGATGTTCAGAAGTTTCTGAACATATGGCTGGGCGCAGAAACAACCGCTGCGTACATCTATACCCGCTGTCGCCGAAAGGGCGGTCGCAAGATCGGCATGAAATATATCTTTGTAATTGAAACTTATCACACCGATTCCTTTTCTGTCTGAATAAAGGCGCACGCCGTCAATCCGTTCAAGTCTGTCCAGCGCGTAATCTGTCAGCGCAGACTCGTGGGCATAGATACTCGCCAGACCTTCGGAGGAAAGCGTTTTCATTGCCGCACCAAGTGCAACCACACCCATCAGGTTAGGAGTTCCTGCCTCAAATTTTGCCGGAGAAACGCCCCACAACACGCTGTTTTTTGTAACAATATCAACTGTGCCGCCGCCCGCCATAAACGGGAAAGCGGTTTCAAAAGTTCCGGTTCTGCCTACAAGCACTCCGGTTCCGAACGGCGCATAAAGCTTATGGGCTGAAAAAGCGAGATAATCTATATCGTCCGCGGTCATATCAATAACCTTATGCGGTGCAAGCTGTGCCGCGTCAACGCAAAGCTCCGCATCATAATCGTGGACAATGGCAGATATCTCTCTGAGCGGATTGGTGAAGCCTGTAACATTGGAAGCCCCTGTTACAGACACCATGGCAGTATCGCCTCTGTGTTTTTTAAGCAGATATTCCAGACTGTTCAGGTCAAGCCTGCCCGCTCTGTCGGTCATAGCATGTACGACATTGAAACGTCTGCGCCACGGCAGATCATTTGAATGATGTTCCATCTCCGTTACGATAACGGTCTTTTTATTCGTGGGGATAGTATTAGCAAGTAAATTGAGGCTTTCGGTGGTGTTCTTTGTAAAAAGGGCGGTATGCGTGTTTTCATCGGCGCCCATGAAGCGCAGAACATCCGCTCTGGTCTGTTCGTAAACGCCGGAGCAATGATCCGCACGTCTGCCTGAGCCTCTGTGGACAGAGGAATAGCAGCAGGCGAAATCCCGCACGGCATCCATAACGCTCACAAGAGGAGGCGTTGTGGCGGCATTATCAAAATTTATACTGTTGACATCATTGCCGCAGCCTACGACAAGATGTCTGAATGAAACATTATTATCTTTGCTCATATATAAACTTTATTATAACTCATCAAAAAGACACAGTACCAGATGAAAAATACGGAAAGGGACAAGAATGTAAAAAAACAGGATGTCTGCCACGAACATCCTGTTTTCTATGGAGGCTAAAACCCTTTGTCTCATGCGACGGAAACTCGGGTCATAGTTGTTTTATATTATGGGAATAAAATACATTTTAAACATAAATATTAAAAGTACCAGAATCTTAATAAAGTAAGGTACCAAAAACAAAAACAGGGCGGAATCTTCCGCCCTGCATAAATGGAGGTCGTCTCGTTTACGCGTTACCTACAGGATCGTTTTATCCTACGCATAGACGATGAGAAAAGTATTGTTTATTTATTTCCGAATGCAAATTTGTAAGTTACATAGTACCTTGTGTCGTTATAATCTTCGCCGCCGTCAACTTTGATATCGGCATATCTGGCTCTTACTCCGAAACCGTCAAGGGCGCCGGAGAATGCATACTGCACGCTGTAGTCCATTTCAGACATGTCCTGACCTGTTGATGAGGGAACATCATAGTCGGCATAGAACACATATGCACTGAGACCTTTAACGCCGAGTTTGCCGAAGTCGTAGCCTACTTTCAGAGCTTTTGCTTTCTCTTCAGCTCTGCCTGCTGCAAGTATCTGCTGGATTATAGCCTTTTCATCACCCCATGGAGCAACTATGCCGTCGTCGCCTGTTTTCGCATAGAAAGCAGTAACGTCGAATCCGAGGGTTTTGATACCGCCGCTGATACCGTACTGATGAGTGTCAAGATCGCCGTTCAGTTCATCACCCTGAGATTTCTGCCACAGAACAGAGGGTTTGGCATAAAGAGTAAAACCATTGAAATCTTTTGACAGAGCTACTTTGAAGAATGTCTGGTTATAGACATCATCCATTGTGTAGTACCATCCCTGAACGTTTGTTTTAACAGCTTCAACGGGAACGTTGTATGAAGCGCCGAGTATGATCATTGCTTTTTCGTCATCAATAGTTGATGCGCCGCCGGGTTCGTTTGCCACAGCTTCTGAAAGAGAGATGAAATGATCGTCGCTCCATCCCATTGAATCTGTGATGTAGTACGCGGACAGGGTAAGGTTGTCAACGCTGTTGTTTATAACTGACAGACCTTTATAGGTTCTGGGGAGCATACGCAGGTCATGCACTTCCATAAAGGGTGTGCGGATTTCCTGAGCACCGTATTTCACTACCGTATCAAAATACTCACCCTGAATGTAGTATTCCTGCATACGGCTGAAGCTCTGGTGATCGCCGTTGTCATCTTTCTGAAGCGTGCCGTATACGGTATGGTGGTCGTTGCTGTCAACGTCGTTAACGGTACCGAAAGCAGTACCGAAAGAGATACCTTTCAGGGGTGCGGTTTTGTAATAAAGAAGTCCGCCCACTGCCATATCGCCTCTTGTGCTTGTGCTGCCTTCAAAGTCCCTTGTAAAATCCAGAAATCTTATGTCGCCTCTCACAGAACCCTGTGTGAACATGTCTTTTACGTTATCAGCGGCAAAAGCTGTAAATGTAAGCAGCATTGCCGGAATTAACGCTGTAAGTATTCTTTTCATATTATCTCCTTATGTCTTAACCGAGCATGAGCATCGTAAGGTCTAAAACGCCCTTGAAATACTCTGTTTTCACATGTTTTTCCGCTTCCTCATAAAACATGGGGAACCAGTTGCCGATGTGTTTGCCGACGAAGTTTTCAAGACATCCGGTCAGTCTGTCATATTCTTCCGTATTTCCGCAGTTAAGGGCATTCACCTTCAGAAGTGCAAGAAAACCTGCAAACTCAAGCAATATGCCGATATAGTCCTGACGGTTTTTAAGGTCTGAATATCCGCAGTAACCTTCGTCCAGATAAAGCTGTGTCAGCTCAGAAAAGAGCTGTGTACCTTTGTCGCCGACATAAAGAGCCTCATACGGAGCTTTGGGACCGTATTCGGGAGAAACCCCCCGGAAAAGCTTAGTCCAGTCTCTTTTAAGATCGAGAAGCGACTCGCTCTCTTCTCCCGCCACGGTATCCTTTGCATAATCTGTTATCTTTCTGAAACACTCCCTGACATCTTCATCGCAGATTCCCTCAATGTCGATATTGCGCATTGCGGCAACGCAGTTCTGGTCGGGATTGATGTTATAAAAAGCAGCCAGAAGAGTGAAAACTTCCGCTTCGTTCTCTGCCGCTATTGTCTTTGTTTCAAGTACACTGCTCATGTAAACCTCCGGTTCAGTAATGTGCGGCGGTTGTCACCGCCGCACCGTGATTCATCAGTCGATGTAAAAAACCCTCGGTTTTGTGCCTTTTTCGGGCATATAGGGTTTCGGTTTGAATTTCTTGAACATCTTGGAAACTTCGCTTTCCGGATCGTCCAGATCACCGAATATTCTTGCCACGCCTGCACATGTTGCAACACAGGCAGGGGGAAGACCTTTTTCGCGTCTGGGTGCGCAGAAAGTACATTTGTCAACAGTGTTGACAACGTGCTCTTTCATCCTCTCAGCTTCATACTGGTTCTGTTTGCCGACTTCGCTCCAGTATGTAGGAGTTTCCTCGCTGTTGAAATATCTTGCGCCGTAAGGGCATGCTTCCATACACATCTGGCATCCGATACATTCGGAAGCTGTAACCTGAACTGTTCCGTCCGCAAGCTTTTTGGAAGCCTTTGTGGGGCATACCTTAACGCAGGGTGCGTTGTCGCAGTGGTTGCATATCAGGGGCATGTATTCCATATGAGCGTTGGGGAACTTACCTTTCTCAATGGAAAGCGTCTTTGTCCAGAACGTTCCCGGAGGCGTTGCATTTGCGACTTTACATGCTACCGTGCATCCCTGACAGGCATAGCATCTTCTTTTGTCTATGATCATTGCGTATCTCATTGCATCCTCCCGTTACGCTTTGTAGATTCTGACCGGAACCGAGTTTGAAACACCGATAGCCACAGCGCAGCAGTCGGATATTTTCGCGTTGGTCAGTTTGTTGTACATCGGATATGAAGCAGCTTTTTTGCCGAGACTGTCCACAAGACGTCCCAAAGCACCGGCAACTCCCACAACATCCGGGAAGATAAGCTCGGTAACGTGTACCTCGCCTTTGATCTTTCCGTTCTCGGATTCGACCCAGATAGTGTCTCCCTCTTTAATGCCTTTCTCTTTGGCAGTCTTTGTGTTTATGGAGAGCTTACCGTATGTGGGGTCAAAAGTTCCGCTCGCTTCGTTCAGATAGGGCATCTGGTCATTACCGCCGATCCTCATGGGAGAGGTTGGGGTCTTCCAGTTAATGGAGATCATGTCATATTTGTCGCCCTTCTTAACTTCGGTGAGTTTTTTAGGACGCCATTTGATGACCGCTTCATAGTATTGAAGCTGATCTTCCATATCGAAGTCGGGAATATAGACTTTGTCTTTGTATTCGGTGAAGAACTTACGCAGTCCGTCCCCAGATTTTTTAAGACGCTCGAAGTAGATAGGGTGTCTTGTTTCGCCTTTTTTGAACCATGAAGAGTTGTATGCATCCGCAGCAGCAAGATCCATTACCAGCATACCCTCTTTCTTCATATCTTCCAGCGACTTGTGGAAATATGCGCGAACGCCTTTATCCCAGATTTCTCTGATGGTGTAGCGTTTGCCGGGAACAAGTTTGTCCTTGTCTTCAAGCTGCGCGAAGGTAATTTCGCCGAGCATTACGCCTGTTTTGTTGACGTTGGCGTTGAAGTCGTCGATCATACCGATGCGTTCGCAAAGTTCGATGATGATATCCTGAGGCTGTCTGGAGTTATAGACAGGCGTGAAGGGTTCTCTGTACATCATAACTTTTTTGGTAACTGTTTCTTTTGTATAAACGTCGAACGCGCCTTCGTAGCAGTTTACGGATTCTTTTTCAAGGAGCGCGTGGCAGGGCAGCAGTACGTTTGACATATGCGCCATTTCATCATAGTGATAAGCCACTGTAGCCGTGAACGGAATCTTAGCCACTGAATCGGCAACCATGTAAGGCTCTGTTGTACTTGCGATGGGGTTACTGCCCACAACAAGGAGAGCGTCTATTTCATACTCCAGACCGTATTTTTTAGGGTCTGCCGCAACTCTGTATGCCAGTGTAGGCAGAGTGTGCTTGTGCGGGAAATATTCGGAAAGGTTGACGTGCTGGGGCGGATACACGGGGTCTCTGTAGCGTGCTTCGCCTTTGGGAGCAACAACACCGTCCTGATCGGGGCTGAGGTACGGTCCGCGCTGAGTTCCGAGCATACCGCCGGGTACGTCGATGGAGCCCACCAGCATGTTCATGATTTTAGTCATAAGGTCAGCGGGAACGCCGTCTCTCATGTTTTTGATACCGCGTTTTCCTTCGCAGACAGATGTTCTTTTCGGCAGAACAAGTTTTTCGCCCTTGCCGTTGACCATCTCGATTGTTTCACCGATACTTGCATTGTCGATGAAGTCCTTTGCGATCTCGCGTATCTTTTTCGCGGGGATACCTGATATTTTAGAAGCCCATTCGGGAGTGTTAGTTTTGAATCCCTTTTTAACAAGAACAAATGAAGCGGTGGTTTTGACACCGTTGACCATGACGTTCTCTGCGTAGATATCAGGGTTTTTAAGAGTTTTATCGTCAAAAGATTTGATTTTGCCGTCGGCAGCGTCGCGTATCTGCGGTTTGCCGTCTTTTCCTCTTGCATAGTAGCCGTCGGGTCCTATCAGATAGGGGCTGTTTGTGCGCCATGCAAGGAAATCAAAGTCAAGTTTTTTAACTTCATACATCATACTGTGGATAACACCCATCATGAACGCCAGCTCTCCGCCGGGTCTGATCGGTACCCACTCTGTTTTGGATGCGTCGGGACCGCAGTGGGGGTCGACACATACAACTTTGATATCTTTTTCGTATACTATTCTGTCAAGGAGACCTCTTACGCCGCCGTCGGAAGATGCGATACCCATGCCGAGGTTCATGCCCATTGCAAGGATATATTTCGCATAAGTCGCGTCGGGTTTAACACCGGGGAAAACACCGTGAACAAGGTCGGAAGCATAGTGAAGAACGCAGAGAGTTCCGTTACTTTTAATATAGTTGGGTGTGCCATACGCACCGGCAAAGTAAAACATGAAAGTACAGAAGAAATCCATATCGCCGAAGCCAACCTGATAAATGAAACGTCTGGGGTCTCTCTCGCGAACCTTCTTAAGAACACCCGCAGTGGTGCTCATCGCCTCTTCCCATGATATTTCAACCCACATAGGATCTTCTGAAAGACCTTTCTTCGGGTTGGTTCTTTTCATGGGTGCTTTTACCCTGTAGGGGTTGTAAAGGTTCTGGATGATAGACTGACCTTTCGCGCAGAGTGCGCCTTTGCTTGTGGGAGTATTGGGGTTACCCATGATCTCCACAACCACACCGTTTTTAACTTTGTAAAGGTTAGGGCATGTACCTCTCATACACATACGGCAGTGTCCAAAGTGCCACCCGTCTTTAAGAAGCTGTTCGGTTCTGTCCTTTGCCGCCGCTTCGGCCGCATGTGCAGGGCTGAGATTGATGCCCATCATCGATGCGGCACCGGCAATACCGGCAGCCTTTAAAACAGATCTTCTGCTAAGTGTAATCTGTCTCATTAATGCACCTCATTATAGAATTAAAAGAACCAGCTGTTTCTGACGGAAATATCGCAGATAAACACTGAGGTAAAAAGGTCCAGAAAATGAAATTAACCAGCGCCCAGAACACAAGATAAAAACAGTCTTTTTAAAGAACAATTCAAACAGAGTTTAATTAAAAAAATGTAATATATAAGCCAATTATACCGTTATGCAAAATCTGAAAGCTCGCATATAAACAATGTGTTTTTTGTAAGATAATTTTGATATCCAAGATGCTTTTTTGTCAGACTGGTCTCTATGTTTATGTCTCAACTAGTCCCTTTACAATAACGTATGCAGAGCAATATAATAACGATATACACAATTATTATGATTCAAACATAGTATTGACACAACAAGGGGTTGACAAAATGCTGTTTAGCTGGAAACCGGATACAAACCTGAAATCACCGATTTATATGCAGCTTGCTGATTATTTCAGAGCGAAAATAAAAATGGGCGATCTGAAAAACGGAACGAAACTGCCAGGCAGAGAGACACTTATGGACTCGCTGAACGTCAGCAAAACAACGCTGATATCTGCTTTTTCACAACTTCAGAGAGAAGGGCTTCTCACCTCTCACCCGAAATCAGGCTATTTCATCAACTATAACCTTGAAAACGGAAGAGTGAACTGGAACGACTACACCCGCATGGCAAGACACAAAACCAGCGTATATGAATACAGGCACTGGGGTGAATCCGACGGACTGACAAATTTCAGCCTCAGCAGCGATTTTCATATGGAAAAATATCTTGTGGACGCAATGCGGGGAGCTTCCGAAAGGATAAGTGCAGGCAAAACAGCACCGGAGCTGACAAAATACGGACTGACTTCACTGCGGGAATCCATCAGAAAACACTTGGAAAAACTGGGTATAAAAACTAAGGCAGAGAACATTCTGATCTCTTCCGAAACCATACAGAGACTTTTCTATGTTTACGAATCACTCCTTAACGCAAACTCGAACTTTCTTTATGAGAACACCAATATAATAAACACCATATCAAACATTCATTCAATCGGTATGAACATGATACCCGTTAAGATGGACAAACACGGGATGTCCGCCGTTGAGCTTGAAAAGAAGCTTATAAAATGCAAATGCTGCCCGATAGTTCATGTTGATCCGACGGATCAGGCACCAACAGGCGTTGTAATGAGCAAACGTCGCCGGCAGGAGATCATGAACATTATACAGAAATACCGTGTTCCGCTGGTCGAGATAGACCATTCAAGCAACATATGGCACGACAGACCGGCGCTCAACCCGCTGAAATCCATTGACAGAAACGATAACATAATCTATTTGGGCAGCCTGCTGAAATGCCACCCTTATGATTTTCAGCTTTCGTGGATAGTGGCAGACAGGTTCATTATCGAACATCTTAGCAACGTGTTCATACAGACAGGAGTGAAACCGAACTTTACAATGCAGCTTCTTGCCGATGAAATGATAAAAAGCGGAAATATCTATAAAATGACAGAGGACATCAGCGCTTTTATACGCAGCAGAAAGGAGCTGACCCTTGCCCTGTGCGAAAAACACCTGAAAAGCAGAGGCTTCTGGATTGAAAAAAACTGTAATTTCCACTTCTGGCTGGATTTTCCCGATGTAAATTTTAAAAACATCTTCTCCAAAAGGGAACTCATAACAAACGTCTACCCAGGCTACTTCTTCGACAAGAACGACACAAGCCACATTCTTCTGTGCCCTGCGTCAATTCAGGAACAGGACATCGAAAAAACCATCATCCGGCTGAGAGACCTGGTAAATGAAAATTACCGCGGATGAATCCTGAGAAAATACGCCGCAGCAGCACCTGCCAGCAGCACGGGAACAAGTGAGTAGGAAGCCATCTCCCAACCTGCCTTTTCCGCTATGGCGCCGAAGAGGAATGGTCCAAGACACATGCCGAGATACTGACCGAATGCAACGATAGACATACCTACCCCTGCCGCTTTCGGGTCTTTAACTATCTCCGGCACAGCCGAAAAGGTCGCAGGCGCTATCATCCCCGCCGCAGAACCAACAAGAAACAGACAGATGGGAATAAGAACGCCGCTGACGTGATACGGTATAACTATCGTAAGGCTCAGGGCAAGAAAACTAAAGAAAAGAACCCCTCTGTAGAACCTGAACTTATGTATAAGAACTCCTGCCGCTGGAGCTGTCACTAATGAAGATATCAGGAAAAAGCTTGTGATGGCGGATGCGCGCTCTTTTGAGTATCCGAACTCCGATTCAAGATAAACCGGAGTGAAGGAGCATACAGCAATGACCATTATATTAAAAATCATAAATATCAGAGCGAGTATCCATACTCCGGGCGTAAGGTAAACGTCCTTTATACTGACATGATGCTCCCCGCCTGCATAATAGTGGGGCGCCTCATCTATACGCGGCATACGGAAAGGGTACACCATAAGAACAAGTATGAACGCAGTATATATAGTTGTCATTCCCCATACGGATTTCCAGCCAAGCCAGCCGTTAAGGAGCGGCGCAACAAGCAGCATCACTATACTGCCAAGCGCAACCCATGTAGACCAGATTCCCATAGGCATCCCGCGTTTTTCTGGCGGAAACCAGGCCGCTATCACCGCGGGCGCAACAACGGATATCAGACACATGCCTATTCCCTCTATAACTCTGCTGGTAAGCATAGACGAGGTGTTTTCCGCAAACCAGCCTATGAACGAACCAACGAAAAGGGATGCAACCGCCACTATGCCCGAAAGTTTTAACCCCATTCGACCGACAATGTAGCCGGACGGCAGAGAGATAAATATACCAACAAGAGCAAAGACAGACATCATAAGCCCTGCCTTTGAAAGATCGATGCCCAGTTCCGCCATCAGTATTGTCATTACAGGGGGAACTTTAAACTGATTCAAAGGCGCGGATATACTTGCCAGATATATGGTGGCAAGTATTATCAGCGGGAAGCTGAATTTATTTTTAACATTTTATCCCCACATAGAACTAAGAAGGAAGATTTGTGTATCGGTATTATAGTTATATTTAATTATTTGTCCAGAATTCTGCTGTGCGGGGCAGTATAAATTTGCCAATACCCGCAAACATGTAATATATTATTCACCGGATTTGGAAAAAAGACAAGGAGGCATGTTTTGTCCATAGAAAAAGTGAAAGAATACTTCGCCGGATTCGGAATTGAAGACCGTATTCAGGAATTCAGTGTTTCAAGCGCAACTGTTGAACTTGCCGCAGCAGCCCTTAACTGTGAACCGGAGCGGATAGCAAAAACGCTCTCTTTTTCAACACCGGAAGGAGCTGTTCTTGTTGTTATGGCAGGCGACGCAAGGGTGGATAACCCTAAATTCAAAGCTCAGTTCAACACAAAGGCAAAGATGCTCTCCCCTGACGAAGCTCTCGCACAGATAGGACATGCTGTGGGCGGAGTCTGCCCGTTTGCAGTGAAAGATGGCGTAAAGGTGTATCTGGATGAATCTCTTAAGCGTTTCAAAACTGTCTTCCCTGCCTGCGGAAGCAGCAACAGCGGTATTGAGCTGTCTATCGCCGAACTCGAAAAATATTCGGACGCATCAGCGTGGGTAAACGTAGGCAAATTCTGAACCGAGGGTTCAATAGATAACACAGCGCCTGCCGTCTATCTCCCGTATATCCATAGGTATGTTGTAAACATCGGAGACACAGCCGCTTTTAAGCTCGGAGCTTCTGCAGAAAACAGCCTGTTTCCCTCCGTCGAGAAGTAATACACTGTCGGCATACCTCAGGGCAAGGTTCAGATCATGTATCACCACAAGGGTCGCCAGCCCCGACTCCCGCGTAAGCTGTCTGGTTGTCTCCATTATATCTATCTGATTCTTAACGTCCAGATGATTAACCGGCTCATCAAGTATCAGCACGAACGTCTCCTGAACCAGCGCACGGGCTATCAGAACCTTTTGAAGCTCACCGCCGGAAAGCTCCGTTACGTTGCGTTCAAGCAGGTGGTCTATCCCAAGACGGAACGCTACGTCTGAAACCAGCTCTCTGTCATCTGCGGACGGGTACCAGCTGATATAAGGCTTCCTGCCGAGCAGAACGGCATCGGAAACCGAGCTTGAAACGGCGTGCGTTATCTGCGGCAGATACGCAACAACCTTAGCCCGCGCTCTCGGCACGAGGGACATAAGATCTGTTTTCATAAACTGCACACTGCCGTCTGAAGGATTTATAAGTCCGGTAATTACTTTCATCAGTGTGGATTTTCCCGCACCGTTGGGACCTATCACAGCACAAAGTTCACCGGAGCCGACGGAAAAACCGATACCATCGAGTATCTTTCTGCCGTTCTTCAGACTGTATGAAATACCTTTTACATCAAGCATTTTTTAAAGACCTCCTCAGCAGAAGACCGAGAAACACAGGAACCCCCGCAAAGCTGGTTATCACTCCGACAGGAAGCGCCACTGGATATATAACAGCCTGTGCGGCTATATCCGCAGTAAGCAGAAGAACGCCGCCGAGAATCCCCGAAGCAGGAATAAGAAACCCGTGCCCCGCCTGACGAAAAACAAGACGCACCATATGAGGAGCAATCAGACCGATGAAACCTATCACACCGTAAAAAGCTGTTGCAAATGCCGCCATCACCGCAGTGACCAGAAGTGAAAGCACTCGAACACGCTTCACGTTCACCCCAAGCCCTGCCGCATATGACTCACCCCATGCAACTGCATTGTAGTCCCAGCTATACTTCAGAACAAACAAAACACCGATAAAGCACACGCCAGCCATGGAAAAAGCCTCCGTCCAGCCACCCTTTCCAAGGTCGCCGAACGTCCAGAAAACCGCCGCCGCAAGCTGGCTGTCTGTGGAAAAATACTGCAAAAGCATCGTACATGCGCTAAAGAACGACGACACAGCAACACCTGCAAGTATAAGTCCCTGCGGTGTCATACCCCTCACGAATGAGAACAGCAATATCACCGCCGACGCTGTGAGTGAACCCGCAAAAGCTCCTGCCGCAACATACCCCAGATTTCCAAGCACCACGCCGGAACCGTTATACTGGGTGCTTCCCGCACCTAGAACTATTATCGAGAATGCCGCTCCGAACGCCGCTCCCTGTGAAAAGCCCAGTGTAAAAGAGGACGCCAGCGGGTTATTCAGTACATTCTGAAGAATAACACCGCAGACAGCAAGGGTCATTCCCGTGAAAACAGCCGCAGTTATCCGCGGAAGTCTAAGGTGGTATATAAAATATTCAAGATCAGCATCCTTTCCGCTCAGAAACAGAGCCGAAAGGGTATCGCCCCATGAACTTTCACCCGCACCTCTGTGCAGTCCGACAAGGGCGGCGGCAAAAAGAAGCGCCGCCATTACTGCGAAAAAAAGGATCTCTTTCCTCATTTATCAAGAGGTTCCAGTTTTAAACCATCTGCTGAGAGAACAACCCTGCGGTATCCGCCGGAATCCTTCTCAAACTGTCTGTAAAGAGCAGTACCGTCCAGCATCTCAAATATTTTATCCGCTTCTGAAGCGGGGTCAAGAGAGGCATACTTTTCGGGGTATGCCGCTTTCGCAACCATAAAGGAGTTCGCGAGCATGACTTCCGGGTTTACGAAATATGCCGTATTCGGCAGTAAAAGGAACACCTTGCCGTTTTTGAATGCTGGCAGTTTGCTGAAAAGGACGGGATCGTCTCTGTACTGCTTTTGCAGTATCGCAAGCCCTTCGCCGTCAAGAAATACCATCTGCGGCGAAAGGCTGATAACGAACTCTTTATTCACGAATATCTGGCTGTTCCTGCCCGCCTTGGCGCCCAGATTGTTGACCTTTGCAATATTAAAAGGCAGAAAATTGCCTGAGGTGCTGTCTATTCCCTGAAAACCCTTGTATGCAATCCCGCCGACATAGGCGGAAACCTTATGTGCAGGCTCAGTATTAAGCCGACTTATTATATTGCCGATATATGCGTTAACCTCTGCGGCTCTTTTCTGCCTGCCAAGCACTTCGCCTGTGAGGGAAATGGAACGCATATAGGTTTTAAGATCGAATGACTTACCGCCATAGCCCACTGCGACAACCGGAATACGAATCTTCCTCTGGAGGTTGTCCGGAATGGTCTTGTCGTCCGTGTTTATGAAAATGACATCGGGCTTGTGGCTGATAATGGCTTCCGCGTTGAAACTCTGGACGGGACCGCCTTTGCCCACTAAAGGCAGATTCTTAACCAGTTCCATGTTCGCATAGATATACGGTTTCGGAAAATTAGCCCGCTTATCAATATCCTCAACCGCTACCGCCAGATTCTGCGCTTTCATGTATGTCACAAAGGTCATACTGCTGCCCAGAGCTATCAGCCTGTCAACTTTTTCAGGCACAGTCACCTTCCGTCCGAGAACATCAGTTATGTTTTTTGCATTAGCCGATACCGCGACAAGAAGCACCAGCACTAAAACTGTTAAACGTGCCATACGATTACCTCTATGCGGTATTTTGTTCTGTCTATGTATTCGCCGCTTTCGTTTCTGAACTGCTCAACGTATCCGCGGATATACTCTTCATCCAGCGGTACATTGTATGTTGAAAGCATGTCGTAAGTGTTTTTGACCATTTCTTCAAGAGTGCGCGCAACAACCCATTCGCCGTCCATCGTTTCCGCAGAATAGCCGTATCCGTTCTTTTCAAGCCATGACTTCATGTTTAATGAGTCGCTGAAATCCCTCTGAGTGATGCCGAATTTCCCATAAAGTCCGTTCAGAACTGCGGAATCCATCTTTCCCGCAAAGCCCATGTAAGCCACATGCCCGCATGAACAGTCAGTCACTTTCAGCCTAGCCTCGTCGGACTGTATGGCAGGAGTCATAGAGCAGAAGACAACATCATATTTTCTGTCGGTCGAAAATTCTTTCCAGTCCGTATGAACCGTCAAAATATTGCCCACACCGTTGGCTTTCGCATCCTCCTTCAGAATACGGAGCATTTCCCCTGAAATATCCGTAGCAGTTACGCTCTTCGCCTCTTTTGCGATGCGGATGGTGTACATACCGCTTCCGCAGCCCACATCAAGAACGTCCGCATCTTTGAAAACGACGCCCATGCGTTTCATTTTACCGAGCATCCCCGCTTCGTAATTATCCTCTTTATCCTCATATCTGGGAAAGGTCTGCGCCTTGTTATCCCAGAAGTTAGTCTGCTGATCTTTTGTTAAAGTATCCATTTTACGCTTACCCCCATGTTAATTCCGAGCGCGGGATATCCCCACGACTCCTCGTAATCCGTGTCTGTTATGTTGTCTGCATAAAGCTCAAGCGTAACCTGTTTCGTGAGTTTATGTTTCAGACTGGCGTCAACGGTTATATAGCTGTCCAGTGTAGCGACATCTGTTGTATTGATTGCATATTCCCGCTCGCCGACATATGTCACTCCCGTATCAATCCATGTTTTTTCGGTTATTTTCCAGCTAAGTCCTGCCTGTGCCTTGTAATCGGGTATATAGTCCACCCTGTCAAGGTTGCCGTCGGGGTCTGCGGGGTCGTCATCTTTCTTCGTTTTCTGATAAGTCACGCCGAAATTTCCCGACACCTTTTTTGTAATATCATGGGCTCCGGAAAGGGTTACACCGAGGAATTCTGCCTGAGCGTTATATGCCGCCCATGACGTCTTTTTTGATGTAAGCGAAACGGGAACCGCCTTGTGCATAATGTAGTCATCAACATCGTAGTAATATGCGGATAACTGAACGAACTCGTTGCGTGAAAAACTGTGTCTGTATGCAGCATCAATAGCGTTTGCCTTTTCAGGTTTAAGCGCGCCTTCAAGATACGATATCTGTCCCGCGTTGGACTGTGAATTCCAGTAAACTTCCGGAAGCGTGGGAGTTCTGTAGTTCTGATAAACAAAGACCGATACTTTGTCCGAAGGGGTAATAGAATAGGTTGCACCGAGTTTGGGTGTGACGGCTGAATCGGTGAAATCAGCATCCTCAACATCGGAATCAAATCTGTCGTATCTGGCTCCGAAATTTAAACTCAATCTGTCAGTCACACTGTAAGTGTCGGAGATAAAAACACCGTCCGTACGCGCATCGTTACCGCCGGAATCTGACATATTGCCTGTCCAGCCGTTCTGAACGGCAGAGTTGTAATTCGTATCGACATATTTCACATCTATGCCGCCGGATTTCAGATGTTTCTGTTCAGCTCCGGCAACAACCAGATGTCTGCCTTTCGTTATCTCGGTTTTAAGTTTAAAGCCGTAACTTCTGTCGACCTCTATATCTCTGTCCAGAACAAGGTCGCCGTCGGATGTCAGCGTCGGGTCGAAAGTGTCCAAGGCACTGGTCTGGGCAAGCAGTCTTGATTCCACGTCCGCATAGTTCTTTTCACGTCTGTCTTCAATGTTTTTATAAGCGGATGCCTCAATGTACACATCATTGCCGATGAACTGGGAATATTTCACATCGAGAAGCTGCCTGACCTTGCTCCAGTATGCTCCGTCGCCTATGACGGTCATGGATGGGGTAGGGGTTCCGCCGGCAAAAGTTTCGCCGCTTGAAAGGGGATAATCATCATAAATCTTTGTATTATAACCTGCAAGAGTAGGGTCTGAATCGCCTGTAGGAACACCGTCTGCGCGGTTGGAGCGTATCAGCCCGCGCCTTGTTTTTGTATAGTTATATCCGAACACAAACTCGCCGCCGTCCCATGGTGTCTGCACATAGAGTTTCGGTGCGATATGGAAAGATTCATAATCGTTGTTGAGCAGGTACTCTTCCGCCTGCTGGTGGCTGATACCCAGACTTATTCCCACAGCACCGAACTGCTGTGCGTATGAACCGCGGATATTGTGGAAATCGTCAGCGTTGTCCCAGCCGCCCAGCGTGCCGTAAAGACTGAGGGCGGGATTTGCGGACGGATGCGCAGTATAGGCGTTTATAACACCGCCGAGGGCGCTGTTGCCGTATTCGGCGGAACTGCCGCCTTTGATTATCTCAATGCGGTCTATGCTGTCCAGCGGGATAGTGCCGAAATCTATGTAATTGCCGCCCACGTTTCCGGTGGAGCTTATGTTTCTGCCGTCAAGATTGAGAAGTATCCTCTTGCTTTCCATGCCTCGGATTGAAAGAACGTCGCCGCTGTCGCCGAACGACGCTTTACGCTTCATGGATATCTCAGGGTCTTTTGCAACAAAATCAGCGATGTTGTTGCTCCGGTTCTTTTCGACAACCTTTGCTTCTGTCTTGTCCAGAGTGTTCACCGCGCCGGAATAAGCCGTATCCTCCACAGTGATGGTATCCAGGTAATAAGTATCCTGCATCAGACTGTCCGCCGCCGCCGTTGCGGCGATCATGACCATTACGCAGGTCAACAATTTTTTCATAACTCCTCCTCTTTCCGTTCACGGAATTAAACAACCGTACAGAGGAGTTGTCAATAAAAAACGTATTACTTTTTACATTTTAGTATTACCAATATTGCGCGAGCATATGCCATAATGTTGCCGAATATAAAGAATTCAGTTCATGTATTTTATAAGAAGCCCAAGAATGACAACAACAAGCAGCATGAACAGCAGCCTGCCGTTAAAATGGTCGTCATGTCCGTACTGATCGCTCTCCCGTTCTTTGTCCTTGTCCTCTTCGTGGACAAAAAGCATAAAAATACCCTCAAATAAATATTAAAAAGGATTTTATAGTCATAAAAGGTGCTTGTAAAGCAGAATGGAAACAACATCGTTTTGATTTTACAGAAGTCGCGTGCTATATTGCTTTTATGAAAATGAAGTACCTTTTTCTGATGCTTTTCGTTCTTTTTAGCGCGACAGGATGTTTTTCCGGCAGACAGACCGTTCTTGTTCCTACTCCTGAGAACGGATTCACCATTGCGCCTGTTCAGGAAAAATTCATAGATTATTATCTGCGCGAACTGGACGACAGCGAAAAGACCCTTCTGGTGGAAAAGGTAAAATCCGCCGCAGGTACAAAGTACGTCTGGGGCGGCAACGCGCCGGAAGAGGGAATAGACTGCTCGGGACTTCTTGTCTGGGCGTACTCTCAGCTGGGGTACGCAGGCTTTCGCAATGACGAGGACATAGTTGACGACATAACGTCAA
The DNA here is from genome assembly GCF_021209385.1 of Seleniivibrio sp. Classification (GTDB taxonomy): domain Bacteria; phylum Chrysiogenota; class Deferribacteres; order Deferribacterales; family Geovibrionaceae; genus Seleniivibrio. The sequence continues at coordinate 75,098 of NZ_JAJOIL010000021.1, read as the reverse complement.
ACGATATGTATAACTATGACGTTGCGGCGGCAGAACCGGTGACGCAGATGAACCAGTTCCTCGACTACAGCCTCGGCGACCTTTTGTTTCTGGATGTAAACCACGACGACAAAATAGACCACGTTGCCGTTTTTATGCATTACGATGCGGAAACCGAAACTGTCTGGGTGTGGGATGCATCCACAAATACAAAGATGGTGGCTTACAGACCGATAACGGGCATCCTTCACAAAAACCCTTACATGGGGAGACCCATGCTGCTGGTAAAAAAACCGGATGAAGAACCCGCCGATGACCTGATAGCAGGAGCTGACAAATGAGACCCAAAGAAATAGTCGGGCTTTTTGTTAAACACTTCAACGATAAAGATCACAATGCCTTGGCAGAACTGTACGCCGAAGACGCAGTCAACCACCAGGTGGCGGAAGAACCTGTTCAGGGCAAAGAAAACATCCGCGCTATGTTTAAAAACGGCTTTGAGCAGGCGGAGATGGTCTGCATAGTCGAAAACATCTTTGAAGACGGCGACTGGGGTATTCTGGAATGGCGCGACCCTCTCGGTCTGCGCGGATGCGGTTTTTTCCATATATCTGACGGTAAAATAATTTTCCAGCGCGGCTACTGGGATAAGCTCTCTTTCCTCAGACAGCACAACCTGCCTCTCCCCACAAAATAATATCTTTTTTGTATCATTTTCAAATCTCTCACAATTAAATGATTGTTAAAGATTTTAATCAGGTGTAATATTGGCATAAGCCCATATTAATCTGACAACAGGAGGCAGTCTGATGGACGCTATAGCATTGTCAAGACTACAATTTGCGCTCACTGCCGGTTTTCACTGGCTTTTTGTGCCGCTTACGCTGGGTCTGATAATTCTGGTCGCCATAATGGAGACCATGTATGTCCGCACAGGAGACAGGGTGTATCTGAACATGACCAAATTCTGGGGGAAACTGTTTCTGATAAACTTTGCCGTCGGCGTTGTAACGGGCATTACGCTGGAATTCCAGTTCGGAATGAACTGGGCGGAATATTCAAAATATGTCGGCGATATCTTCGGAGCGCCGCTCGCCATTGAGGCAACGGTGGCTTTCTTCCTTGAATCGACATTTCTCGGCATCTGGATATTCGGATGGAAAAAAATAGGTAAGAAAACACACCTGTTTTCGGTCTGGATGGTGGCGCTGGGTTCAAACCTCTCCGCACTCTGGATTCTCATAGCGAACGCATGGATGCAGCATCCCGTCGGCTATGTTCTGAAAGACGGCAGAGCAGAGATGGTGGATTTCGCCGCACTCATTTTCAGCTCACACGCATGGGCAAAATTCTTCCATGCGGTATCTTCCGGCTGGGTGGTTGCTTCATTCTTCGTGATGGGCGTTTCCGCCTACCATCTTCTCAGAAAGAACGAAACGGATTTTTTCAAAAGATCGCTTAAATTCGGCGCGGTGTTCGGACTGGCGGCTTCGCTGTTTCTTGCGCTCATAGGCGACACAAGCGGCGTTCAGGTTGCAGAGACACAGCCTTCAAAATTCGCCGCAATGGAATCGCTATGGGAGACCCAATCGGGTGCGCCTGAATATATGCTCGCGATTCCCGACAGCAAAAATGAACGCAACACAATAGAGATACTGCCTATCCCTAAACTGGCAAGCTTCCTTGCATTCCACGACTGGAATGCGGAAGTGAAGGGACTTAAAGAATTCGCGCCTGATATGCGCCCGCCCGTGGGACTGACGTTTTTCAGTTTCAGGGCGATGGTGGGGCTTGGCACCTATTTCATTCTGGCGGCGGCGCTTGCGCTGTTCTTCATCAGAAAGGGAACAATTCAGGACAAACCATGGTTTCTGAAAGTTCTGCTGTTCTCGATTCCGCTCCCGTATATTGCGGGAGAGGTGGGCTGGATAGTCGCCGAGGTCGGCAGACAGCCATGGATAGTATACGGACTGATGAAAACATCGGACGCGGTTTCAAAAAACCTTACAGTGGCGCACGTTGTGCTTTCGCTGGTGGGTTTTGTGGCGTTCTACGGTTTGCTGGGCATAATAGATTTCATGCTTCTGGCAAAATATGCAAAAAAAGGACCTGAAAAGGCATAAGGAGGCGCAAAGATGGAACTTTCTACCTTACAGATCATCTGGTTTGCCCTCTGGGGGCTTTTGTGGGCTGTCTATTTCATGCTGGACGGTTTCGACTTCGGTGCTGGCATGCTTCTGCCAGTTCTGGCACAGTCCGACACCGACAGAAGGGTTATTATAAACACTCTTGGTCCCGTATGGGACGGAAACGAAGTATGGCTTATCACTGCGGGCGGCGCAACCTTTGCGGCGTTCCCCACAACCTACGCATACATGTTCAGCTGGCTCTATCTGCCGCTTCTGGCGATACTTTTCTGTCTGATATTCAGAGGTGTTGCATTTGAGTTCCGCGGCAAAAAAGACAGCGACGGATGGCGCAAGACGTGGGACAGGGTCATAGTAACAACCAGTTTCCTCGCATCTCTGCTTTTCGGAGTTGCGTTCGGAAACATCTTCCGCGGCATCCCCATCAACATGGTCAACGGAGAGTTCGTTTACGAGGGCAATTTCTTTCTGCTGCTCAATCCGTATGCTCTGCTGACAGGCATCATGTTCGTACTGATTTTCGCGTTTCACGGTGCCTTGTGGATTTCCTGCAAAACAACGGGCGATTTACAGCAAAAAGCGGAAGAAACACACAAAAAACTGTTCCTGCTTATGCTGGCTGTGATATTGCTTTTCCTCATCTACACATGGTTTGACACATACCTGTTTGTAAACTATATGGAACTGCCCGCATGGTTTCTGGTTGTGGCACTCTGTGCGGCGGCATTCATCGCTGCCGGATTCATGAAAGGAGTGAAGGCGTTTCTGCTGTCCTGTGCGGGGATAGTGCTGACAGTGTTCACAGGCATCATCGGGCTTTTCCCGAATCTGATACCTTCAAACATTGCACCGGAGTTCTCGCTCACGGCATTCAACAGCTCTTCCAGCCAGTACACACTGACCATAATGACATTCGTTGTGCTTATCTTTGTGCCGATAGTCATTATCTATCAGGCATGGACATATTATATATTCAGGCATCCGGTGCGTCCGGAGGACGTTGCCGACCCTGATGTGGAAACCTACTGATAAATTAAAAGCCCGCTTGCCGTAAGCGGGCTTTTTTGTCTGCCTTTTCAGACAGAACAGAAGGATGATGAAAAGTTGTCAAACATCATTTGGAGCTGAGTTTACAACACTTTATTTAAGTTTGAATACTCCGACGGTATCCTTAAGGTTATCAGAAAGAGTATTGAGTTCGTTTGCAATATCCACAAGTCCGTTAAGTTGTTCAGCCGCTTTTGCGGATGCCGTTGAAACATCCGATATATTGGCGCTTATCTCGGATGTCGCAGCAGCCTGTTCTTCCGATGCCGCCGCCATCTGCGTTACCATGTCAAGGGTCACCGAAGCCGCTGTAATTATCTCTCCCAGCTTTCCGCTGGCCTCTCTTGCAACACCTTTCCCCTCTTCAACCATCTGCACACCCTGACGGATGCTCTCGGTTACTACTTTTGATTCTCCGTGTATCTCTGATATCATTCTTGATATCTCGCCTGTGGCAGTCTGGGTTCTTTCCGCAAGCTTGCGCACCTCGTCCGCAACAACGGCAAAACCTCTGCCGTGTTCTCCTGCCCTCGCCGCTTCAATAGCAGCGTTAAGCGCCAGCAGGTTTGTCTGGTCTGCAATGTCGTTAATCACGGTGGTAATCTCGTCTATCTGGCTGACGGAAGCCGCCATCTTCTCAATCACCTGTGCAGAACGGCTGACGGACTCGTTTATTTTGTTCATCATTTCAACGGTATCGACTACAGAATTCTGTCCCTCCCTTGCGCTGTTTTTGGTTATCTGCGCCTGAGAAGCGGCAGTGTTGGCATTCTCCGCCACCTGCAAAACAGTGGTGTTCATCTCTTCTATGGCGCCCGCAAGGCTCAGAACGTCAGCCGACTGTTTGTTAAGCTCGCCGGATATGATATTTATATTTTTAGTGATTTCCGTACTCTGCACGGCGGCACCGCTTGAAAGCTCATTTATCTTTTTAAGTATCAGTGTAAGCTTCTCTATAAATCTGTTAAAGAACAGACCCGCCTCGCTGAGTTCATCTTTCCCTTTATCGTCCAGTCTTTTCGTAAGATCGCCCTCGCCCTGTGCGATGTCTTTGAACATGCTGACCAGTCTGTTCAACGGCTTAAAGCCGTAAACCAGAACACCTGTAAGCACGGCAGCACTGAGCATAAGCATAAATATACCGATAGAAACAGCTGCAAAGGTCTGCTGTTTCAGCGGTTCCAAAATTTCATTCTTATCTATCGTAAATGCACAGACCCAACCGTTTTCGGATACAACCGAGTAATAAAGAATCTTCTCCACGCCATCGAAAGTATATTCGTATTTTCCACTGGGAGAGCTTGACACAAGTTCTCTGAAACCTGGCATCTTGTCATATGCATTCGCCTTGAGGATGAGTTCTTTGTTCGGGTTTGCAACCATTATCCCGTCTTTGTCGATAATAAAACTGTAGCCTGATTTTCCGTATTTTTTCTGTACGCGATCCATGAGCGAATCTATATTCATGGTACTGCTGATCGCTCCGGCAAAAGAACCGTTCACCTTTACGGGAGCATAGATAACCACAGTGGGAACCTTATACTGTTTATGTACAAAAGGGGACGAGATGCTCGTCTTTTCCGTTTTTTTGACATCCAGATACCATTCCAGCGTATACGGGTTCCAGTCTGCCGGAGCAATCCAGCCTTCCGACTGAACATATCTGCCGCCCGTGTCGAAAAGAACGAAGAACGAGCGGAAATCATCTTTTCCGTTAAAAGGCTTCAGAGCCTTCACAACCTCTTCGTCGGTTATGCCTTCAACCCCGACGCTTGCCGAGATCCCTTCCATAACGCTCTTATGCTCTTGCACCCACATGTTTATAGTGTGCGACAGGATATCGGTCTCTTTTTTAAGCCCGTCTTCCGTCATGTTTACCTGTATGTTGTAGGTCTTTCTTCCGGTCTGTAAAATGATAATAAAAACAGTCAGCACCATCACGGACAGAGCCGCAAAGATTATCTTGGACTTAAGCTTCACCTTTTCCCTCCCGAATAATCAATAACAATTGCATATTTGTGAACAGTATAGAAAAAAGCAGATGTAAAAAAAGTCCCAGATATTCATAATTAATAGAGACCAGATGTTAAAAAAGCCCGCTTGCTAAAGGCGGGCTTTTCTTCTGCCGTTGAAGGCAGGCAAAAGGATGATGAGATGTTTATTGCTGCTCTTCCGGAAGTCCGGTGTTCTCCCGCTTAACTCCCGAAAACATAGAGCCTACCATACCGAATATCCATGACGCGTAAGCATGGATTATCGCAAAAATTACCATAAAGACCGATACGAAAATATGCACAAGTCTTGTTGCCGCCGCCTGCGCGCCGAGACTGGGAACTATTGCATGGCAGAATCTGTTCACGATGTCGAACGTTGAAGGAAACACCAGAGCAAGTCCGGTGAGAACCATCATTATCCACAGCACAAACCAGCCCCACCATGCAACTACCTCTGTAGGGACTATCTTTTCAACGTATCTCTTTTTCTGAGCGTCATATTTTACGGGACTATGCACCTTTTCGCCAGCAACGAAGGTTTTTACCTCGTGCATGAAAAAGTCGATGGAATAACCTATCCTTGAAACCCCGAACCATTTGTATTCACCACTGACGATGAAGTAATAAAGAAAGAAAGTAATGGTTCCCATCCATGCAAAACCAAGCACAAGGTGCAGACTGCGTCCGGCACTCCTTGTAAAAAGGGAAAGGTGCAGGTATTCGCTGACACCGAAACCGGAAAGAAGAAGCAGAAGCACTTCAAGGACTATCGCCCAGTGCAGAAGCCTGTAAAGAACGCTGTGTCTTTTGACCTCGACAGTATTATTCTTCGTCATCGTTTTTCCCCTTAGTTATGCGTTTGTTGACGGCGTGAGCACCTATACCCGCGATGGTTCCTATAACAGCCGCGCCCGCAAACGTGGTTACGTCAGTGCCGTATGCTGTTTTAAGTGTGTTGGGACCTCTGTGCGGTTCCATCTTTTCGTCGTGACAGTCGCCGCAATCCATTTTGCCTCTGGTGAACTGACCTGTTTCAAATTTTTCACCCTTGTCATGGCATGTCATGCAACCCACAGTATCGTGCGAAAGCTTCATGGGGAAAACAGCGTCCAGTTCGCCTTTCATGTGTGCGTTCAGCATCTTAACAGCCATTGCCGCAATATCGCCTGTGATACGTCCGCATCTTTCGGCACGTTCTTTTGAGCCGCTGGCATAACCTGATTTTTCACACCATTTGCCGACGCTGACGTGGCAGAGGACAGAATCGCTGGCGGAACGCAGAAGCGCTTTATCGGATTTCATCTTTTTAGGGTAAAATTCGTGATGCACTGCCATATCGTTTGATTCCTTTGTGGGGAATTCCTCTACTTCATAGTATCTGAGCAGTCTCTGGATGAGCTTTTCAGCTTCTTCCATGGGGAGTATGTATGTGATAGCGCAGGCCGCACCGTTTGGCGCACCGCAGAGAGTACCGAATCCGGCGACACCGCCAGCACCATATGACATGGGAACCTGCATCCCGTGCTTTTTATTGTCAAGATTCGCCATGAAATCATCCATGGAGGGCAGGGGAATAGTAGTATAAGGATAACCGACTTTCTCTTTAAGCGCTGTCATTATACCCCAGAAAGCGCCCCCTGCGCACTCCTGAAGATAATAGCCTAGGTGTCCGAGCTTGCGCACATATTCCGGATCAAGCTCCTGATATTTGCCCCAAGGCAGTTTCGGCGTCTGACCGGGTTCTGCCGAAGCCGCAGGCTCCACAGCGTCAGGCTGGACTGCCGTTTCGGCAGGTTTTTCCTCATCCGCAAATGCGTTGCCCGATGCCACACTGCATACGGCGGCAGTTGACAAAGCAGCCACTCCCTTAATAAAATCCCTTCTGTTCAAAGTCTTCATGTGTTACCTCTCAGAAAAAAAGTATTAAAAGTATATATTGATATTTATGCGATTATCTCATCGCCTACCAACCGCGCAAAAATACTGTCTGCGCATAATCATAGTTAAGCGCACTAATTAAATGAACATTGGTGAATTACTGATGTTTGAACACAGTGCGACTGTTGCCGCAAGTTGCGAATAATGAAGGATAAAATTAATTACAATTTAAAACTGTCTTGCTTTTACTAAACAATAGCACTATAAATATTATTATCCAATCAATAATACTTGATTCGCATATAAGGGAATCTTATATGAACATTACGATCAGGCAGATTGAAACTTTTTACTACACTGCAAAACTCGGCAGTCTCTCACTTGCGGCGGATAAGCTGTGCATTACACAGGCGGCTGCAAGCATGGCTTTGAAAGAATTTGAACATCAGCTGGGCGAACAGCTTTTTGAGCGTGTCGGCAAAAAGCTGATTCTCAACGACAAGGGCAGCGCCATACTTGAAACAACGGCGGAAATACTGTCAAAATCCTGCGAACTTGCCACTTTCTTCTCTGAAAAACCCTGCCTCTGCGGGAACGTCATTCTGGGAACCATTCCGTCCATAGCAAATTATGTCATGCCGGAATACATCACCAGCTTCATTGAAAAGAACAGAATGGGCAACATCAACATACACATAGGCAACAGTCAGGATATTATCGACAGGGTTCTGCGGTTTGAAGACGACGCGGGCATAATAGACAAATGCTGCTGTCAGCCCACACTGCGCGCTCTCCCATGGCTTAAGGACGAGCTTGCCATTTGTGTCTCCCCCAATCATCCGCTGGCAAGCAAAGAGGAGGTCACAAAGGACGATCTGCAAAACTGCAGATGGATAATGAGGGAATACGGCGCCGGTTCCAGAAGGGTTCTGGAGGCACAGATAAAGGCGCATGACATAAAACTGGACGTGCTCTGCGAAATGGAGCACAACGAGGCGATAATGACCGCCGTTGCGGGCGGCGACGCGGTGAGCTGTCTTTCAAAAAACGTACTTTCGGATATGATACGGCTGAACAGGATAAAGACCCTGAACACCCCGTTCATGAACATGCACAGGCAGTTCTATTTCATCATACATCAGGACAAGTACCGCCCGAGGCTTCTGAGGGAGTTCATGAAACATATGGGGCTGGAAAACTAAAGAGCCATATCAGCCGCCGTCTGCGCATGTATAACCGTCGTATCAAAAACCGCTATCGGGCTGTCCTGCGGTTTTATAAGCAATCCTATCTCCGTACAACCGAGAATAACGCCCTCTGCCCCTCTTTTCTGAAGACAGTTTATGATAAGCTGATAACGCAATTTTGATTCATGCTTTACAACACCCTGAACCAGCTCTTCATAAATTATGTTGTGGACTGTATCCCTGTCCTCTTTTTCAGGCACTATAACTTCCAGTCCGCTGTCGATAAGCCTCTGTTTATAAAAATCCTGTTCCATGGTGTATCTGGTGCCGAGCAGTGCCACCTTTTTCAGTCCCTGCGCTTTGATGGCGGCGCATGTTGCGTCAGCTATGTGGACGAAAGGTCTTTTCACGCTGTTTTGTATCCTGTCCGCAACCTTGTGCATCGTGTTCGTACAAAGCAGTATGAAATCCGCGCCACCAGCCTCAAGACGCCTTGCGGCATCGGCAAGGATATCCCCCGCCTCGTCCCATCTGTCTTGCACCTGAAGAGCCTCAATCTCCGCAAAATCCACTGAATACATAAGGCACTTAGCCGAGCTGAACCCGCCCAGTTTCTCCTTTATCCGCTGATTTATCAGTCTGTAATATTCTGCGGATGATTCCCAGCTCATGCCGCCGATAAGTCCTATAACCTTCATGATAAAGCCTCCTGTCACTCTAAGATTGTCAAGATAAAACCTGTGTGTCAATATAATGATGTAAGGTGATACATATGAAAAAGAAGTTTTACTCCCTGCCTATCCGTATGCAGATGCTCATTATGATATCATTTGTTGTTCTTCTGCAATTATTTTTCAGCGGAATACTGTTTTCCGGAATGGTTGCCGACTTTCTTAAGATACAGATAGGCGACAAAGCACTCCGTATAGCGGAAACGATAGCCTCTTTGCCGGAAGTTCAGGAAGCGGCAGCCGGAAGCGACCGAAGCGGCGGGATGCAGGAACTTGCAGAGAGTATACGCAAATCCACAGATGCACGTTATATAGTCATAGCCGACATAAACGGTATGCGCCTTTCACACCCGAATCCTGAAAACATAGGAAAAAAATTCAGCGGATTGGATTATTACGACGCACTGCTTAAAGGAAAATCATATGTTTCGGAATCTGTAGGAACCCTTGGTCCATCTATCAGAGGCATAACGCCGATATTCAGCCATGGAAAAACAGTCGGATTTGTCGCCGTCGGTTATCTTAAAAGCAACGTACAGGCAACAATCTTTGAGCATCAGAAAAAACCGCTGGTATTCGTGTTCATGATGCTCGTAACAGGTCTGACAGCCGCTGTTCTCATCGCAAACTATCAGAAAAAAGTCACTCTGGGACTTGAACCGACAGAGATAGCCGATCTTTTCATAGAACGGACTGCGGTCATAGAATCTGTCCGTCCCGGAGTCATAGCGGTCAATGCAGATAAAAAAATACGGCTGATAAACAAATCCGCCGTAAGGGCGCTGAACATAAGCGGCGATGTAACAGACCGCGACCTGAATGAAATATTCCCATCCGAGCAGGTGGACAGAGTTCTCTTTTCAGGCGGAAATACAGAGGACAGCGAAATATTTATCAACGGGGTTTCAGTTCTCTGCAATATAATGCCCGTAATGTATATGGACATAATACAGGGTGCTGTTATAACGTTCCGGCGAAAAGACGAACTTGAAGTTCTTTCACAGGAACTCAACAGGGTAAAAAGCCTGTCCGATATGCTGCGGGTACAGTCACATGAATATTCAAATAAACTCCATACGATATCAGGACTTATCCAGCTGGGCGCTTATCAGGAAGCGCAGGAGATTATCCTTGCCGAAACTGCTGAATATCAGGATATGATGTCCGCCGTTAACACTGCAATACCGGATCCGGTTGTGTCAGCCGTTGTCATGGGAAAATACAACAGAGCAAGGGAGCTTAAAATTGATTTCGTGATTTCAAAGGAAAGCAGTATGGCGGATATACCGCCCCGCATCGACAGAAAAAAAATTGTGACCATCCTCGGCAATCTGCTGGACAACGCTTTCGATGCCGTGCAGGAGGCGCCGGAAAAACGTGTTGTAATGTCCATGCAGGATACCGGTTCATCCCTTATTTTCACTGTGGAGGATTCAGGTACGGGTATGGGCGGCGGACTTCCGGAAGATATTTTCAACAAAGGAGTCAGCACGAAAGGCGAAGGCAGAGGCATAGGTCTTTATCTTGTCAGCCGCGCACTGACAGAGCTGAAAGGTTCGGTAGGAATGTCAAAAAGCGAACTTGGCGGTGTAAAATTCCGTATAAGCATCCCGAAAGAGGTATAACATGAACTCTATCAGAACTCTTATTATTGAAGACGACGTAAAGATATCTGAACTGCACAGGCGATTTCTGGAAAAGGTCGGAGGATTTGAGGTCACCGGCATAGCAAACAGCCTTGCAGACGGAGAATATATGATAGATGTTCTGGAACCGGAGCTTGTTCTTTTGGATCTGTTCTTTCCTGACGGAAACGGAATAGATTTTCTGAAAAAGACCAGACAGCAGGGGAAAAGCGTTGATTTTATCCTTATAACAGCGGCAAAAGAGGTGCATCTTCTGCAGGAAGCCCTGAGAGGCGGAGCATTCGACTATATCGTAAAACCGGTGATATTCGACCGTTTCAAGGTATCGCTGGAGAAATTCCGCAGTTTCCGCCACGAGCTGACCCGATGCGCCTTTCTGGAACAGCAGACGATAGACAGCATAATCCACCCTGCGGCTGAAACCGCTGAAACTGCTGACAGCCCGAAAGGGATAGACCCGATAACCCTGAAAAAGATATGCGGCGTTTTTGAAAACACCGACGGAAAAGGATTTTCGGCAGAAGAGGTCGGTAAAGCAATAGGAGCAAGCCGCAATACGGCAAGGCGCTATCTGGAATATCTTTTGTCCTCCGGTTTTCTGTATGCGGACATAGATTACGGAACGGTGGGCAGACCCGAACGTATATTCTACAAAAACTGACCCGTGAGCAAAATGAGCAAAATCACCGGAAATGACAAAATCAACAGTATTTTGGTATTATTGAACTAATGTAATTTTTAAGTCATTTTAATGTCACAAAGTCTTAACTGCTACTATGGAGGACGAAGATGAGTGATATTAAAAGACGTGACTTTATCAAAGGCGCAGTGGCATCTGTTGTTACTGCCGGAATATTCTCGGCTCCCAATGCATCCGCACAGGTTTTCTGTAACGCGGACAAGATAAAATGGGACGAAACACTTGACACGGTTATCATAGGCTCAGGCTTCGCAGGTCTGACAGCCGCATGTCATTCCAAACTGAACGGAGCAGATCCCGTTATCTTTGAAAAACGCGCACTGGTGGGCGGAAACTCCGTTCTTTCAACAGCATGGCTGAACGCCGCTGAAACAACGGTCCAGCGCGATAAATTCGGCATCATGGACGACAGCCATGAACTGCACTATCAGGATACTATGAAAGGCGGCGACTTCAAAAACGACCCCGCGATGGTGAAAAAACTTACCGACGAGGTTACAAACTCTGTCGAATGGCTTAAATCCATCGGCGCACCCTTCCCGAAAGTCATCTTTATGGGCGGCGCAGTTAAAAAGAGAGCCCACGCAGTTTCAAACGAATACGGCGGCGGGCTTGTCAAACTGCTTTACAACCAGACAAAAGAACTCAAAATACCGCTTCGCAAAAAAACTAACGTGCTGGACTTCGTCATTGTTGAGGACAAAGACGGCATAAAAGAGATGCAGGGGCTTTATGTCGATCAGAACGGCAAGAAAAAATATGTCCGCGTAAAACGTGCTGTTATCGTCGCCACAGGGGGATTCGGAGGCAGTGCGGAGATGGTTGAAAGGTATGACCCTTCACTGAAAGGCTATGCAACAACCAACTTCACAGACGCTTCCACAGGAGAGGCAATGGTAGCCGCCATGGACAAAGGCGCAGACACAGCCGGAATCAACTATATCCAGATTCACCCCACCCTCTCGCGCACTGAAAGCGGAAAGGGTAATATCCTCATCACCGAGGGGCTGCGGGGAACAGGATTCATACTGATAAATAACCAGTGCAAAAGATTCGTAATGGATCTTGACAGAAGGGACGTGGTCTCCGCAGCCATCCTCCAGCAGCCGCAAAAGTATGCGATACTTATCGGCAGCCAGGAAACATATGAAGGCAAAGTGGCTGACTATATCAAACTCGGTCTTGCGTTTGAAGCGAATACGCTTCAGGAACTCGCGCAGAAGGTCAAGCTCGACCCAGCCGCTCTTGTTGAAGTTATCAGTGAGTACAACGGGTATGTTAAAGCAGGAAAAGACCCGCAATTTAACAGACGCGACCTCACAAAACCGATACTCACAGCACCTTTTTATGCGATCCCCGTTCAGCCCGCAATTCACCACACTATGGGCGGTCTGCGCATAAACACCGAAGGTCAGGTGGTTGACGTTCACGGAAACATCATCAAACGTATGTATGCCGCAGGCGAAGTTACAGGCGGTATCCACGGAACAAACAGACTCGGCGGTAACGCAGTTGCAGACTGTCTCACATTCGGCAGACTTGCGGCACAAAGAGCAGCAAAAGAAAAAGCTTAATTTTTGCGGGGGAGCAAAGCCTCCCCCTTTTTCACCGATGAGGATATTATGAAACTTAAAGCTATAATAATACTTACAGTTCTGGCATTCATCGCCGTTGTTGTTTCAGGTGCCGTCGCACAGGAGCTTAAGGGCAAACACAAAGAGAACAGCATTGCCTGTGTTGACTGCCACAAAACTGAAACACCGGATTCACCCGCAGATGTTGAAGCCTGCGTGGAGTGCCACGGCACTCAGGAAGATATGGCAAAGGTTACCGAAAAACTGCTATCAACCCTCACGATTCGCACTTAGGCGAAATAGACTGCACAGAGTGTCACAAAACACATGAGCCTTCGGTTATATTCTGCAATCAGTGCCATAATTATAAAATGAACCTGAAATAACCTCCTTATACATGTCACATTCTGAAGGGCGGAAATTCTCCGCCCTTTCTTATTTCCGCAATAAGACTGCTTCGGGCTAAAACCATTGCAGAGACAGTTTTCGTCTTCGCGAGGAGCGTCAGCGACGCGGCGATCTGAATCCTTCTTTTTTTAATCGTTCCGAAGAGCGGATTTTTTTCCGCAAGAATCGGGTGGAAACATCTCTTATTTAGCTGTAATCTGTATCCTCATCAGGAGAATAATATGAAAACAGTTTTCGCGCCCGGCTGTGCGCTTTTCATCCATAACATTGACCTTGCAGACAAAATTTCCGCATACCTGAGACACAGATACAACATAGGCGAGGTGCATGAGACCTGCTGTCACCATGACCCTAATGTCACAGAGGAAACAAAGCTGGTCTGCGTCTGTTCGGGATGCATACGCCGTTACGACACTCTGTACTATGACGTCAGTGCGATATCACTTTGGGAACTTATCGACCGCGACCCGGATTTCAGCTTCCCGAACTACGGCGGGATAACCATGACTGTGCTTGACGCCTGCCCCACAAGACTCTATCCCCAGATGCACGAATCCGTGCGCTCTATAATGGAAAAGATGAATATAAAAATCGTCGAACCGGCGCGCACGGGAACCGAAGGTAAATGCTGCGGCGACAGCTTTTACGGTGTATTGCCAAAAGAACAGGTCATTGAAAAGATGCGTGAACGCGGGAACGAGATGCCCGCAGAGGACGTTGCAGTGTATTGCGTATCCTGCGTTAAGGCTATGAAGAACGGCGGGAAAACTCCGCGTTATCTGCCCGACCTGCTGTTCGGCACCGACACGCCGGCTGGTGAGTGCGACCCCGACGCATGGCATGCTCAGGTTGACGCTTTTATTGAGAATCACTAGACTTTAAATATCTGGCGGGCGGACTGCCCGTCTCCTTGCGGAATGATTCTATGAACGCACTGATACTCTGATAACCGAGATCGTAAGCCGTCTCGGTAACAGACATGCCGCTGTCCATCATCTGCACCGCCTTGATCACCTTAAGCCGCTTCCGCCACGCTCCGAAAGTCATACCCGTCTCTTTCAGAAACATTCTGGCGAAATTGCGCGGACTCGTGTTCGCTTCGACAGCCCATTCATCAAGGGTTTTCCGGCATGACGGATTCTCGTCAAGATACTGCATTATACGAACCAGAAGATGACTGGAAGCAGCAGGCAGACAGAAAGGCTCCTCCTTCGCTTCCGCTATCTCATCAACTAAAACAGCAGATAAATTAGCCAGCTTATCACTATCTGAAGTATTACAGAATTTCGCTATCAGCTCCCGTAGAAACGGGCTTACAGACATAACAAAACATCTGTCAGGCAGCCTGTGGGCGCACGACGGGTCGAAGAAAAGATTTTTCACCAGTGTTCTGCCTGAAAATTCAGCTCTGTGGGAAACACCGCCCGGAATCCAAACCGCCTGCAGAGGTGGAACCACCCACATACCTTTCTCAGTTATAACTTTCTTCACTCCGGCACTGGCATACATAAGCTGTCCTCTGGGATGCTCATGGAAATCAGGACATATCTGACCGTGTATCTCTGCAACAAAGGTCATTACAGGTCTTGAGCCGTCGATTACATAACCGGTTTCGACAGGTTTAAAATTTGTCTGTTTTACGATATTCATAGTCATATTATCGTTAGATTTTCAGCTGCTGCAAGGTTTATAATCTTTCCCACAGGAGGAATGACATGAAAAAAGCACCTGTCTTTCACGACACGACACTCAGAGACGGCAATCAATCACTCGCGAAACCTTGGAATCTGGAAGAAAAACTGGAAGTGTTCGGGCTATTGTGCGGGCTAGGTGTTGAAAAGATAGAGGCTGGCTTCCCCTCGGCATCGGCAATGGACTTTGAAACATGCAGGACAATAGCCGAGGTGGCGGACGGAAACATCACAGTGGGTGCGCTCACAAGGGCTGTGGAAAAGGACATAAAGACCACATACGAGAGCATAGCTCATGCGGCGACACCGCGCATACATATAGTTCTGGCGCTCAGTCCGTTCACCATGGAACATGTTCTTAAGATACACCCGCAAAAAGTGAAGCAGCTCGCAGCGGAATCCGTTGCATACGCCCGATCACTCATAAAGAACAGAGGAGAGGTGCAGTTCACCGCTGAACATTTCGGTGACTGCATGGAAAATCTCGATTTTGTCACAGAAACATTTCTCGCATGTACCGATGCGGGCGCGGACATAATAAACATGCCCAACACAGTTGAAAGATACCGCCCGTATCTGTTTACTGATATGGTGGAAAAGGTGGTTTCTGCTCTGCCTGAACACATCGTGGCTTCCGTCCACTGTCACAACGATCTCGGCATGGCAACCGCAACTTCTGTGGAATCGTATTTCGCAGGAGCCGTTCAGATTGAAACATGCCTGAACGGCATCGGCGAACGTGCGGGCAACGCGAACCTGTTCGAGATAGCGGCGGTACTGAACAACTGCGGTGTGGACACAGGGCTTAACATTAAACTGTTCGTACAGACGGCGAAACGCATAGCAGAGCTTTCTGAAACACCCATACACCAGAAGGCGCCGCTTTTCGGGGAAGAGGTGGTCATGCACAGAAGCGGTATCCATCAGGACGGCGCGGCAAAGACAAAACATATGACAAAGGGCGCATACCGCCCTATGGATTTCAGCGCAATCGGCAGAACAGAAAACGACAGAATGGGATTCACAAGCCAGTCGGGGCGTTCCGCTCTGGCAGAGATACTCGCTAATGAAGGCATAACCCTCTCCGGTCAGCAGGCATCGGCACTGATAAGGATATGCAAAAAGGCATCAGAGACCGAAGGCGAACTTTCGACAGGCAGGATACTGGAACTTTTCGCAAAAGTGCAATAGAGCAAGAATCGGGTGGCAACCTTTGCGGCAATGATATAGTTTAGAGCCATGGAAAACTACGAACGTATCGAAAAGGCAATAAGGTATATTGAGGCACACACAGAAAGCCAGCCGACACTGGACGAGGTGGCGGCACACCTCAACCTCAGCCAGTACCACTTTCAGAGACTTTTCACGGACTGGGCGGGGATAAGCCCCAAGAGGTTCATGCAGTGCCTGACAATTCAGGCGGCAAAGAAACTTCTGGACGAATCCCGCCCGGTTCTTGATGCCGCGTTTGACGTAGGCTTGAGCAGTCCGTCACGCCTGCACGACCTGTTCGTGAGCATTGACGCGGTTACCCCCGGCGAATATAAATCCATGGGCGCGGGACTGACCATAACATACGGTTTTCAACCGACACCGTTCGGGACATGTCTCACTGCGCTGACAGAAAGAGGCGTATGCGGGCTCTCGTTCGCCGATGATGCCCTCGAACAGCTTAAATCCGAATGGGTTAACGCGAATTTGGTGAGAAATGATAACGCAGTACAGGGTACCGTCCAAAAAATTTTCTCAAACGATACTGACGGCATTAAAATATTCATGAAAGGCACAAATTTTCAGATAAAAGTATGGACTGCAGTGCTTAACCTTCCGACAGGCGTATTCGCCAGCTACAGCGACATTGCCCGCATGATAAACATGCCGAAAGCTTCCCGCGCCGTCGGCACAGCTTTGGGACGCAACAACATCGGATATCTCATCCCCTGTCACAGAGTTCTGCGTGAGACCGGAGCCGTAACTGGCTACCGCTGGGGCGTGGAACGCAAAAAAGCTATGATTGCATACGAATCGAACTGTTCAGAATAACTAAACTTAATTAAATTTCTCCAAATCACAAACTTCACCTATCTGTCAGATGAATCCACGTTCTTAATGTATTGAGATTTTCTATGATTAATGTTAAGTTTAACACAGTCAAAAGAAGGAGGTTTTATTTGGAACAGTTTGAAAACATATTAAATACCATCGGAGGCTTTATCTGGGGCGTACCGCTCCTTGTGCTTCTGGTTGGAACAGGCATCTACCTCACATTAAATCTTCGTTTTCTTCAGTTTACTAAACTTTTTTACGCACTTTGGCTTGCACTTGTTAAACGCAAAGAGTACGACGACGAACCCGGCGACATCACACACTTTCAGGCACTGATGACGGCAATGTCCGCCACAGTGGGAACAGGAAACATAGCGGGGGTTGCTACGGCTATCGCTCTGGGCGGACCCGGTGCAATGTTCTGGATGTGGGTGACAGGTCTTGTGGGCATGGCGACCAAATATGCGGAAGCTGTTCTTGCTGTTAAATACCGCGAAGTTGACGAAAACGGCAACATGAGCGGCGGTCCGATGTATTACATTTCAAACGGTCTCGGATGGCAATGGATGGGCGCACTGTTCGCGGTGTTTGCTGTTGTGGCATCTTTCGGGATAGGCAACATGGTTCAGGCTAACTCCGTTGCGGACGCTCTGCGCTCCACATTCAACGTACCGACCTATGCAACAGGTCTCGTGCTGATGGTGTTCACCGCTCTGGTTGTTCTGGGCGGAATCAAATCCATCGGAAGAGTAACGAGCGTTCTCGTACCTATCATGATAATTTTCTATATAATAAGCGCACTGATCATCCTTGTGATGTTCGCAGATAAAATTCCTGCGGCGTTCGCGCTTATCTTTGCAGAGGCGTTCACCCCCACCGCGGCATCTGGCGGCTTCGCGGGTGCAAGCGTTATGATGGCAATCCGCATGGGTGTTGCCAGAGGTGTTTTCTCCAACGAATCAGGTCTCGGCAGTGCGCCCATAGCGGCGGCAGCTGCTCAGACAAAGCATCCTGTTTCACAGGCGCTGGTTTCCATGACCCAGACGTTTATCGACACGCTTATCGTCTGCACAATGACAGGTCTTGTGCTTATCTGCACAGGCGCGTGGGACATAGGCAAAAACGGAGCTGATCTTACAAACCACGCTTTCTCACTCGGATTTTCCGCTGGACCCATAGTTGTTGCCATAAGCCTTGCGCTGTTTGCATATTCTACCATACTTGGCTGGTGCTATTACGGTGAGAAGTCTATGGAATACCTGTTCGGCGTGAAATCCATCACACCCTACAGAATAGTTTTCATCCTCTTCATAGGCATCGGCGCTATGGCAAAACTGAACATCGTCTGGCTGCTTTCGGACATTTTCAACGGGCTTATGGCTCTGCCCAACCTTATTGGTCTTCTGGGTCTCTCATCCGTTGTCTTTGCGGAAACGAAAGACTATTTTGCCAATTTAAAAAAATAATTTACTGATAAATATGGCGGTCAGCCTTTCTGACCGCCTTTTTTCGTTCTAAATCATTACTGATATTCAATTTCATATTTGAAAAAAAGTTGACTTTTGGTGTGTGCGGTGCTTAACATTGGATAAGCGTTCGGGTTGACACATTAACAAATCTGCTCCCTTTCGGGCATAGGGCGCACAGGACGGTTAGTGTGTTAAAGATAGCTCATTCCGCCCCCAACAGGGTAAGGCTTAAATATCCCATTCTCAGACAAGAGCAAAATCTTTGCTCATCCATAATCAGCGTCCTTTCATCAAAACAGGGTATATCATCAGTGCGTTGCAACAGAAAATGCGCAAGCCTTATCGTTGCCTACGACGGTTCCATCCTCTCCGTTTCGGACATCGTCAACGCAGTTTCGGTCATAAAACAGGTTAAACTGGCTCCCGCCGAATCCGTAAAGGCAGACTGTGCCTGTTCCGATGCGAAGGACGGACTGGCTCTTCTCAACAAAAAAACAGAGTTCGCCGCGCTTACTGTTATGACAGGCGCGTCTTTCATATCAAAAAAACTTTTCGGTAAAGTTCTTTCACAGGCTGTTTTCAGCCCCATGTGGTTCTTTACGGCATTCTTCGCGGCACCCCTTGTTTACACCGCCGTATCGAAAACACTGAAAGATAAAAAAATCGGACTGGACGCGTTTCTCGGAGCCGGCGTGGGCGCAGCGCTTCTCACAGGCGAAACCATGACCGCCCTTGAAATTCTCTGGGTGAACAGCGGCGCGGAACTCATGCAGGAACACATCACAGAAAAATCCCGCGCATCAATCAAAAACATTCTGGACGTCACCGCAAAAACTGCGTTCGTACTCATCAACGGACGGGAACTTGAGATCCCAGTTGAAAAAGTGGAACAGGGCGCGACAGTGATAGTGCGCACAGGTGAAAAGATATCCGTCGACGGCGAGATAATCCGCGGCGAGGCGATGGTGAACGAAGCCCCCATAAACGGTCGTCAGGAACTCATTCACAAGGTCAAATCAGAATCCGTCTATGCCGGAACCTACGTTCAGGACGGACTGATATACATCCGCGCGGACAGAGTGGGCGACAGCACATATCTTGCGCGCATTTTGCAGGCGGTGGAAACATCTCTGGAAAACAAAGCACCTATTGAGCTTGAGGCGGATAAACTCGCTAAAAAGCTGGTGGGGCTGGGATTCATGATGACGGCAGGAACCTTCCTGCTGACCCGCAGTCTTTCCAGAACACTTTCTGTCATGCTCGTTATGACCTGTCCCTGTGCTACCGCACTGGCGGCATCATCTGCGGTGAGCGCATCCATAGGCAACGCGGCATCGAAGGGTGTTCTCATCAAAGGTGGGCGGTACCTTGAGGATGCGGGTGAACAGGAATCATTCTGTTTCGACAAAACAGGGACAATAACCACCGACATGCCTGAGGTAATAGATATCCATCCTCTGAAAGGCTGGTCGGAGCAGGATCTTCTCATGAGAGCATACGCCGCAGAACTGCACAACCGTCACCCCATGGCGGCGGCGATACGCAAAAAAGCTGAACAGCTCTGTCTGGAAAAGCCCGACCACGCGGTATGCGAAACCATCCTAGGCATGGGCGTTGCGGCTGACACCGCCGAAGGCACAGTATGTGTCGGCAACAGAAAGCTCATGGACAGGTTCAGCATAAAAACAGGCACAGTGAAAAAACGTGCCGAAAAATGGGCGGAAGAGGGCAAAAGCGTTCTCTACGTCGCAGAAGACAGCAGACTTCTTGGCATCATCTCCATCCGCACGCAGGACAAAGAGGGTGTTGCCGAGATGATAGAGGTACTGCGCAAAGACGGCGTAAAAAATCTCATAATGGTGACTGGCGACGAAAAGCAGTCGGCAGAACCTTTAGCTCTGCGTCTTGGTTTTGACGAATGTCACTATTCCGTTCTGCCGCAGGACAAAGCGGACATAATCAGAACTATACAGAAAGACCATAAGGTTGCGATGATAGGCGACGGCATCAACGACGTTCTTGCTCTGGCGCAGTCCGACCTTGGCATAGCCATGGGTGCGGCAGGTTCCGACGTTGCCGTTGAAGCGGCAGACATAGCGCTGGTGGACGACGATCTGAACAAGATAATCTTCCTCCGTCAGCTCAGCAAGAAAACAAAAACGATAATACATCAGAATTTTTCAATAGCTACTTCAACCAATATCGCAGGAGCGGTTCTTGGCGCTGTGGGCATCCTGAACCCCGTTATGGCAGGGCTTCTGCACATAGCCCACACCGGCGGTATAATGGCGAACTCGTCCCGACTTATGAACTATGACGGAGAAACAAATGATTGAGGAACTTCTTGCAGTAAAAAAATATGTCTCTGTGGTGCATCACGTTGAAGGGCGCATCAGGCTCAAGGTCGACCCCGCGATTATGAAAGACCCTGTGAGCAAGAGACTGGAGGAGATAAGCGCATCCATTCCGGGCGTGCTGGACAAGCGGGTGAACATGCTCGCGCGTTCGGTGGTTCTGCGGTATGACCCTGCGGTGATACATCCGGTGGACATGGCTGTGCTTTTCGGTGCATCCGACAGCGAAAGCCTCGCGGTGCTTAAAAAGTACGAAGATTTTATAAGTTAATGAGATCGCTTCGTTGCTTACGCTCCTCGCGAAGACAGTAATTTATCCGTCTCTGCGAGGAAGCTTTCAGGCTGACGCGGCAGTCTCACCACACTAATCAGAATCAAAAAAATATAAAAGGAGGGTTTTGTGGAAAACAAAGAAACAAACGAAACACCCGAACAGCAGGGGTTCAGCGAGCAGATGCAGAACCCGGAAACGGGACAGCAGCCGTTCATGGGCAACCCGTATATGGGAGGCTACTATAACCCTTACATGTATCCGCCCCCCGGCTATCCGCCCATGCAGGGATATGCTCCCTATCCGCCGTTCCCCCCGTATATGCCGCCATATCCGCCGCAATACGGTTTTCAGCCCGCTCCGCCCATGCCTCCACACGAGGAGCATTGCGGACACCACCGGCAGGAAGACCCCATGAGCGGAATTATGGGTATGTTCGGGCAGATGATAGAGGGCAACCCTCAGCTTTCGGAGGTCAGCAGGATGGTGAACGCCACAGGCAGCGACTTCATCAAGGGGCTGGTCATGGGAGCCGGACTGGCAATGCTTTTAAGCAGTGAATCGGTGCGTTCCGCACTGAGCGACATTCTCGGAAAAACAGTAGGTATGTTCACAGAGGATTCGGAGGAACAGATATGAGCAAGCATATAGGGTCATCAATCGGCAGGGCGACGGTATCGGGCGCTCTGGCAGGCGCGGTCATCGGGGGCGCGGTGTCTGCCGCAAAACAGACGAAAGACTACAAAGCCGGAAAGATAACAAAAGAACAGGCAGCAGAGAACGTTGTAAAGGAAGCGGCAGGGACTGGTATCGCCACAGCAGCGGGCGTTGCCGCGGCAAGCATGTTCGGTTTCGGGGTCTTTATGTCCCTGATAGCCTTCACAGCGGCGTCAGCAGGCGCGAAATATCTTTGGGATTCATCAGTTAAACCGACAAATACAGAAACAGTTAAGGAGAGCTAATCATGGAACAGCAAAAAGCACCCGAAGCGGGACAAGGACAGCAACAACAGCATTACTACGCACCCCAGTATGCACAACAGCAGGCATACTATCCCCAGCAGCACACAGCAGCAAGCCATCTTAAAGAATGGTTCAACTTCCGCGAGCCGTCATATGTTAAAGGCTTTGTTATCGGCGCAGGCATAGCACTCGTCCTCACCAACCCCGCAGTTAAAAAAGCCATCGTAAAAGGCGTTGTTAAGGTATGGGGCGGTCTTCAGGGCGGCGTTGAAGAACTGAAAGAACAGATAAGAGACGTTCAGGCGGAGATGGGCGGAGAATAACATGCCCGAAGAAAAAAAATTAAGCCCCATGCAGAAGAAACGCAGATACACCAAATACGCCATGACGGCGGCACTTGGAGTTCTGGTGGTTTCAGGATTCAACAAGGGTAAAACCTCAAGAAACATCCACTCCATCGCAGGGGTGGCTCTGGTGGGCTTGTCGGTTTACCACACATTTTTATACAAAAACAGGTCATGACGAAGAAAAAACATTATCCTACGGGATTTGAAAGCGTGAGCATCGCTCACAAAACTGACAGCAGGATTCGTCTTAAGGCGGGGGTGCTAGGCAACCCCGCCCTTGACTGTACACTGCTGGAATCCACTCTGGAGTGCATCAACGGAGTGACCTCCGTTCGCGTCAATCAGCGCGCAAATACCCTTGTGGTTGAACACGAAAAGGGCAGAGAGATGACCGAACCCCTCCTTTCCACACTGCAGACCTTCTCCCATGCCGTTTTTCAGGCAGAAGAGGAACTTGTGGATTCGCCCGACCTCATAAACGTTTACTGGGCCGGTTCAATGTGGCTTTCAAAGCTGGTTCTGCCCCAGTGGTTCCGTACGCCGCTGACATTCGCAGGCGCGGCTCCCGTTCTTCTGAAAGGGATAGACACACTTGTAAACGATGGTCTGAAAGTTGAAGTTCTGGATGCGGCAGTGGTATCCATGCTCCTTATGCGCAAAGACTATTTTACAGCGGGTTCCATCACGTTTCTGCTGAACCTCGGACACTATCTTGAAGCGTCCACCCAGTACAAATCAGACAGGATGCTGAAAAGCCTCATAAAGCCCGACGTGGAATACGTCTGGATTCTTGACGGACAAACCGAGAAAAAAGTACCAATCGGTGAAGTGCTTGTGGGCAGCCACGTCATCATAGGCGCAGGGGAGATGATACCCGTCGACGGTATAGTAAAAAGCGGCGAAGGGCTTATCAATCAGGCGTCTGTCACAGGGGAAAGTCTCCCCGTTACCGCCGGATACGACAGTGAAGTATACGCAGGAACTGTCGTTGCGGAAGGAAAGCTCATCATCGAAGCGCGGAAGGTGGGTGCGGAAACCACAACCGCCAGAATCGCAAAATTCATCAACAACTCACTGAAAAACCGTTCAAACACGGAAGTTCAGGCATTCAAAATTGCCGACAGGATGGTTCCCGTAACCTTCGGCATAGGGCTTGGCACACTTTTACTGACGCGCGATTTCCGCAGGGCATCATCGGTGCTTTCCGTGGATTATTCGTGCGCTCTGAAACTTGTGACACCCACAGCCATCAAATCCAGCATGTACTGCGCAGCATCCGAAGGCATCTTTATAAAGGGCGCGCAGTCACTTGAAAACATGGCGAAGATCGACACTATAATATTCGACAAGACGGGGACGCTGACGAAAGGCACCCTTGAGGTGTCGGATATCTTAAGTTTTTCGGATATGGACGAGCGGGAAATTCTGAGAACCGCCGCCAGTGCCGAAGAACATTACAGCCACCCCATAGCGGCGGCAGTTGTTAAAGAAGCGGAAAAAAGGAATATCCCCCTTGAGGAAACAGGGGAGGTGGACTTCATCATAGCCCACGGCGTTTCGGCGTACGTCGGCAAAAAACACGTTCTGGCGGGAAGCAGACACTTCATCCACGAGGATGAACACATCGACTGCTCAATGGCGGACGACACTGCAGATAAACTGCGAAAAACAGGCAAAAGCATCCTGTATGTGGCATGCGACGGTGTACTGTCTGGCATAATAGCCCTTAAAGACGTGCCGAGAAACGAATCCTCGCAGGTCATAAAAGATCTGAAAAAGCGCGGCATCGACCGAGTTGTGATGCTTACCGGCGACCACAGGGACACGGCGAATCACATAGCCAAAGAACTTGGCATCAAAGAAGTATATTTTGAGATGAAGCCTGAAGACAAACTGGACGTCGTGAACAAGTTCAAAGCGGAAGGGAGAAGAATAGCCTTCGTAGGCGACGGGGTGAACGACGCTCCGGCTCTGCTCTCCGCTCACGTCGGCATCAGCATGCCCGAAGGAGCAGACCTTGCGCGGGAAACATCCGACGTTATCCTTCTGCGCAACGACCTGCGCGGCATACTCACAGCGCGCATCACAGCGGAACGCACCATGAAGGTCATAAAAAGGGTATCCGTTGCAAACATCGGCATCAACACAATTACGGTGCTTTTGTCCGTCATGGGGCGCATCAGCCCTCTGCAATCTGCCGTTATGCACAACGGAACCACTCTTGGA
The DNA here is from genome assembly GCF_021209385.1 of Seleniivibrio sp. Lineage (GTDB taxonomy): Bacteria > Chrysiogenota > Deferribacteres > Deferribacterales > Geovibrionaceae > Seleniivibrio. The sequence continues at coordinate 50,441 of NZ_JAJOIL010000021.1, read as the reverse complement.
ACACTGCTTTATGCTCTGAGCCTTTCTCAGAGCGGGAGAACGAAATGAAACTGTCCGATGCAAAAAGCGGAGGCTTTTATAAAGTGATATCCGTGAAAGACGCTGAACTAGCCCGCAGGCTGGGCGCATACGGCATATTCGCCGGAACCATAGTTTCAAAGGTAGGCAGAGGTGACATAGAACTGGCAACGCTGAAAATATCCGTGAAAGAAGTTACGAAGGCATTGAGCGGTTCGCTGGCGAGACACCTTTTCTATAAATCGCCTTCCGGCGAAAAGCGCAGTATATATGAACATGAAACAGGTACAGATTTCACAGTTGTTGTACCGAAAACAGCGGCAAAAGATATGGCAAGACTAGGCATAAAAGGCGGGGACACTATACAGGTGATGAGAAAACTCCCACATATGGAGTATATCACGCTAGTGGGACACAAGACCAGATGCCGTCTTTCGGAAGCACACGCGGCATGTATTCTGGGCGACGGAAAACAGTTTTCCTTCGCATCGAAAAGCAGGGATTTCATAGTCGATGAACTTTTGAGTCAGGAAACCTACGCACAGGTAATGTCCGTAAACGGAATACAGCAAGGCACGCCGCTGACCCTTGAGGGTATCGAAACGGGTAAATCCGTCCATCTGGACGACTATCCCGACATGGTCATATGCACGGCACAGGGGCTTCGGGTGTTTATATCGGAAAGCACTGCTGAAAAAATAAACGCCGAATAGATTTTTCCGCTTGAAATCACAGCCGGATAATGATATTCATTATCAATATTGCCCGTTTGGCATTTTAACGGGGTGCCCGAGCGGGCTTTCGGCACTATTTTCCACGATTGTCAACCCAACGCTAACTGGACGAAATCTCCGATTTCAGACCATCGCAGAATGCCTTAAGCCCGTACCCCGACCACAATGTAATTATATGATTTTCTAAATATATCTCAAACCTTTTCTTAAAACTTGCAGCAGCATCCGTTCACTCCGATATTAGTTAAACCAGCCATACGGAGGTTAACCATGAAAGACACTATCAAAGTCGGAACAACCGCAGAAATTGAATTAACTGTGAATGAAAATAAGACCGTGCCGAATCTTTATCCCGAATCGAAACTTTTCTCGACCATGCCGAAGGTTTTTGCGACCGGCTATATGGTTGGCTTTCTGGAATGGGCTTGCATGGAGGCGCTGGCTCCGCATCTTGACGAAGGCGAACAGAGCGTAGGCATAAATGTCAACGTCACCCACTGCGCGGCAACCCCTGTCGGCATGAAGGTGCGCGCAAAAGCCGTATGCACCGGAGTGGACGGACAGAAGACATTGTGGGAAGTGGAAGCATGGGACGAAAAAGAGCTGATAGGCAAAGGAACACACGAACGATTCACGATAAATACCGACAGATTCAACATAAAAATGGCTAAAAAATCCGACCCGCTTCTCAGACTTAACTGCTGATTTTTTTACTGTTGACAGCTCATGTGTATTTTATTATCTTTAAACGCAGATAATATCTATCTGCAATATCTTAATAGGTGAAATAATGATAAGCGAAACATTTAAAGAGGTTTTAAGTAACGAAGGAGTAGTCTCCATAGTCACATGGGGCAGAGGCGAGGCAAACGTTGTAAACACGTGGAACTCATACGTTGTGCTGACAGACGACGGCAGACTTCTTATTCCCGCGGCGGGGATGACAAGCACGGAGGGCGACCTTGCAGTGAACAGCAGGGTGAAAGTGACGCTCGGAAGCAAAAACATCCAGGGGCTTTTCGGCATGGGAACCGGATTCAGGATTGAGGGTACGGCAAAGCTCGTGTCGGAAGGTGCCGAATATGAAATGATGCAGGCAAAATACCCGTTTCAGCGTAAGGTGCTGGAGATAACACCTGAACTGGTCAAGCAGACTGTATAAAAAAGGTACCTTGCGGCAGTTAGAGGTCAGGTTGTTGCCAAACTATTAAAACAATGAGACTGCTTTTGCTCACGGCAAGCCGCTCGTTCAGCCTGCGGCTAGTGTCGCAAACTCCCTGCAGAGACGGGTTTCGTCTTCGCGAGGAATGAAATGACGACGCGATCTCGTATTTATATACTTTTGTCCTAAGTCCTGAGACCTCCCGTCAACGGGAGGTCTTCCTGTTTCTGAACCATTCTTCTGTATCTTTTATCTGTTTAGGATCAAGCTTTTTATGCCGTTCATCATTCAGCCATCCTATTGTTTTTGAGCGCAGATAGTCACGCATCTTGTCTTCCGCCTCCAGCATAACAGTCTTTATGATGCACGGCTTCTTGCAATAGGCATCGGGCAGATTGTTCTTATCGACTATAGCACTGTGCTGGCGTATCTCACAGCACTGAAACAGAGGTGTTTCCCCCTCAATAGCCTGAACAACATCCCAGAATGTTATCTCTTCAGGAGCGCGGGTAAGCTCATAGCCGCCGTTAACCCCGGGAATTGACCGCACAATGCCTGATTTACGCAATTTTGTCAGCATTTTTGAAAGATAAGTTTCGGAGACACCCTGATATGCGGCAAGTTCTTTCACACCGACGGGTCTTTCGCGCCCTATGAAGCAGAGACAGTGCAAAGCATATTCAACTCCCACGGAAAACTGCATAACACTACCTCAGTCGGCCTTCTGCCATACCTGAGTACGGTAAAAAGGTCCGAGATATCCCCTCAGTTCCAGTTTTTTACCACCCTCGATCACTTTTATGCGCGCCTTGTACACTTTCCCGTTTTTAGGGTCCAGTATATTTCCACCTTCCCAGACGTCGCTTTCACCGCCGCTTTGTTTAAGTCCGCGTATTATATTCAGTCCGGCAATGGGTTTGCCTTTTCTGTCATCGCTGCAAGCCCCGCAGAGGGCGTCTTTCTTAACATTGGGGTCGAGCAGTTTCTCTATGCTGCCGCTGAGAACCCCTCCGTTTTCAGTTATTCTTACAAGGGACTTCTCTTTGCCTGTTTTGTCATCAATCGTTTTCCAGAGACCGACAGGTGTCGCTGCAAATGACAGAGCGGGAAGCAGCATCAGAGCAAAAACTTTTTTTTCTTATCATAAACTACCTTCATTGATCGCTCCGCCATATTAACCCCGCTCTCAGGTTTCGTCAATCTGGCTTTTGCTCAGGAACTTCTCCGCATACCGCATGTATACTTTTTCTCTGATGAAGATTTCGTACACATCTTTGTCAATATGTCCGTCTTTTTTCATAAATTCCATTATCTTCAGCGACTCTGAAAGTGTTTTCGCTTTTTTGTACGGTCTGTCGGAAGCTGTCAGAGCTTCAAAAATATCCGCAACTGCAATTATTTTCGCAGGAATCGGAATCTCATCCGATTTAAGCCCTCTCGGATAACCGTTTCCAATCATCGTTTCGTGATGCCCGCCTGCATATTCCGGTACACGTTCAAGCTCACTCGGCAATTTTATTCCGGTCAGCATCTTTATGGTCATTATAATATGTTCGTTTATCTTGTAGCGTTCCTCTTCTGTAAGAGTTCCCCGCCTTACGGACAGGTTATAAAGCTCTCCTATGTTGTATGCATATTCGGGAACTGTCACATTGAACCCGAAACTCTCGTATTCATCTTTGTCAATGGTGCCTTCTCTTGGTATCAGATGGTCTTTTCTGTCACTCAGCAATTTCTCTTCTGCCGGAACGGGAACCTGTTCGATATCTTTCAGTCTCAGCTCCTCTGCAATGCTGAGTCCTTTTCTATCGCAAAAATATCTCGTCCATGTTCTCTGTGCAATTGCGTTAAGCTTGAGGATATCGTCATCGCTCATAAACTCCCCGCCTATATTGCATTTTGCTATAAAATCAAAATCATCGTAAAGCTGTTTCCGCCGCTCCGTAAGTTCAGCTTCAAGCTCCTGCCTTTTTTCAGGATACTCTGTCAGCTTTTCGTAATATTCTATTATGTCATCTCTGTATAACACCTCAAAACGGGTGCGTATCTCGTGTATTCTGTTATAAATTGTTTCCAGTTTCGTCGCTTTATCAACGACATATTCCGGAGTTGTCACCTTTCCGCAATCGTGCAGCCACGAAGCTATCTTAAATTCGCGCCAGTCCGATTCCGTGCGCAGATTAAGTGTCTCGGCAAGATCGCCTCCTTTTTCATTAATGGTCTCAGCGATCATAACGGCAAGTTGCGGCACTCTCTCACAGTGTCCGCCGGTATATCTGGATTTGGCATCGATAGCTCCTGCCATTATCTTTATGAACGAGTCGATAAGATCTCTTTCCGCCTGTTCATGCCTTTTTATAGAAACCGACATATTTACCATAGAATCTGAAAGGCTGTAAAATTCGCTGACAACGGTTGTAATATGCTTAACACTGTCATACTTGTTATCCGCAACAGCATCTGTCATAAGCTTTAACCTGTGTATCGGGTTAATGAACAGCTTTTTAAGTATATAAAGAACGGGGAAATATGTTATCCCGATGATAAGAATTGAAATCAGCAGAGTCGTAAACATCGTTGCCTTTATCTCGTCAAGAATAACACTCCTTTTAACAAAAGATGCGATATACCACTCTTTCCCGATATACGACGGAAGTTTTTCCACAAAATATTCATAGGTCTGACCGCCGCCTTTTTCGCTTCCTGTGAGTATGCCGTCAGCAATTGAGTCAAATGCAGCGGAATACACCGGATTGTTCAGGCTGTTAAGCTTGATTACCTCTTTTCTGTCGTTCATTCCGGCAATATCAAAAGAGGCTGCTATGACATCCGCATCTTTTGAGAAAAGAACAATATCTCCGTTGATACTGTCTGCTTTCTCTTTAAGCAGTGAAGAAAGAGAACCCAGAGAAAAATCTGCCGCCGCAACCCTTGTCTTTTTCCCGTTTTCACTGTATGAGGCGACAGAAAGAGTTATCCCCAGTTTACTTGTGGAAGCGAAGACATACGGGTCTGACCAGCTTATTGTTTTTCCGGCAGCTTCGTACCACTGCCTCGTTCTTGGGTCATATTCTGCCGCAACCGCCTCTTCCGAAACGGTAGCATATCCGGAGTCTTTATAATAATAGACATCCTGAGGCTTTTCTCCGGTGCGGTCAATTACGCGCACGGCGAGCTTCGGGGAGCGTCTTGCCTGCAAAAAACTGCCTTCATCATCCGCGATAAAGATACTTGATATATGGCTGCCGTCCCTCATCTGTTCCCATAGAATTTTAAGCAGAATATCCCTGTTCTCTGTAAAAGTTTTTTCCGAGCCGACTGTCAGCAATATTGAAAGGTCGGTGGAAACTGACTGCAAACTTTCCGCCATCGCCAGAGTGATGTTTCTGTTTGACTCGTTGATCTTGTCTTCGGTTATCTCATACGCCTGCTTCATCCCTCTGAGAAAAAAGTTGCCCATAAGAAACAGCGAAAGAATCAGGGTAAGTCCGGCGAAAAGAGAGAGGATACTGAATGTGAAGGTATATTTTTTCATATAAACCTGCATCTATTCAAACTTCACATATTTTAGCATAATATTTTCAGAAACATAATAAATAAACATAATGAACGGAAAAAGGGAGTTCGCCATGCAGATGTACCCCATACACTGCATAGTAAACTCCCGCATCCAACGATAACCAAGAGGTCCCTGATCTTTGGTTTTTTATGTCTAGCTGTCTGAAAAGCGTTATATTGTTGCATATATAACGCTCTCTGATATTTTTTTAATTTACAATAACTAAAGGGTCAAGAGGTATTTTTTATCAAAAAACGGGAAAACAACGATTACGTTTAGAACGTACTGTAAACGAAATAGAAAAATTAAATATGTAATCACGAAAAAATAACAAGTACGGACAGAGATGAAAAAATCTCTGTCCGCTTTATTACAATCAGTGTGTATGAACTCCTGCAATTATCTCTGTAAGTGCGTCGGCTGTGATAATTCCATAGTTCTGCGCACCGACATTGCCGTCGGCATCCACGATAACATATCCGGCGGATGCTCCCATGTTGTATCCTTCTGCGGATTTCATGTTCTCATTGAGATCAAAAGCCTTAAGCACAACCTTTGTGGGGGCTTTCCGGTTGAATATATCTGCGGCCTCCTGTGCGGATTTAGCCTGTGCATCGTCCGTTACAAACTGCACGACAGGTATCATACCGGATTTTTTCTGCTGGGAGATAAAGCGGTTCACTGGCATTCTGGATTCAACTACATAGGGCCATGTGCTGACAAGAACCATGGCGACTATGAACACAATAAACACCGGAATCATCTTTTTGTTCATCATAACTCTCCGAATAAATTGATTAGAGGGTTTAATACAAATGTATCCGCAACCCTGCGGTCTGTAAAAAACGACCTCTTTATTCCATGAAAAGTTCATAATAACATAAAAAAGCTGTAAAGTGCCACATTATCGGTTGAAGCAACAATCAAACAATGCTAGCATTTGTTTCGACTGTGCATATATTGGAGGGCATAAAATCCGAAAGAACACGGATTTTATGAAATACGCATAGGCAGGCACGGGATTCCGTGTCTTCCGCAATAATCTGGTGATAAATGATTGGTTATCTGCTGACAGACAGCCGGATAAGAGAAGCCAGAGAACTGCTGATTGATTCAGGTCTTGAATTTGACCCTAATTTCGACATATTTCTGGGATACTTTGAGGCAGGAAAGCTTATCGCCGTGGGGGCGAGGCACAAAAACGTCCTGAAAATGGTCGCTGTGGTTTCAGAACACAGAGACACCGGAATTTTTGCCGAGATGATCAGCGCTCTGGTAAAAGACGCATTTCAGGCGGGGTATGAACACACCTTTGTATTCACAAAGCCTGAGTATTCGCAAAGTTTCCAATATCTGAACTTCAGACCTCTGGCGAAAACCGACGACGTCGCCGTACTGGAATACGGATACTGTATTCAGGATTATCTGAACAAATGGAAAAGCATCGTCCGAACAGGGGAAAACAGCGGAATTGTGATGAACTGCAACCCGTTCACCTTCGGACACCGTTATCTTATAGAAACTGCCGCCGCACGATCGGAAAACGTTTATGTCTTCGTTGTGGAAGAGGACTCATCCCTCATTCCGTTCAGGGTGCGCCTTGAACTCGTTAAAAAAGGAACACAAGACCTCGGAAACGTTCACATACTTTCGACAGGACCTTACGCAGTCAGCCGCATAACATTTCCGTCCTACTTCCTTAAAGATTCCGAAAAGGTTACCCAGCAGCAGCTTAAACTTGACCTGTCAATATTCTGCGGGCAGATCGCCCCTGCGTTCGGCATCAAAAAACGTTTCGCCGGACAGGAACCCGTGTGCAGACTCACAGCTATATACAACGAAGCGATGAAACAAACTCTGCCCGGATACGGCATCGAATTTGTAGAAATTGAGCGCAAAACGGCAGGCGGACGCATAATAAGCGCATCGTCGGTGCGGGAAATGCTTCTCGGCGGAGAGACTGAAAAATTGCGGGAAATGGTTCCCGAAGCTACATATAAATATCTGACAGAGAACACGGGCGTGCTTGCAAGCAAAAACGCGACCCCTGTTCTCAACTCATAGGTGCTTTATGAAAATAATTAAAAAGGCGCAGGCGGGGACAATGCAGTCCAGCGACCTGATGGTGTTCACGGAGCCTTCGGACGGTCTGGAAATCGTCATAGACTCAACAGTTGCAAAACAGTACGGACATCTTATCCGCGCAAAGGTGGAAGAGGTGCTTGACCGTATGGAGGTTACACAGGGAACCATACGCATAAAAGACAGAGGCGCACTGGATTACGCCATCGACGCAAGGGTGCAGGCGGCTGTTCTGCGCTCACAGGAGGCTTGACATGCAGGGATTGTGGTATAAAGAGGCAAAGACCGACCGCAGTTTCATGGTGAAAATCCTGCCCGGCGAATCCATTGTGGAAAAACTCACGGAAGCTGTCAAAGAACTGGATATACAGCACTGCGTAATAGTTTCCGCCGTAGGTTCCGTTACGGACGTCAAGTTCCGCGGCATAAAAACCGGCGCAAAACTGCCCATCACAAAACCCCGCATGACCATCCACGAAATAGAGTATCCCATGGAGCTTCTGGGGCTGAACGGAAACATCTTCCCCGATGAAAACGGCGAACCCGACTGCCACCTTCACATACAGATGTCCCGCTCGTCCGGCGAGGTTCTCGGCGGTCACCTTTTCAACGCAAAGGTGTTCGCTTCATGCGAGATAATGATAACCGAACTTTCCGCAATGGGCATTGAGCGCCACGTTTCAAAATCTGCGGGAACACCCACCATCTTCATAGAGGAATGACATGGAAGAAACATTATCAATAAGAAGGTCTCTGCTGTATGTACCGGGCAACATGCCCTCCATGCTCCAGAACATACCTATATTCAACTGCGACGCTGTTTTCATCGACCTTGAGGACGCGGTTCCCATGAACGAAAAGGACGCGGCGAGACTGCTGGTGACATCGTTCATCCAGTCATACAAAAACCGCAACAAAGAGGTGTTCTTCCGTATGAACGCTCTGGACACCGAATGGGGGTACGACGACCTGCTCTCGGTGCTTCCCGCACTACCCGACGGCGTACGTCTGCCGAAAGCTGACACACCCGAAGTTGTGGAAAGGCTCGACACCTTCCTTACGGAATGTGAGGAGAATCTGGGACTTGAGATAGGCAGATTCAAAATAATCCCATCCATCGAAAGCGCTCTCGGCGTCATCAACTGTATCAAAACCGCAAGATGCTCCTCAAGGGTAATCGCTCTGGCATTCGGTGCGGAGGACTACACCACAAGCATGGGCATCGAACGTACAAAAACCGGAGAAGAACTGTTTCAGGCACGCAACCGCGTCGTATGGGCGGCGAAAGCTGCCGGAATACAGGCTATAGACACCATATTTGCCGACGTTTCCGATGAGGAGAGCTTTACAAGGGAGGTCAGACTTATAAAGGGTCTCGGCTTCACAGGCAAATCCCTCATCAACCCCAGACAGATAGACATAGTACATAAGGTATTCGCACCCAGCAAAGACGAGATAAACTACGCGCTGGAGATAATCGAAGCTATAAAACTTGCACGGGAAATGGGTACGGGCGTTATCTCTCTCCGCGGCAAAATGATAGACGCGCCCATTGTAAAACGTGCCGCAAGGGTGATACGCACCGCATCATCACTTGGGCTGGTGGACATAGAGATAAGCGACGAGGTGATACATGGTACAAAATAGTCTGGGACGTTTCATCCCCGAAGTATACAACGGTAAAAAACGCATCCCCTATAAGTCACCGAACACCATAATACCCGTCGAGAGGGAGTATGCGCGCCCTGTTAAGGCTTTCCGCCCGGGCGACAAAAAACTCATAAGCTCACTGCGCGAGGCTATAATCGCCTCAGGTCTGAAAGACGGCATGACGATATCCACCCACCACCACCTGCGCAACGGTGACTTCCTTCTGAACGCCATCGTAAAGGAGCTGGACGAACTGGGCATAGGGAACATCACCATAGCATCAAGCTCTATCCACCCCGTACACGCGGAGCTGATTCCCTATATCCGCAAAGGCATCATAACCAGCCTCGAATGTGGTGTAAACGGTCTCATAGGCGAGCTTGCCACCAAAGGCGAACTGGACATCCCCATCATCGTAAGAAGCCACGGTGGACGCGCCCGCTCAATGATGACAGGCGAGGTCAAAGTGGACGTGGCGTTCATAGCAGCACCCTGCTGCGACGAATACGGCAACATGAACGGATATTACGGAAAATCAGCATGCGGAAGCCTTGGCTATTCCCATGTGGACGCGCGCTATGCCGACAAGGTGATAGCCGTTACCGACAACCTCGTTCAGCACCCCGTAAGCCCCATAGCGATATCCCAGACATGTGTGGACTTTGTCGTTGCGGTAGAATCCCTCGGTGACCCCGCAAAGATTGTCTCCACCACTACAAAGGTAACAAAAGACCCCATAGGGCTTATGATAGCGAAGAACACGGCGGATGTTATAGACGCCTCCGGACTTCTTAAAGACGGCTTTTCATTCCAGACAGGCGCAGGCGGAACGTCGCTGGCAGTGGCAGAGAACGTCAGACGCAAGATGCTTGAAAAACAAATCAAAGGATCGTTCGGTTCCGGCGGCATCACCGGATATTTTGTTGAAATGCTTAAAGAGGGGCTGTTCCACACACTTATGGACGTTCAGTGCTTCGACCTGAACGCTGTTCAGTCCATCGGCGAAAACTTCAACCATCAGGAGATAAGCGCCGACCTCTATGCTAACCCTTTCAACATGGGCTCAATCGTCAATATGCTTGACGTTGTCATCCTCGGCGCAACCGAAATAGACGTTAACTTCAACGTCAACGTGAACACCGAATCCAACGGCTACCTGCTCCACAACACAGGCGGACACACAGACACGGCGGCAGGAGCGAAACTCTCCATCATAGTTGCGCCCTCCATACGCGGCAGACTGCCCATAATCATGGACGACGTGATAACTGTAACCACCCCCGGGGAAAACATTGACATAATAGTCACAGAGCGCGGTATTGCCGTTAACGACAAGCACCCCGAACTTAAAAAAGAACTTCTGAAAGCGAAGCTCCCCGTCAAGAACATACACGACATCAAAAAGGAGATAACCGACATAACCGGTATCCCCAGACCCGTGCAGTTCACAGACGAAGTAGCGGCGCTTATCGAATACAGGGACGGAAGCATAATAGATGCAGTACGCAGAGTTAAAGAATAGCATACTGAAAGCACGCCAGCAGAGATGGGACAATCTCATGCACCTGTCCCACACCTGTAAGAGCGGATGCATAGTCACCATCGCGGGCAATGCCCCCGGCGCAATGAAAGATTCGCCTGCACTGCGCGAGCTGATAGCACACGCAGAAAAAGCAATGGTGGACGACGCAGAGGCGCTGACAATCGGTTCATACGGCGACGCGGCAGGCTATATAGTTTTCATGCGCTCGCAGATGAACATGCAGGATGCAAAAACGGCGGCGGTTTCCATCGAATCGAAACACGAATGGAACAGACTGCTGGACATAGATATTTACGGCAAAGGCGGTTCGTCCGCAGACAGAAGGTCTATGGGTCTTGCACCCAGAAAGTGCCTTCTGTGCGGAGAACCTGCAGCCGATTGCATAAGGACGCAGAGACATGACTATTGCGACATTTTCGCAGAAACGGAACGTCTTCTTAAAGGATTTCACAGGTTTTGCGCAGGCGCTGACTGAAGGCGCCATGCAGGAGCTTCTGCTGACGCCGAAGCCCGGGCTTGTTGACAGAGCAGACAGCGGTTCACACCCTGATCTGAGCTTTGAAATCATGCAGACGTCCGTGAATCTTCTGCCTGTGTACTATCAGGAACTGGGTGACTGCTGCCTATCGGGCGGACAGGTTACACAACTGCGCACTGTCGGTCTTGCCGCCGAGAAGAGGATGTTCGATGCATGCGGAAGCAACACCCACAAGGGCTACATTTTCCTGAGCGGACTCGCTCTTCTTGCCCATATCATGTACGAAGACTTGCGCACAGGCTTAAAGGAGCTTTCGGCTGAATTCTTCAAAGGATATCTGCCTGATTCAAACGGATCCGAAGCGCGCAGAATGTACGGAACCGGAGGTATAATAAAAGAGAGCCTGAACGGTCTTCCATCGGTGTTTGAAGCGGGCATACCGGCTCTCTCCGTCAACCCTCATTACGCACTCGCCTGCATAATGGAGCGCGCGGAAGATTCAACAAGTCTGCACAGGTGCGGGCAGAGCGGACTGGAAACTGTAAAGCGTGACGGAAAAACACTCCGGACACTCATAGAAAACAAACAGAGCACCGCAGAATGGCTCGATTCCCGTAACGAATACTATAAAAGAATGAACCTCACCATGGGCGGATGCGCCGATCTTCTGGCACTCTCCTTCGCTTTGATAAAAATTATCTGATAATATCCATATTCCGCTATGTTTCCCTTTTTTTCCAAATAACCATGACCTATACTATGATTATGATAATCATTACAGGAGGTAGATATGCCTGATTTCGGGAATTCGTTCAGCGGACTGCAAAACGACAGAAAACTGACAGACAAAGAACTTATCAGGGCGATAAGGTTCATGGTTGCCGCAGAGTATGAGGCTATCCAGCTTTATGAGCAGCTTGCGGAATCCACAGACAATAAGCTGGCTCAGCAGGTACTCTTGGACATTGCGGATGAGGAAAAGGTACACGCAGGTGAATTTCTGAGGCTGCTCAAAGCTTTGGCACCGGACGAGGAAGGCTTTTATCAGCAGGGTTATGCAGAGGTTGAAGAAGAATTTTTATCAGGCTCGGCGGAAACAGACCCCAAAGACGGGGGGCTGGGCATCGGAAGCCTGAAGAAATAAGGAGAGACTTATGAATTTCTTAAGAAAGGAATTCGCTCCTATAAGCGAAGAAGCATGGAAAGAGATAAACAGACAGGCGAAAGACACCCTTATGGCAAACCTGTCTTCAAGAAAATTTGTAGATGTTGACGGACCCAAAGGGTTGGATTTTTCGGCTGTAAGCCTCGGAAGACTGTTCCTGCCCAAAGCTCAGAAAGGAGCCGTTAAATACGGTATCAGCACCATCCTTCCCCTCATCGAAATAAGAACTCCCTTTTCCCTTGGACTCTGGGAACTGGACAACATTGAAAGAGGCGCGAAAGATATAAATCTCGACCCCCTGACAGAGGCCGCAAAACAGACGGCAGCCTTTGAAGAGACAGCTGTTTACAACGGATTCAAAGAGGGCGGAATAGCAGGACTTAACCACCTTGAAGTTCCGAAGATCGCAATGTCCCTTGATAAAGACAGCGTTACCGACGCAGTCACAGAAGCTGTTGCCATGATGCGCAAAGAGGGCGTCACAGGCGGCGCGAACCTCGTTGTTAATCAGGATCTCTGGAAGTTCCTCGCACACGTGGTTCCCGGAGGAACACTGGGCGACACGGTCAAAGCGCAGATAGGCGGTTCAATAATCTATTCAAACTCTGTTGACGGAGCAATGCTTGTTTCCGCACGCGGAGGCGATGCAGAGCTTACTGTCGGACAGGATTTTGCGATAGGCTACACAAGCCACGACTCGGAGAACATAAACCTGTTCGTGACCGAATCTTTCACTTTCAGGGTAATCAACCCCGAAGGTTTCGTAAGATTCACCGTGAAATAATACAAAAATACCCGCCGGTTTTTACCGACGGGTATTTTTTCTTCTCTTGAAATTATCTTATCTTAAACTGATTTATCGTACTTAAAAGCTCTTCCGCACTGTTGTGTATCTGTCTTGCGAAGTCGGACACCTCGGCAAGTTCAGTGCTGTTCTCTTCGGCAATGCGGTTTATCTTCTCAACGTTTCTGGCTATCTCCGTTGTGGTGGCAGCCTGTTCTTCCGCCGCAGAAGCTATCTGGTTTATCATATCGGTGGTGACAGACGTCTGCTCCATGATAAGCACGATTGATTTACCGGCGGAATCGGCGGATTTCGTTCCTTCCTCAACCTGTCCCACGCCGCTTTCAACCTTAATAACCGCGCTTTTGGATTCGTTCTGGAGCATGGTTATCATATCCGATATCTCTTTTGTGGCGGACTGTGTGCGCTCGGCAAGCTTGCGCACTTCGTCGGCTACAACCGCAAAACCGCGTCCCGCCTCTCCTGCTCTTGCCGCTTCTATCGCCGCATTGAGCGCCAGAAGGTTGGTCTGGTCTGCGATATCGTTGATAACGTTGATGATGTCGCCTATCTGCGCGGATGATGCGCCCAGTCTGGAAATGACTTCCGAAGACTCTCTGACGTTCTCCGCTATCTGCTGCATCTTGTTGACGGTATCCATAACGGAGGTTTTACTGCCCTGTGCGCTTGTGATGGTGGCATTTGCCTGAACGGAAGTTTCGTTCGCACTTTCGGCTATCTGTCCGATGGTCTGGTTCATCTCCTCAACCGCAGTCGCAAGACTGTTGGTTTCGTCTGTCTGGCTGTGCATGCCGCCGGAAATCTTGCCAACAGTGGTGGACAGTTCAGATATATTTCCGGTCATGTCGTTGGCAAGCTGTGCCACGGACTCCACTATGTTTTTCATGCGTCCGATGAATTTATTGAAAAGTTTCGCAACCTCGCCAAGCTCGTCGTTTCGGGACTGATCCAGTGTTTTTGTAAGATCCGCCTCGCCCTCAGCGATGTGCCTGAGTCTGTCAATAAGATTGTCTATGGGTTTGAGCTGTCTGTTGACCAGCAGGTAAAACAGTACGATGCCGATTATAACAGGAATCAGCGATATGAATATCAGACTGTATGCCTGCTTCCTGACAGGTGCAAAAACGGTGTCCTTGTCAACTATCATATAGGATACCCACTTGAGAGAAGGTATCTTTGTAAACGCAAGAAGCATATCCTTTCCATCAACTGTACATTCTATTACGCCGTTGTCCTTGGAGGATATCTCAGACATAACGCCTGAAAGCGAGGGGTCAATGTCCGTAATGTTCTTTTTAAGAACCAATTCACTGTTGTCGTGGATGAGTATCTTTCCGTTGTTATCCGTAACAAAAGGTCTGCCCGCCGTTCCCGCGCCGATATTCATAACTTTCTCTATTATTGATTTAAGAGGGATATCGGAACCGAGGACGCCGGAAAATCCGCCGTCAGCATTGACCTGCTGAACGATTGAAACAACAAGCCCGCCTGTTATCATGTCGATATATGGTTCGGTAAACTGAACACCTCTGTTGTCTCTGGCAAGTTGATACCATGGTCTGCCTCTGGGGTCGTAGTCATCCGGAAGCTGAACCGGTTTCGACGGCCAGAATTTACCGTCAATGTCCCCGCCGAAGTAAACAAGGTCAAATGCATTCGCATCCGCAACCAGTGCGTAATCAACGGTATTTGCCTCCGGATCGTCGTTGAAAGCGGCTCCTTTGGATTCAAGCCTTCTCGTTTCCGCCGAAATCGCATTCTTCTTTGCATCAGCCCAGAGATCAATGAGAGAGGCTATCTCTCTGCTGACGTCCACCTGCTGATTTTCAATCATATGGGTGGCAATTGTCTGGGTATAAAAATAGGAACGGACAACAAGGGTCGTCACGATGGCAAGAAAAACAGCCAGCGCCGTGACAATAATCTTAAATTTCAAGCTCATAAACCTCTCCGGTGCGCGCGGCAAAAGATGCCGTATGCTTATAAGTCATTCCGCATTTAAAAAAAGCATTCTGTTAGTAAAAAAATAATTTAACAAATAACCATTTATTACAATATTTTGATAAATATCATACATAACAACGGGTTATAATAACATAGCATATTTTGGATGTCAAACGGACATAGTTAATAATCATATGTTTAAAAATCAGGACAGTTCCCTGTATCTGAAACAGTCCTCCACATGGTCGTTGACAAGGCCTGTCGCCTGCATATGCGCATAGATGATGGTTGTTCCGACAAAGGTCATTCCGCGTTTTTTCAGATCTTTTGCAAGAGCGTCGGATTCGGGTGTGGAAGCAGGAATTTCGGAAAGTTTTTTCCATCTGTTCTGTTTCGGTTTTCCGCCTACAAATCTCCAGACGTATGCATCGAAACTGCCGAATTCATCCTGTATTTTTAGAAATGCCAGTGCATTTTTCCGCGCGGCAAAAACTTTAAGCCTGTTGCGGACGATATCCGGATTCAGCAGAAGAGCCTCAAGCTCCTCATCGGTCATTGCGGCGACTGCCTTCGGGTCAAAGTTTTTATATGCTTTGCGGTATCCGTCGCGTTTTTTGAGAATGGTCTCCCAGCTAAGCCCCGCCTGCGCACCTTCCAGTATCAGAAATTCGAAATGCGTCCTGTCGTCGCGAACAGGTACGCCCCATTCCTCGTCGTGGTACTTTTCGTAAAAATCCTTTCCTTTGCACCAGCCGCAGCGAATCTTGTCAGCCATAATGTTCTCCTTTTTCATTCCGCCTCGGTTGCAGACACCCGTTCTTCCATCTCTGCAGTCATGGTCTTAAGCGAAACGATATACGCCGTGACACCTATCCCTACAATAAGCAGAATAGCCGCCACATGCACGTTCCTTACAAGAAGTGCTGAAAGGATCAGCGAACCCCAGAGAAAAAACACGGCGCGTATCTTCATATCTTTACGCACAGCACGATATTTCATATACGAACCGATATATGCACCGAATATTCTATGATTTATAAGCCAGTTGTTCAATTTTTCAGAGCTTCTGACATAGCAGAATGAAGCGAGAAGGAGGAAAGGAGTGGTGGGCAGAACAGGAACGAATACCCCGACAAGACCCAATACTGTGAAAACCGAGCCGAAAAAGACCATAAAACCTTTTTTCAAGCTAAAACTCCCGAAAACAAATAAAATGGCGGGCAAAACCACCACTTAAAGTTATATCATAGAAACATCACTTCACTTTATCAAGCGAAATCCCATTGCCTCCGCTTCATCATTGCCGGTTTAACCGGACACATACTGAAAAGCTGTACCCGGTGTTTTTGTTTTCATCATAAAAGCAAGAAAACAACTAACTTCCTGAGAAAATTTTTATCTGATGATCAATGAGTTATCTTTGTTAATGTTACACTTAATTAACAATTATGGTAAAAAGACCTCCATAATATGGGTTTCTATGTTAAAAAGACACTTTATTCAAATGACATATGAAACTTTTTTTGGTATATTGAACCATCTTTATTTTCGGAGTTTTAACGTGAAAATACTTGTTGTGGACGATTCAGGCTTTGCCCGCAGAGCGCTTATAAAACTGCTCAACGAACAGCTTGAAGGCTGGGAAATAATCGACACCGGCGACGGAAAACAGGCTGTACCTCTTTTTAAACAGCACAAACCCGATCTTGTATTTCTCGACCTGACAATGCCGGAGGTGCGGGGCGAAGAGATACTTGAAGAGATACGCACATTTGATAAAAAATCGATAATTATCGTAGTTTCAGCCGACATACAGCTTAAAACCCGTGAAAACGTTATTGCCCTCGGTGCGAACTACATGGTGAACAAACCGATAAACGCCGAAAAGATTGCTCAGGCACTGACAAACGTTATGTGCTGACACAGACTGAGGTCATATAAAATGAGCCACCTGACTGAAATTCAAACGGAAGCGATGATAGAGCTTTTCAACATAGCATACGGAATGGCGACATCCCTTATATCCGATTCCATAGGAATGCACTCGACAATGTACGTTCCTGAAATGGAAATAGTCAGCATCGACGAATTCTCTAACGTCGCGTGTAACGCTATCGACAAAGGAAAAGGCTATTTTATAGTATCGCAGGTGTTTCTGAACTATCTTGAAGGCGAATCCGTGATGCTTATGAGCACAAGATCCGCAAAGGCGCTCACAGAGTGCTATGCTAAGATGGACGAAAGCCTTAACCCCGACGACCCCGACGATGTAAAAAGCTGTACCCTTGAGATTACGAACATCGTGTCCTCTGCTCTCCTTGGCAGGATAGCGGATCTGACAAACACTGAAATATATTTCCAGCCGCCGGAAATCCACATTTTCGACCATACAAAACTGGCGGATATGAACCGGAATCAGGAATTCACACAGGTTATCGTTATTAAGATAATCATTGACGTGGACTCCACAGAGATCAAAGGAAACATGTATATACTGCTGAAAGAGGACTCTTTCGGTAAATTTAAACAGGCGCTCGACTACTTTATAGAGAGCTACTCCGGATAATTTTGATGACATCCCTCAGCTATCTCGATCACATCCTGAACGGCGCAATGGTTCTGGATGAAAATCTGACCGTTTGCTATTTTAATCATTGGCTTGAAATTCAGACCGGTATAAAAAAAACGGACGTTGAGGGAAAAACCATAACGGAAAACTTTCCCGACGTTAATGCAAACATGCTGAAACGCAAAATGCGTCAGGTTTTCACTCTTAACACTCCCGCTTTCGTTAACGCTGAAGCAGAAAAATATATCATAAAAGTACCCAACAGAAAACTCACCGGAAGTCTGTTCCCCTATATGCTGCAGGATGCCGTCATAACATCCTATGACAAGGAGAAAAAGCAGGTTCTCTGCATGGTCTACGACCAGACGTCGCTGTTTGAAACCAGAGCAAACCTTGAGATAAGCGCGGCAAAACTTGCCGAGCAGCACGTCCTGCTGCAGAATACCATGGACTTCCAGACAAACATAATATTCGTTATGGACGAAAAACGGATAATCAACTGGAACTACAGCTTTCTTGAACTTTTCGGCTACGACATAGTGGACAGGATAAATTCGGGTTCCGCAGACCTCATGAGCTTCATAACCCACGACAGCTATCTTACAACCAAGGAAACAAGCTTCTACAGATTTATCCGTACAAGCCTTGCAACGGATATAACAAACAGAATAACCGTGTTCGACCGCAGCGGCAAAGAGAGAACTTTCATTTTCAGCGCCAGAAAGATGCCTGAACGCGAAAACTACATAATAGTTTCCATGACGGACATCACCCGCATAAAGAACAAGGAACGGCTGCTTCAGGATATAAACAACGAACTGAGCCGAAAATATGACGAAAAGAACCTTGAGCTTAAAAAACTGAACTTTGAACTGAGCAGAAGCCGCGATCAGCTTCAGCTTGCTCAGGAAGTTGCCAGATCAGGAAGTTTTGAATATTTCTGTTCCGACGGCAGCATAAAGGTAAGCCAGGGGATGAAAACCATACTGGGTGATCCGGATTTTAAACCGGAAACTGTTGACGATATCCACAAATTCTTCCACGGTTCACACGCGGAGGGCATAAAACAGCTCTGCAAAAGAACCATGGAAATGGACGCCGGCAGCTTCTCCGTCTTCTCTGAGATTGTGAGCATAAACGGGCGGAAAAAACCGGTGGGAATATATGGAAAGGTATTCGGCAACGACAAAGAGGGCAAACGCCTTCTGGTCACCATGCAGGATCTCACGGATATCCGCGAACTTGAAAAACAGGTAAAGGACAAGGAAAGACTCCTCGCATCTCTGTTCGACATAGCCGATATAGGATTTGTGATTCTGGACGGAGAAAACAACATCATCCGCGTTAACAAGGAATTTGCAGATATGACAGGTTACGCTGAACAGGAGATACTGGGCAGAAAACTTGATTACTTCAATATAATATCCCACAAAAGCGACTATGAAAAATACGTCCGCACATCGTCCGGCTGCATCTCCGAGGTAATGTTTAAAAACAGGGACGGCGAAAGCAGATATGCGTATATGAACGTCACGATCTATCCCGTTGATGATAAAACATCCTACAGAGTTTACGCTTTCACAGACATAACAGACCGCATCTCCATCCTCTCCGAACAGAAAGATCAGGAACAGCTTCTTATTCAACAGTCAAGAATGGCTGCAATGGGTGAAATGATAGGCGTTATCGGTCACCAGTGGAAACAGCCGCTGAACGTCCTTAACCTTGTGCTGGAAAACATCAGGGAATCTGTTGAAAGCGGACGTGCTGACCTTCATGAAATAAACAAACTGACCGACACCTGCATAGAGCAGATTAAGTTCATGGCGGAAACCATAGATGATTTCAGAAACTTTTTCAGCCATGACAAAACGCCGCGGCCTTTCGATCTTATAGGTACTCTGAGCAACACGGTGCGCCTTCTCTCCCCTCTGTTCGGCGTGCGCGGCACACAGATAGACGTTACGAACAACCTCTCCCCAAGAGAGGCAGTATACGGAGTGGCAAACGAATTCCGCCACTGTATCATGAACATACTTTCCAACTCGAAAGACGCCATACAGCAGAGATGCAATGAAGACAGCGATTTCAATGGTCGCGTGAACATAGATATTTCAGGCAACAGCGAACAGGTGATAGTAAAAATAACCGATAACGGCGGCGGCATACCGAAAAACGTAATAGGACATATCTTCGACCCTTATTTCACCACAAAAGGGGAAAAAGGAACCGGAATCGGTATGTATATGGTTAAGCTGATCATTAAAAAAATGGACGGAGATATCACCGCCCACAATGTTAACGGCGGCGCCTGCATGACAATAACACTTCCGAAGATACAGCCGAAGAAAAACTGATGCCGAAAACAAATTCTTTTAAACTGTTTATATTTCTGTTACTTGCCTGTGTTCTGTCCCTTATTTTTCTGGACATACCAGTAGCGGAGTTCTTCAAATCCCACGAGAACAAAGCATTTTTCAGATTCAGCACGGAGATAACCGAGCTTGGCAAATCGGATATTTATATCCCGCTGTCTCTTGCGGTATGGCTGATTTTCCGCAAACGCAATCCTCTGCTGGCAAAGATAGCGCTGTCAGTCTTCCTGACGGTGGTTATAGCAGGACTTGCATCAAACATTACGAAGTTCTTTTTCGGGCGGAACAGACCTGTGATGCTGTACGATTTCGACACATACGGATTTGAGTTTTTCCACACGAAATACTACAAAACATCCTTTCCGTCAGGACATACAACGGTTGCCGCGGCGCTTGGTTCCATGCTGGCGCTCCACTGGCGCAAACTTACTATTCCTGCGGCGGCTTTCATAATACTTATGGCGGTGACAAGGCTTTCAACTCTGAATCATTTTCTGAGCGACACTCTGGCGGGTATGATACTGGGAATAGGGGTCAGCGTTTTTGTATACGGCAGGATGTTCAAAGATCGTAAAGACGCGCAAATTTCTCAGTGCAGTCCTCAATAACATATCTGTCGCGTTCCGGCGACGGCATTGGCAGTATACCCAGAAGAACAGGCCAGAAGAGCGCCTCCTTAACCATGCCAAGATACTGCTGAGCGGCAAGAGGGATATCTCCGATAGGTTTACCTGTGGATTGAAGATAGTCACCCACCGAATTGAGCAGTGAACGGATTCCGTTTTCCGAATAAACTGTCTTAAGCTCCGGAAAAGACCGGATTCACCCATTACAAGGCGAAGCAGTTTTGTGAAGCGCTCGCTCCTGAGCATTTGCAGACTCTTTGCCGCATAGTCCGCAAGGTCGCGTTTTATGTCTGCACCTTCGCGGTAGACCATCTCCGGCACCCCGAATTCAGCCCAGATATCCTTCACTATCTCCGAAAAAAGCTGTTCTTTAGACGGAAAATGATTATAGACAGTACGCTTCGACACTCCCGCCATAGAGGCTATCGCATCCATACTGACATTTCCGTATCCGTTGTCCAGAAACAGTTTTGAAGCGGCGTGAACCACTGCCGATCGCTTCTTTTGGCTGAAACTCTCTTCCAATTTTCGCTCCTTCCGGTGCCGATTATACTCATCGGCTTACATAATTACAATAAATTGTATTGACTTTTCCCGCAACAGATATAAACTACACCGTATAGTTTACTTTTATGGAGGACGATATGGAAAATAGACAGCTTGGCAAACTGACAGTTTCAGCTATGGGGCTCGGGTGCATGGGCATGAGCGAATTCTATGGACAGACTGATGATGATGAATCTATAAAGGTCATTCATGCGGCGCTTGACAGCGGCATAACAATGCTGGACACGGCGGACATGTACGGCATCGGACATAACGAAGAACTTGTGGGCAGAGCCGTTAAAGGGCGCAGAGACAGCGTCGTTATAGCCACTAAATTCGGAATCGTCCGGGAAAAGGGCAAATACGAACGCACAATCTGCGGGACGCCGGAATATGTCCGATCCGCATGCGAGGCAAGCCTTAGACGTCTCGGCATCGACACGATAGACCTTTACTATCAGCACAGAAAAGACCCTAACGTTGCCATTGAAGAGACCGTAGGAGCAATGGCGGAGCTTGTTAAAGAGGGCAAGGTCAGACATCTCGGGCTTTCCGAATGCAGTGCCGAAACACTACGCCGCGCATCGAAAGTCCACACAATAACTGCCTTACAGACAGAATACTCTCTCTGGACACGCGACATAGAGGCACAGATACTGCCGGCATGCCGCGAGCTGGGCATCGGTCTGGTGGCATACAGCCCCCTCGGACGCGGATTTCTCACAGGTGCGTTGTCTGCATCCGAGAACCTTGATGAAAAGGATTTCCGCAGATTAAGCCCCAGATTCAGCGGGGACAACCTGAAAGAAAACGCAAAGATGGTGGATGAGCTTTCGGAAGTATCGAAAAAAATCGGATGCACAAACGCACAGCTTGCTCTGGCATGGGTTTTGTCTAAAGGCAGAGACATTGTGCCGATACCCGGTACAAAACGTATAAAATACCTGAACGACAACCTTGAAGCATGTAACATAAGGCTTTCGGCAGAAAACACTGCCGAGATAGAACGCATCGTCTCACCTGAAAGGGTGAAAGGCGCACGCTATCCCGAAGAGGGCATGAAAGGACTCAACGGCTGACACACGGCGGGCAGAAATGTCCGCCTTTTTTTTATCTGCAGGCTCCGCAGGATAGAGCCGGAATCTCTATAATAAACTCCACGCCGTCGTTTACGTTATTGAAGGTCAGCTTCCCTTTAAAGTGTTCTTTTACTATCAGCTTGCTCATATAAAGCCCTATGCCCGTTCCCTGTTCTGGTCCCTTTGTAGTGAAATACGGATCGAACACTTTATCTGCGATATCTTCCGGTATGCCGCCAGCATTGTCGGACACATACACACGGAGGATGCAGTCTGTACAGGTCACTTTTATATTGATGAAAGGACTGCCGACACCTGAATACAAAAATGCATCCTTGCTGTTTGTTATCAGGTTCAGCATAACCTGAGAGAACTCGTTTGCCACGCCGAATATTCTGGCATCGCACTCTTTTTCAACGGAAATGCCTATGTTGTGTGCAAAAAGCTGCTGTCTGACAAGTCCTATGACGATATCTATCTGTGAGGCTGCTGAAAACTCCGCTCTCTCCTTGTCCGTGCGGAAGAAATTACGGAAATCGTCAATTGTACTGGACATAAAAAGTATCTGCTTCATGCACATCTCGACGAATTCGTCCATAACCTCACTGTTCAGCGTATCGAAATCATATTCTTCCTGTATATTCTGTACCATCAGCGACATGACATTAAGCGGCTGTCGCCACTGGTGTGCTATGGCACCTATCATCTCACCCATGGCGGCAAGCCTGCCCTGCTGCATGAAAAGCCGCTCCTGCTCCATCCGCTTTTTCGTTTCAAGCAAAACTTTGGACTCAAGGTCGGTATTCATATTCAGAAGTTTATCCTCGGCAAGCTTACCTTCGGTCACATCTGTCATAACCCACAGGGAATAGGGTTCGGCATCCTTTTCCTCAATAAGTTTTCCTGAAACCTCCACCCATGCGAGACTTCCGTCCCTCTTTCTGAACTGTGTTCTCGCCTTGGCATAGCCGCTCTTTCTTAAAACCTCTTCAGAATCTAGGAATTTGCCGAAATCGGTAAAATGGTTTTCGTCGGGATGTATCACCATTGTAGATTTTCCGATTATCTCGTCAGCCCTGTAACCGAACATTTCCAGAAAGGCGTTGTTCACCCACTCAAACTGTCTGTTTTTGACCTGTATTATCGCAACAAGAGAATTTTCAAGTATTGCAGACTGGCGCAGGTTCAGCGCAAGCAGTTCCGCTTCCGCACTTTTCCTGCGGGTGATATCCTCAACTATCATTATGATAAACATCGGCGTATTGCTCTTGTCCGTGAGGATGGAAGCGGTTATCTCAACCCATATCACATCCGTATCTTTGCGGACAATGCGTCTTTCTGTGACGTAAGTATCTATGCTGCCGTTAACAAGTCCAGAAACACATCCTTCACTGTTTACCGCATCGTCAGGGTAGGTTATATCCAGCATCGTTCTTTTCCGCAGTTCGTCTCTGCTGTAACCTGAAATCCTGCTGAAACAGGAGTTTGCCTTGATAAATCTGCCGTCAAGGGTCGTCATGACGATCCCCACCGCCGCCTGTTCAAAAGTTCGTCTGTAGCGTTCCTCACTCTCATAGAATTTCTGTGCCATCTGCTCCGCCATCTCAAACGCTTTGCTTCTGGTCTTAAGCAGTATGTATAGCAGCAGAGAAAGGAGCATTCCCGTCACAACACCGCCGATAAGGATAAGAATGGGCTTGTTCATATCGAATTTTTCAAAAAATGAATCCCCTGCCTGAAATTTCAGATACCATGTTCTGCCGTACATTTTTAGAGGCACTGTTTCAGACAGCCTTGGCAATCCGAACGTTTTGGTTTCAAACATCAGGTTCTTGTCGTCAATGGCACTGTCATATATCTGAAGCGAAACCCCTTTGGCATAGCTTCCGAAGATCCCTTTCATCAAATCGTTCACCCGGAACGGCGCCGATATATAACCGTAAAGTCTGCCGTTTCTGAAAATAGGCATCGCCATAAGTATGCCTGCAGGCGCTTTCTCCGTGACTGTCTCCTGTTTCAGGATAATTTTGCCTGAAACAGCGGTCTTGCCAACCTCTTTAGCACGTTTCAGCATCGCCGCACGCACAGGTTCGCTGGCAAGGTCATAACCCATTACCCGCATGTTGGGGATATTCTCCGGATACATCATCATCACGACTATATATTCTTCTTTATCTGAAACCGGATGCACGCTGTAATCGGGAATACCGGATGCTTTCCCTTCTTTTATATGCTCCGCCAGTTCCTCCTTGCGCACAACTTTGGCAAAACCCATCGCCTGAATACCGGGGTAAAGCCTGTCCAGCTCCAGCGACATTACATAGCTCATCCACATCTGCCTTGAAACCTTATCGCCGTTTGCCTTAAAAAGCCCTTCTCCGCCGCGCAAAACCTGTTCGTATGTCCCCATGCGCACGGATATTGCACTGCTCATTTCGCTTACATACATGTCAAAAGTGTTATTGATATTATTCTTAAGGGAGTCTGCGGCAGATTCGTAGAGAATTATTGAGAGCGCTACGGTAAAAATAAAAACAGCCGTTGGAATAAAGCCGCTCAGGGACCTTAACCTGTCCATTACATACCCCTCACGGATAGCAATTGATTATATTTTAATCATAACATAAATATTGCAATTTGCCATGATTTCAGAATATTTTCGGACAGAATGTGAACAAAAGCCGGCGGGGACAGCCCGCCGGTCTGATATATTATGCGTAGGTATCTATGGATGTGAGACCAGAGAGGAGTGCCTCTTCGGTGCTTGTTCCTGACATTTTGAGCTGATTGAGAACAGACGCAGATACTGAAGACGCTTCGTCTGTATCTTCGGCTTCTTCTGTTTCAGACTGCTTGTCCGCCTCGTATGCGGCAAGCTCGTCCTGACTTATCTGCCCGTCACCGTTTGCATCATACTTGTCAAACTCGGATTTGCTTACGGCGGTGCTGCCTATCTTATAAGATGATGTTGCAGAGGTCGATATGGACACCTTGTCCATGTCCGATTTTTTGACCGATGTGTCGTCGCTCTGCTTTTTGGCTGACTGATCCTGACCCTTTATGCTCATGTTGTTCGCGGTCAGATCTGTGTAGGATACTGAATAGTTCGTAGAGATACTCATAACTTCCTCCCTGGTGGATAGATGTTCGATGTCTCTTATATCGCCGGCAGGAGGAAAAATATAAATTCATTAAAAACAGATATTATATGCAAAATGTGTGCGCAATACGCTCGCAAATTGTTGAGGTATAGAGAATAATGGAGATGTCTCCATATTTAGCACACAAAAAACCGCATATGACACCCCAATAAAACACATTTTCCACACAACTATACCTGTAATAGAAGCATGCTGGGCAGTCATCTCCACAGTTCAGCCATGAGATATTATCTTTATTTCAAAGTCATCTAAGCGTAGCCATTGTAATAATATCCGTATGGCGCGTATCCGGCGGGAACAGCAGGAGCAGCATAATATCCCGGAACGGATGAATATGCAGAGACGTTATTCTGATCTTTATATGCCGAAAACTCAGACACGCTCATAACGCCGTCGCCGTTGCTGTCGTAAGCATTGAATTTACCCATCGTATCGGTACTCGCAGAAGTTTTATATGTCGGCGTCTGTGAGGCAGCCGATGTTTGAGTACCCTGAGAAGATGCGGTCTGTCCCTGCGCCGCTGTCTGATTTCTGCTCTGCAGGTTAGAAGTGTCCAGTCTATTTGTCGAATTGTAATATTCGGGTGAGTTTGCAGGTGTAACTATCATGAGTTTGCCTCCTGATAATCTTTTCTGACCTTCTAATCGCATGAAACTAAATCTTCATAAGTTTTAACTAAACACTCATTTAAACATATTCTTAAACAGATCGCTGTTATTTTTGCGTTTATTGACAGGATATTACCCAATAATTAACATGTGATGGTAAAAAATCCAGCATTTATACGCAATTGAAACATGAAACTAACATAATTATCTGGTGTAGTAATATCGTACAAAAGCGTGCAGTTAAAGGAGAGTAATATGATATCTGCCGGATATTTCAGACAGTACACAAGCCTTGTTCTGATTCTTTTTATAATGTTCATGTCCGGTCCGACACACATCGCCCACGCAGCAATGATAGGCTACGAAACTTCAAACACAGACACAGCTGCTCAACAGGCAAGACAGAAAGTTGACACCTTCATGGCGAGAGAGGATGTGAAGAACGCGCTCGTTAAGATGGGTATAGATCCGGCGGAAGCATCCGACAGGATTAAAGCTCTGTCAGACAGCGAAGCAATTGCTGCGGCACAGCATATCGACAGCGCACCGGCGGGCGGCGACGGTATTATAACCATCATCGCAGGACTGCTGGTTCTGATAATTGCGGCAATTCTGAATCTGACGAAAGCCATACTGTCGTGAATATTCACTTTAATTGTTTTATATAACTCCTATAATAGTCTCTCTGGAAAAAACAATTCCGGAACATATAATATAGTAATCAATTGAAGGAGAGACCTATGAATATGTTAAGGAGACAGAGCAGAACTATCGGGCTTCTGCTGATATTCAGCCTTATGTTCCTCGCAGGTCCGGTTCACAACGCACAGGCGGCAATGATAGGCGCGCAGACGGTCATCGACACCGCAAAAGCGGAAAAAGCGAAGACCCAGATAAACGCTTTCCTCGCCCGTGAAGACGTACAAAACACACTGACATCCATGGGAATTTCACCGGACGAAGCCATAAAAAGAGCGCAGTCCCTTTCCGACAGCGAAGCGATAGCCTTCGCGGATAACATGGAAAAAGCACCTGCGGGCGGCAGCGGACTCGGAGTTGTTGTCGGCGCGGCGCTGTTCGTGTTCATCGTTCTGCTGATAACCGATATACTCGGTTTCACAAAAGTATTCAGCTTTACAAAATCAGTAAGATGATAAAACAGCTTTTACTGCCGCTTTGTCTGCTTATTCTCATGACAGGGTGTGCGGCAAAGGTTTCATCAAGATGGGACAGCGTGATTTCCGAACAGAAGGACGTTGCGCTGTCCGTCCCTTTTTACGCCCAGAAAGACTACTACTGCGGTCCTGCCTCACTTGCCATGATGCTTGAGCAGAGCGGCATAAAAGCTGATCCGGACGAACTTGCTAAAAAAGTTTTCACCCCTTCCAAAAAAGGTTCCTTCAAAGAGGATATGCTCACAGGCGCACGCAGAAGCGGACGGATACCGTATCCCGTCACTTCGCCGTCAGACCTTTACGCTTCACTGCGCGAGGGTAAACCGGTTCTCGTGTTCATGAACCTTGGACTCGATTTTTATCCGGTGTGGCATTACGCCGTCGTCACAGGTATCGGCGACGGATATCTTATTCTCCATTCCGGCGTTACCCCCAATGAAAAATTCAAAACTGCAACGTTCGACAGGGTATGGGCAAGGGGCGACTACTGGGGATTCATACTTCTGCGCCCCGGCGAAATACTGAACGATGCAGACCCGGTAAAACTTGCTGATGCGGCTTTTGCTTATTCGCTTACCGATGCGGAAGGTGCCATAAAGACACTTAAAGAGGCATCCGAAATTTTCGACAGCAAGCCGCTGATGTTCGCATACGGGAGCGTGCTTTACTCCGCAGACAAAAAAACTGAGGCAATAGACGTTTTCCGCACCATTACCGAAAAATATCCTGACGACGGTGACGGCTGGAATAATCTTGCCCACATTCTCAACGAAACAGGACTGAAAAAACTGGCTGTCTATGCCGCAGAGAAAGCGGTGTCCATCGGCGGAAAGAATCTGTCCGTTTACGAAGAAACTCTTAAATCTGTTCAAACGCCTTGATTTTATCCCGCTATAATATAAACTATGCTGACTAAGTCAAACGGAGTAATTATGCGAACCGTATTCATGGGTACGCCCGAAATGGCTGTACCGACACTTAAAGCACTTGTTGAAAATGATATAGAGGTATCTCTGGTAATAACTCAGACCGACAAACCCAAAGGCAGAGGAAACCAGATGCAGTCGCCCCCTGTTAAAGAATATGCTGACACTCAGGGCATTGAGGTTATCCAGCCGAAAAGCCTTAAAAATAACGAAGAGGTGCTTGAAAAGCTGAAAAGCATAGCACCTGATTTCATAGTTGTCGCCGCATACGGCAAGATACTGCCTCAGGCGGTTCTTGAGGTGCCTAAAAAAGCACCTGTTAACGTGCATTTTTCTCTGCTCCCCAAATACAGAGGAGCGGCTCCGGTTAACTGGGCTGTAATAAACGGCGAAGATGAAACGGGCGTCGCAACAATGCTTATGGATGCAGGGCTTGACACAGGCGACATACTGCTTGTGGAAAAGACCCCCATCGGAAAAAAGGACGCCGTGATGATAGCCGAAGAGCTTTCTGAAACAGGCGCAAAACTGCTTATAAAAACTCTTAAAGAATTTGACGGCATCACACCTGTAAAGCAGAACGATGCGGACATGACATATGCCCCAATGATGAAAAAAGAGGACGGGCATATCAAATGGGCGGAAAAGACAGCAAAAGAGATAGAATGTATGATACGCGGCTTTGTGCCATGGCCTGCCGCATATACGTTTCTTGACGGTAAAATGTTCAAACTTTTTGCCGCCGAAATTGTCACTATAGAAAACGGTATTGAACCCGGGACAATATTCGATGTCAACAAGAAAAGCTTCTGCGTCAAATGCGCAAAAGACGCGCTGATGGTAACAGAGCTTCAGCCCGAGGGCAAAAAAAGGATGCCTGCCGTGAGTTTTCTGGCAGGTGCAAAGCTTGCGGGCGGAGAAAAGTTTGAATAAACGTATGTCAAAAGACAGAGCGATATTCATGGCTCTGTTCTTTCTTTGCGGATGTGTAATATTCGGAGCCGGACTTGTGGTCTGGTTTCTGATGATGCTTGGCGCGGCTACCATTTCAAAGCTCGCCGCAGACATCATAACGGCTCTGTTCGTTGTATTCGCGTCCTCTGTGACCATTTTCACCCTTATATTTGCATATACGGCGCTGACAGGCAGAGACCTGAACATGGTGAAAGGACTGCGGAGGGTTGCAACAAGGCTCACACTGCCCTTTATGCTTCGCGTGGCAAAACACGCAAACATCGACAGGGACATGCTGGTTCGCGCATTTGTAAACATAAACAACGACATGGTGCGCGGAATAATTAAACGGCGGAAGATAGAGAAGCTGCTCATACTTCTGCCCCACTGCATACAGCTTGACGGATGTGAACTCAAACTGACAAAGGACATATCCAGATGCACAGGCTGTGGAAGATGTGATGTAAAAGAACTTGTCAAGATAGCCGACAGGCATAATATATCTATAAACATAGCTACGGGCGGCACCGTGGCAAGGAAAATAGTTAAGGAAACACGCCCCGACCTCATTCTTGCCGTGGCGTGCGAACGGGATCTTTTAAGCGGAATACAGGACACATATCCGCTTCCGGTGCTTGGTTTCTGCAACCAGAGACCAAACGGCGAGTGCATGAGCACAAGGATAGATACCCGCATGATAGAGGATGAAATAAAAAACATATATAGTATCAAGGAGGCAATATGAACACCCTTAAGACTGTTCTGCTCATGACTGTGCTGATGGTCTTCTTCGTGTTTGTGGGAGGACTTATCGGAGGCAGAAACGGAATGTATATCGCATTCGGTATCGCATTCGCTATGAACATCTTCTCATACTGGTTCAGCAGTTCCATCGTACTTAAAATGTACGGAGCGAAAGAAGTTACGGAGGCGGAATATCCCGCACTTCACCGCCTTGTGCGCAACCTCGCCACAAGAGCCCATATACCCATGCCCAAAGTATGCGTTATGCAGAGCGCAACACCCAACGCATTCGCAACAGGCAGAAACCCCCAGCACGCGGTAGTGGCTGTCACAACCGCCATTATGGGAATACTTTCGGAAGACGAGCTTGAGGGCGTTCTCGCCCACGAGCTGGCACACATAAACGGACGCGATATTCTTATAGGAACAGTTGCGGCAACCATGGCGGGAGCTATCATGATGCTCGCGGACATGGCTCGCTGGGCTGCCATTTTCGGCGGCGGACACAGCAGCGACGACGAGAACAACAGCAACCCGCTGGGCATGGTGGGCATGATAGTAGTATCTATTCTTGCACCTCTGGCGGCAACACTTATTCAGATGGCAATATCCCGCTCAAGGGAATACAGAGCCGACGAAGAGGGCGCGCGTCTCTGCGGCAGACCCCTTTCTCTGGCATCTGCTCTCGACAAGATATCAAAGGGCGTTGCTTATCACCCTATGGAAGAAGCAAAACCCGCCACAGCTCATATGATGATCATGAACCCCTTCTCCGCGAGCGGCATGCTCAACCTTTTCTCCACACACCCGCCCGTTGAAGAGCGCATAAAAAGGCTCCGCGAGCAGGCAAGAGGAATGCGTTAATGGCGGACAGGTTCCGTTACAGGCTTTTCGACATACTGAGATCCTACTATCAGGGCAATCTGAAAGAGGATTATTTTCAGGATTCATCCGAAAAAAGACTGTACCGTAAGATATATTTCGAGACGTTCCGCCATCTTGGTTTCATAGAAAGGGCATTGGGAAAACTCTATTCCCGCCCGCCGGAAGCGGACGTACGGGCTGCACTGGCACTGGGTGCGTGCCAGATAATGTTTATGGATGACATACCCGAATATGCCGCCGTGAACGAGAGCGTTTCCATGGTGCCGAAACAGAAGCGGAGCTTTGTTAACGCAGTGCTTCGCAATCTGGCAAGGCAAAAGGGAACTCTCATGAAAGATTACTCCATCCGTCAGGATTTTCCTGACTGGTTCGTAAAAAAATGGGAAAAACGTCTGGGGGCGGAACTCGATGCATTTCTGGCGGATCTGAACACAAAGCCGTCATTTTACAGCGTTGATCCCACTTCCATGACAATAGAAAAAGCTGAAGGCGAGGCGGATGGACACATCATGGACCTCGCCTCTTTCAGCGTTGCCAGACTGGCGGGCGAAAGCGAACCTCTTTCCGTTCTGGACTGCTGTGCGGCTCCGGGCGGTAAAACCTTCGTACTTTCCCACACCTATCCCGATGCCCGTGTTTTCGCAGTTGAAAAGAACAGAAAAAGATACGAACAGCTAAAATCCGCCATGGCAGAATATAAGAACGTTGACTGCATCTGCGCAGACATCCTTGAACTAGATACGGAAGCTGAATTTGACCTCGTTCTGCTGGATGCTCCCTGCACGGCACTCGGTACTATAAAGCGCCATCCCGAAGTCCGCTGGCTCAGAACCCAGAAAGATATCGACGACTGCGCGCGCCGACAAAAAGAAATGCTTGAAAAAGCTGTGAAATTCACCGGAAAAGGGAGTAGAATCATCTATTCGGTTTGCTCGCTTGAACAGGAAGAGACAACAGCGATTGTTGGACAGTTTCTGAAAGAGCATCCTGAATTTTCTGTTGAGGCTCCCGTGTGCGACGAAAAATTTATGGACGGAAGCTATTTTGTTTCTCTGCCCTACAAGAGCGATGCGGACGGATTTTTTGCCGCTGTTATGAAAAAGAAATGAGGTCTTTTGCTTGTTTGAAACAATATTGATACAACTTGGCGCATTCTCTGTTAATGTTTCCATATCCATAGCCCAGCTATTTCTGGGGCTTCTTATCATATTCTCGGCAGTAAAGCTGTATAAAACAAGAGATTTCTCTCAGCTGACAACTCTGCATGCGAAATTCTTCATGCTAATGGTAGTTGCAGAACTGACCGCAGCTTTTGCAGGTATCGACCCGAAAAGATCTGTCGGCGAAGTCGCTTCGACATGGACTTATCTCTATCTCTTCACCATCCTCATTCTGCTCGACGGAAACAACCTGAACAGAGTGCTGTATGCATTTTTCTTCGGCAGCATACTCAACGCCATTTCAGGAATTTACGACATATATGTAACGGGTATTGAACGCGCAATCGGCTATTACACCCACGCCCTCACGTACGGAAACGCGGCGGCAGTTGTTTTCATATGCGGTCTGGGACTTCTTATATTCGTCAGGCATCAGCCGAAAAAACTGTATCTTCTTACCATTTCAGCAACTGTGCTGGCGGCATATGCACTTTTTCTATCGGGAAGCCGCGGACCCATGCTTTCCGCCATAGTAACAACGGCAATAATATGCATCTACCAATACAAAATGAAAGCGGTTGCTGCGGTTTCGGCACTAGTGTTTATTGTAGCTGGCGTTATATATTTCAGCCAGCCGCTGCAGGACAAACTTTTTACTGACAGAGGAGGTCCGGTAGGAACTTCGTCCTCTGTGGGAACCCGTATCGTCCTTTGGGAAACCGCTCTTAAAGGTATATCCGAACGCCCAGTATTCGGTTTCGGCAAAGGCAACTTCACCGCATATGCCAAAGAAAATATCAAAGTACCCGTTTTAAGTACCGCACACGCTCACAATTCATATCTTCATTATGCTTTTTCAAACGGTCTGGTGGGTCTCGCTCTTCTGTTCGGCTTCATAATCAGCCTTTTCAGATATATGTATCTGCGCTCTAAAGAATATCCTCCTGCCAAAGCAGCTATATTTATCTTCATTGCCTTCCTTCTGGAAGGACTCACTGAAAACAACTTCGGTGATTCCGAAGTGGTGATGCTCACCACACTCCTGCTTGCCGCCCTCACGGCTCCCGCCAGACATTATAAAAACCTTTGACAAACGCTTTTTTTGCGTATAACCTAACAAAACTTATCCAGAGTAGCGGAGGGAAAGGGCCCTGTGAAGCTACAGCAGCCGGTCGGCATAATAAGCCGATGTCTGGTGCTAATTCCTGCCGATGAAGGAAAGATAAGCATATATGTATAACAAGCATAAGCCTCTTTCCCATACGGGAACAGAGGCTTTTTTGATATCCGGAGGAAACATGAGCAAGCAGAGATTTGAGACAATCGCAATCCACGGGGGTTACAGACCCGACGAAAAAACAGGTGCCACACAGGTTCCGATTTACTATTCAAACGCATACGAATTCAAAGACGCACAGCACGCGGCAGACCTTTTCGACCTGAACGTCGGCGGGCACATCTACACACGTCTTTCAAACCCCACGGTGGAAATTCTTGAAAACCGTATAGCTATGCTTGAAGGCGGTTCAGCCGCAGTTGCTGCTTCAGCCGGACAGTTCGCAACATACATGGTCATAACAGCACTTGCCGAGCATGGCGACAATATAGTTGCCTCCGCAAAGCTCTACGGCGGAACATACAACCTGTTCACCCAGACTTTCCGTAAACTCGGAATCGAAATACGCATGGTGGATCAGGACGATGTAAACGCTTTCGATGCGGCTGTGGATGCAAAAACAAAAGGTATCTACATCGAATCCGTCAGCAACCCAGGAAGCGATATTCCCGACATAGAAAAAATAGCCGAAGTTGCACAGAAACACAGAGTTCCGCTCATCGTGGACAACACATACACCACGCCTTATCTTTTCAGACCGCTTGAACACGGCGCAAATATCGTTCTGCACTCCATGACAAAGTTCATAGGCGGGCATGGCGCTGCCATGGGCGGTATAGCTGTTGACGGCGGAAACTTCGACTGGTTCGCCAGCGGCAGATTCCCCGCTTTCACAGAACCAGATCCCAGCTACCACGGCACAGTATACGCCGAAAAATTCGGCAATATGGCACTCGCCGTAAAAATGCGCGCACAGGTACTTCGCGACGTTGGCGGATGTCTCTCCCCCATGAACGCATTTATGATAATGAACGGACTTGAAACCCTGCACCTGCGCATGCCGCGCCACTGCGAAAACGCAAAAAGGCTTGCAGGCTGGCTTCTCAGCAACGATAAGGTTGCATGGGTGAACTACCCCGACCTTGCGGATAACAGAAACTATCAGGCTGTAAAAAAATATATGCCGAAAGGTTCCGGCGCAATGATGTCATTCGGACTGAAAGGCGGACTGGAAGCTGGCAGAAACTTCATTGAAAACGTGAAGATAGCAATCCACGCAACAAACCTCGGCGACGCAAGAACCATCGTTACACATCCTGCAAGCACAACGCACCGTCAGCTTTCCACAGAGCAGAGGGTGAAAGCGGGAATACCGGACGAACTTATCCGCGTTGCAGTGGGAATTGAAAACATTGACGATATTATCGAAGACTTTGAACAGGCTATGAAGGCGGTTAAATGACAGAAACAGGTTCTGTTGGGGTCGTTAAGACCAAATATTTTACATTTAAAGACGAATTCTTTTTCGAGAGCGGCAGGGTAATCTCATCCGTAACTGTTGCCTACGAAACTTACGGCAAGCTGAATGAGGCGAAGGATAACGCTATTCTCGTGTGCCACGCCCTCACAGGCTCCGCACACGCCGCAGGATACAACCGCGCTGACGAGCAGAGACCCGGTTGGTGGGATTCAATGATAGGACCGGGCAAAGCGTTTGATACTGATAAATATTTCGTTATCTGCACAAACTTTCTCGGTTCCTGCTTCGGCACCACAGGTCCCTCTTCCGTGGATCCGTCCACAGGCAAACGATACGGACTGCGGTTCCCTGTTGTCACCATCCGCGACATGGTGCATCTGCAAAAGAAACTAATTGACCATCTCGGCATAAAACAGCTCTTCTGCGTTGCCGGAGGTTCAATGGGCGGCATGCAGGCTCTTGAATGGGGCGCAACATATCCGGACAGCGTAAAAAGCATCATCCCGATAGCCACAGGTGCATATATTATCCCAATGTCTATCGCATTCAACGCCATTGCAAAGTTCGCCATAATGAAAGATCCCCGCTGGAACGGCGGCGATTATTACGACAGCGAGATACCGGTCGATGGTCTTGCCATCGCACGCATGGCGGGACATATAACTTATCTCTCCGACCCTGCGTTCCACAATAAGTTCGGCAGACGTTATGCCAACTTTGAGGGTATTTACGACTTCAAAGGTATGTTTGAGGTGGAGAACTACCTCAGATACAACGGATATAAGTTCACGGAAACGTTCGACGCGAACACATATCTTTATGTGCTGAAGACAATGGACATCTTCGACCTGTCATACGGCAGGGGCAATCTTGAGGAGGCGCTTTCACTTATCAAGGCGAAATCACTCTTCATGACTTTCACATCAGACTTTCTGTTCCCTTCGTATCAGACCGAAGAGATTGTGGGCATACTGAAAGGACAAGGCAAGGACACAAGCTGGGAGAACATCACATCCGACTACGGTCACGACGCGTTCCTACTTGAATTCGAGGTTCAGACACAGCTGATAAACGATTTCCTGAAAAGGGTCTGAAATGGGTTTTGACTCCAGTGCGGCAAACTATCTGAACAGCAGCGATCACCGCACGGGTTCCGATCTGGAATACCTCGCGGAAAAGCTTGCCGATATCAGATTCGGTCGTGTACTGGATGTCGCCTGTGCCGCCGGACATTTTGCAAATTTCCTTTCCGCCAATATCAAGATAGTTACAGATATCAGCTTCAACATGCTCAAAAAAGCCGACGAGGCTTTCGGACTTTCTTTAGGAGCTATGTCGGCGGCGGAATTTCTGCCGTTTCAAAACGAAGCATTCGACGTGGTGGGCTGCCGAATAGCAATGCATCATTTCAAAAACCCCTGCATGTTCATTGGCGAGGCATTCCGAGTTCTGAAACAGGGCGGCATGTTTATATTGATTGATTCAGTTGTAAACGAAGACGACGAATACCTGAATCGGATAGAGCTTATGCGCGATGATACCCATATAAAAAGCCATCCGGTGGAAAACATAATCGCCATGGCGGAATGTGAGTGTTTCGAGACAAAAGAGACAGTCATTCTTCATAAACGACACGACTTCAAGGAATGGGCAAACAGACTTCAACCTTCGGAAGAGCTTTTCGCCAGAATTGAAACAGCGTTCCTTGAGCTTCCCGACGAATACAAACTGCGGTATCACATCGAAACAGAAAACGGGCGAATGAAAACATACACCGACAAAAAAGGATTATTTA
Source organism: Seleniivibrio sp. (assembly GCF_021209385.1). GTDB lineage: Bacteria > Chrysiogenota > Deferribacteres > Deferribacterales > Geovibrionaceae > Seleniivibrio. Next base: position 14,101 of record NZ_JAJOIL010000021.1, on the reverse strand, counting down.
TTTTCCAAAAGCCTTGACTTACCCGCCTCAGATGTTTACTGTAGCGGTTCCTACTGGTAAAATATATATAATGAAACGTTTTAAGTTTAAAAAATTGACACTGCCTGTAATCGGCAGATGGTTCATACTCGGTTCTGTTGTGGGCATTGTGGCTGGTCTCGCCTCGATAGCTCTCTTCTTTATGATACAGATTTGCGAGTATTATTTTCTTGATGTCGCCGTTGGCTGGCCCGTTGGGGAAACATCCGGCGAACCTTCGCTTTTCGGACACTCAGGAAAAGAGTTCAACAGATGGCTTCTGCTCATTGTTCCGGCGCTCGGCGGTCTGGTCAGTGGAATAATAGTATATCTCTTCGCACCCGAAGCCCAGGGGGCGGGAACAAACACAGCAATTGAAGCAATACACCAGAAGCGGGGCAACATCCGCTGGCAGGTACCTATTGTTAAAATATTCGCAAGCGCCATAACCATCGGCACAGGCGGTTCAGGCGGTCGCGAGGGTCCCATATCCCACATAGGCGCAGGTTTCGCGTCTTTCCTCAGCAATCTTTTAAGCCTTACTGACAGAGAAAAAAGAATACTGACAGCAGCAGGAATGGGTGCAGGAGTGGGTGCAATTTTCCGTTCACCCCTCGCAGGTGCAATTTTTGCCGCCGAAGTGCTTTATTCATCGTCCGATATGGAATATGAAGCGCTTCTGCCCTCCGCAATAACTTCAATCATAGCATATTCCGTATTTTGCAGTGTTTTCGGCTGGGAACCGCTGTTTGCGGCTCACGATTTCGTGTTCAGAAATCCGGCGGAACTGATAGGTTACACTATTCTCGGCTTCACATGCGCTCTGTTCGGCTGGTTCTTTGTTAAGGTGTACAAACGATCCGCCGACTTATTCAGAAGAATACCTGTTAAACCATACATAAAGCCTATGATAGGCGGTTTCCTCACCGGATGTATCGCAGTTGCAATTCCTCAGGTGCTTTCCGGCGGCTACGCACAGATTGACCATGCGATGTCCAATAACCTCGGACTGCTCTTTCTTGTGCTGTTCATTTTCGCAAAGATATTCGCAACATCGTTCACCATAGGCTCCGGCGGCTCTGCCGGTTCATTCGGTCCGTCAATGGTAATCGGTGCCTGTGTCGGCGGCATGGTCGGCGTCACTCTGAACGAGTTTTTTCCGGCTATTGCGCCAGAACCGGGAGCTTTTGCCGTTGTGGGCATGGCAGGATTTTTCTGCGGTATTGCAAATACCCCCCTTTCGTCCATAATAATGGTAAGTGAGATGACGGGGAATTACCACCTGCTGGTTCCTTCAATGTGGGTAACGACCCTTTCGTTCCTCCTGCTTCGCAAGACAAATCTTTACTATAATCAGGTGCCTCAAAGGAGCGATTCACCAGCACACAAGGGCGAGTTCTTCCTTCAGGTTCTTCAGGATATCAAGGTCAAAAACATCATGCGTCCCGACCCCATAACCATACCGGAGACCATGAAGTTCAGCGATGTTGTCCATTTTATATCTAAAACAAAGCACAACAATTTCCCCGTTCTTAAAGAGGACGGCACTTTTGTTGGCATACTTCTTTTCGAGGAACTGCGCGAATTCGTTTTTGACGAAGGGCTTGAAGATATAGTCGTTGCAGGCGAAGTCTGCGACAAGGATCTTCCCTATGTTTTCCCTGAAACAACTCTGGCAGACGCAATAGACAGTATAGGGTTCAAAAACGTTGAGCTCCTGCCTGTTTTCGATCCTGCAGACAATCAGAAACTTCTGGGAATAATCACCCGCAGAGATATTATAACGACTTATAACAAGATGATCCGCCGCAGGCAGCTCGCCGAGCGCGAGAAAGACGACTTTTAAATTCATTCAAAATGACCTCCTGTCATTTCAGATCAACGGCTCTTCTCTGGGGCTTTATAAGAGTATATAAATGACTTTCTGCCGAACAATTAAAATTTTCACTTCTTTTTTCTAAAGTTATGTCTTAATATGACGATACAATAGAAGCACGGATGCGTAATTTCACACAAGGATGTTCCAACAGGTGCGTCCATGTCCAGAGTTATAGGCGGTTCCGCCTCAAACGAAGCATACACGCGTATGCTGGAAGAACAAAGACAAAAAAATACTGAAAAAATATATCAGGATTATCACCAGAGTGAACGCATACGCTCTTATAACGACGACGCCACTTACCGTCAGGTAACACGGACGGATTCTGTCGAAAGCCAGCAGCAGGACAATTCGCGCAAAGAGAGAAGATTCGGAGAGCCCGGGTATAATCTCGATGTATACGCGTAGCGAAGACTACTTATTTTATTGTACATAAACCCGCCATGTGCTATCATTACGGCGGAGACACAATGTACAGATATTTTCTGATATCCTTTATTTCAACTGCCCTTTTTCTGGCAGGCTGCAGCAAAGAAACAGACAGGACAACTGTAGGTTTTATGAATACCCTTTCAGGCAGATATTCTGAAATGGGGCAGGACACCATAAAAGGAGTTATGCTCGCGCTTTCAGATTCCGGAATGGAGGACAAGATAAATCTTGATATTCAGGACGATTCCGGGATCCCTGCTGAGGGAGTCGCCGCTCTTTCGCGTCTTTCCGACAAAGGCGTAAAATATGTGATAGGTCCGGGACTCAGCAACATTGCACAGGCAACTGTACCTCTTTTGAAAAGCCGCGGCATGTATATGCTCAGCCCGACGGTAAGCACTTCCGAGCTGGCAGGCAAACATGACAACTTCGTAAGAATAATACCCCACAACAGCAAAAAACAGGCACAGCAGATAACAAAATACATCGTTCACAAGCTTAACGTCAGAAACACCGTCATATTGTATGACAACAGAAACAGTCCTTATTCCACCGACATAGTACGAAGTGTCACTTCTTCGTTCATGGAGCAGGGATGCAACGTTAAAGACATCCGTGCATTTAATCCGGAATCCGGCGAAAGTATGCATCGGCTGATTGAAAAAGACAGGCAGAATCCGCCCGACATGTACTACATAGTGGGTTCTCCGCTGGATACTGCGCTTATCATATGGCAGATAAAAAAAGCAGACTACAGTTCAAAAATTGCGATACGTGCATGGGCTGCGGGCAATGAATTCATGAGATTCGGAGGCAAAGCAGTTGAAGGAGTATACCTTTTCGACTACTACGTTGACAAAAAATCCAACGAATACTCAGAATTCCGCAAAAGATACATGGCAAGGTTCAAGGAAGAGCCTTCGTGGATGAGCGTTAACGGGTATGAGACGGGACAGATAATGTTCCACTCGCTTAAAGATGTAAAAAACGGAAAAAAATTCTGCGAATCAATCATTCAGAATGCCGGAGAAATCAGTCTTTTAAAGGGTCTCAAAATTGACAGCTTCGGAGATGCGCAGCTTCCGCTGAGCGCATTCATAATTAAAAACGGCATTGTTGAAAAGCTGGAGGGAACGGAATGAAACGGAACCCGACGCTCAGCAGGATGTTTGTGGTATCATTTTTACTGTTCCTCATGCTTCCGCTTGCTGCCGTCGTCACCGTTTTCCTTGTCAGCTCATACGCCTCTCAGGATGAAAATGTCAAAAACAGACTCAGCATTGTTGCCACATCGCTCAGCGACAGAATAAACGACAGACTGGACAACCCGTACAGATTTCTTGAATCTGTCGCGGAAATGGCTGGGAAATACGGGCAGACTGATGAGCATCTGGATACGATGCTCTCTTCGGGCATAAAAAGCTTTAAGATATTTGAAGCTATATATATTCTTGACCGTGAAGGCAGAATATCGCTTTTCGATTCATCTTATTACAAAAGTTATGACCGGAGCGATTTCATCGGCATCCCACTGCCGGAGATATCCTATAAAACCGGTGTGGACAATAAATGGAGCCGTGCAGTCACATCCCCCCTGTCCAACAATATGGTTGTAAGAGCCATGGTGGCTTTCGACAACGGTTATGTCGTCGGAGACATAAGTACGGAATTCATAAGTGAAATGCTTGCGGAATCCGTACAGGACAACAGCACCCAAATAACAATAACCGGAGCAGACGGTCAGGTGATAGCATCGTCTGTAAGAAATATGACCGGCAACCTGTCAAAACACCCGCTGATGACGCTTGCAGGAAGTTTTGAACCAACTATGCTCAATTATCACTTCGGAAAGGATGAACGTGTCGGAACCATAAAAACCGTCCGCACTCCCGGCTGGTTCCTCCTTTACGAACAAACCGCATCGTCAGCATACGTCTACTTCACACAGATACTGCTGATGAACGTCGGTTCCGCCGCAGTTCTCATAGGATTTTCCCTGTTTATTCTGTTCTTCATACGCGCAAAAGTCATAGTCCCCATGCGTCTGCTCACGGAGCGAAGCGAAATGATCGCGCAGGGAACCTTTTTGCAGTTCAGAGATTCTGAAAAAGGGGTGTTCAAAGAGCTGAGGACACTTTACGACAGCTTTGAAAAGATGATGATAACCATCAACAGGCGGGAAAAGGAGCTTAAAGACAAAGAGGAATATCTTCGTTCGGTCTTCGATTCCACAACGACAACAGGTATTCTCATCATATCCACCGACGCGGAACCTATAATTATGGATGCAAACGTCGGCGCACAGATAATTTTCGGGTATAAACTCTCGGAAATGCTCGGACTTCCTCCGGCGGGACTGATAAAAGCGCTGGGAAATGAGCTTGCGGATATGTGCAGTGAAAGCCGAAGAACAGACGCAATGGTAACAAAGCAGCTTGAGATGGTCAAAAAGAACGGAATGCTTTTCCCTGTTCTATGCTCCGTTTATCCTCTGTTCGGCTCAAACGGAAACATCATGGGCTTCATATGCGTCTGCATCGATATAACAGAGATAACCCGTGTGCAAAACGAGCTTGAAAGTGAAAAGGAGCGTCTGGACGTCACCTTGAGAAGTATCGGCGAAGGCGTTGTGGCAGCAGACAAGTTCGGTCGTATAACCCTTGTGAACAGCAGTGCCGAAAACATACTCGGGCAGAAATACAGATTCATCCTCGGACACAACATAAACGAGGTCATACAGGTGTATGACTACGAAACCGGAAAATCTCTCAGCGAGAGGATAACCGATCTTTCACCGAAATCAAACCGCACATTCCGCGCCAATATGGTAACTAAAGACGCCGGAGTTATCACCGTTTTCATAACATCTTCCGCCATGACAAACAACAAAGGCGAAATAATCGGTTCGGTCTACGTTTTCAGAGACATTACAGACCGCATGAAGATGGAGCAGGAACTGATAAACCGTAAAAAGATGCTTGAGGACATAAACAGAAGCCTCGAAAAGCGTGTCCAGGTTGAAACGGAGAAACGAAGAAAGAACGAACAGATGCTGTTTGAACAGGCGAAATTCGCCGCAATGGGGCAGATGATAAGCGCCATAGCGCACCAGTGGAGACAGCCTCTGAACGCCCTTGCCCTGTATGTGCAGGACATCGAAGATGCATACGAAACGGGCGAAGTCGATAAGCTTTATCTCATGAACTTCTCTTCAAACGCAATGAGGCTGATAGACCACATGTCCGCCACAATAGACGATTTCCGCAACTTCTTCCACTCCGCAAACTCAACTGAGAGGGTGGACATTCCATCCGTAATCCTTGAGTCTATGTCTCTGGTAACGACCCAGTTCAGAAGCCAGATGATAAACTATAAAGTGATCATACGCGACAACGGGAAAGAACAGATATTTGAAAACAAACTTCCTGATATCTACGAACCTATAAACGACATAAAGCTGACCATCTTCTCAAGCGAACTTAAGCAGGTTATGCTGAATATCTATCAGAATGCGCGTGACGCAATAATCGAATACAGAAAAGAAACAGGCGAAAAGATAGGCAATATAATCACTACCTTAACCTTTAAGTCGGACAGACTTAAAATTGAGATAGAGAATGACGGCGGGAATATACCTGAAGAAACTCTCGGGCGCATATTTGACCCGTATTTCACCACAAAGGCAGAGGGCGAGGGAACGGGAATAGGGCTTTACATGTCAAAAATCATCATAGAAGACCATATGGACGGACTTCTTGTGGCACAAAACACAAAAAACGGAGCACTCTTCTCCATAACACTCACTTACGATAATAAATGATCACCACTGCTTGTATTATAACAATAATTATGATAACTTCATAACATACGGATAAGAAAGGCAGATTATGGGACTGATATATATTGACGACTTAAAGCCGGGTATGAAGCTGGAACATGATCTAATATGTCCTAACGGTCGTTTTCTCCTCAGTTCCGGCTCAATACTGGAAGATAAACACATTCGGATAGCCCGCTCATGGGGAATCACCGAAGCACATGTTGTCGGTCTTGACAGGGAAACGCTGAATCTGGAAGCACAGGCAGGATTCAGTGAAGAGACCATAACTGCGGTTGATACCTATATGGAACAGCTTTACAGGTATGCAGACACAACTGTTCCGGCAATGGGCGAGATACACAGAATAAACAAACTGATCCTATGCCGTCTTGTGGAGGCAAAAGGAACGGAAGCCCTGCCGAAACCTCCGTCAATCATGGAATCAATGCTGCCGAAAAATTTTGTAAAAGGCGCCGTCACAGCTGACTCCATTGTGGAAAAAGAGGTCGGGCTGGCATCTTTTCCCGACGTTTACTACAAGATAAAAGACGTCCTTTCAAACCCGACCAGCTCCGCATCTCACATGGCGGACGTGGTTGAAAAAGATACAAGCCTCTCCGCAAAACTTCTTAAAATAGTCAACAGCGCATTTTACAGCTTTCCCTCACGCATAGATTCGATCCGCCGTGCTATCACCATCATAGGCACCAAAGAACTCGGAACCCTCGCGGTCGGCATATCCGCCATTGAAGCCTTCAAAGGCATCCCGATGGAATTCACCAATATGAGAAAGTTCTGGCGGCACTCCATAGCATGCGGGGTTTTCGCAAGACTTCTGGGAACCCACATCGACGAAGTATCCACAGAACGCCTTTTCGTATCAGGACTTATGCACGACATAGGCAGACTGGTGATATTCCGCACACTGCCGGAAGAATCCGCATACACTCTTTTTCTCTCTTACAAACTGCATAAACCTCTGGCAGACATCGAATATGAGGTGCTTGGATTCGACCACGCTGACGTTGGCGGAGCGCTTCTTGAAAAATGGAAATTTCCTGCCCAGCTGGTGAAAAACGTCCGTTTCCACCACTGCCTTAAAAACATTCATGTCGAAGCATCCATAACCTCCGCCGCAGACTGCATGGCGATAGCCTTCGGTTCTCCGGTAACAAGCTCCTACATTGTGCCTTCCATACCGAAAGACGTATGGGATGCTCTCGGTATTTCAACATCTGTCATAACAAACGTTGTAACACAATCCGAGCGTCAGATCGACGAGATCGAAGACGCTTTTTTCGGGTGACATATGACTGAAAAAGATCATATGGAATATATAGAAGCAAAAGCCGAATACCTGCAAAACGAAAAGAACACCACAATAAAGGTTCTTGAAGCAATATGCTCCGCCCGCAATCTGAACACCAGCCTTAACAAGCTCGACAATTACGAAGTTATCCTTGAAAACGCTTTTAACAAACTTCTGGCTCTTGTAAGACTTAAAAACGGCGGATTTTTCCTTGTGGACGAACACTCAAGCAACTTTACCCCAACCCGCTTCTTTCCAGAAGAGGACAAGGAACTGCTGCTGGCGGAAACTGATAAGCTGATCATCGACGGAACCTTCGCCATGGCTGTAAAGTCAGGCAAGACCACTATAATAAAGAGCAAAACTCTCAACTCCCATATTCTGCTTCACTCTGTTTCCACCATCTCCCGCACAAGGGGGCTTTTCATCGGGCAGCTTAACACCCCGAAAGAGGAGATACCCGACGCTGTTTTTTACCTTATCACCATTCTTATGAATGAAACCGCCCATCAGCTTGAGAGCTTTGAGCTTTACAACCGGAACAAAGAGACAAACAGAATGCTTTCAGAAAGTGTTAAAAAGCTGGAGGGTTCCGAACAGCAGCTGAAAAACTTCAACGAAAAACTGGAGGCGGAAGTATACAACCGCACAAAAGAGCTTAAAGCCACCAATGACCTTCTTGAAAACGAGATAAGCGAGCGCAAAAAGATAGAAAAACTGCTCGTTCAGCAGAAAAAAGCGTTACAGGAACTCAACGAAACCCTTGAGAACAGGGTTGTCATTGAAACCGAAAACCGCAGAAAGAGTGAACGCATACTCCACGAACAGAGCAAGCTGGCCGCAATGGGGCAGATGATGAAAGCCGTGTCACACCAGTGGCGTCAACCGCTGAACGCCCTCGGCATGATAATTCAGGACATGGTGGACGAACACGACGAAAAGGGGATATCCGGTGAATATCTTCAGGACAGCGTGAACAAATGCCTTAAGCTGGTGATGCACATGTCCTCCACCATAGACGATTTCAGCACGCTGGTGCGAAGTGATTCGGAAAAGGACAGCTTTAACCTCGCCACAGCCATTCAGGAAGTTATCTCACTGGTCGAGGTGCAGTATAACAGGCTGGGCATATTCCTCGAATCCGAGATATCTGGAGAATGCAGCCAATACGGAAATCTGCCGCGTGTATTGGTGCGCGGAGACAGCGGCATGTTTAAACAGATAATTATGAATCTGCTTGCAAACTCAAAAGACGCGATACTCCCCAGACTGGAAAGCGGCAGATCCGAAAAAGGACTTATAAGAATATCTCTTAAATGCGATGAACAAAAAGCCGTAGTTGACATTGAAGACAACGGCGGCGGCATCCCTGAAGACATAATCGACAGAGTGTTTGAACCCTATTTCACCACAAAAATGCATGATAAAGGCACAGGAATCGGGCTTTATATCTCCCGTCTGGTGGTTCAGGAACACATGCATGGGGAAATAACAGCCGGAAACAGCATCAACGGCGCTGTTCTCACACTGCACATACCTATCTCCTCCTGAAATAAGGAGTACCATATGTCCGACAGGTTCAAACTGGCAGTGGTCTCCTGCGATCCGCAGGGACTCATAGGCGGCAGTCAGGTACCATTTGACCTGTTTCCGCCAAAAAATATCAGCAGGATACACCCCGCACAATATGACCTTGTCCTCATAGACGCCCGTCCGGGGCATGAAGTCCCCGCATCGGATGGAATTTCAAAACACCTAGCAGGCACAAACATAATGTTTCTGTCAGAAACATTTGATATCCAAAAACAACTGCGTGAAAAAGAGCTTGCCCTGCGCAAGATACTCGACGCATCGCAGGATATCGTCATCATGCTGGATAAAAAAGCGAATATTCTGGACTGTAACACCCGTTTCCTCATCGAGATGGAAAAGGACAGAAGCAAAACAACGGGGTTCTGTCTCTGGGATATCCTGCGCAAACAGGACATCGGGATCCTTAAAGCTGAATTTGACAAAGCCGTCAGCAGCAGGCGCACGGCACACACAGAGGCAAAACTTTTCGGCGGTATATACGAGACCGGAGTCATTCCCATAATAGAGGATGAAGAAATATCCAGTCTTGTGCTCTTCGCACGGGATGTCACAGCTAAGCGCCAGACTGAAATGTTCGCAGCCATAAACGAAAAGCGCAACCGCTCACTTGCCGTTCTCGGACAGATGTACGAGGCGGAATTTGAGGACATTCTCGACTATGCACTGGACAGTGCGGTTGAACAGACGGAAAGCAAAGAAGCCTCAATCAGCATTATGGACAAAAAAGCCGGCAAACTGCGCCTCGTCGTCGCTCTCACGGGCAAAGGCAAAACAGTGTATTCTGCGCAACAGCCTGTGTTTGTCAGAAACTCAGACATTGAGGGACTTGAAGAGGTTCTGAAATATAACGAACCATACATAGTTACAGACGGAATAAACACAATGGTCGTTCCGCTGATGGCACAGGGCGGCGTGAGCCTCATCCTTTCGCTCAGCGGAAAACAGACGCCATATAACCTGAATGAGGCAATAGGTCTTGTACACTTCTTGGAAAGCGTCTGGAGACTTAAAGAGAGAAAAGAGACGGAAGAGGAGATCAGCCGTCTTAATGCGGAGCTTGAAAAAAAGGTGGAGGAGCGCACATCGCAGCTTCGCACCAGCGAAAACAGATTCCGCGTGGCTTTTGAATCGTCTGCAAACGGCATGGCTATAATTTCCCTTACGGGAGAGCTGATACAGGTCAACCGCGCAATGGCTTCAATGCTCGGCTACACTCAGAGCGAAATGAACGGCAGACTGTTCACCGACTTTCTGCACTCCGACTACACAGAAAACGCAATGGCTCTTATGCACGAACTAATAAGCGGCAAAAAAAGCCATTACTCTGTCGTCAAAAAATATTTACACAAGGACGGCAGGCTTATAATAGTGTCCGTCAGCGCGGCGCTGGCTTACGGAGACAACGACGTTCCGCTTTATCTCATTGCCCAGCTTGTGGATATAACCGATGCAGAACGCACAAAAACAGAGCGCGACAGGATATTTGAACACAGCAGGGACATAATCTGTATTGCGGATTTCAACGGCAGCTTCCGTTATGTCAACAGAGCCTTTGAAGATCTGATAGGAATCCCTGCGGAACGTATCACCGGACGGAAGTTCCTCGACGTCTTTTCACGTGAAGAAGCCGGAAAAGCCTCAGGATTCATATCAAGACTGGTAAACGGTGAGAATCTTTCAGACTATGAAAGCAAACACGTCTCCGCCGGAAATGAACCGATCTGGCTGTCGTGGTACGCCACTGCCGACAGAGAGAACAGGCTCATATACGCCATCGCAAGAAACATCACCGACAGAAAGAAATATGAGGACGCGCTTAAACTGTCAAAAGACAAAGCGGAAAAAGCCGACATGGCAAAGAGCGAGTTCCTCGCAAACATGAGCCATGAGATACGCACTCCGCTGAACGCAGTTATAGGTTTCAGTGAACTTCTGGAAGCCCGCGTTAAGGACGATAAAGCAAGATCGTATATAAAATCCATCAAAACCAGCGGGCGCGCGCTGCTCAACCTTATCAACGACATACTCGATATATCAAAACTGGAGGCTCATGCGGCGCGCATAAGCACCTCTCCTGCGAGCATAAGGCTGATAGTCAACGATACCGTAAGCATCTTCTCCCTGAAATCGGTGACAAAAGGTGTGACCATCACCAGCAGCGTGGACAAAAAGGTTCCCAGTGCCCTCATAATTGACGCTGCGAGGATACGTCAGGTGCTGCTGAACCTTGTGGGCAACGCAGTCAAGTTTACCGAAAAAGGATTTGTTAACATCAGTGTTACCTGTTCACCGGTTAAAGATGGCAGAACCAACCTGCGGATAGTTGTTACCGATTCGGGCATAGGCATACCGTCGGAGGATTTCAAGACCATTTTCGAACCTTTCCGCCAGCGCAACGACCACAACATCAACCGTTACGGAGGTACGGGACTTGGGCTTTCCATATCGCTGAAACTTGCACAGATGATGGGCGGCACCATATCTGTTGCCAGCGAAGTCGGAAAAGGTTCCAGCTTCACAGTAGATCTGCCCGGCATACCGACGGTACAATACGCATTAACTGAGCAGAAAGACATCCCCGACATAACTTTTAAACCCGCAAGGATTCTCATAGTGGACGATGACGAGATGAGCAGAAACATACTGCGGGAAATGTACGAAAGATGCGGCATAACTGTTCTTGAAGCGCAGAACGGCAACGCGGCGACACTCATAGCGGAAGAGATAGTCCCGTCACTGATAATTATGGATATCAGAATGCCTGACATGGACGGATTTGAAACGGCAAAACGTCTGAAAAACAGCTCCATAACAAAGAAAATACCCATGATAGCCCTGACAGCGGCGCATGAAGAGACAAACAGAGACGGAATTTTTAATGAATTTCTTATGAAGCCTGCGGATTTTACCCATCTTATGCAGGTTTCTGCAAAATACCTGCCCATTGAGGCGGGGAAAATCGTAAAAGAGAAACCTTCACACGATGCGGGATCTGTGGATATGGTCGGGGAACTGTTTGCTCACAAAGGGGAAACACAGGAGATCATTGACAGTTTCAGCAAAAACGTAGCAGTTGTTGACCTTGAGTTTGCACAAAAAATATCACAAATGCTCTTTTCGGCAGGGCAAAAACTGCATAATGACGCTATAATGGAATTGTCGAAACATCTGAGATACTGTATAGATAATATGGAAATCGGCAAAATCAAAAAGCTTTTCAGGCAAATACACGAAAGGACGAAAGAGAATTAATGAGCGCTGAAACACAATACAACAAAACGCTCGTACTGATTGTGGACGACAACCCGCAGAATCTGAAAGTATTGGGCAACATTTTAAGAGAGAATACAACCTACGGGCTGGCGTTTGCCATGAACGGATTTGAAGCGCTTGAATTTATAAGTGCGAAAAAGCCGGATATGGTACTTCTGGATGTCATGATGCCGGACATGGACGGATATGAGGTGTGCAGACAGCTCAAAAAAGACCCTGCCACCGAGAACATTCCCGTAATCTTCATAACCGCAAAGACTGAAGCGGAAGACGCTGTGATGGGGTTTGAAGCGGGCGGCGTGGACTATATATCAAAACCATTCCACGAACAGGAACTTCTGATGCGTATCCGTACGCACCTCGACCTGAAACTTTCCAGAGACATGCTTGAGGACAAGAACAAAGAACTCCAGCAGGCATACGAAACCATAGAAAAACTCGCGCTCACAGACTCGCTGACGGGGCTTGCCAACCGCAGAAGCATAATGAATCTGATGCTTATAGAGGTTTCGCGATGCGACCGCAACGGCGGATATTTTTCACTGATAATGTGCGACATAGACTTTTTTAAGAAGGTGAACGACACCTACGGACACGATGCAGGCGACTATGTTCTCAAAACCATTTCAGATATAATGCGCACAAACCTGCGGCAGCAGGATGTCATTTCACGCTGGGGCGGTGAGGAATTTCTGATAATGTTGCCTCAGACAGATCTTGATAAAGCTGTGGCAGTGGCGGAAAAACTGCGTGAAGCTGTCAAAAGCGCTGTGATGTCCTTTGCAGGTGAACATTTCAGCGTAACCATGACGTTCGGGGTGTCCCGTTTCGACAAAGGAAGCGGCATCGAACACAGCATAAAAAAAGCCGACGACGCCCTATACACAGGCAAACAGACCGGACGCAACAAAGTAGTAATGGCTGAATAAGTTTCTATGACAGAAAAGAAAGCAAGGCAAAAGTTATATAAAAAGGTTTTTGAAGCTGAATCCGAAGCGCAAAAAACATCCGAGAGGGTTTCGCACGATGAGGTAATGGCTATGATCCGATCAATAGTCAGTAACGAACAGGATTCCGTCTCTGCGAGGAAACCGAAGGTTGACGAAGCAGTCTAAATCTAACTTCTCTTGATAATTCATTAATCTCCTGATATTTTTCTTTATGCACAAAACGATACTTTTAATCACAATACTTTTTGTTTGCTTCGGTATCTCGTCAGCCAACGTGGCAACAAAACCTAATAATCAAAATATCACTCAAAACATTCCTCAAAGCAATTCTGTCGCAAACAACAAGATGGAACTTTTGGAAACTAAGATTGATGATCTCGAAAAACATATTGACCGCTATATAAATATCTTTGGTGCTGTATTAGCTATTGCAGGTGTGACAATTGGTATCGCTGGTGTTTTTGCTAGCTATACCGCTAGGTCACTTCAAAAGAGAGCAAGCAAAATAATAGACCAACTTTCAGCAGAATTTAATGAACTATCAGAAAAAAAGAATGGAATTGAAATTGAATTTGAAAAACTAATTACAGGACATAAAGCGAGTAAAGAAAACATTTTATTTGATATCCAAAAAATCCAATATCGTATTGACGAAATACTAAAATCTTTAAATAAATACACTAAAACAACTGACAAAAGATATAGTGGACCCAAGATTTCAGACAGCAGAAAAGTATTTCTAAGTAAATATAGATATGAAATACTAATAGAAATCGGAGGTTCAGATGAGCAGAACGAGGCGGCAGTTTACAGCCGAACAAAAAACA
>NZ_JAJOIL010000017.1 GCF_021209385.1 Seleniivibrio sp. | reverse complement strand
CCTGTGCCGCTGCCGCCTGTTCTGCGGCTCTTGCCGCCTCTTCAGCTACATAATCAGCTCCGGAAGCCGCCGCTCCGCCCACACCGCCGCCCACGGACGGAGCCTGTATATTAGGCACTAAAACCACCGTACCTGAACCGACCTCAACAACAAGATTTCCGTTGTTTGATTCTGCACCAAGCACAGTTCCTTTTACTCCGATTACCGCGTTGCTGGTCTTTATTCTGAAATCGCCCGCAACATCGTGCATCTTTTCAACTTTAAAAAGTACCTTGCCTTTTTGCAGTTCCGCGTTGAAGCCGTCCTTTGTACGCTCCGAACCCAGAAGGAGCAAACGCGATTTTTCGAATACTTTTATATTGCTTCCGTCAACAAAATTGACCTCCGCATATCCTTTTCTCTTTGTTCTGAGGATATCGTCGAAAGATAGGCTTGTGCCCTCTTTCGCTATTTTTCCCATGACAGCCTGCGCCTTAACGACATCCACTGCACCTTTGACAGTTTTAACGGTTCCTGCCACCGAAGACGCAAAAACCTGTGAACTGATCATTACTATTGCTGTGGTTAAAGCCGTAATCCTTTTTATTCTCATGGCACACCTTTTAATATGCGTAGCTTAAGCTGACATCAAACACGGTCTTGTCGTATTTATACGAAGGCACGTTTGAATCGGCATCGGTATATGTTACCCCTCCGCTGAGAAACACGGAGTCCGTCAGTCTGTATATGGACTTAAGCCCGACATTATATGTCTTGTCCTCGCGTATGGTCGCAAGTCCGGAAGCATCCATTCTGTCTATGGCGGAGTTAAAGAAATCCGCGTATGTGTAATCGACGTTGAATGTAAGTGTTACCTTTGGGGTGACAGCGGCAAGTGTTCCAAATGAAACTGTGTATGCTCTGTTGTCTTTGTCCTCGCCGTCGGTGTTTTCAAGATTAACGCCGACACCGAATGTCATATTATATTTCTGAGCGAACATTTTTGATATTTCGCCTGAAATTCCGTAGTACATACCGTCTTTGTCCGCTCTCGGGTCGGGAGAGGACACATAGTTCCTTTTTTCGACCTTAACGGGAACGTTCAGCGTAAAACCGTCGAACTTGATGTTTGAACCGAGTTCCGCGCCGTATGTTTCATAGTACTTCTCGTTTCCGAGCGAAAGGATGCCCGCTGTGAATTTGGGTGTATATGAAACCCTGTCGGTACTTTTTGTCACCTGAACATATGCCTTGTGCATCTCAAGGTCGTATGAGCTGAGACCGCTCTTCATGTTGAACGACCTGTAGTTCATAAGCCCGACAGCAGCCTTGTCAGACCAGAGCGGGTACATGTTATATTTTGCATCAAGCACAAAGGCGGTTCGGAAACTCGATGTACCGGAAGCGCCTATATCCTCGTTCTCGGATTTTACGTTATCGTCGTATTCCTCTATTGCGGAGAAATAGATACTGAAAGGTTTCTTGAACTGGTTCATCTTTTCCCGTTTAAGCTGCATGTATTCAGCATCGGGTGATTTGACGTTCACCAGAGATTCCTCCGCGCACTCAAACCTGCCAGTGATCATACAGATATCCGAAATAAGCATCTGCGCCTGATCGTAACTGTCCTGTTTTTCGGTGGAAACTTTTCTGAGCGAACCTATAGCATTGTAAAAATCGCCCTGCCTGTAGGCTATCTTTCCTTTTCTTATATAGTACCTGTCATCTTTGACAGTAACCTTTTCAAGTTCCGCGTCAGCACGTTCATAATCGTTCATTGCGACGTAAATATCCACAAGAGTGTATCTCATGGTGTCGTCGCCCGTCTTATCCGAATAGGCAGTGATATCCGCAAGAGCACCGTCCATATCGCCTATGTTAAAGAAGGCAAGTCCTCTGTATTTAAGCAGATTCGGGTCTGTATTGCCCTTTTCCATCTGCGTATTGCAGACATATATAATCTCGTCGTATTCCTGATTTTCAAGCATAAGGGTGAGAGCGACAAAACCGTCCTGCTGCTGGTTATTCTCAAAAAAACAAATAGATCTGTAGATGTTGCTGGAAATGCCTTCGGAAGCGGAAAGAGCTTTAAGCTCGCTCTCCATGTTCCTGCATTTTCCTGATTTGATAGCATCGAACACTTTCTGATAAACGCCGCTGTATTCGCCGATGACGGGATAGTCATAGGCATACAGGGCAACAGGGCTTAACAACGGCAGTATAAGAAGCCCTGCCGAAAACATAAAACGACGCATAACGTCTCCTCCTAAAATGAAACCTCTCTTCACGCTGTACAAGATATTAACATACTATACCCTAATTTTCATGATTATTGGCGTTTTTGAGCGCATTTCAATAATTTATTTCTGTTTAAAATTAATATTCCCGCAACAACCATTATTATGCTTATTAAATGCGGCGCTCTGAGGTAACCGACCATAAGATCGTCCGCACGGAAAAACGTCACAAACGCCCGTATAAAGCCGTAGAAGATAAGATACCATGCCACGAGACGACCCGTTCCGAGGTTCTCATCTTTTCTCCATAATATATAAAGGACGATGAAACATGCGAAATTCAGCACCATTTCATATATGAACGTCGGGTGAACCGGAAGCGCTCCAAAGTCGCTGTAGGCTGGGGTTCTCTTGTAATTTCCAAAGCTCATGCCCCACGGCACATATTCTTTCAGTTCGTAGAGTTTTCCTTCAAAACTCACCTGAACGGGTAGTTTATCAATCAGCTTTGAAATGCTGGCAGGCATCGGGTTCAGACCTGTCTGGTCGCATACCGCCGCCCAGAAATCCCGAAACCTGTTCTCCACCCCGAATATTATGGAGGGCGGAACGATGGTCGGCACTCCGTGCGCCTCGCCGTTTGCAAGGTTGCCTATCCTGCCGATCGCCTGTCCGAAAAGGAGCCACGGAACCATGGTGTCCGCAAGCCCGAGAAGACTTGCCTTTTTGTACCGTGTAAATATGAAGAGCGCTATCAGAGCGCCTATGATACCGCCGTGGATGGCAAGTCCGCCGTGCCAGACGGCGAACATCTCAAATATATTTCCGGCGTAATATTCCCAGCGGAAAGCAACATAATACATTCTCGCACCGAGAATACCGGAGAGGAAACACGCGATGGCGGCGTTCTCCATGTCCGTCGGTTTCAGATTAAGCTTGTCCGCCTTGCGTTTTATCATGTACATGCCGACGATAAGCCCGATAATGTACATAAGACTGTATACCCTCAGTTCCAGTGGTCCCAGTTTAAAAAGATACGGAAACATAATTTCCCCCTTTGTCTCTGTCGGAAACATCATAAACAGTACAGACTTTTTTTACAAATCAAAAAAACCTTGATTTTTTGTATAGCCCTTGCTATAAAGAACACCCATTTTGCACGCCCGTATAGCGTTTAAAACTGCCGTGTGCCTGAAATCCTTTCGGGTGGCTGTTTTACGGGGCGCAAGAATAACAAATTGAGAGGCAAAAACGCCTCGGGAGAAATTAATGTCCTATATTTCAATGAAAAGCCTGCTTGAGGCGGGTGTTCACTTCGGTCACCAGACAAAACGCTGGAACCCGAAAATGTCCAAATATGTCTTCGGTGCAAGAAACGGTATCTACATACTTGACCTTCAGAAGACAGTTCAGTGCTTCAACACAGCTTACGAATTCGCAAGAGACGCAGCTCGTCAGGGCAGCACATTCCTTTTCGTAGGTACTAAAAAACAGGCTCAGGAAGCTATCAAACAAGCTGCTGAAAAATGCAACGCTCATTACATGAACGAACGCTGGCTCGGCGGTACTCTTACAAACTTCCAGACTATCCGCACAAGAGTGGCAAGACTGAAAGAACTTGAAGAAATGTTTGAAACAGGCTTCGTTAACAAATATACCAAAAAAGAAGTTTCAAAACTCAGAAAAGAACTTGATAAACTGACTAAAAACCTCGGCGGTATCAAAGATATGCAAGGTATCCCCGATGTTATGTTCATAATCGACATCAAAATGGAGCAGAACGCTGTTGCTGAAGCTCACAAACTTGATATCCCGATAATCGCAATCGTAGATACAAACTGCGACCCCGATCAGGTTGATATGCCTATCCCCGGTAACGACGACGCTATCCGCGCTTGCCAGCTTATCGCAGGACGTATAGCGGACGCTATCATCGAAGGCAGACAGATACTTGACGAAGAAAACATCGGCCAGGCTGAAGAAGACGGCGGAGAGGACATCCCCGTTGAACAGCTTCTCGCTGACGTACCCGTTGACAAAGAAGAAGAGGAGTAATAAATGGCAGAGATCACAGCCGCACTGGTTAAAGAACTTCGCGAAAAAACCGGAGCAGGAATGCTCGACTGCAAAAAAGCCCTTGCCGAATCCGACGGCGACCTTGAAGGTGCTGTTGAATACCTCCGCAAAAAGGGTCTCGCAGCAGCAGCAAAGAAAGCTGACAGAATCGCAGCGGAAGGTACAGTCGCAGCCATCGTTAAAGACGGCATAGGCGTTATCGTTGAAGTCAACTCCGAAACAGACTTCGTTGCTAAAAACGAAAATTTCACTTCATACGCTACAGAAATGGCAGAACTTGTCGCTACTGCAAATCCCGCCGACATCGAAGCTTTCATGACCGTTACAGCTAAAAACGGCGAAACCGTTGAAGCTTACCTTAACAGCATGATCGCAAAAATAGGCGAAAAACTGAGCATCAGACGTTTCGCACGCCTTGAAGGCGGCACAGTTGCCACATACATCCACGGCGGCGGTAAAATAGGCGTCGTTGTAAAACTTGACGGCGGAACAGCAGAACTTGCAAAAGACCTTTGCCTGCACATCGCCGCAAGCAACCCTAAATATCTCGACTCCAGCTATGTTGACGCAGACTTCGTTAACAAAGAGAAAGAGATATACGCTGCCAAACTGAAAGAGCAAGGCAAACCCGACAACATGATCCCCAAAATAGTTGACGGTCAGGTCGCAAAACTTCTTAAAGAAGTTTGCCTCGTTAGCCAGCCTTTCGTTAAAAACCCCGATGTCACCATCGAAAAACTTCTTGCCGATGCAGGAGCTAAGATAGTTTCCTACAGCCGCTTCGAGCTTGGAGAAGGCATCGAAAAAAAGCAGGAGAACTTTGTGGAAGAGGTAATGAAACAGATCAAGAACTAAAGATCTGCTGCATGACCGCCGCATTGGGCGTTCTGTCGAAACTTAATAAATAAAGCCGGAGTCTTCTCCGGCTTTTTTTATTCCACCCTTACAAAACTGTAAGCTCTTGATTATTTTCTCTCTGCCCGCAATTATAAAATACTGAGTGGTACAGGAGGCAGCACAATGCAAACATTTCAACAGATAAACCCCGAAGACTTCAACCACAGCCCTTTCAGGATAATTGGAAAGGAATGGATGCTCGTTACAGCGGAAAAAGACGGCAGAGCAAACAGCATGACGGCATCATGGGGCGGACTTGGGGTCATGTGGCAAAAGAACGTATCTTTCGTAGTAATCCGCAAAAGCAGATTCACAAAAGAATTTGTGGATGCGGCAGACACATTTTCACTCACTTTTTTCGACAGGAAGCAATACGGCAAGATGCTCGGTTACATGGGTACGGTATCGGGGCGCGACGAGGATAAGATAGCAAAATTTGCCCTTACCGTTTCACACCGGAACGGCACACCCTACTTTGAAGAAGCAAACAAAGTCATTATATGCAAAAAAATGTTCTGTCAGCCTTTGACACCGGATCACTTCCTTTCAGACAGCATAGACACAGAATTTTATAAGGACAAAGACTACCACGACCTTTATATAAGCGAAGTCACAGACATCCTCGCCCGCTGATAAGAAAAAAATTTGACTTTTTCTGTGCAGGGGATATTATATTTTTGCCTACCCCAAATTTAAGACCTGTTGGCAAGGGTCTTACAATCTTTTTCCAACAATCGGAGTATAGTCATGTTCAAAAACGAACTGGTCATCGCCGGACGTACGTTCCGCAGCAGACTGATGGTAGGCACAGGCAAATTTCCCAACGCAAAAATTATGGCAGACGCGCTTGAAGCGAGCGGCGCAGAGATAGTCACGGTTGCGCTTCGCCGCGTGGACATAAACAATCCTCAGGACGATATACTGAAACAGATAGACCCAAAAAAATATCTCCTGCTCCCAAACACATCCGGAGCAAGAGATGCGGAAGAGGCAGTGCGCCTCGCCCGCATAGCAAGAGCGGCAGGCTGCGAACCATGGATAAAACTGGAGGTCACACCCGACCCCTATTATCTTCTGCCCGACCCCATCGAAACTTTCAAAGCGGCACAGATACTCGTTAAAGAGGGATTCAAGGTTTTGCCCTATATCAACGCAGACCCCGTTCTCTGCAAGCGTCTGGAAGAGATAGGCACAGTCACCGTTATGCCCCTCGGCGCACCCATAGGCAGCAACAAAGGCATTAAAACAATCGACAACCTGCGCATAATTATCGAACAGGCAAAGGTTCCCGTTGTTGTTGACGCAGGCATCGGCGCACCTTCGCACGCGGCGCTGGCAATTGAAATGGGAGCGGACAGCGTTCTTGTGAACACCGCCATCGCGACTGCAAAAGACCCTATTATGATGGCTAAATCTTTCAAACTGGGCGTTGAAGCGGCAGTCACCGCACGCGCGGCAGGTATGCCCGGCACAAGGGACAGAGCAGAGGCATCAAGCCCCCTTACAGGATTTCTGAGGAACGAATAATGAGCTTTGAACAGGAACTTGATAAATACGATTTCAACGACATAAAGGATTTCATCTTCTCCCGCAAACCCGCTGACGTTGAATTTGCCCTCGGCAAAGAGAACATCGACGAAGAGGATTTCGCAGCTCTCCTTTCTCCGGCGGCAACACCATATCTCGAAGAGATGGCACAGAAGGCGAACCGTATAACTGTACAGAGATTTGGAAAGACAATAAAGGTTTACGCTCCCATGTACCTTTCAAATGTCTGCGCGAACTCCTGCAAATACTGCGGGTTCAACCGCCACAACGAAATACCACGCGTCATACTCACAGACGAAGAGATACGGCAGGAAACCGATATCATCCACAACATGGGCATCCGTCATATCCTTCTTGTCACAGGAGAATCCCCTGCAAAGGTCGGCACGGACTACCTTATAAACGCTGTCAACATCATGAAGGACAAGTTCAGCTCCGTATGCATAGAAGTATACCCAATGTCTGCTGAGGACTATACCCTTATGTACACCCACGGAGTTGACGGTCTGACCATGTTTCAGGAAACATATAACCGCGTGAAATATGCCGACGTACACCCCGCAGGTCGAAAACGCGACTTCGGCTGGAGGCTCGGCGGTCCCGAACGCGGCGCACAGGCAGGTTTCCGCACCATAGGTCTCGGTACGCTCATGGGGCTTGAGGAATTCAGAACAGACCAGTTCTTCCTTGGTCTCCACGCAGGCTATCTTATGAAGAACTACTGGAAAACCCACGTCTCCATCTCTTTCCCCCGCATACGCAAAGCGTCAGGAAACTTTCAGGCATATCAGATAATTGACGATATAGATTACGTTCAGATGCTCCTTACCCACAGACTGTTCAGGCACGATCTCGGCATAAATGTATCCACACGAGAATCCGCAGAGTTCCGCAACAAACTGCTCAGACTGGGCGTCACCCACATGAGTGCAGGCTCCAAAACGGAACCAGGCGGATATGCAAAGGAACACGACGGCAAACAGTTTCAGGTTGAAGACACAAGGACAGTTGAAGAATTTTGTGATATGGTAAGGATGAACGGGTATGACCCCGTTCTGAAAGACTGGGACACATATTTTCTTAACGGAGAATAAGATGAAGCACTGGGACAGTGTGCGATGCTCTGCGGGTTACGACCTGTTCATCACCTTTGACAACGACAGGGTGTATGAGGTTGCGTCATCACGTCCCGAAAATCTTATTCAAATGCCTCTTGCGGAAAGGTTCGCCTATATGGCAGAATACCTGAAAGACTGTTCGAGACAGCCCATGCTTATAGAAGCGCTTGACGACCTTGATTTTTCGTGGACGACAGCTTTTTCAATGGCTGTGTACCGCGCATTGGCACTGGTTCCGTTTGGAATAACCGTTACATACGGCGAGCTGGCAGTTCTTTCCGGTCACGCGGGCGCATCCCGCGCTGTCGGCACGGCAATGTCGAAGAACAGATTCCTTATCATTGTACCCTGCCACCGTGTTCTGGCGGCGGGAGGAAAAATCGGGGGATTCTCCAGCGGTCTCGGCATGAAACGGGCGCTGCTGAAAGCTGAGGGGCATAATGAGTTTTGAGTCGCTTCCATACACACTCAGATGGCAGGAGGACATTCTCTATGTCATCGACCAGACACTTCTTCCTGAAATATTCATTGAAGTACCGCTTCGCAATATCGACGAAGTGTATGTCGCAATAAAAACATTACAGGTGCGCGGTGCGCCGGCAATAGGCGTTGCGGGGGCATACGGTCTCTGCATCTGCGCACAGAAACATCTTGATGAAGAACCCAACCTTTTCATGGAAAACCTCGGAAAGGACGCGAAATACCTGAACTCTTCCCGCCCGACAGCCGTAAACCTCAGCTGGGCGATAAAACGCATAATGAAAAGACTTTATGCCTGCGTACAAAAATCCACAGAGGAGATGTATGCAGAAATTCTGGACGAAGCTACCAGAATACATCAGGAAGACCTGAGAACCTGCCGCATGATCGGCGAACACGGCAGAGAACTCATTCAGGACGGCTTCGGCATCCTGACCCACTGCAATGCAGGCTCCCTTGCCACTTCCCGTCTGGGTACTGCAACCGCGCCCATGTATCTGGCGCAGGAGCAGAAAAAACGTTTCAAGGTCTACGCCGACGAGACCCGCCCGCTCTGTCAGGGTTCAAGACTCACCGCATGGGAACTGCAAAGAGCAGGGCTTGACGTTACTCTCATATGCGACGACATGGCGGCATCCGTCATGGCTTCCGGCAGAATACAGCTTGTTATTGTGGGTGCAGACAGAGTTGCCGCAAACGGCGACACAGCAAACAAGATAGGCACGCTGGGCGTAGCCATCATGGCGAAACATTTCGGAATACCTTTTTATGTTGCCTGCCCGACGTCCACACTGGACATGAAGACATCCTGCGGATACGACATCGAGATAGAACAGCGCGGAAACGACGAAGTTTGCTTCTTCGGAGAAAAACGCACTGCGCCTGTTGATATAAACGTTCTCAATCCGGCTTTCGACGTTACTCCGGCATACCTTATTTCGGGATTTATCACGGAAAAAGGCATCGTGAAAAGACCGTACGAGAACAACCTTAAAGCAATATTCTGATGTATACCGGAAAGATACTCTCAGTCTCGCTGACAGACCTTTCCCACAGCATTGTAACACCTGAAAAAGGCATCTATGACAGATATATCGGCGGTCGGGGACTGTGCGGATATCTTCTTGGCAAACATCTCAGCGAAAATCCTCTTATATTTTGCACAGGACCGCTCACGGGTACAGGTTATCAGACCACAGCCAGATGCGCTGTCATGCACATAGACCCGCGAACGGGGGGGGTTGTTCCGCTCGAATTTCGGCGGCGGATTCGCAACGGCACTGAAAAGAGCGGGATACGACGGGCTTATCATTACAGGACGGGCGGACAAACCCGTAAGCCTGATCATAGACAAAAACATACGGTTCGGAAGCATACCCGCGGGCTATGCGAAGATCGAAGCGGGCGCTGACAAAAACATAAGATACTGCGGTATCCTCTCCGACGGATTTTTTACAACACACAGAGGCGGCACAGGAACTCTGATGCACGACATGAATCTTTTGTCAGTGGGCATTATGCCTGCAAACGAACCGGAAATTCCGTCGACACAGGCATATGAAGACATAGAAAGGCTGATAAACGCCGCGCCGTCGCTCACCGGAAGACTGGGCATCGGCAGATTCGGCACAGCCGCACTCTATGACCTTTCCCATGCACGCAACATTCTCCCCAACGTCTTTTTCAACATGTCGAAACCCCATGCACACGATAACGCAAATGCCTTCGGTAAAACGGAAAGCGTCTCATGCGGTTCATGCGTCATAGCCTGCCGCAAAAAAAAAGAACGGACTACGGGTACCGGAATATGATGAATTTGCCATGCTCTTAAGCGTGGGAATCCCGTTTGACAGAATCCTCGAAACATATAACTACTGCCTGAAACAGGGCATAGACATAACAACCGCCTGCCACTGCATAGTGCAGTCGGGCATGGATGCTGAAAAATTTCTCTATAATATTCCAAAAGAATATTACAAAGGCTCGGATAGTCTCACCGTTAAAGGCATTGAACTGCCTGCCTTCGCACCCGATGGCGCAATGGGCGTGGCGCTGGGTTATGCAACCTCCACAAACGGCGCGGACTGGACAACCGCAATGGCAGTCACCCACGAGATACTAAGAAAACCCGTCCCCACTGACAGACACTCTGCCGAGGGCAAAGCCGTCATAAACATAGCCTATGAAAACGCAAAGGCGGCGGCTGATTCGCTGCCTGTCTGCCGGTACGTCCTCTTTTCTGCATCACTGGAGGAATATTCCAAGGCGCTCGGAACAACTGCGGCACAACTTGCCGAATGCGGAAACAACATATTCATGAACGAGATAGGAATAATTCGCAGACTGGGTTTCGGCATAGAAACGGACAGACTGCCGGAAGGTGTCCTGTCGGCACAGCAGCAGAAAGAGTTTGATGCCGAACTGAAAAAATACCACCGCATACGGGGGCTTGTATGAGCCTTTTCGATAAATACCTGAATAAACTCAAACTAAGTAAGCTAGCAGACAAAGCGATCTATATCGTAACCGAAGACACTGTAACTATATATGGCGACACCGCTGATAAAGAGCTTTCGGAAATAGCCTCACATATCAAGACCTATTCACTTCTTTTTGTCCGCCCGGCAGAACCGTTCATGTCAGCATTGGAAGCAGCGGCAAAAGGCGGCGAGTTCGCACCCAACGATTCCGAAACAAGAACTTTTCTGCACACGGTTCCTGTTGCAGACAGCTTTTCGGAAGTGCCTGACGCGCTCAAACGCCGCAAGGCAGTCTTCGTCCGCGGACAGGGAATAGCAACAGCCGCCCCGTTCGGCGCAGAACAGGCATTTATATTTGCCAGCTCTGTCATATTCAGCGGGTTCGTGAAATTTTTTGCAGACGCAGGGGAAGCGGCACTACTCGGAAAGCCCTACGACAAAGAACTGACGCTCGAACTTCTGAACAGCTACATAAAGAGATTCGCCGTAAACGATACGCCGTCTCTTGATAAAGATATCTTTCAATCGGAACAATCCATATTATCAGCTATGGCACAAGCGGGCAGAACAACAGTCTATTTGGGACTTGTTGATTCATTTTTCGGCAACATTTCTGTCTTTGAGGGCAAGAACATATACATAAGCAGGACAGGAAGCAGTCTGGACGAGCTTGAAAATGAAACCGATATCTGTCCTCTGGACGAATCCACATGCACAGGATTGACCGCATCCAGTGAATTGGCATCCCACAGAAGGATTTACGAAACCACTGACAAGAAGGTCATTCTCCATGCACATCCGCGCTTTGCCGTCATAATGTCAATGATGTGCGCGGAAAAATGCGAAAACAGAGGCAAATGTCACTATGCCTGTACAAAGGAAAGATACATAGGAAAAGTGCCGATAGTTTCCGGAGAGGTGGGGAACGGTCCCAGAGCAATGGTGAACACCCTGCCGCCAGCTATGAAAAAAAGTGATAGTGTAACAGTATACGGACACGGCGTTTTCACCGTGTCCGCTGGTGATTTTAACGAAGCGCTGCGGCTGCTGACAGAAACAGAGACCGCGGCGTTAAAGGAATATCAGAAAATCATAATACAATAGATCGCTTCGTCGTGAACACTCCTCGCGAAGACATGGTCTTCTGCGAAGGGTTAATCCTGAAGCAGTCTATTATAACTTATTCGCCATATCAGAGCATTTTGCTCGCAAGCCATACATCCACAAGATCGCCCCTCTGAACCTCTTCCGTATCTTCCGCTATAGCGGCGACACAGGGGAATCCCACTCCGTTCTGGCAAGCCACAGCCATACCTTCATCATTTATAGTGAGCCATGTTCTGACCAGTTTTGCAAAACCTTTTCTCTTTTTCACAGGGAAGTTGATTTGTGCCTTTATGTTTCCGGTCTTAAGCCCGTGCCATTTGCGTATCGCCTGAACAAGGAACACTTCCGAACATGCTATGGCACCAGCAGGTGAACCGGGGAACATAAACAGCGGTTTTCCGCCCAGAAGTCCGAAACGGAAAGTTTTGCCGGGGCTGACGCGAAGTCCTTCAACTGGTATCTCGCCGCCCGCCTCAAGAACCGTGAGCTTAAGCAGGTCATATCTGGAATAGCCGGTTCCGCCGAACGTCACGATCATATCGCACTCAAGAGCCGCCTGTTTCATAATTTTTGAAAGCAGACCCTCGTCGTCTGGGATTACCCCGTAATATTTCATATCCACATCGAAAATGCGCAGCAGTCCCGCCATGTGGTAATAGTTGCTGTTAACGGTGCCTTTCTGCGTGAAATCCTCCACCAGTTCGGAACCTGTGGAGATAACACCTATCAGAGGCGCTTTTGCACAGGGCAGAGTGGCAAAGCGCATACTGGCAAATACCTCCATAAGCCGTATGTCTACCCGCATCCCTTTGCGCGCTAAGACATCCCCTTTTTTAATGTCGCTTCCCGCCTGAGTAATGTGCCTTTTGCGCTCCTCTCCCTGCTGGTATGTGACATTCTCTCCGTTTCTGTGGGCATTTTCAAAAGGAACGACAAAATCAGTGTTTGTGGGAACTTTCGCTCCGGTGGCAACACGGATACACTCGCCTTTTTTCAGCGGCTTGTCATAGCTGTCTGCGGCGGAAAGCTCCTGCACTACTATACAAACGCCTTCGCTTCCTTTTCCCACGGCATAACCGTCCATACGGGACATGTCAGCCTCCGGATAATCGTGCTGGGCAACGATATCCTCTGCCAGAACCCTTCCCGCAGCCGCGATGAGGGGTACCTCCTCCGGCTTTGCGCCGGGTATAAAAGATATTATGGTGTTAAATGCTTCTTCAAGTTTCATGCTATAATCATAATACATTTTGCAGGATTGTAAAAGAGTGTTAGGAATAATCCTGTATTTTTTCCTTTGTGCATATAAATTATGGATGAGCATGAAAAAGATTTTAATATATAATTCAAAAATTAACTTTTGTGATATTTCCGATCCGTTCTGTCGAATGATTGCCGAATATGATCAGGTATATGGAAAAAATAACCTGTTGAAAAGACTGGCAGAGGATAAACCTGACGCCATCGTATTCGACAGTGAAGGTACAGACGACGAATGCCTTTTTGAAGTGGCACCGATACTTCGGGCTCCCGACGCTCCGAAAACGGCTGTTTTTCTGACATCAGACAGCAACCTTTCCCGTTTCGCAGACATCGGCATCAATACATTTTTCACGAAACAATCCGTAACGGAAGGAATAAAACAGCTCCAGCAGGGCAGAGATACAAAATACGCATCGCTGGTACATAAAGCTGTGCACAGACTGCGTGACCTTGCCAACTGCGTTGAACACGGCATAATGGTGATGAACGCCGACGGACGCGTAACCTTTATGAACGAAGCAGCGAAAAATATTCTGGATATGAAGGGTTCCGAGCTGAACCTTATGACTCTGAACGATATTTTCACAATGCATCCTTTCATGGACGACACAACCAGATTTGAGGAACAGCCACACACCACCTGCAAAGGCAGAGAACTGCTGCTTTCCGGTACGCTGACAATAATATATGAAAACAATAAGCAGAGCGGAAGCATACTGATATTCTATCCGGTGTCCGGACGAGCCATAGACAGGCAGAAAGAGCTTGAGCTTCTGCAATATCAGGAGAGATACCACTCCACCCAGCAGGCGTCAGCATTTAAAAAACAGATGCTTGTCATAAAGGATGAAATATCCGGCACAAAGGGCAGCCGTTTCTTTTTCGAGACCTATTTCAAACCGCTG
Source organism: Seleniivibrio sp. (assembly GCF_021209385.1). Classification (GTDB taxonomy): domain Bacteria; phylum Chrysiogenota; class Deferribacteres; order Deferribacterales; family Geovibrionaceae; genus Seleniivibrio. The sequence goes on along the minus strand of NZ_JAJOIL010000017.1, from coordinate 28,025 downwards.
GACATCATGAGCGGAGACATCTACGGAAACATGAACATAAAGGACGGAAGGTACTTTCTTTACATAATAGACGCAATGGGCAAAGGGCTCTCTGCATCCGTAACCGCATTGCAGTCAAGCTCTTTCATAAACCACTCCGTTGAACTTTCCATAATCAAAAACGACTTTGACATGAGCAGGATGCTCTCGTCGTTCCTCCACTACATCCGCGACAGACTGATGGAGGATGAAGCACTGTGCGCCGTATTTGCAATGATAGATACCAACACGGACACAATTGCCGTATCCAGCTTCGGCATGCCGCCAATCCTCGCAAAAATGAAAGACGGCACAATACAAAAACTCCGCACACCGAATATGCCGATAATGCGTTTTATGGCTGTTAAGGAGATCACGGAATTCAGCCTGAAAGGTATCGACAAAATACTGATATATTCCGACGGACTTTCGGAGTCCACCACAAGCGACGGTTCTCTCTATTACGACAAACTTCCGGACTGTTTCAGCAGGGCGGCAACAAAAAAACACCTGCTCAGGATGGTAAACGAAGACATAACCCAGAACGAAGACGACATAACTTTTTTCTTCATAAGCACCGAACAGAACGAAATAATTGCAGAAGATTCCTTCTCCATACATTCCGGCGCGTCGGAACTGAGTACCGCAGGAGAAAGGATAAACGCCTTTATGGAGGCACAGGGAGTTGACAGCGTTGAAGTTTCCACCTTTGAGTTTGCAGTCGGCGAAATGCTGATGAATGCTCTTGAACACGGAAGCCTGGGACTTTCATTCCGCCAGAAACAGGACATGATACGCGGAGGGGTGTATGACGACTTCATCGCAGAGCATACAAAAGAGGACACATCCGATTATAACAAAGAGATAATGATAAGGTGCCGTTCCGCTCAGACAGGCACAGAAGGACAAAAGCTTCTTACCGTTGAGATAACCGACAGCGGGAGCGGGTTCAACGTATCCGAAATATTCAAATTCAGCAGTTTTGACGGCAATCTATTCAAAATAGACACTAAAAAGTACAACGGCAGAGGCATCTTTATCACCGATAACCTTGTCGACGGGCTGTATTACAGCGACAAAGGCAACACCGTTCACATTGTCAAAGTGCTTGACACCTGAGCTTTCATCACGGGAAGAGTTATCACTGCTTCGGCTCCGTCTTTCGTATTCCTCAGCTCAATATCCCCGTGCATCTGATCCTTTACCACCAGTCTGGACATGAAAAGCCCTATTCCGGCGCCTTTTCCTTCCTCTTTTGTGGAGAAATAGGGTTCAAATACATGCTCGCGTACATCATCGGGAATTCCGGTTCCGTTATCTGCAACGGATATGCGGACATTCTCTTTTACACACGAAACCGAGATTGTTATTTTCCCTTTATAGCCAGATAAACTTTCAGATTTTTCGTTAATGGCATCAATGCTGTTGTATATCAGGTTCAGCATAACATGCCGGAACCTGTCCTGTTCACCGCGAACAATCATCCATCTGTACGCACAGTCGGGACATTCAGCGATGTTTTTGCAGGTTGAATACTGTCTGCCGCACTTACATTGCAATTCAATCTCAATACCCAGATAGTTAAGCTGTGCCTGAAGGATACTGAGTACATCAGTAATTTCCACTGTCACACAAAATTCGGTTCCTGCTTTTTCCGGCGCGAAGAAAAGCCTGAAATCATCTATAATGTCGGACATTTTTTCTATAGTGGATGTAACCACTGTATTGTAGTCGTCCATATATTTGTCATTCAGTCCGCCAGCCTTATAAGTGTCATTAAGGTCGATGCAGTAGAGCGAAAGGACGTTGAGCGGCTGCCGCCACTGGTGTGCAATGGCACTTAAAAGCTTGCTCATATCCGCCATTTTTTTCTGATTTTCTATAAGATGTTCCTGACGCTGGCGTTTTTTCAGTTCCTCTTCGACTTTATCTTTCAAATCATCGTGCATCTGCCTGATGCGGCTGTCCATTAATACATACGAGGTCATATCCCTGCACATAATAAGAAATCTGTTATCACCGACACGCACAGCATGGCATGAGAGGTAATAGTCGCCACCATCTTTCTTGAGAAATTTCAGAGTGATATCAAGAGTGTCGGTTTTCAGCATCTTTGCAACTGCCGCATACCCCTGTTTGACGCTTTCATCCGCCCACATCTGCTGAATGGTCATACCGGAAAGCTCTGTTTCAGTATAACCGGAGATATCACGCATAGACGGATTTGTTTCGACAATGCATCCCCTTCTGTCACAAACAATTATCGGATCGGGCGAGTTGTTTATATATGTTTTGTATTTCTCATCCCGTTCCCGCGTCTGTGTGTCCATCCTGTTCAGGATACGCAATATCACATACAGACTGCTGATAAACATAAGAAAAAGCAAGCCTACCGTAAGCTTTTCAAATATTTCTCTCGTCACATCATCATGTTGAAATCGGGAGTCAATATAGCTGTCGGCAAGAACATAAATGAGTACAGCAAAGACAGCTCCCCCTGTTATAACCGTTCCGGATCTTTTGGTGAAAAATAATCTAATCATAATACCCTTCTTTTGGGTAGATTATACACTATATAGGTACTAGTTTAAATTATTTTGTGATATAGTTCCGTGTGGGGATAGTAAGCGTTCATATTATTTTTTTTAACAACAGAATATGTTCATTTTTCAGAGGTGAAGCATGTTCAAAAACACGTCAATCAGACTGCGGCTGGTTACAGCAACTATCCTCGGTCTGGCGCTCTTCGGGATCACACTTACGATACTTGCCGCAATAAAATCCTGCAGTTCCGTTCAGGAAACGCAGCAGGAAAATCTAAGCAGTATATGTGCGATCAAAAAAGACAATATTAACGATTACTTCAGCAATATCGGCGCCCTTCTTATTTCAACTGCATCGGGGCAAATGACAGCAAACGCTCTTTCGGAACTGAGCGAAGGCTACTATAAGCTTCAGGATGAACTGCAGACCGATCCGCAGGAAGTATTATCCAAGCTCAAAACGCACTATGAAAACCAGTATTTGAATCTGGTCAACTACGATGTGCCAGGGGTGCCGGGAAGGCGCCCTACCGAAGATTATCTTAAAATCAATCCTAACGGACTCCTCGCTCAATATATTTATATTGAAGAAAACGGCGAGAAAATCGGTGAGAAAAACAATATGGTCACCCCGAAAGGATTTGAAAGCGAATACACCCGCCTTCACACTGCTTATCACAATACATTCAACACAATACTGAAAGAGTTCTCTCTTTACGATATTTTCCTTGTAAATATGCAGGGTGATGTTGTGTATACGGTTTTCAAAGAAAAAGATTTTGCCACCAATCTGCTCTCCGGTCCATATGCAGACACAGGACTTGGTGACGCTTATAAAAAGGGCAGAACGCTGGAAAAAGGCAAAGTATACATGAACGATTTCAAGCCATACGAACCCAGCTATAACCTTCCGGCGTCGTTCATCTCATCTCCTATCTATGAAGACGGGAAAATGATAGGCGTACTGATATTTCAGATGCCTATCAATAAAATAGACGCCGTAATGAACTTTAACGGACATTATGAAAAATCAGGTTTAGGAGCAACGGGGCAGGCATTTCTTGTGGGCGAAGACCACACCATGCGCAATAACAGCCGATTTATAGACGAAATAAAAGACCCGCTTGTCCAAAAGCTTAAAACCACCATAGGAATACTCAGGTTTGACGATGAAGCTGTTTCCCGCGCACTTAAAGGCGAATCAGGATTTGCAGTAACTGAAGACCCTAACGGAACGGATTCATTCAACGCTTTCTCCGCGCTGGAAGTATACGGCATAAAGCTGGGCCTTATCATCCGTATAGACAAGATTGAAGCAATGAAATCAACTGTCTCACTGCGCAACTACCTTATCGTTGCATCCCTATTAATAACTCTGATTGCAGTGATAATAACATATGTTGTTATCAATTCAGTTGTTCTGAATGACCTCAAAAAGGTGACAGACGTTGTTAAAGATCTGGTAAGTCAGGACGCTGACCTCACGAAAGAGCTTTCTCTCTCTGCATCGGGAGACAGCGCGCAAAGCAAAGACGAAATAGTTCTCCTTACGTCATACATAAACAAGTTCATCAGCAATATTCATTTTATTGTTAAAGATATCAAAGAAAAAGCAAGCACTGTTAATATAAAGACATCCAGTCTGGCATCAGTAGCGTCTGAAATATCAACAAGCTTTTCCGAACAGTCGGGACACATCAGCGACATTGCATCGGCGATGGAAGAAATGAGTGCAACATCGGAAATGGTTCTGCATAATGCTTCGGAAACAATCGAGCGAACAGGAATAGCCGACCTTAAAACCAAAGACGGCATGAAGGCTCTTAAAGATGCCATTAAAAATATTGAAGAGATAAATGCTAGGGTCGGATATCTGGCAAAGACAATAGGCGGGCTAAGCAGCTCATCCGTTGAAATAGGCAACATACTTAGTGTTATCAATGATATTGCAGACCAGACAAACCTTCTGGCGCTGAATGCGGCAATCGAAGCAGCAAGAGCGGGTGAAGCAGGACGCGGTTTCGCCGTAGTGGCGGACGAAGTACGCAAACTTGCAGAGCGCACACAAAATGCAACAACAGAGATAAGTCAGATAGTTTCAACATTTCAACATGAAACAGCAAACGCCTCAAAAGAGATGCAGAATGCCGAAGAAACAGTAAACAAAGGGGTAGCTGCCATAGGTCACACAAACGAGATTTTCAATCAGATCATTGATGCTGTTATGAATATTGACAATGCAGGACGAAATATTGAAGCTGCTGTTAAAGAACAGAATTCTGCCATCACCTCAGTTTCAGAAAACATAAACGGTATCACTTCCGGTGTCGAACGGAATACGGCGTCTATTCTTTCCGTTTCCGCCAATCTGGGAGAACTCAGCCATCTTTCAAATGAAATGTATTCAGACGTAAATAAATTCAAAACCAAATAAACAGGGGGGTGGTGGAACTCACCACCCTCTTTTTTCCTGCATAATAAAACTTATCCTTCAATCTGCCTCTGATTTATATATATTTAAAGTGTACCGGAAATTCATGACAAAAAAATGAAACAGGAAGACCAAAAACCTTTTGATTAATCCACTAAATAAAGCTACAGTGGATACTCAAAAAGTTTTGAAAGCTAACAAATATCACATAAGGAGTCAAAATGGTTAAAACTTATAACATAAACGTACTTGCCCTGACACCTCTAATATCACCGAACAACCTGAAACAGGTTTTTCCGCTCCCCGTAAAGGGTGCCGCATTCGTTAAACAGTCCAGAGACACCATCCGCGATATACTCCACGGAAAGAGCGACAAACTTATGGTGGTTGTGGGTCCCTGCTCCATACACGACACAAAGGCGGCTCTGGAATACGCCGACAGACTTAAAAAACTGTCCGACGAACTTTCCGACAAGCTCTTCATCATTATGCGGGTCTACTTTGAAAAACCAAGAACGACAGTCGGCTGGAAAGGCCTCATAAACGACCCCGACCTGAACGGCACACACATGATATCCAAAGGGCTGGGCATCGCACGGGGGCTTCTCTGCCAGATAACTGAAAAAGAACTCCCCATTGCCTGTGAAATGCTCGACCCCATCACTCCGCATTATCTTTCCGACATGATAAGCTGGGGAGCCATAGGCGCAAGAACAACCGAATCACAAACCCACAGAGAAATGGCAAGCGGTCTTTCATTCCCTGTCGGATTTAAAAACGGAACAGACGGATGCCTCAAAATTGCCACCGACGCAATGTCCTCATCCTGCCGCCCCCACAGTTTCCTGGGTATAAACAACGACGGTGTGACAGCTATTGTTCAGACAGCAGGTAATCCCGACGTCCACATTGTTCTGCGAGGCGGAAACGATTCACCCAACTATTTTAAAGAAAACATTGAAGAGACAGTTGCGCTTCTGAAAAAGAATAATCTGCCCAACGCAATAATGGTGGACTGCAGCCACGCGAACTCCGAAAAAGATCACGAGAAACAGCCGGCGGTGCTGGACAGCATCGTATCTCAGATACGCAGTGACAAACAGACCGATATCAAAGGTGTTATGATAGAAAGTAACCTCTTCGCAGGAAACCAGAACATACCGGAAGACCTGTCATGCCTGAAATACGGTGTATCAGTCACCGACAAATGTGTTGATTGGGAAACAACGGAAAAAATGCTGCGCGACGCGCACTCCAAATTATAAAAACCGGGCGGTCTTTCGACCGCTACAGATTGATGAAAAAAGCTATTTCGTGTTTTGTCTCCCCCTTTAGCAAAGGGGGAATAAGGGGGATTTACATTAAATATCAATCAAATCCACCCCAGCACTCCTTTATCTAAAGGAGGATAAAATACAGAAGACTCAACTTTGTCAACAACATGGGGCGGTCTTTCGACCGCCCTTTTTCTTTTATACAAGTCCCAGAGAGATCATCGCATCCGCCACCTTGCGGAAAGAAGCAATGTTCGCACCGAGTATATAGTTACCCGGCTGTCCGAACTCTTCGGACTGTTCATAGCATGCCTTATGGATACCTACCATTATCTCATGCAGACGTTTTTCGGTATATTCAAAGCTCCATGAATCACGGCTGGCGTTCTGCTGCATCTCAAGTGCCGATGTTGCAACTCCGCCTGCATTTGCCGCTTTGCCCGGTCCGAAAAGCACTCCACCGCTGAGAAATACCTTTGTGCCTTCCGGCGTAGTGGGCATGTTCGCGCCTTCGCCTACAGCCATACAGCCGTTTTTCACAAGCATTTCAGCATCTTTTTCGTCCAGTTCGTTCTGCGTAGCAGAGGGCATAGCCACCTGACAGGGTACCTCCCAGATGTTTCCGCCTTCTTTATATGAAGCGCCTTTATGGTACTCGCAGTAATCTTTTATCCTGCGGCGCTCAATCTCTTTGATCTGTTTGATCAGACTTATGTCTATACCGCGTTTGTCATAAACGTATCCGTTTGAATCGGACATCGCCACAACTTTTCCGCCGAGCTGATTTATCTTTTCAACAGTATAGATAGCAACGTTTCCGGAACCTGAAACAACGCAGGTTTTGCCGTCAAAGCTCTGTTTCTTAGTTTTAAGCATCTCATTGACAAAATATACAGCTCCGTATCCTGTCGCCTCGGTGCGCACCAGCGATCCGCCCCATGAAAGTCCTTTTCCTGTCAGAACGCCCGCTTCATAGCGGTTTGTTATTCTTTTGTACTGACCGAACATATAGCCTATCTCACGACCGCCGACACCTATATCTCCTGCAGGAACGTCTGTATATTCGCCAAGGTGCCTGTAAAGCTCCGTCATGAAGCTCTGGCAGAATCTCATTATCTCTGCATCACTTCTGCCTTTGGGGTTAAAGTCAGAACCGCCCTTTCCGCCGCCGATGGGCATGCCTGTAAGAGCGTTTTTAAATATCTGCTCAAAGCCGAGGAATTTTATGATACCAAGATAAACTGATTCATGGAAGCGCAGACCGCCCTTATAGGGTCCAAGCGCTGAATTGAACTCAACTCTGAAGCCTCTGTTGATATGGATATTGCCTTTGTCGTCAGTCCACGGAACGCGGAAGATTATCTGACGTTCAGGTTCGCATATGCGTTCAATGATTTTATGATCCAAATATTTAGGGTATTTCTGAATGACCGGACCGAGACTGTCCAGCACCTCGCAAACGGCTTGGTGGAACTCTGTTTCACCTGGGTTTCTGTCAACCACCTGCTGATAGATCTTTTCGATCTTGAGTGTAGAGCCTTTCATAGGCATCTCCTTTTATGTATGTAATAATTGTAATAAAACCTACAATTATTACATACTGCAAAAAATGCCTTTTGAATACAGGAAATTTAAATGAAAAACCTTATTTAATTATTTTTTTATTCCACGGTACCTGAACTTCAAGCTCATTGACCTTCGCTTCCTCCGTCGCGCTCCTTTCAGAAACACACGAACCTGTCTCCAGATAGGTCATAGCGGCGGCGAGATATTTTTCACTGCTGTCTCCGAACGTGCCGAGATTCGCAATATCCTCATCCTTTATGCAGTCGGGTACCAGCCCGCTGTTGTAGTCTCCGGCACCCAGTGCGTTCTGGTTTTTAAAAGTTATGGCGGAAAGATACTTATCACAGTAGCTGATATAATTTGTTCCTACGGCTTTGCCGTAAGTCGTGGTTCCGATTACATAAACATCCTGAAACGGAAGAAGACCGTTTATCACAAGCTCACTTGCGGAAGCAGTGTTTCCCGTAACCAGAAATACTATCTTTCTTATGTTCAGATCGTATTTCGTTTTGGTGAAGTTATATGTTTTATTGGCGTCCTGATGCATATTATTATATATCATCTGGAGCAGGATATACCCGTTAAGATCATTGCCGCCTATCACGCTGGCGATATATTGCGCCACACTGACAAGACCTCCGCCGTTGTAACGCAGGTCAACCACGAGTTCTTTTACACCCGCGTCACGAAACGCCTCGAAGGCTTCGTTGGTATCGGAGATGTTCTCGTTAAACGAGTTATACATTATGTAACCGACTTTGTTTCCATCGGCAGTGTTGGTCAGCACAGAATACCCCAGAACTGAATCCGCATAGTAGCTGGCAGTATAAAGTGTCTCGCTGTGCTGAACGTTTTCAGAATCCTCGAAAACCACATCGACACGTTTTCCTTCCTCAGATGCATCCCCGTACACAGCTTCGTAGGCGGTGTCGTCGTTAACTATCTGATAGCCTGTGTATCCGTTCATGGAAACGATCCTGTCGCCGCGTTTGATACCGGCGTTGTCAGCGGGTGAATCCGGGTAAACCACCCTGACATAAAGATCGGTGGAATTTGTTATGCCGTTGAAACCGAGACCGACGTTAGCTCCCGCATAATAGTCCTCAAGATACTGCTTGGTATATATAGCGCTGAATCTGTCAGCCGAAACCTTCAGGTCATCCATAAGATCGTATTGAGAAGAATAAGACGCATAGTTAAGAACAGGTGCTTCATCAGCCCAGAGGTAAACATCATGCATAGCTTTATAAACAAACTCTATCTGTGCCGCTTCGCTGCACTCTGTCGGATAATAGTCAATATGAAGCGAGCCGTCTGATGACGAATCGCTGTCGCCGCCCCCGCAAGAGAACAGCATAAAAGACGCACATATAATCACCGCCAGTTTCAGTCTTAACATGGGTTCCCCCTCAATTGCTCAGATACTTTGCAATAAGTACAACGTTAACCGCCTGCTGACGGTTTGTTACATTCAGCTTAACAAATATATTCTTCAGGTGAAATTTAACCGTATTCTCACTGATACCTATTATTTTTGCAATCTCCCAGTTGGTCTTGCCCTTTACCAGCCACTCGGCTATCTCGCTCTCCTTCTTCGTGAGACTTCTGTAAAGCATCAGCATATCAAGTCTCTTTCTCGTTGTCATCATATGGTTGACAACAAGACGACACATCAGCTCCGTTTTTTCATCCGGTTTATGCTTTTTATCTGAAAAAGACACAAGAAAAGCGAAATCCCTGTTCTCCGAATCGTCGTACACCGAACAGCCGTATTCAAGCCCGTATGCCCTGCGCCTGTCCACCACTTCCTGCTCCTGCGGCAAAAGATCAATCTCGTAAGTATCCCACAGAATAAACGATAATCTCGAGTTCGCTCTCAGTCTGCGCTCCATCTCTTTGCGCACAGGATCGAATGAAAGAAAATCTTTTTCGTAATACTCCTGCATCCATTCTTCCGGATTTGAAAGGTTAATTATGTTTATTTTGTAGCCGCTGTAATAAGTGGCACTTGAATAGCAGTAAAGAACAAACCGGAAGCCTATATAAGATGCAAAATCCATGATAAGTTCATGAAAATCATCAACATCTTTAATTTTATGGCATCGGTTTATTACATGCAGACATTTGATAAGATCGCGCTTGTCCAGTTTTTTATAATCTCTTGTTTCGGCAGGCATTACAGTGCTCCGTTTTTTGCTTATGGATATTAACACAAAAATAACAGGAATGGATGTGCTTATTAACAACGCCTGCTCTGGCTTGGGTGACGTTGCAGGTTCGTTAAAAGTTAACGGGTATGTTTGCTTTGAAACAAGTGAAAAAACACTAACTCCAACTGATGTAATAAGTAATATTACGAGATTAATTTGAAATTACCTTTTCAACTACTATATGATAACATTCCTGGATATTGAATAAAACTGAGCTTAAAATTTATCTGCAAAACAGGTTGAATAACCACGACACATGTGCAAAGTATTGGATTCTGCTAATATGTCTGGAAAATATTATAAGACATCATCAATTCTTCATAATTTATGTTAAGCAATTTCACAATTGGACAATAAAGATGTCAGGTTAATTTTACGTATGTTCTTTATCGAGGTATGGCATGATAATATCAGGCGCAGGTAACAGCCATGACTACAGCTTTTTTAATACGTCTCAATCCAACAATCAAAAAGCGTCTGAAATAGCGAACACAGATAATACATCCCGTCCGTATCAAATACATCCGCCACATACAACATATTTGGCAGTATCCAGAAGAACATATTCAATTCCTTCGCAGGAGAAAACAGCTTCATGAGCGGTATCCGTGAAGTTTTCGATAATATTGAAAACCAAACGTTATCATCAGAAACCCTTGCTCAGACGGCAAAAATATCTGATGAATTTAAGAAAAAAGGGGAATGGTCAAGCATTAGCCCCGACGGTCAACATGCAAATATAAGATTTGCCAACAACGTATATTATGATGGTGATGAATCCAGCGTATCAGTTTCTAATAGTGAAAATGTCGTTCTGAATGTAACTAAAGGCACGAGAGAAATAGGAGTGAATGACAGTAATAATGTCATTACTAACACAGGAGAAGGCAGTGACCGCCTGAGAGTGAATAATTCAAGCAATGTTATTATTAATAGCGGTGGCAGCAATGATGGTATAGGGGTTATGGGTTCTAAAAATGTCCTCATTAATTCAGGAGATGGCGATGACCGCGTTTTCTCATCAGGATCAAGCGGAATTGCCATAAAAAGCGGTAATGGAAACGACATTATTACTGCAAATACCTCCAATAATGTTGCAATTGATAGCGGAAACGGAAACGACTCAATAGAAATAAGCTCCTCTAGCAATGTCTCTATAGATGAAGGAGATGGGAATGATAAAACGACCGTATACTCCTCAAATTCATTGAATATAAACAATGGAGATGGGGACGATACTACATATGTCATTTCGTCTGACAACTTAACAATAAACGGCGGTAAAGGTGACGACATCACCAATGTTCAACATTCCAGTAATGTTATTGTAGATGGAGGAGATGGAGATGATATCATAACAGTCGAGAACTCCAATAATGTCATTGTTAACGGCGGAGCAGGAAACGATACTATAACAGCCTCAGGTATAATATCTGGCGGTACAGGCGACGACTATATCAAACTTCACCACTCGATATTCCAGAAAGATGAAAATATTCAGGATGTTATCAGATACAATAGAGGCGATGGACACGACATCATTGAAGGCGTGACAGAAGACACAATTATCGAACTCAACGGCATATCTGAGAGTGAGTATGATGTAGCTGAATCAAGAAACGAAAACGGCAAAAAAGTGAAAACTCTGACCATGAAAGATGGTAGCGGAAGCATAACCATGATTTATAACGACTCAACATATTCAAATAATGTCAAAAAACAGGATGATCCTGAACAATATGGTAATGCTCCCGAATACACCCGATTAAACGACGTCAGTGTTGCAGAAACAAACTAAATAAATAAAATCGGATTGCATTAAGGCAGGCAACAACCAGAACTATTTTTTCAATATACTCAAATCAAAAGATTAACAAGCGCCTGTTTTGCCTATAACCACCGCACTCACATGGTATTAACACGAAAAATTTCTGAGAAAATCGATTAAAAGTGGATAATAAAAAAGGTCTTGCATTTGCAAGACCTTTCTAAACTCCCCGAACTGGACTTGAACCAGTAACCTATTGATTAACAGTCAATTGCTCTGCCGATTGAGCTATCGGGGATTGTCGAGGGGGAGAATATATCAATATCCTACCCCTTTGTCAACTACTTATCAGAAGATTTTCTCAAATTATTTTTCCAGCGAAAACTCCATGGCATCAAACCAGAATCCGTCCTGAGCCATGAAGTCAAGCTCCGCCTGAATTATGTCGTGGTGCTTCTGTTCAACATCGGAAAGTTTCATGAAAAATGCTTTTAACTCAGCATCATTGGTCTTTTCTGCTTCATCTTTATAGAAATTGCGGGCTTTCTCTTCATGGGCGAGAGCTATCTTAAGAGCCGTTTCATCGCTGACAGAAGATTTTTCTGTCTTTTTCCTGGAAGCGTCAGAAATTTTCGGCATAAATTTGGATATTCTTGCAGGAGGAACATTAACAGGAGTGAACATTTCGCCAGCGAGAGCTTTTTCCATAAATTTCTCTATCATCTCCATATGGTCAATCTCGTCGAGAGCAAGCTGGATGAACATGTCTTTTCCGCTGATGACACTGGTGTCTTTTGCGAATTTCATATAACTTCTCATCCCCTCTTTCTCCGCCTCATAGGCTGTTTTCAGTGCTTTCTGCATAGACTGGCTCATAATTACCTCCGCTTTTTTAAGTGTGTACATGTTATATTACAACATTTGCCTTTCAAAAACAAAGTCAAGTAAGTATAATATATTACTTTTGCCTTTTTAACGGAGGTATAATTATCATGAATCCATTGGCTAAAGAGCTTAATGAGCAAATTGCAAAAGACAGCCCCATCGTTCTTGAGATGCTTTCCGATCTCGGAAAAAACCTTTTCATGCCCAAAGGCATCATAACACAATCTGCCGAGGCAAAGGAAAAAGCACACAAATTCAACGTAACGATCGGTATTGCTACGGACAAAAAAGGACCTATGTATCTGGACAGCGTTTACAAGTCTTTCAACGACATGAAACCTTCAGATCTTTTTACATATGCGCCCTCATCAGGCAAACCGGAACTCAGAAAAAGATGGGCAGAAAAAATCCTTAAAGACTGCCCTTCCCTCGCCGGAAAACAGATGAGCAGCCCCATTGTCACAAACGCTCTGACACACGGTCTGAAACTCATGGGTGACATGTTCCTTGAAAAAGGCGACACCCTCGTTCTGCCGGATAAATTCTGGGGTAACTACCGCCTTACTTTTGTAACCATCGGCGGCGCGGAAATAGCTACTTTCGCTACGTTCAACGACAAAGGCGGCTTCAACGTCGAAGCGCTCCTTGAAAAATGTAAAGAAACAGCGCGCATAAAAGGTAAAGTTGTTGTTATTCTTAACTTCCCCAACAACCCGTCAGGCTATGCCCCCACTGTTTCCGAGGCGCATGCAATCGCCGACGGTCTCACCGCGATAGCCGAATCCGGTTCAAAAGTTATTGTCATCACTGACGACGCATACTTCGGTCTGTTCTATGAAGACGACATTTACCCTGAATCAGTGTTCAGCCTCCTTGTGGGACGCAGCAAAAACCTGCTCCCCATCAAACTGGACGGAGCTACAAAAGAACACTTCGTATGGGGCTTCCGTGTAGGTTTCGTGACCTTCGGCGCAACAGCAGGCGGCGATCAGTCCGGCATGATGGCTGCACTGGAGAAAAAACTCACAGGTCTCATCAGAGGCACTATATCAAACTGCCCGCATCCTTCTCAGTCAATCGTTCTGAAAGCTCTGAACGACCCCGCTTTCGATGCACAACGTGCGGAAAAAGTGAAAATAATGAAAGGACGCGCACTCAGCTTCAAAAAAGTGCTCAAAGAAAACGACTACACAGACGAGTTCACTTCATATCCTTTCAACTCAGGCTACTTTATGTGCCTTAAGCTGAAAAATGTGGACGCTGAACAGCTCAGAATTTACCTTCTGGACAAATACGGCATAGGCACCATCTCCGCAAGCAGCACAGACCTCCGTCTTGCTTTCTCTTGCCTTGATGAAGGCGATACTGCCGAACTGTTCAAATATATTTATCAGGCTTGCCAAGAGCTTCATAAATAATCTTTAACTGACGATGTTAAAGGCACGCTAACGGTCATCGTTTTGCGTGCCTTTTTTTGTTTATCGGAGGACAAGATGGACGTAAAACGTCTGACTGAATACGCTAAAGCGGCCGGCTGAGCCGCCAAGACGGGTCCGGGCGACCTGGCGGAAGTACTTTCAGGATTGAAACTGTACCGCCCAGATAACCTCATTGTTGGGTTTGAAACGGGCGACGATGCTGCTGTGTTCGACCTCGGAAACGGTACATATCTGGTGCAGACCGTTGATTTCATTACGCCCGTTGTGGACGATCCATACCTTTTCGGGCGGATTTCGGCAAACAATTCAATCAGCGACGTATACGCCATGGGCGGACGTCCTGTCACGGCTCTCAGTGTTTTCATGCTTAACTGTTCCATGGACAAAACAATCATACAGGCGATGATGCAGGGCGCGGCGGATGAATGTGCTAAAGCAGGCGCGGCACTATGCGGCGGTCACACTATCGCTGACAACGAAATAAAGCTGGGTTTCTCCGTCACCGGAGTGATAGAAGACAAGCGATTCTATAAGAACCACGGGCTGAGAACAGGTGACGTTCTCATCTATACCAAAAAGCTGGGTATAGGTCTTGTCACGACCGCCCTGAAAGCAGGTATGGCAACTGAGGAACATATCAAGTCCGTCACAGATACGATGCTCCTTTCAAATGGCAACGCTTCAAAGCTGTTGCGCAGATTCAATGTTTCCGCATGTACTGATGTCACGGGATTCGGAATGGCAGGACACGGACACGAGATGGCAAACGGCTCCGGTAAGACAGTCACATTCGACAGCAAATGTTTCACATATCAGGATGGTTCAAGGGAATACGCCTCGCAGTTCATCATTCCTGCGGGCGCATACGGAACCATGGAGTTTGTGAAAGACGTCTGCGGATTCACCACCTCGCCAGACAATTCACACATGCTGTTCTTTGACCCGCAGACTTCCGGCGGGCTTTTGATAGGCGTTTCAGAAAATGACGCGGAAAAGATGGTATCCGCACTGAAAGACGAAGGCTACGCCAATGCAGCCGTCGTGGGAACAGCGTCTGAAAAAGCTGAAAAATCCGTTATTTTCATCTGATAGAGTTAAAGAATGATAAGAAAAGCTGTACAAGAGGACGCAAAAAGTATTTCCGAAATACGAGCCGCGGCATGGCAGAAGGATTTCAAAGGCATAATAGCCGATGACTATCTGGCGTCCATCAACACCGAAAAATTCAAACTACTGATGTCCGATACAATAGCATCAGAAGCCGAAATATTTTATGTCTTTGAAGATAAGGGAAATGTTCTGGGGTTTGCATCCGGTGTTTTTCTTGAAGGAACTTACGACTGCGAAACAAGAGGGCTTTATGTACACCCCGAATATCATGGACAAGGTATCGGCAGCGAGCTTTTTGAAACTTTAAGAACATATTTCAAAGAAAATGAATGCCGGAATATGGTAGTAAAAACTCTTGACGGCGCTCCCAACAATAGATTCTATCTGGCACGAAAAGGCACAGTTGCAGGACATGAAACGCTTAAAATAGGCGGTAAGGAATACCAAGGAGTGTTATTCTCATTCCTTTTGTGATACGCGAAAGTTATTTTACTTTGCTTAAGTGTACTTTTTCACTTTCACATTCAGGTTCGCAAACCATATTTATCTGTACTTTTCCTGCTCTGTCAACGTGCACGTTCTCCGAGAGAACCCATTCGGGAAATTTGACCTCGTCTCCGACTTTAACTGCTTTATCAGATATGAAGGTATGCATAAAACCTGTTTCGCCGGAAACATATGCAGAACATTTATAAAATAATTTAGTCTCGCCTGTCTCTTCATCCACACTGTTTATCACGCCGGAATTGAAAATCTGCTTAACTTTCATGCTCATATCTGCCTCACGACATATTCTCAATATGTATATTTTATTTATTTTATACACCATAACACAATATTTTCAACAACAATACATAACGTTACCAATATTTCCCTATGCAACATTTTTGATTTACTGAGGATATAAACATATTCGCAGGATGAATAAACATTTGACACATGAAGACCGAAAAGCTATAAGAGGCACTACATTAATGGGTTTTTATAAAATATAAATCTCCCCTAACCCTCTTTGCTAAAGAGGGGAACAAGATAGAAGACTGTATTTTACAAATGAATAGGCTTGCCTGGGTGGCGGAACTGGTAGACGCAAGGGATTTAAAATCCCTCGGGATTTACTCCTGTACGGGTTCGATTCCCGTCCTAGGCATTTATAAAAGGATGTGGCTTTTGCCTCATCCTTTTTTATTTACGTGGAATCGAACGACAGTGAACGCCGACCGATTAGGAATATCTAACCTAAACGAAATATAAAAAGTCATATTGACTATTTTTTATTAAATTTTTCAAATCTTAACCATACAACATTATCAGTAATAGACTTTAATCCTAATGATTTCCTTAAACTCTCTCGCAAAGAATTAATTAAAGGGTCAAGCTCGAAACTTGAACCATTGGCTACATCGTCAGCTAATTTTTTGACCAGTTCAACTTGCTTTTTATCACCAAAAAGTTGAATTTGGCTAATCAATTTTTCTAGTTTGTTACTTCTTTCATCCGTTTGTAATCGATGAGCAATATCATTGGTTAATATGGTATAAGCGTTTATCAAATGGTTTGTTATAATTCTCCTTTTATCATCTCTAACAGATTTAAAAGATATTAAAAGATGTGTCACAAACCACCCAAGTACAACAACACCAGCACTAATAATAATTTCATTTTCACTACTAATTATATTCATATCAACACCTCATCCAGAATACGTTCGGCGCAAGTGTCCCATGTCATCTCTTTGCCTGCTATCTCGACCCCTGCGTCGATGCGGCGCTGATATTCCGCTTTATTGCCTATCACGGCCTCCATCTCTTTCAGATGTTCAACAGAGCCGAATTCTGCCTGAATAATAACGTCTTTCAGTTCGGGTATCCGCTCAACCAGCTTGGGCATGGGCGTTGTAATGAGCAGTGATCCGGACATAAGAGTTGACGTCACTCTGTCATGCACATGCAGATGTTTTGGAGTGACGTTAAGGTTTACTGCCATCTGAGAAAGCATTGAGGCGAATCTTGCATACTCCACAGGCTCCAGATATTTCATATTCGGTGCGCCGGCGCAAAGCTGTGCCATAGCGGAATCACCTGCCATCAGGCACGGAATGCCGCTCTCTTTCAGCTGATTCACGAAAAACTCGCGGGCAAGGCATTCATAGAATTTCTCCACCACGCCGAAAGCCCCCGCAAGTGCGCGGTTGTTCTTCACATAGCCGTAAAATTCCGCCTCATATTTTTTGTAAAACCTGTCCAGCAGATTCGTTTTCAAAAATTTCTTTTCATCGGACAGCTCGCCGAATATCTCCTGACAATAGGCTATCACAGCCTGTTTCTGTTCCGGCAGGAGGTTGCTGTTGTTTACTTTTTCAGCTTCAGCCTTTGCGGAAGAAATACTTCCGGCAAAGAACACCCGCATATTTTTAACATCGGGCGACTGCAAAGCGGGACATTTCAGAGAAGCAGGGCATCCGTAAGGAATCTCCGCGACGGACGAAACGCCCGCCTGTTGCAGAATATGTTTATTATCAATTGTTATGACATGCAGAAATTTACTGTCGAAATTTATCGTGCCGCTGGACAGCCAGATATAAGGGTTATCTACGAGATAAACAAAATGAGGAACCTGCAAAGCGTCATAAAAAAAGAATTCTTTTTTCGCTTTATCAAGAAATTTCGGAAACATATGGTTGATACTGAGTGAAAAATCCGGTTTGAAGCGGTCAAAAACAGCTTGGAGATTTGAAAAAGAGATATCCTCGCATCTTAAGAGCAGACATTCAGCGCCGAGTTTTTCAAAAGATATCTTAAGCTCCGACATGAAATTGAACGTCCAGCCCACCTGACTGGGACCTGCAAATAATACTATACGCATCAGAACAGCCCCTCCAGCGCGCCGCCCTTCGCCGCCATAGCCTCAACTTTTTTTATGACGCTTTCGTCCATCTCCATCGCTTCGGGATGATAGGCTTTCACCCGTGCATCTATCACAAGCGCCCCAGAACATCCGAAATGTTTGACGTGTTCAAATGCTCCGATGCCATAGACATCGTTCGCAGGGTTTGACCTTGTAAATGTAACCCAGAGGAAATTTGCGATATCCGCCGCGGTGAATTCGCTGTCGTCCGCAAGCACGATCAGAGGAAATCCGTTTATAGGATTATCCACTTCAAAAAATTCGCAGAAACGTATCAATGCAGGATCATATTCTCCGCGCGGCGCGGAATGTTTCGGCGCACGCACGGCAAGAACGCCGTCCATAACTACCTTCGGAGTATCAAACCCGTCAGGCAGATTCAAATTTTCCGGCAGTTTAGCAGCAAGAGTGCGTTTTTTGTCACCGCAAACAGCCACAGTGACCTTGGAACCCTTGTTCAGTCCGTGTCCCGTATAGTCCAGCGTATCAATTGTCACAGACGTCTGGAAATGCAGGTCTCTGCGCCAGTCGACACGTTCCAGCACATGAGTAAAAAATTCCTTCGGATCATGTATGTCAAGTTCAGGGTTGTCCGAAAAGTTTGTGATAAAGAGATATTTCGCCAGAGAAAGCTGTCCCTGACCAAGAATGGCATTAGCCTGCGTAAGAATCTCTTTGGGTTCGTCCTGCTTCTGGTATGGGGTATAGCGTTCAGAGCCGATGGCAAACAGCAATGGATGAACACCCGCCGCATCAACTGCATGAACAGCTTTCACGCCCGGCAGAACGTCGGGGATAAGCTCGCCTGTGAGTTCGTGTATGAAATTGCCGAAACTGGTATCCTCCTGCGGGGGTCTGCCCACCGTTGTGAACGGGAATATAGCATCGTCGCGATGGTAAACGCCTGTCACTTTCATCACTGGGAAGTCGTGTTTCAGGCTGTAGTAGCCCACATGGTCGCCGAAAGGTCCTTCCGGTTTCAGCGAGCCGTCTATATAACCGCTGATAACAAAATCCGCCTCCGCATAAACCGCCGCTCCGTTTTCCGGTCTGAAAAACGGCATACGGTGTCCGCCCAGTGCGCCGCCGAAAGATATCTCCGGCATCCCCTCCGGCAGAGGCATAACAGCGGCGATTGTCATTGATGGCGCGCCGCCGATAAAAACATTCACGTTCAGACGTTCGCCTTTGGCGAGTGCCTGCGTGTGGTGAATCCCAAGCCCTCTGTGTATCTGGTAGTGTATGCCCACCTCGTCAGGTGCGTAGTCATTGCCCGATATCTGCACGCGGTACATTCCCAGATTGCTGTTTCTGTATCCGGCTTTTTCAGGTGATTCAGTATACACCTGAGGCAACGTAATAAACGCCCCGCCGTCCTTTTCCCAGCCCACGAAATGCGGCAGATCACTAAGCCCTATCCTGTTTTTCATAACAGGTGCATTACTAACAGTTTTCGGCAGTATATTCAGCGCCGCTTTAGGAAGTTTAAGAAGTTTTGATGGATTTTTGAACAGATAAGCGGGGTCGGTCTTCGCCTTAACCATCGCCTCAATAGACGAAAGAGTGTCGCGGAATATGAATTTCGTCCGCTCCATGGTGCCGAAGATATTGCCCGCCATGGGAAATTTGCATCCTTTGACATTTGTAAACAGCAGAGCGGGTCCGCCAGCTTCATAAACCTTTCTCTGAATAACCCCAATTTCAAGATAAGGGTCAATCTCAGCATCTATTCTTTTCAGTTGTCCGTGTCTTTCCAGATCGTCCAGACAGCTTTTCAGCGTTTTATATCCCATATTTCACCTTGTGGAATAAGGATATAATTTTACAGGTGATCAGGCAAGTGAATTAAAAAAATACGCCGAAAGTCCGCATACGAGGGAAAAGACAAGACTTAAAGGGGTATAGACAAGGGTGTCGTATTCTGCGAATCCGGTGTTGCGTATTTTGCGGAATATACCCACGAATCTGAAATCGCCGATAAACCGCACGAAGAAAACAACACAGAAGAACATCAGCACTATCCTGAAAATAGAGAGCAGGCGCGCGTCGCTTATATAAAGCGGCGAAGTCGCAGCCATTGCCACAACAAGAAGCACAGTACCCACTATCGCCGTTCCTGCGCGTGTGGGTTTAAAGAGTTTCCTGCCGTCGGTTTTTTCGGGTAGCGCTCTGTCAATGAACAGTGTGCCGCCAAGGCTCCAGTATATGTGAACCAGAGCGACGACCAGCATTAAGAAGGAACCTATAATAATAAATAGTTTCATATCTGTCTTTATAGCAGGCGGGGCGTTGCCCCGCCACATAAATATTTATTTTGCTATTGTCTGTTTCGCAACGTTCTCTGCTATCTTGCGGAACGCAATCGCAGTGGGTGTGTCTTTCACCTCAAGAACGTAGGGCTTTCCGCTGTCGCCCTGAATGACAACCATGGGGTCGATCGGCACTCTGCCGAGGAAATTAACCTCCATCTCACTGGCAGCTTTTTCACCACCGCCTGATTTGAAAAGGTCAACAGTTTCGCCGCAATGGGGGCATACCATTCCGCTCATGTTCTCAACAATGCCGAGAATCGGTATGTTCAGCTTGCGGGCAAAAGTCACGGATTTTCTGGAATCCAGAAGCGCAACCTCCTGCGGAGTGGTAACGATCACAGCGCCGTCAACAGCGCCTATGACATGGGCAACGCTTAAAGGCTCGTCGCCTGTGCCGGGGGGCAGGTCAATTATAATAAAATCAAGCTCACCCCAGTCAACATCGGATATGAACTGTTCGATCATACCGTGTTTAACGGGTGCGCGCCAGATAATGGCGTCGTCGTCATTTTCAAGAAGAAAAGCAACGGACATAACTTTCAGTCCCTCCGCCGCTTCAAAAGGTACGATTCCGTTTTCCCCCGAGCGAACACCTTTCTGCGTCAGCCCGAACATTTTGGGAACGTTCGGTCCGTGGATATCCGCATCCATTATGCCTACGCTGTAACCCAGCGAATGCAGAGCGGATGCGAGGCTCACGCTGACAGTTGATTTTCCCACGCCGCCCTTGCCGCTCATAACCATGATCTTGTATTTGATCTTGCTCAGTCTTGCGTCAAGCTGCTGCTTGGCGTGCAGTTTCTTCTCGTCTGTACTGCATCCCGCCGCGGAAGAGCAGGAAGAACAGGCGTTCTCTGAATTGCAATCACTCATGTAGAACCTCCGTTTGTGTGCATCAATGAGAAATATATAAAGTTCCCGTACTAATTTCCACCTGTTTTTAGAATTTCCTTATGTAAATCAATTTATTTTTAATTGCGCCAAACTTTTTGTCGGTATAAAATATACTGAACAAGGGGAATCATGAACGAAGAATATATCAAAGACGTGGAACTTTTAAAAAACCTTTCCATCATGCATGTTGAGGACGATACCAGTGTGCGTGAGAGTCTGATGCGCTTTCTGAAAAGAAGGTTTGAAACAATATTCACCGCCAAAGACGGACAGGAAGGGCTTGAAATGTACAAAGCCAACCGTCCGGACATAGTTATAACCGACATACAGATGCCTGTTATGGACGGCATTGAGATGGCGAAAAAGATACTTGAGATAAACCCCGATGCGGTGATAGTAATAACCACCGCGTTCAATGAAAAACCGTATATAGATAAGGCTTCCGAAATAGGTATTTTTGAATATCTCAAAAAACCCGTTGTTAAGGAAGACCTCACTCTTACCCTGCGCAAATGCGCGGAACGTCTTAAAAAATAGCTACTTCATCATCCAGAAATGGTTCACAGGTCCATGACCTGAGCCGACATGCATTTCGTCGGCATGCTCTATCGCCTTTTGTATGTATTTTTTAGCAGCATCAACCGCGTCATAAACTGAAAGCCCCCCGGCAAGTCCGGCAGCTATTGCGCTCGCCATTGTGCAGCCTGTCCCATGGGTGTTTTTTGTATCAATCCTCGGCGTTGTGAACGTATGGAACTCGCTGCCGTCATAGAGCAGGTCTGTCGCCTCAGGACTTCCCATATGTCCGCCCTTCAAAAGAACATTCTGGACACCCATATCCGCTATTTCAAGGCAAACTTCCTTCATGTCGGCGCCGCTGACTATCTTTTTACCCGTGATAAACTCCGCCTCCGGTATGTTCGGCGTCAGTACCAGCGCCTGCGGAAAAAGAAGATTTTTCATCTTATCTACTGCCTCCTGACGAAGCAGGGGCGAACCGCCCTTCGCCACCATAACCGGATCTACAACAAGGTTGTCCACATGGTACTGAGCCAATTTAAAAGACACCAGAGCAACTGTGTCGGGGTTGGAAAGCATCCCCGTTTTTACGGCATCGGGTATAAGGTCTGCAAATATTGAATCTATCTGCATCTCTATGTATTCAAGAGGTATATCGACATATCCCTGAACGCCGAGGGTGTTCTGTGCCGTAACCGCCGTTATGACGCTCATGGCAAACACTCCGTTCGCGCTCATGGATTTTATATCCGCCTGAATTCCCGCTCCGCCGCCGGAGTCGGAACCGGCTATTGTAAGTGCCTTTTTCATGAATCTCCCGTGCGCTTTCTGTAAAAGCTGGTTTTCTGCTCTTTATGTTCGTATGCCTTGGATTTTATCTCATATCTGCCTTTGCCGATGAGGTCATCTATCTCTTTATAGAAATCAAAGTCAGGCTTGATATAAAAATCCTCTCCGGCGTTTATAAAAACTCCGAAGGTCTTCGGACGCTCCAGATAAAACGTTATTGGAACATCGCCCTTATGAAGTTTCACAATGGTTTTCAGCTTACTGATTATCTCTGTCGTCATTCCGAGGCTGGTGAGTTTTATGGTGACCCGCTCGGTGAGTTTTTCCACAGCTTCCGGCACGTCCATTATCGCATCGGCAAGTATGGTGGTCTCCTCGTCCTTATGGTTTACACTGCCCGCGACAACAACTATCTTATCTGCCACAAGGTGACGCACTGTCTCCTCATAAACCCGCGGGAACACAACCACGTCAAGTTCGCCGTCCATGTCCTCAAGGGTCACGAAAGCCATCTTGTCGCCTTTTTTCGTAAAAATGTTCTTTATCGCTTTCACAAGCCCGCCAATCACATACTGCCCCGAAGCTTCGGGAGTTTTCAGTTCCGCCATAGGCACTGTGAAGGTCTTCAGAATATTGTGATAAACGGCAAGCGGGTGGTTTGAGATATAGAAATCCAGTACCTCCTTCTCCATCTTGAGAAGCTCGTTCTCCGGCATCTCTGTTACGTCGGGGAAGAAATCATTATCGCCGCCGTTCTCCGTTTCGTCTTCAAGAAAAGATTCCAGAGAGATGATGCCCTGCTGTTCCATCTTCTGCTTACGCTGTCCTTCTTCCAGAGCTTTTTCAAGCACCTGAAGATTCTGCCTGCGGTTCTTGCCCGTACTGTCGAACGCACCCGCCTTTACCAGTGATTCCAGCACTTTTTTATTGCTCAGACGCAGGTCTACACGCGAGCAGTACTCGTATATATTTTTGAACTCTCCGCCCTCTTCCCGCACTTTCAGCGCCGCTTCGATGGCGTTCATTCCCACGTTTTTAATAGCTCCCAGTCCGAAACGGATGGTGTTCCCATCTATAACAAACGACGCTCCGGATTTGTTGATATCCGGCGGATGCACCTCTATGCCCATACTTTTACATTCTTCCGTAAAGGTCACGATCTTTTCGCCTTTATCTATTTCGCATGACAGGATAGCCGCCATGTATTCCACAGGGTAATTTGCTTTCAGGTAAGCGGTCTGGTAGGAAATAAGTGCGTATGCTGCTGAGTGAGACTTGTTGAAACCGTATCCGGCGAATTTTGCCAGTTTGTCGAACAGGTCTTCCGCCATGACCATATCGAAGCCCATCTTTTTCGCACCTGGGATGGTCTTTCCGTCGCCATGGAGGAAAAACTCTTTCTGTTTTTCCATCTCATAGGCTTTCTTCTTACCCATGGCGCGCCGCAGGTTATCCGCCGAACCGAGCGAATAACCGGCAACTATCTGGGCGATCTGCATAACCTGTTCCTGATAAATAACCACCCCGCGGGTCTCTTTCAATATCTCCGTAAGCTCAGGGAAAATATAGTCGATCTCCTCTTCGCCCCATTTACGTTTTACGAAAGAATCAAGCATGCCCGATTCCATGGGACCGGGACGGTACAGAGCAACAAGGGCTATGATGTCCTCAAACTCTTCCGGTTTCAGCTTTTTCAGAAGGTTTTTCATACCGGAGCTTTCCAACTGGAAAACCCCAGTTGTGTCGCCGCGGCAGAGAAGGTCATATACCTTTTTATCGTCCAGAGGGATTCTGGATATGTCCAGATCCTCTCCCCGGTTCTCTTTGATGCGCTTCAGCGCCTCATCTATGATTGTGAGGTTGTTCAGACCGAGAAAGTCGAACTTAACAAGTCCGACAGCTTCCAGCGTGTCCTTTTCAAACTGAGTGATAACCTCTTCGTTCTGACCTCTGCAAAGCGGAACGTATTCGTTCAGGGGTTTGTCGGAAATGACAACGCCAGCCGCGTGCATACCCGTGTTTCGCACAAGTCCTTCAAGCTTTACGGCGTGGGTGAGGATATCCTCACCCTGTTCAACCTCTTTAAAGTTGTCGTTCAGGGAAGGGTCTTTCTCCAGAGCCTTGCGGAGCGTCATACCCGGGTCGGAAGGCAGCGCCTTCGCCAGCTTATCCACGTCTTTCAGCGGCACCTCAAGCACACGCCCTACGTCGCGAATTGTGCTTCTGCCCATCAGCTTACCGAATGTGATGATCTGCGAAACTCTGTCGTCGCCATATTTCTGGCGGACGTACTTTATCACCTCTTCACGCCCTCTTACGCAGAAATCTATATCGAAGTCGGGCATGGATTCTCTTTCAGGGTTCAGAAATCGCTCGAAAAGCAGATTAAAACGTATCGGGTCAATATCCGTGATACCTATGCTGTATGCCACCAGAGAACCGGCACCGGAACCCCTGCCGGGTCCCACCGGAACGCCTATGGTGCGCGAATGGTTGATGAAGTCCCATACGATGAGGAAATAGCCGTCGAAATGTTTTCCTATGATAACGTCGAGCTCTTCTTTGAGCCTCTGATGATATATTTCATGCTTTTCTGCCGGAATTTTTGCCAGTTTCTTCACAAGCCCGTTGCGTGCAAGGTGTGTCAGATAGTCCGCGATTGTGTTGAAACCTTCGGGGACTTCATATTCCGGAAGGTGCAGGTGTCCGAACTCTATAGACGTGTTGCATCTTTCCGCAATCGCCATGGTGTTTGTCAGTGCGGAAGGCACTTCTCCGAACGCCGCCCACATCTCTTCGGGGCTTTTCACCCAGAGCTGATCCGAGTGTATCTCGAACCTGTTGGGGCTGTTTACTGTGGACTGGGTCTGTATGCATATGAGAACCTGATGGCTAAGGTGGTCGCCCTTGTTCAGATAGTGGCAGTCGTTCGTAGCCACCAGCGGGATGCCCGTTTCCTGCGACATCTTTATTATCTGACGGTTCACCATCATCTGTTCCTCTATGCCGTTCTCCTGAATCTCAAGGAAGAAATCGTCTTTACCGAGGATATCTCTATATTCCATTGCGGCGGCAAGCGCCTCATCATATCTGTCGCGCATCAGCTTTCTGGGTATCTCACCCGCCAGACATGCGGAAAGACCGATCAGACCTTCGGAATATTGTGCAAGTATCTCTTTATCTATACGCGGTTTATAGTGGAAGCCCTCAAATTGTGCAAGGGACACCAGCTTTTGCAGGTTTGAAAGTCCTTTGTTATTCTTTGCCTGCAGAACAAGGTGATAGTTCCTGTCCTGCCCTTTTTCGTATGACGTATTTCTGCGGCTGTCCGGCGCAACGTACACTTCGCAGCCGAGAATGGGTTTTATGTCGTTGGCAAGCGCCTGTTTATAGAAATCCACTATGCCGTGCATGGTTCCGTGGTCGGATATGCCGACGATGGGGGTTGTTCCGTTGGTTTTTATCTTCTTCATAAGGTCGCCCACGATTATGGCACCGTCCAGCAGTGAATACTGGGTGTGCAGGTGCAGGTGGACGAACTCTTTGTTCTGGGACATTGATACCTCTGAATCAAATTTTGCGATTTAAATATTGTATCAAATCAGTGCTGTGATGTGAACAGTAAATTGTGCTAAAATATATGATGCTTAAAAAGATAATCCTGCTGTGGCAACGGTTTAAATTTAAAACGGAAATGTTCTTCGTGCTGTCGGTGCTTTCGGCAGTCCTGTTCTATCCGTCCGAAAAAGCTATGCTCGCATCGGGTTTTCTGCTACCTGCGATCTTCATCGGTAAGCGCACGGGAATAATCATCGGGATTCTGACATCGGGATTGGCATATCTGCTTGCGGGGCATCTTCTCATCACTGAGGTAAAGAAACCGGAAGGTGATAATTGGCTTTATAAAACCACATGGGGTTCCCTTTTGGCACCAGCCGGATTACAACCCGGAGACGTGCTATCAGGCAAATTCCGCAAGAAGACCTATTCTTTTCTGAAAGAAGGACGTTTTTCGGCTGGCTACTATATCGCGGAACACATCGACAAAAAAACATCCGTGCCGTTCATAAAGTCAATTCTGCTGAAACGGGAAGAACTTTCCGACGGGCTGTATTATGCCACGGGCGGAAAATTGGTGCTGACACAGGCGCTCACCCTTGGCGACAGGCGCTACATCCCGCAGACAATGAACGATCTTTTCCTCGTTACGGGGCTTGGACACCTTCTATCTGTTTCCGGTATGCACGTCGCTGTGCTGGCTGGTATGCTCTTCTTTCTGTTCAGTTTTCTGCCTGCGAAACTGAGACTTATTCCTATGATGCTTTCAATGCTCCTGCTTATGCCGCTGACAGGTTTCACTGTTACCGTCTGCCGAGCGGCTCTGTTCGGTTTCTTCGTAATGGGCGCAAAACTTCTTGATTACCGCACAGACACGGGAAAACTTCTTCTGTTCGCCGCCAGCATGTTCATACTCTTAACCCCTTCGCTTCTTGGAGATATCTCGTTCATTTTGTCGTTCTCTGCCGTGTTGGGGCTGGTATATCTACCCAATATACGCAACAACCTTATGGCTTCCGTCGCGGTGGGTCTTGCGGCTTCCGCATTCATAATGCCTGCCGCCGCGGCTGTGTTCGGCATGTTCAACATATCGTCTGTAATATCCACTATCATCCTGTCGCCTGTGGTGGCATTGCAAATGGCTGTTTTCGGGCTGTACTGTTTTTTCCCTGAACACTCAATCGCTCCCCTGCTCTTCCTCGAAGACGTGCATATGTGGATAGTCAGATTCTTTTCTGACCACTCGGATTTTTTCTATCAGGTGTACAAGCCTGATAAATATGTCATAGGATTCATGATACTGTTCCTGCTCTATACCCTTGTCAAACGAAAGGTGCTTGCCGCCGCCGTGCTTCTTATGCTGCCATATCTGCCTGCGGACAAAGCTCCCAGAGCTGTTGAAACCACCGTTTCAAAAGCTGAAAAACCTGCCGAAAAGCAGGAAAACGTCCTTAAAGGCGCATACTTTATGGGCTACCAGCGGTCAAAAGCATTTGTTATTCTGGACGGTAAAGTGCATATATTTTTCAAAGGCACTTACGGCGATTTCAAATATAAATTCGTGCCGTTCCTCACTGAAATGGGCATATCAAAAGCAGACACAGGAACGATAACTATCTATAACGGTGAGAATTATCTTATAAAAATAGAGAACGAAGGCGAGGACTACGGCGGGGTTTGCGTGAACGAGACACGGACGGACTGCAAAGCAGTTTATCACACCAGAAGCAATACTTACGATTGCGATGATGACAAACGGCTGCATATTCTATATAATAACGACAGAGATTGCAGAAATATGA
>NZ_JAJOIL010000025.1 GCF_021209385.1 Seleniivibrio sp. | reverse complement strand
AAATACCCGTGATAAATGATGAAAATCAGCTTTCGGCTGCGATATAAACCGGAAAAAGAAATAACAAGATACAAAAACAAAAAACGCCGCACTTCTCACGAAATACGGCGTTTGTCATCAGTCTGAGCCCGCTTTCAAGCGGGCTTTTTTTTATCAGAAAAGAACCAGTTCCTTCATATCTACAGATTCCTTTTTATCCCCTGTCATAAGATAAACAGAATCGTTAAATTTTATTTTTGAGAATCCTTTATCAAAAGAACAGCCGAGAGTTCCCAGAGTTCTGCCGGTCTGCACATCTGAGATTACCGTGGCAGCCATCCGCACAGGTTTCCCGCGTCTCATAAGAAGTTTATTGGTTGCTACCAGAAAACGTTTCCGACCGTCTATGTTTATTTCAAGCGTAAAGCCCTTCATCTCAACCGCACTGACCATACGGCTGCGCACAAGTCCGCTATCAACATTAAGCATAAAGCCGCTGAAAACATCAATACTGTCAGCAGAAGACATTCCTTTTTTGAATTTGTCCATATTATCTATGTTCAGTTTCAACCCGAAATTATCTGCATACATGGTCTGCATGGCGTTGAATCGCAGATTGAGAAACTTTGCAGCCTCAAAAGTGAGCTTGTCAAAAGATATCTCATAAGAGCCGTATCCTGTCAGACCGCCGGATTTGACCTTCTCCATCAGAAAAACGTTCTCATCCGCACCTTTTGATCTCAAGTTTGGATGAAAAACAAATGCATACAGTAAAACGGAAATGAAAAGAGTGAAAAAAGAAATCCAAAGAGATAAAAATATCTTTTGTTTTTTCATTAATACCTTAAAAGAAGCGGGCGCATAGCGCCCGCACTAAGTTATTTTATACTAGCTCCTAAATAACGGCTGATCTGCCTATGTACAGATTCAAGATCTTCATCGCTTGCCGTCATAAATCCGTCAAGAGAATCGTCCACAGTATCATAATTCACATAGCTTCTCAAAGCCAAAGGAGTGAAGAGTTTTGCAAAATCATATGCAAAAGGACCTGACTGGTAGGCTCCGCCGCCGTTTATGGAATCAACAACTCCGTCGTATATCTTGTCAAGATCAAAGTTATCACTTACTTTTGCCGTAACGAGGTCATCCGCCTGACTGTCTGTTTCCGCAGTGATATAATCTACAGCATCTTTGAAATCTTTAAGCATAGCAAGAGCGCCGGATTTCTGAGCGGCAAGAACTGTTGCGGCGTCATCGGAAGGCACATAAAAATCAGCATTTTGGGCAACAAAGTCTCTTACATAAAGATAGTTTGTTTCGCTCTTAATATTATATGCATAAGCGAGTGCAACTGATATTTTTGCTGTCTCAAGTGCCGCTTTCAGTGTGAGAACGTCACCATAGTCCACATCATATGTGGTTTTACCAAATGTCATTTCAGCATTGAAACTGCTGTCAATCTGATCAAGCAGTGCTATAGACGCATTGATATCCTCTGTGACATCGTTGTAGTAAGAATCCACAAGTGAACCTTTAATGTAATTCACAGCGTGAGATTCGTAAGGTACATAAACCATTTTGCCTGTGCTGGTGCGTACAGACGTTACGTTAGCAACGAGATCAGCCGCTGTTGCAACACTGGAAATTGAATAAAGGATTTTACCTTCATCAGTTTTTTCAGCCGCCATTTTGTAATAAGCGTTAACTCTCTCAAGCTCATCCTGAGTTATCACACCATCAGTGTTTGCAGAATCGAGTTCTGCATTTGCAGCAACAACAATCTCCTCGCCCGCCATAGAGTCAATTGTCGCAAGTTCCTCAGTTGTAAAAAGAGTTCTTTCATCTGTCGAAAGGACATCGCTGACCTTGTCAGATGAGTCTCCGTTTGTGCCGTCGCTGTCGTTGCCGCATCCGGACACAAGCGTTGTCACGGATATCAGAAGCAACAGCCATACAAATTTCTTCATACATAACCTCCCTCAAAAAATATTCACAATATTAGGATTATTGACCATAACTGTCAAAACAGATATGATAATTAGCATGTGAATATTACCACACTAAATATCCATATTTTCTTGACAAGTTGATTTGTTTTGGGAATATGCCCTAAATTACAGGTTGTTGATGATATAAACTATATTGGTTGTATTGCTTCCGTTTACTTTTCCGGCTGAAACACAGTCACCGTCTGAAGCAGTCCAGCTGGATCCTGCGAATGAATTTCCGCTCAAACGCCTTATCCTGCCATTAGAAGCTCCGGTATCAGAATCCGGTGCATCGGAATCGACGCTTAACTCCAGAGCAAATGCCGCGGCACACTCCACGTTTCGCAGAACGATCATATTCATAGGTACGGTGTTTTCCGCACTGTCCGTAACTGTTGTCCCTGCAAAATACATGTATCCGCCACGCTGTGTTGATGAAAGCTGACTGTTAGGAGTACCTGATGGTAAAAACCCGAGGTTTTTGAGTTCGTCAAAGGCAAAATCCGCATCGACAGAGCCTGAGGATGCATTATCCGGAATGGTAGAATTGAGAGTCTGAAAATCTATAACACCGTCGTCATCGCTGTCTCCGGCATATCTGCCTGTTCTTTCGAGGAACTTGTTCTGTGCGTCCACAAGAACAGTGGCGTCTGTAACAACCTTCTTTCCTCTGGAATTCTCTATCAGCCCCTGTCCTCTGACAGCCATTGTGATGATAATACCGATTATAACCAGCACTATGGAAAACTCTACCAGAGTGAAGCCCTTCGCAGACATTGAGTACCTCATTTGTTTATAACAAGCAAAAAGACCGGACCTTCACCCGTATTCTCAGCGGTAAGTTTTCCGCCCATACCTGCCGCAACGTTGCGGCAGTGAAAAAGTCCTATGCCCAGTCCATTCACTTTGCCGGAAAAGAAGGGTTCAAATATCTTTTCGCAGTCGGAAATTGGCGAACCGGAGTCTCTGAATCTCATAGTGTATGATGAATCCTCCTCCGACACGTCTACGAAAAGACTGATCCCCCGTTCCGATATGCTCTTATCATAGAAGTTCTTTATGATATTTTCAATAATAACGGCAAGCCCTCTTTTGCGTGCGGTGATAACCATATCGGCAGGCGTATCGGAATGGATGTTCACCCCGTATATTCCAGCCGCATCTGTAACCATTATCATAGGCATCAGCTTTTCGGGTACGCTGTCCATCTCCGGCTGGGTGCTGTTGAGCGCGGAAAGTATTTTATCCGCACGGACTTTAAGTCCCGGCAGACTCTTCTGCATATATCTGACGAGCCTGCGATATCCCGCGTCATCGTCCACCTGTTTCAGGTTGAACTCCAGCACGTTTACAAACTGGATCAGATTTTTAACATCATGATTGATAAAGGTCTGTAGTTCAACAGATTTGCGGAACGCCTTCTGCGCCGCCGTTGTCTGTATGTTCACATCAGCTTTAAGCAGAAGAAAGATGACCTCCACAAGCACTTTGGTTATAAAATCCGATTCGATGAGCCTCAAACCGGGGACTATATCGATATACACCGTATACTCTGCCGTATGAACAAATTTTGTGATGGATTTTTTCTGGGAAACGTTCCTGCGGACGTATTCAACATTATGATAGAAAAGGTAATATCCGAAATCTTTGATACCCGCCTTTTTAAGGAACGGCTCAAGGTGCCGCAAAAGCATAACCGGATCGAATCCGTCAACCTCGTTCATTTTTATAAGCTGAGATATGATACCCAAATACCTGTTGGTAACAAACTTTACTGACAAATGGCTTAAAATTATTATCAGGCAGGAAGTGATAAAGGCTATAAAGACATTATCAAGCATCTGGTTTTCTGGAGAGGTTGAATTTTTTTATAAAGTAATAAAGGCTTTCCCGTTTAACACCGAGTATCTTAGCGGACTGGTAAACATTGAAACCTGTGTCGTTAAGAACCTTTAGGATGATGTTCTTCTCGGCGAGCTCTCTCAGCTTTTGCAGACCGTCGCCTATCTTAACCTGAAATTCTATCTTTTCGACGCCCTGTTTCTGAAGTTCTTTTTCGGTTGAAATGAAGAGTTCCGCCCGTTCAATGGAATAAAAGAGCTGCTCCATCTTGACAGGTTTCAGGAGGAAATCGAACACACCGCGCTCAAGGGCGCTCATGGCACATTCTTTCGTGGACTGTCCGGTCAGCACAATTATCTTGCATTGGGATATGGAAAGAAGGATTTCTATGACCTTAAGGCCTTCAACAGGGCTTTGTTCATTCGGCGGAAGACCGAGATCCACCACTGCAACGTCAAAAGGCTCCTTTTCTGCCTCGGAAATAGCATCAGGAGCATTTGAAGCCTCTGTCACATCATACTTTTTTTCCATGGCGAAACAAAGCTGACTTCTTATCGCCTCGTCGTCTTCGACTACCAAAATTCGCAGCATTTAAACATCAATTCTCTTGAAATAGTTTGATTGCCATAGTATTGTTGCTTATGAAATTATTCAGTGCCGAGCTGTCTGGCTCCGGCGGTACAACAACTGCTAAGGCTGTGGTAATGCAAAGGAAAGGAAAAACCTTCTCCATGCTTAAATATTATACCACGGATGCTGATAATATCCAGCATCTTTCCAAAGGGATGCCTTTAAACATAGGCATGAGTTATTTCGACACCATAGAGGAAACGGTAACACTCCCGCCTGTAAAAGATTCCGAAACATTCAGAATAATATCGATGAACAAGCTTAAAGAGAGCATGGATCCGTCCGTGGAATATCTTATGGCTTATAAAACGAACAACTCCGCTCTGCCTGATTCAGCTGGCAACCTGACATATAAAGTGCTTATGGTTCCGTCTTCAATGCTTTATGAAGATTCGGGACTGTCGGAAGAGACCATGGGACAGCTGAATATGTTCACCGTTTCCGACTTTGCTCTGTGCGCTCTGGTGAACAAATATTTCCCCGACAAAACCGTATTCCACGCATTCGCAGACGAAACCAGAATATGCGTCACCATTTGCATCAACGACTACATCGTATACACCAGAAACAACCCCACAGAAAAAGGATCAAATCTTTTAAGTGCATATTACGAATATCTTAACCTTACATACATGTATGCAACAAAAAACCTGAGGCTGAAAATTGACAATATCGTATTTTCCGGCAAACTTGCCGATATGAGCGAGCTTGTCACAATGTTTTATGAATTCTCAGGCGTTGCACAATCCACTCTTATCCCTGCCGGAGTGGTGGAAAACTGCCCCAACGATATCTTTCAGGAGTACATGATACCCATCTCGCTGTGCTGTCTGGACAGCGCATACGATATGACTCCTGCCACGATAATAAAAAAACAGGCAATGTCATATGCAACAGGTATAATGAACGTTACGACGCTGCTATGCATCCTCATTCTCCTGTTCATGAATATGTCTGCTCTGGCAAACCTTTACGAGAATAAGGAAACCATGACCATGCAGGCACAGGCGCTGAACGGCAGGATAAGAAAATATCTTTCGGAAGTGTCGGAAGGACACGGAAAACAGTTTGACCTTCATTACTACCGCACTCTGGAAAAAAGACAGCAGAGCGTTCCGAGGGAATTCGGCATGTTCGCACCCCTTCTGGCGCTTGGAGACTTCGATCTGGTGACTTTCGACGCATCAAAAGATGGCGAAAGGACAGTTGAGATAGGAGGCACTCTCCATTTCGGCAGGCTGGCACAGATGGAAAATTTCAAAGAAAAATTTGAAAACGAACTTTCAGGAATAACAGCAGAAAGCGGCTACTCGCTTGATAACGGAACAGTTTTCAAAACAGATGAAATGACTGTAACCGTAAAGCTCCTCTTTAAGAAAGGGGGCGAATGATGCATCGAATCAGGCGGGCATTTCAGACCTATAAACTACTGGTAATGTTCAGCAGTATGATATTCAGCCTTTCTGTTCTGCTGCTGTGTGTCAATTCAGTCAACAGCTCCATGGAAAACAACATAACAAACATGCGTAGAACCTCTATGCAATACAAGCCTGATGAAACCCGCGAAAAACTCATGAAACTTGAGCAGGCTCTCGGCACGGTAAACCCGCCCTACCTGACACAGATAGAGGCGAAAAGGCTTCTTCTGGAAACACTGGAAAACTTCCGCACCCTTTACGGCGGAAAAATACTGAACGATATAACGGACAAGGGCGGTTCATTCAGCGCCGATCTGGAATTTGAGATACAGCCCACAGACCCGTCCCAGATAACCGACATAATCACCTATCTCGAAAACAGCATTGCGCCGGTCATAACTGTAAAAAAACTCTCTTTCTCAAGATCAGAAAACAGGAAAACCGTGCGTTTTCTCATAAACGCCGACCAACCTTACTACGGCGGAAGCTATGAATATTAAAAAACTGAAAAAGCTGAACACAGCCGCATACATCAAACTGTTGCTCCCTTTGGCGGTGCTTTTCTGTGTCTTTTTCCTGAGGTCTGTGCTAGAGTCTTCCGTAGACAACTTGGCTTCGGAGAGGTTCGACAGGATGCTTCAGGTGTTTAATATCTCCATTCCGGATGATGACGCGAAATTCACCAAAGCACTGACGACAGGAGAAGATCCACAACTCATGAAGCCTTTCAACATGTCGGTTTATCTTACAAATCCGTTTATCAGCAGTTTTTTTAACAGAGCTTTTCAACAGCCGGTTCAGGAAATTCCGCAGGAAGCTTCTTCGGATGTTCCGGCAATGCAGACACAGGCTCCGCCTTACAGAATATCCGCCGTAATGAACGGCAGAAATAAAAAATGCGCAGTTATTAACGGCAGACTGGTCAATCTTGGCGAAAGTGTTGACGGTACAGTCCGCCTTACAGCGGTTGGCGATTCAAAAGTTCTGCTGGAAGGGGATTGGGGGAAAAAATGGTATTACGTTCAATATTGATCTCTCTTCTGGCGCTCTCGCTCGTTTCATGCGCAACAACAGATGAAAAGAGACAGGCAGCGGTCATTATGCCCGACTTTTCAAAGGCACAGCCCGTAAAACCTCTGGCTCCGCCCCCTCCGCCAATAATTGCAAAACCGGTGATAGAGAACGATCCCCTTGAAAACGTCTACGTTTCTGTTGATGCAGTTGAACAGAATCTCTCCGCCGTGCTTTACATGATAGCAGCGGAATCCGGTCTGAACCTCATCATAGGTCCCGAAGTGAACGTCAGCAAACCGTTCACACTGACCGTAAAAAACATGCCAGCCAGAGACGCTTTGGACAGCGTATGTGAAAATGCGGGCGTTGCATATACGATAACAGGCAGTACGTTAAAAATTTCAGCTTATATTGCAAAGACATATAAAATACCATACACAACAGTAACAGCCGATCAGACCTCCACCATAGGGGGAAACATATTCGGTTCGGATTCGACCTCCACCGAGCTTAGCGGCGACTATAAGATAACTTATTCCAAACAGGGGATTCTGGCGAACATGCAGGCAAACGTGCTTGCTGCAGTCTACGGGATGATTTTTCCGGACATAGTTGACGAAAACGGGCAGCCGCAATCTGATTCCGGAGGTTCCTCGCAGCAAAACGGAAACACCCAGCCAACTTCCGGCGGCACGGATAAGTCCGGTTCAAAATCCAAAACTGACAGTTCCGCATCATCATCAGGCACCATGCAGACAAAACTTTCATATTACAGAGGTCTGCGCGGATACTCCTTCAACACCCTTACAGGGCTTTTAAGAGTGTATGCTCCGCCCCACGTTGTGCATATGATTGACGAATACATCGAACAAACCGTTAAGGACGCTTCAAAGCAGGTGCTCATAGAGGCTAAGATAATGGAAGTTGTGCTTACCGATTCCAGCGCGTACGGAATAAACTGGACCAGCGAGAACGGAAGGTACGGCGTGACCCTCATTGGCGACATAATCGGCTCTCAAACCCCTGTGGGCGTTGTTCAGTCCTATAACAACCTGTTCGAGTTCATAGCCACTCAGGGAAGGATAGAATCACTCGGCAACCCGCGCATAAGGGTGCTGAACGGACAGAGTGCAATGATAACCTCCGGTCAGCTCAACCCATTCTGGGAAAAGAAGGTTGACAACGACACGGAAGAGGACACGCAGACAATAACATACGAACGCTCCACGGTGCTTGACGGAATAACGCTTGGCGTTACTGCAAACGTTATGGACGACAACAGGATAACTCTGCACGTTGTTCCGATACTCTCAAGCATCGAAGATGTTGAATACCAGTACGAACTGGACGATCAGGGCAACTCATACGCAGTTGCCAGCTATCCGAAGGTAAACATGAAAGAGGCGGGAACAGTTCTTACCGTTCAGAACGGCACAACAATAGTCATGGGCGGTCTCATAACCAATAAGGACGTTGTGAGCGAACGCAGAATACCTATCCTCGCCGATATCCCCGGTCTGGGGATGCTTTTCAAGGCGCGTTCCGTTGAGAAAGAGAAACGCGAACTCGTGATACTTATAACAACTACACTTATAGACGGATAGACATGAGCCTTATACTCGACAGTCTGAAAAAAGTGAACAGTACAAAAAAATCAGGAAACGCCGTACCGCCGAGCCTTCTGAACCTGAAACCTTCCGGCAGCAGGGGCAAAGCACCCAGAAAATCACTTCTGGTACTTCTCGCTGTCGCCGTCATCGGTTTTATCATTGTGCTTTTCATGCCAACTGACGACAGCAGATATAAGGTGAACGCAGCAGGCGGCATAAAACAGGATGTTCCGCAGGCGGTTCAGCCTGTGGCGGTGAAAAAGCCCGCATCGGATACTCAGCCGAAAGAGACACCCGCACCGGAATACGACCCCACAGCGGCAAACAAGCAAAGACTCGCCGCAATGAACAGTCTGCCTGAAATAAATAAGCCCGCACCCACTCCTGCACCCTTGCCTGTCCCTGCTCCCGCACCTGAACAGCAGACGGCACCGACGCCGATGCCTGAACCCCAGCCGACTACACCGTCAACAGTGCCGGCACAGCCGGTTCAGAAGAGCAATCCTTCTTTTGTTCTTACAGGGCGCGCAAAAAGAGAATACGACCGCATGATAGATTACAATACAATGACTGCGCAGGCGGCATCAGCCCTCCGCTCCGGCAACAGCAGAAAAGCAGAGGAACTCTATGGGAAAGCGCTGGCTGAAAAGGTAACAAAGCCATCTTTGACTGGACTTCTCACCGCTAAGATACGTCAGGGCAAGGTGAACGAGATACAAGGCATAATCAACAATTACTCATACACAGCCGATTCGTCTGTTATAAGTGCTGCGGCTCTTGAAATATCCGATATGGGATACACTGAACAGGCGCTGAACCTGCTTTCTGCAAATTCATCGAAAGCCGGCAGCGGACAGATATACTACACTGCGGGGATAATTCAGGAAAACTCCGCAGACTACGCCAAAGCTGAGACAGCATACAAAAAGGCTGTCCAGAGTGCGCCCGGAGACAGTTATTTTCTCTATGCGTATGCGCGCATACTGGACGTTCAGAAGAAATATGAAGACGCACTGACAGGCTACGCAAGACTTGCGGAGATGCCTTCCGCTGAAAGCGGACTGAGAAACAGCGCACAGCAGCGTGCGTCCGCAATTCAGACATATCTGGATTCTATAAGAAAGGATAAATGATCAGGAACAGAATCCGCCCTCTTTCATAAACATGGCAAGCTTTTTGTCGTAACCCATGATATGTTCTACAAGCCATTCCTGCAAAAGCACCCTGAGCCTTTCCACCACCTCTTCGCTGTGTCCTTCCGCGATAAGCACCTTGTAACAGGTCATAAGCTCATCAACAAGCCTTCTGTGGTCGTTCAGATGTTCATTGAAATCAGGATAGCCGTAGCGTTTCATCAGATCCTCTTCAGTACCGAAATGAAACCGGACATACTTCAGAAGATAGTTAAGGGTTTTGATGGTAATTTCATGACCGTACAGTCTTTCAAGACTTTCAAAGTATGAATTTATGTGCTTGAACAGATCTTTGTGCTGGGAATCGATTGTCTCGTTTCCGCTCACAAGGCTTTCACTCCATTCAGCTTTCATAATTCCTCCAATGTTAAGTAATAAAAACTGACTATAGCGGATATTTATCTAAATGAGAAATTATTTTTTGTATTTTTTATGGCAGCTTTCACATTTGAGCATTGGCGCGTGATTTCCGTCCTTGGGCCATTGCTTGTGGCAGTCGAAGCAGTTATCGCCGCATCCTTCAGAGCTTGAACCGAACTCGAAAAGTTTTTTATTGGCTGGTGTGTGGCATTTTATACAGGTGGTAAGAGCAACGTGGTCTTTGCTCCCTTTCAGTTTCGGGTGACAGGTCATGCAGTCCCCAGCACATCCGGCGTATACCGTCAGGGCAAACAGTCCCACAAATATTCCTGCACAGAATCCAAAAGCAGTTCTCCTTTTTCCGTAAGTTTTAATCTGTCCTTTTGCCATGTCAGCATCCCTTCCGCAACAAGCGTTTCTATGCGCCCGTCAAATATATTCATCAAATCGCCGTATCTGTATTTTAACGAAGAAACGTCAACTCCGTCAAGCATCCTGAGACCGAAAACAAGCTCCTGCCCCATTGCCGCCGAACCTTCCGTTCTGTCCGTTTCTGCAAATGCAGTCGGGTTCGCGATATACGAACCGACATCGCTTACTTTACCGTAAAGCACACGTCCGCCGCTGAAATTTTCCAGCGACCATGCCGCACAGCCAAGCCCGTCGTAATCTTCAAGTTTCCAGTAGCCTATGTTGTGCCTGCTCTCATGTCCCGCCTTTGCAAAATTGGATATCTCATATTTTCCGTAGCCAACCGCCCCAAGCGCCCTCTTAACATCTATGAAAGCACTTTCGCCGCAAGGTTCAGCGTCTTTCAGAAATTCCGTGTCAAAACTGTAGGAATAAGCGGAAACGTGTTCGGCTGAAAGCGAAATAATATCCGCAAGGGTCTGCATCTGAACATAATTTTCAACGGTCGGGATATCAAATATCATATCCAGATTAAGCGCCGTTTCGGGACATATTTTTCTGGCAAGCTCCGCCGTCTTAAAAATGTCATCACGCCCGTGTATTCTGCCCAGCAGTTTCAGAACATCTTCGTCCGTACTCTGACAGCCGACGCTCAGACGTGAAAAGCCGAAACCTTTAATCACCGACAGAAAATCTTCCGAAACGCTTTCGGGGTTCGCCTCTATGGTGGATTCTGCAAAATCAGAACCTATAGCTGAAAACAATTTTTCCAGAAAAACGGATAAAAGGACAGGGGACACCGACGACGGCGTCCCCCCTCCGATATACAATGTGTCGTATTTTTTCTTTTTACGCGCCGAAAGGTCTTTCAGAACAGCATCGAAGTACTTTTCGGTAAGGTGGTATGCGTCCGGTGCGGAATAAAACCCGCAGTAGCCGCATTTGCTTTTGCAGAACGGAACGTGGACGTATAATCCGCTCACTTTCCGATCGCCGTCCTTATGTCTATGATGGATTTAAGAATCTCTTCCAGCTTGTCCGGTGTCACCATGTTTGGACCGTCAGAGAGTGCATTTTCGGGATCTTCGTGGGTTTCAAAGAAGAAGCCGTCAACGCCCACAGCCGCCGCAGCCTTCGCCAGATAGGGGACATAGCCTCTGTCGCCGCCGCTTTTTCCGCCAAGTCCGCCGGGTTTCTGAACAGAGTGAGTAACGTCCATCACAATAGGAAAGCCGAACTGCGCCATATCCACAAGGTTTCTGTAGTCAACCACAAGGTTGCCGTAGCCGAGCATTGTACCGCGCTCGGTGAGAATCACCTTGTCGTTGCCGCTGTCGGTGACCTTTTTACAGGGATGCCCCATGTCGCTTCCAGGGAGGAACTGCGCCTTTTTTATGTTTACTATTTTATCCGTCTTCGCCGCCGCAACAAGCAGGTCCGTCTGACGGCAGAGGAACGCGGGAATCTGTAAAATATCGGCAACTTCCGCAACCGGAGCCGCCTGATATGCCTCGTGAATGTCAGTAAGGATGGGAAGTCCAGTCTCCGCCTTCACCTTAGCCAGCATCTTAAGTCCCTCTTCCATACCGGGACCGCGGAAACTTGTTACAGAGGTTCTGTTCGCCTTGTCAAATGAGGCCTTGAATATATATTTTATTCCGAGCTTATCAGTTATCTTCTGCACTTTACCCGCTATGCGAAGCAGCATATCCTGATCTTCTATCACACAGGGACCCGATATCAGAAACAATCCGTTCTTTATTTCACTGTAAAGGTTTTTCATCTTTATCCTGTTCTTTCTCTTTTTTAATTTTTTTGTATCGATCCTCGATACTGCAGCTTCCGCCGATGGAGCCTCAGCCGGCGCCCGGTTTCAGTCTGGCAACAAATATCACCAGGACTATGAAGACTATAAGCCCTATAAAATCTTCCATTCCGTCTCCTATTCGGCAAACCCTTCGTATGGTGTGCCGTCTATGGTATATCTGTATGTTATCCTTTCGTTCTTTTCCGGTTTATAGTTTCCGTTTACGCAAAGACTGAACTGCTCTTTCGGTTTTGTGAGCATTATGTTCAGACTTCCGTCCTTTTTGTTCAGAAGCGTATTATCCCTTACAATACCGATGAGCGGATAAATGTCAACGGGATTGGTGTTGAACACCCGCTTGATAGAGCCGCTTATCTCCAGCTCGAAAGATGTCAGCCGTCCTCCGGGATACGCGAACACACCGCTGTAGCAGACGTCTTCAATACCGTCCTGCTGGGGTTTGTTCCTGTCGCCCACATAGTCGCCGCCCTTCATCGCCGTGCGAACAAAGGTAAACTGTTTTTCCGTTCTGGTTTTGCCCTTGTCGGAATACTCGGTTATCAGAAAATAGGGTTTCAGCGTGTCATACTGCTCGGAGGAACCGGAAAAAACATGAAATCCCGTCGCCTTCGCCTCCTGAACGGTTCCGAGAGCGAACGGTTTTCCGTCCTTTATCATGTCATAAACTTCGAACTCCGCCTTATAAGGTTCTTCCGATGTCACAACCTGACCGGAATAGGTTCCTCTGCCTGTTCTGACCTTTTTGTCGGCAGCATCGGCATCCATAAGGAAAACGGACAGACTGCCCGCCTGATTTTTAGGGACGTGGGTCAGCACCAGCTTAACACCCGCCGTTGTCACCTCGTCCAGTCCGAGTTTTTTAACGTCCGGCACAGCATAGATGATGGCATTGTTATTCGCATTTGAAGAGACCACCAGCGAAGGAGTGTCCGCCTGTGTGTATATTCCGTTGTTGTTGGATATCATTGTTCTGATATCTGCAACATCTTTTGTTATCATAACCTTGCGAGTGACAGCAGAATACTTTGAAAGGTCTGATTCAAATGTTCCTCCGCCGCCGGTTCCGCTCCATTTGCCCTGCAGTTTTCCCGATTTGATCTGTCCGGTGAAAACCTGCTGACATTTGAAATCTATCCCCGTATTGGAACAGTCAAGGGTCAGATTCAGCTGACCGTTCTTCATTATCTTGCCCGATATGGGATATCCGTTAGTTCCTTTGGATGTCTTTATGTATGCAGTGCCGAAATAGGAGTCTGTAACACTGTCCAGCTTCCAGAGCTGTGTGCGTTCAGCACCGTCTGCATCTTTCAGAACGGTTTCCACCAGCCCGCTGGCAAATCTGCCTGATCTCGACGCCGCGTCCATGTCCATGTAGAAATTCGCTGAAAGCTCTATATCTTTTATGCCGTCCAGAAGCAGAGTCTTTGAGAAACTGCCGTCCGCGGCGGTCAGAACGGAATCTCCCGTTTCAAGAACCGTCACTCTTACATTCTGCATTGGAACGGTCTTATTGTTGAAAACCTTGCCCGAAAGCTTTATGCTGGCGGGAAAATCTGTTGTGAATTCAATCCTTTTAGTCTGCGTTTCATATCCGTTTCCGGACGCCTGCAGGTGGATAGCCTTCGTCATGTACAGCTTCGGGTTGTCGGCTATGAATTTTCTGATGGCGTCATTGACTGGGTTTGCAATGTCCATAATGGCGAAACCGTCGTCCGCCTGAATCCATACCACAAAAGTTCTGTTTATGAATACCAGATAGAAATCCGCGTCGTTTATATTTGATGATTTCGGAAAGATGAAAAACAGCCCTCGCTCGCCGAAACGAACCATCTGCGAGCGGTTCTTCGGCGCATCATCCGTAAGCTGTTTGAAAAGCTTTTCCGCATCGACGAAATTGTTGAAAGAGTAGATCGCCACGTTTGTCTTATACTGATCACGGCGGACAATATTCATGAGTTTTTCGGATTTACCGGAATAATAAGAATACGTTGCGCTGTAGGCAGTATTATTTTTACCCGGAGTGGAGCGCACGCCTGTTCCAAGCCAAAGCTCCGAACCGCCCGGCAGGTCGTCCGCCTTCGGAAAGAATCCGCGGATATCGTTGTCTGTGATTCCAGCGGCAAATCCGACCGCAGATATAAGAAGAACTGCAAGCAGCAGCAAAAGTCGTTTCACACCATCCCCCAAAATTAAAAAAAGTTCAATTTTTAAGAAAAGATCGCGTCGCCGTATACTCCTCGCGAAGACAATACCTGACGCGGCTGTCTAAAAATTTAAAAAGCAGAAGGTTCCCCGTATGAAGCAGGGAACCCTTTATATTAATTCAGATTGAACATCACCGTTTTAAGTTCAGTCATTTCCTCAACCGCAAATCTGGGTCCCTCTCTGCCTGTGCCGGAAAGTTTCACACCGCCGTAAGGCATCTGGTCAACCCTGAACGTGGGCATATCGTTTATCATAACGCCGCCCACCTCAAGCCTGTCTATGGCTTTGAAGGCGTTCTGAATATTATCTGTAAAGATACCCGCCTGGAGTCCGAACTGGGAATCGTTCACCCGTTCGATAACCTCATCCAGCGTCTTATATTTCATAATGCATACGACCGGTCCGAAAACCTCTTCCCGCACGATGGTCATCTGCTCATTGGTGTTTTCAAGGACAGTCGCCTCAAGTAAAGTTCCCTTGCGGTTTCCGCCCACTGCAACAACTGCACCCTGCGAAACAGCCTCTTTAATCCAGCCTTCCGCCCGTATTGCCTCTCTCTCCTCAATCATGGGACCGACGAGTGTTTTCTCGTCCTTCGGGTCACCGTTGCGGCTGGCTTTAACAGCATCCACGAACATATTGCGGAACTCGTCGTATCTGCTTTCGTGGATATATATCCTCTGAATGGAGATACATACCTGACCGCTGTTTGCAAAGGCGCCTATGACGCATTTCGGCACGGCATAGCGGATGTCCGCATCCTCGTGTACTATCGCCGCGGAGTTTGAACCGAGTTCAAGAGTAACTTTCTTTATGCCTGCTTTCGCTTTTATATCAAGCCCCACAGAGGGAGAACCTGTGAATGTTATCATGGCTATCCTGTCGGATTCAACCATAGTGTTGCCGACAACAGAACCGGAACCCACCACAAGGTTTATTCCGCATGCGGGAAGCCCCGCCTCAAGGAGAAGTTCAGTAACTTTATGAGCCGTCAGAGGTGTTGTTGATGCAGGTTTAAGCACAATAGGGCATCCTGCGGCTATGGCAGGTCCTACCTTATGCGCAACCAGATTAAGAGGGAAATTGAAAGGCGTAATGGCGCCGATAACGCCTATTGGATATCTTTTGAAATAACCGAAACGGTTGGTTCCCGACTCAGAAGCGTCATAGGGAACAAGCTCTCCGCTCAGTCTGCGCGCTTCGTCAGCGGCGAATTTGAAGTTTTCTCCGGTTCTGCCCGCCTCGCCTCTGGCAAACATAATACCCTTGCCCGCCTCTGCGCAGAGCAAAGCGGCAATCTCTTCCTTGTCGCGCTCAATGAGAGCTGCCATGTTGTCCAGAATCTTTCCGCGTCTAGCAGCCGGAAGATGCTTCATGGTATCTCTTGCCTCAAATGCCGCGTCTATCGCCTGTTTGGTGAGTTCGGCAGATGCTGTGCAGATGGTGTCTACAACGGAACCGTCATACGGGTTAAGAACGTCCATATATGTTCCGGTGTCAACCCACTGCCCGCCGATGAAGAGTTTTTTCATATGAGCCTCCGTGAACCTATGTTTTATATATAATAATTAATATACAGCCATTAACCCACGGAGGCAAACATAATCTATTCGTGTCGAAGCGCGTCTATGGGATCCAGCCTCGCCGCCTTAAGTGCGGGGAAATATCCGAAAATGATACCCACCGCAACGGAAAACAGGAACGAAAGCATCACAACTCCGCCGTCGAAAACATAAGGCACGCTTATCACCGATGAAATGGTATATGATGCCACGATGGCTATTATGATACCTATCACGCCGCCCATGGATGAAAGAACCACCGCCTCCACAAGGAACTGAAGCAGAACCTCACGCTCCATGGCACCGATGGCAAGTCTGATACCTATCTCGCGTGTACGCTCCGTAACGGACACCAGCATGATATTCATGATACCTATGCCGCCCACAAGAAGGCTTACTGCGGCAACCGCGCCCAAAAGAGCCGTCAGCACCTTTGTGGTACTGGTGAGCATCTGGGTTATCTCTTTCATATCCATGACGTTGAAGTCGTTATCCTCATTGAATGAAAGGTGCCTGCGCTCGCGCATC
Organism: Seleniivibrio sp.; assembly: GCF_021209385.1. Classification (GTDB taxonomy): domain Bacteria; phylum Chrysiogenota; class Deferribacteres; order Deferribacterales; family Geovibrionaceae; genus Seleniivibrio. The sequence goes on along the minus strand of NZ_JAJOIL010000025.1, from coordinate 25,729 downwards.
ACGTTTTCGATATCTGTAATGGCATTCTCTGTCGATTCGCCGTCCTTTACCGAAATCTGTATCATATTTACGTCTTTGCTTCCTGTCAGTCTGCGCTGTACAGTTTTCAGCGGCATAATGATGATATCGTCCTGGTCTGTTCCCATGCTGGACTGACCTTTAACGTCAATAAGCCCTATCACTTTACAAGAGAAGGCATTTATTCTGATTGAAAGTCCCAGAGGATCCTGAGCACCGAACAGTTCTTTGCGCACCGTCTCCCCTATTATGCAGACAGAACGCCCGCCGGAAGTCTCAGCTTCCTCAAACATCCTCCCGCTTGTTATTAATCTGTTCCTTATGGGAAAAAATTCGTTATCGGTACCCGTCACAGTAGTCTGCCAGTTTGCGTTTCCGTTAACAGCAGTAACGGACGAAGACGCTGTCGGGGTTACAGCGGCAACAGAGTTCACCTCGCGTTTGATGGCAACGCTGTCCTCCATAGAAAAAGCGGGAGCAGTAGACCTGTCCGGTCCCCCCATCCTTTTTCCGGTGGTAAGTATCAGCATATTGTTTCCCATGCTGGCTATCTGCTGTGTAACCTGTTCCGTAGTTCCGTTGCCCACAGTGACAAGCGTTATGACTGCGGCAACACCTATAACAATGCCCAGAACCGTAAGGAACGAACGCAGAACGTTTCTGCGTATCTCCCGAAGTGCGAGCAGAATTGTATTGAAAAGCATTATTCTCATGACACCACCAGCCCGTCTTTGAAATGTACGGAACGCTTTGCGTATTCCGCCATGTCAGGTTCGTGGGTGACCATTACAACTGTTATTCCCTTCTCCTGATTAAGCCGTGTCAGAAGCTCCATAATCTCGATACTCCTTGCCGAATCAAGGTTTCCCGTGGGTTCATCCGCAAAAAGCACGGAAGGCTCGGTGACTATAGCCCTTGCTATCGCCACCCTCTGCTGCTGACCGCCGGAAAGTTCGTTGGGGTTATGCTTCTCCCAGCCTGTCAGCCCCACAAGGTTAAGCGCTCTTTTCGCCGCCTCTTTTCTGTGAGCGGATGAAACGCCTCTGTAGAGGAGGGGAAGTTCCACGTTTTCCAGCGCGCTGGTACGGCTTAAAAGGTTAAACCCCTGAAACACGAATCCGATATAGTTTCTGCGCAGTCTGGCAAGCTGGTCGCGCTCCAAACCGCGCACCTCCAGCCCTCCGAATTTATAAGAACCCGCCGTCGGCGTATCCAGACAGCCGAGGATGTTCATGCAGGTGGATTTTCCGGAACCGCTGGGACCCATCACCGCAACGAAGTCACCGCTTTCGATGGTCAGATCAATGCCGCGCAGTGCATGCATCTCCGACTGTCCCATCCCGTAGACCTTCGTCACACCCTTAAGCTGTATCAGCGGTGTGTCTGAATTTCCCATCACTTTCCCTTCGCTGTTACAGTGCCGACAACAAGAATATCGCCGGCTTTTATATCGCCCTCTAAAAGCTCTCTGCTGCTGCCGTTTGATTCCCCGGTTTTCACCTGAACAGGCTCAGGCATACCGTTCACAAGTTTGTAAACAGTCTGCATTCCTTCCTGTTTAACAACCTTTGTCTGCTGTGGTCTTCTGGGAGGTCTGGGCATCAGCTTGCTTATGAAAGATTCTTTTCTCTCACCCATTGCAGGGGGTGCATAGCGGAACACTTCGTTGGGAATCATTACGGCGTCCTTCTGTTCTTTAACGATAATGTCAGCCGTAGCCGTCATTCCCGGACGAAGAAGAAGTTCTCTGTTTTCAACCCTGATAACTGTCGTATAGGTTACAACGTTGTCAGTGGTCTCGGAACCGTATCTCGCCTGTATTATGTCGCCCTTGAAAATTTTATCGGGGTAGGCATCAACAGTGAATTCCGCGCGCATACCGTCGCGTACCTGTCCTATGTCCGCCTCGTCCACATCGACGTTAAGCTCCATTTCGCGCAGATCCTCAGCCAGAGTGAAGAGTTCCGGCGCCTGATATGATGCTGCGATGGTCTGCCCTGGTTCGATGCTTCTCGTAAGCACGATACCGTTAACGGGAGAGACTATTTTTGCCTTTCCAAGGTCTGTCTGGGAAGATTTAACGTTTGCCCTTGCCTGATCTGCCTGTGCAAATGCGGAAGCAGTGTTTGCAACTGCTCTGTCATATTCAGCCTGTGCTGTTTCCATATCGGTTTTTGATGGTGACTTGCCGCCTGTTATATCGTAGAGATTTTTAAGTCTGTTCAGCTTTGCCAGAGTTTCTTTTTCTGTCGCCTGCGACTGGAGTATGGATGCTTCCGCAACCTTCAGCGCCGCTTTATACTGTGTGAGAGTACTCTCAAGTTTCTCCGTGTCCAGCTCTGCCAAAAGCTGACCCTTAACCACCTGACTGTTATAATCCACATAAACTGTCTTAACCGTACCTGAAAGTTCACTACCCACGGATACTTCGTTGGTGGGTTCAAGGGTACCTGTGGCGGATATCTTAACGGTGAAGTCTCCCTTCTCCGCTTTGACGGTTTTAAATTGCGGCATCTCCCCGCGACCGCCTCCGAAAACTCTCAGCAGCAGCAGAACGACCACTATAACCGCAATGCCTGTCCAGATGAGTTTTTTACGTCCTTTGCCTTTTTTCCCGCCGCCAACCTTGGCAGCTATATCTGAAGGATTTATATTGCTCATTTATCTTTCTCCCCTGTTTCTGTGGATTCCCAGCCGCCGCCAAGCGCTTTGTAAAGTGCGACCAGATCTGTTCCCGCAGTACCTTTTCCTGCGGAAAGCTGTTTAACATAACTGATATATGACTGCTGGGCGGTCATAACGTCCGAATAATCGGAAAGTCCCGCCTGATAGCTGTTCTTTGTGAGATCATACGCATCCTTTGCCGCATCCGCCGCTTTGGCAAGCTGAAGCGTTTTGGCATAATCTTCTGAATATGACTTCATGGCGTTCTCGGACTCCTCCATAGCAGTCAGAACAGCGGATTCATACGCTGCCAGATACTGCTTTCTGGTCTCATCCTGCACCTTTATATTATTTTTTATAGCTCCGAAATCGAAAAGCTTCCATGAGAGGCTGGGACCGATAGACGCACTGGAACTGCTTTTTTCAAAAAGACTGCCAGTATCCGCCGCTGAAAACCCTATGGAACCCGTAAGGGTCAGTTTAGGATATTTATCCGCCTCTGCAACGCCCACACGCGCCGTCTGTGCCGCAAGCTCGCGCTCTGCCTTGCGAACGTCCGGTCTGCGGCGAAGCATATCCGCCGGAACACCCACTGCCGCTGTTACAGGCACCAGAGGAACAGGTCTGATGTTTTTCAGCATTTCATCAAGACTGCCCGGAGTCTGACCTGTCAGAACTGCCAGACGGTTCAGATATTCACCTATCTCTATACGAAGATCGTTAAGCCCTGTCTTTGCATATTCCAGAGAATACAGAGCTGTTTTAACGTCCGCTTCCGTTCCGGTTCCCGCCTGATATTTCCAGTCGGCTATGTTGTAAAGCTCTGTCTTTGTGGTGATATCCTGCTCCGTATAGTTCATGTTGTTTTGAGCCACCCGAAGTGATATGTAATTTTTCGCGGTTTCCGCCGTGAGCGAAACCAGAACATCGTGCAGAGATTCCCTTGAAGCATCGGCATCGGCAGCAGCCGCTTCAACACTTCTCCTCACACCGCCGAAGAGATCTATCTCCCACGATGCGTCAAATCCCGCGCTGTAGTTATCCGAAGAACTCTCTGTTCTTCCGGAATAAGTTCCGGTTGCCGCTGCAGATGCAGAAAGATTCGGTTTTCCGTCAGCCTTCGTAACACCCAGTTGCGCCCTTGATGCGGCTAGAACTGCGTACGCTTTTTTGATATCCAGATTGCCGTCAACGGTCATCCCAACCAGTTTGTTCAGCGTATCGTCACCGAATACCGTCCACCAGTTGCCTACCATCTGAGGATTATCTGCCTCAGCCTTGACAGGATTGTTCAGTGCCGTGTGCCAGCCCGCCGGCAGATTCGCGTCAGGACGGACATAGTCCCGCCCCACCGAAGCACAGCCAAAAACAGAAAGGACAACAGACAGATACAAAAAAATTCTTAATAATGTCATTGATGCTTCTCTCTTAAACAATCATTTGTAACCTATATGACAGTATATATTACATTTTGTTCCTTGTAGATTATGTTTTTCCTGTGTATTCAAACTTCTTTGAGATTGTAACATTTAAACCAAAAGGTTTTTTGCGGAATAAAACGAAAAAATAGTTTGTATTAACTTTTTTTTATGGTACTTTACATGATTGTAAACGCCGTTTGTTTCCTGTGTTCATAATAACGCAAAACCCGCACAGGAAGCATGTGCGCTGGTATTCCCACCTTTTATTATTATGCCACAGAACTCACTCAGAGAGAAATGTACAACGCCCAAAAAACAATACGGCGTGAAATGACATATATGAGGTAGTTATGCAGGTCATAGCATGTATCAAACAGGTACCTGACACCACACAGGTGCAGATCGACCCGAAGACAAACACTCTGGTCAGAGACGGAATCCCGTTCATCGTTAACCCCTACGACACACACGCACTGGAGGAATGTCTGAGACTCAAGGACAGATACGGATTTAAGGTCACTGCGGTCTCAATGGGACCTCCCAATGCAGAGGCCGCGTTGCGTAAGGCTCTGTCTTTGGGTGCGGACAGAGCGATTCTGGTGTCCGACAGGGTATTCGGAGGTGCCGACACCCTTGCAACCAGCAATGTTCTTACAGCCGCAATACGAAAACTTGCCGAAGACGAAGAAGTCGGAATAGTTTTCTGCGGAAAGCAGACCATCGACGGAGACACCGCACAGGTCGGTCCCGGCATTGCAACCCGCATGGAGCTGGAACAGCTCACTCTGGTTGACAAGATAGTCGAGCTCGACATCGAATCAAAAAAACTCATCGTCCGCAGAAAGCTTGAAGGCAGATACGAAACTGTACAGACAGTACTTCCGGCAATGATAACCGTCGTGCGGGAAATAAACCGCCCCAGATATCCCACAGTTCCCATGAGACTGCACTCCAAAGAGGCGCAGGTTGAAATGTGGAGTAACGAGGTTCTTCAGCTTGACGTGAACAAAATAGGTCTGAAAGGCTCCCCCACATGGGTAAGCAAGATCTTCTCCCCCCAGAGGGACAAGGGAGAAATGATCGGCACAGGCATCAGCGATCCGAAAGACGTGGCTTCGCTGCTTTTGGACAAAATGATATCAAAAGACATTATTACAGTATAAGGAACTGACAAGATGGCAGAAAAGATAAAAAAACCGAGAGGCAAGGCGAGGCTTAAGCCCGACACCTGCATAGCCTGCGGTGCAAGGTGTGAAAGCGCCTGCCCCGTTGACGCAGTTAAAATGGACGGCGAAGGCTCACCTATAATAGATGAAGTAAAATGTATCGGCTGTGACAAATGTATCAAAGTATGTCCCGCCGACGCGCTGTATATGTTCCTCACCGATGAGCAGAAAGCTCAGCTTGAGGCATGGGAAAAACAGAAAGCCGCAGGCGCAGCCGAAGAGGAACTTTCCGAAGAGGATAAAAAACTCAAGGAATATCTGGCGCAGTACAGAGGCGTTTGGGTGTTTGTGGAACAGACCGAAGGGGTCGCCGCAGACGTTTCATGGGAGCTTCTGGGCGAAGGACGCAAACTCGCCGACAAGCTCGGCGTTGAGCTTTGCGCTGTGGTGATGGGCGAAAACGTTGCCCACATAGCCGAAGACGCAGGCAGATACGGCGCTGAAAAGGTGTATCTCGCCGATATGCCCGTTTTCAAAAACTACAGAACCCAGAGCTATCACAGGGCAATGTGCTGGCTCGTGGAAAAATACAGACCCGAAGTTATCCTCATGGGCGCAACCGGTATGGGACGCGACCTTGCGGGTGCCGTGGCAACAGAGGTTGCGACGGGACTTACCGCGGACTGCACAGGGCTTGACATCGACGACAAGCGCAACCTGATGCAGACCCGACCCGCTTTCGGCGGAAACATCATGGCAACCATCATGTGCGACAAATACCGTCCCCAGATGGCAACCGTACGCCCCCGCGTCATGGGCATGCCTAAAAAAGCCGACGCATCCAAAGCAGTCATAATCGCAGAACAGCCTCCTGTCGTTGAAGAGGACATCCTCAGCAAAGTTCTGAGCATAGTATCTGACAAAAAGGCAGACGACGTTGACATCTCCGGCGCAGAGATACTGGTTTCCGGCGGAAGGGGAATGATGGCGCCGCAGAACTTCAAGATACTTCAGGAGCTTGCGGACGAACTGGGCGGAACGGTATCCGCTTCCCGCTCTGCTGTTGATGCAGGATGGATGGCTCACTCCAGACAGGTCGGACAGACGGGCAAGACCGTAAGACCCAAGATATACGTCGCCTGCGGAATCTCCGGAGCCATACAGCACCTTGTGGGTATGCAGGATTCCGACGTTATCATCGCAATAAACAAGGACAAGGACGCGCCAATCTTTGAAGTGGCAACATACGGCATCGTAGGCGACCTGTTCGAGATTGTTCCCGCTCTCACAGAAGAGATAAGAAGAAGAAGGGCTGAAAAAGGTGGAAGAAATGGTTAATATACCTTTTATCATATTGTTTGCTGTATCAATGATCTTTTTCGCATACAGCGTTACCAAAAAGATAGGTCTGGTCAGACAGGGCAGATCGCTGAACAGAACCGACAGAGGCGGAATCAGAACAGCCGCAACCCTCATCAACGCGATATTCCAGAAGAGCGTCATCAGAGGCAGTTTCGGCATAAACCACGCGCTTCTGTTCTGGTCGTTCCTCATCCTTCTGCTGGCAAACGGAGAATTCCTCCTCAGCGGGCTTTTCCCCAGAATTTCTTTCGGGATGCTTCCCGCACCCGTACACCACTGGCTGAAACTCGTGTTCGACATAGTTTCAGTTCTTGTGCTTATAGCCGTCATAGCAGCGGCACTCAGAAAAATATTCCACCCGCTCTATAAAGAATCGCGCACAGCAGAGGCGTTCATAATCCTCGGGGTTATCGGCGCGCTGATGCTTGCATATTTCGGCATCACATCATTTGAAATAATGATGGGCTGGCTTCCATGGAAATTCGCCCCCTTCTCCGCATTGTTCTCTGTTGCATACCTCGGACTTGATACGGAAGGTATACACAAACTTGCGGTGTTCTTCTGGTGGGCGCATGCGGTGCTTCTGCTGGGCTTCATAAATTTCCTGCCTTACAGCAAACACATGCACATACTTACGGCTATCCCCAACGTATTCTTTAAACTGCTGGACAAACCCGCTATCCCTCAGCGCGAAAACTTTGAGACAGTTCAGGTTCTCGGCGCTGAAAAATATCAGGATCTCACATGGAAAGACCTTCTGGACAGCCTTACCTGTACGGAATGCGGGAGATGCCAGGTCAACTGCCCCGCAAATCTCACGGGAAAGCCGCTGAACCCCAGAACCCTTATCCATAAAATAAAAGAGAACATGAACGCCAAACAGGCGGAACTTGTGGGCGAAGGCGAACACCAGATATCAAAAGACGCTATCTGGGCATGCGTAACCTGCGGAGCCTGCATGGAGGTCTGTCCGGTGTTCATCGAACATGCGCCCAAGATAATCAAAATGCGCAGAAACATGGTTCAGATGAACTCCGACTTCCCCGAAGAACTGCTTAACCTGTTCGAGAACATGGAACAGAGAAGCAACCCCTGGGGTATAGCACCCTCTGAACGCACAAAAGTATTTTCAGGTATTAAGGCAAAAGACTTCAACCCTGAAGAAACGGAATATCTCTTCTTCGTCGGATGCGCCGGAGCATTCGATTCCCGCAGTAAACAGATAACACTTGCCGTGGCGATGCTTATGAACGAAGCGCAGGTCACATGGGGAACTCTCGGCAAGGACGAACTCTGCTGCGGCGACAGTCTGCGCAGACTGGGCAACGAATACGTTTTCGAGCAGATGGCGCTTAAGAATGTCGAGATGTTCAAAGCCCGCGGCGTTAAGAAGATAGTGACACAGTGTCCCCACTGCTTCACAACACTTAAAAACGATTACAAACAGTACGGACTTGATATCGAAGTCATTCACCATACACAGCTTCTGGACGAGCTTGTGCGCGACGGAAGACTGAAAGTGAACGACAACCATAAAAAATCCGTGATAACATACCACGATTCATGCTATCTGGGCAGACACAACGGCGTTTACGAACAGCCCAGAAACATCATCAAGGCAATCACAGGCAAAGCACCCGTTGAGATGGAACGTACTAAAGACACAGCTTTCTGCTGCGGAGCCGGCGGCGGTCGCATGTGGATGGAAGAGAATCTGGGCGAGCGTATCAACGTGAACCGCGCTCAGCAGGCTCTGGACACAAACGCAGGAACTCTCTGCACAGCCTGTCCCTACTGCATGACGATGATGTCAGACGGTATGAAAGACCTTAATGCTAAAAGCATATTCGTTAAGGATATAGCGGAAGTTCTGGCAGAATCAGTTCTTCTGTAAGAATTATATATGAGACTGCTTCGTCACTTCGTTCCTCGCAGAGACCTGAATTTCATTCCGTCTTCGCGAGGAGCGACAGTGACGCGGCGATCTTTTTTTTATTCCGGAATACAAACCTTTTTCGATAACATTTCAGCAACAGTTCTCACCAGCACCAGCACAACAACACACGTCGTAACCGCCAGCAGAACAAGCGCCATTGACTTAAAGAACACTGCGCCCGTCATTTTATACATCAGTATCGTCGCGATGGTAATAGCGTCCATAGGGAACGTATACGCCCACCACGACATATAGAACGGAGCTTTTCTCAGCCTTGGAAACATGGAAACAAGCACAAGCGTTGTAAACACTGCAAAATAGAAAAGAATCCTGCCGAACGAATCCAGTCCGCCGGTCAGTTTTGAATATGATATAAAACCCACGGCAGGGGGTGCTATCATAATGAACAGCGTGGGCATGAACTTCTGCACAAGAGCATCGTGAAAAATAACCCTGTAAATAACTATCGTATAAAGCACAATCCACAAAACAAGCCCTATTGAGAAGAAGAACCACGACATTTCGGTTCCGCCGAAATTCGCCCCCACAACAGGCACAAGTATATTACCTACAACAGGAATGAACCATGCTGGGTTCATGGCGTGTATCTTATACTCCCTGAAAAACCACATGTTAATGATAACAAACGTGAATGTGATATGAACAAGCGCACCCGCCCACCACAGAGCAGACGCAAAAGGGTGGCATATGTTCTCGTATCCGATGCTTAAAAGGAGCATTGAAATAGATATGGTGGGGAAAAAATTCATCCGCACAGGGTGGATAAACTCGTGCTTAACCTCTGTCGGATATTTTATCAGCTTAAGAGCATAGATAAGAACAAGAACGGCAAACCACACGGTCACTGCATACAGAAAATACTTTGAAAACCCGATGGTGCCTGCCTTCATCACGGAACCATAGCGCATATATGCTATGGCAAGTCCCGAAAGCCCCATAACCGTTGAAAAAAGCGTTATGGGGAAATTCTTTAAACGATTTACTTCTGTTTCTTCCATCTGAACCTCGGTAATTGTTATTTATTCAGAAAACAATATATACCGATTATTCAGATTGTCATGTAAAATTTTGTTAAAGCGCCGCCCAGTCCAGAATCTTTTTCTGTATGGCGTCCCGCACAGTGCGGGCAAAGGCGAGCTTCTGTTCATCCGTTCCCTGAAACGACGACGGATCGGGAAACTCCCAGTGCATCTTTTCACCTGAAACCGGAACCACAGGACATCTGTCCGCCGCCTCTTTATCGCATACGGCAATCACATAATCAAAATCCTGCCCCAGAAATTCCGTCACACTCTTTGTGCGGTTGCATGAAATATCCACACCGACTTCCGCCATTGCACGCACAACAAACGGATTCAGACTGCCTGGCTCAAGCCCTGCACTATGCGCCGAAAAGCCGGACAGCCCGTTGAGAAAGCTCTCTGCCATCTGGCTTCTGGCGCTGTTATGTACACATACGAAAAGTACGCGCTTCATATTATTAACCGCAGCAGCCGGAACAGCCGCATCCGCTTCCGCCGCTTGACGCGTTCTTCTGTTTGAGAAGTATCTTTATCTCATGGACTGTGGGCAGGGGTTTTCCCTCGTGAACGACAACTTCGTCCACAACCAGTCCGGGAGTGACCATTATATAGTTGGATATTTCAGTCATATCGTTGACATATTCGATATCTGCATCAATCCCCAGCTCTTTAACCGCCTGAAGGGTCATTTCGTGCATTTTCTTACAGTTTACGCATCCGGGACCTAATACTTTTATTTTCATGATTTACCTCACATATTTCCGTATATCATTCCTGCTGTACAAGACATAATAACCACCAGAAGAACGTATGCCACTGTTTTTTTAAGCCCTATGACACTGCGTATAACCAGCATGCTGGGCAGACTGAGCGCGGGACCTGAAAGCAGGAGCGCAAGTGCGGGACCTTTGCCCATTCCGGCACCCATGAGACCCTGCAATATAGGTATCTCGGTCAGAGTTGCAAAATACATCAAAGCGCCTGCCACAGAGGCAAAAAGCGTTGCACCGAAACCGTTGCCTCCAACCAGCATATAAATGTATTCTGAAGGTATCACGCCCTCGTGACCGGGACGTCCCAGAAGAAAACCGGCAATCAGAACCCCTATGAAAAGAAGAGGAATTATTTGCTTAGCATAGCCCCAAGTCTCCTCTATCCACAGTTTGCGCTGATCTGCGTTAAGCACATAAAAACTCATTAGTATAACGGCGCACAGACTCAAAAATGTAAGATACCATTTCATATCATATATCGCCGCAAAAAGAGTTCCGCCCACAGCAGGTTTAGCCCATGTGGCGAATATCAGAACCGCCGTCATGGCGACAAAAAACAATATCTGTAAAAGGACGTTCTCCGCCTTCACATCCCGCATGGCAAGCGCCTGACGCTCCGCCTCTTCTCCACGGAACAGAAACGCCATCACGACGCCTATGATTACTGAAAAGAGAATGGCAAGAATTCCTCTGGCAAGCCCCATCTCAAGTCCAAGTACCCTTGCCGTAAGCACTATGGCTAGAATATTTATGGCGGGACCGGAATAAACGAACGCTATGGCGGGACCAAGTCCGGCTCCGCGTTTATAGATACCTGCGAACAGTGGAAGAATGGTGCATGAGCAGACGGCAAGCACAGCGCCTGAAACGGACGCAACGCCATAGGCGGCGACACGTTTGGCGTCGGCACCGAAATATTTAATCACGGAAGCCTGCGAAATAAGAACGCTTATGGCTCCCGCTATGAAAAGCGCCGGGATAAGACAGGTCAGCGTATGCTGGCGGACGTATTCCGACAGCAGATAGAAGCCCTCCAGAATTGCGGAAGAAACACTTACCGATTCAAACGGTGTAAAATACAGCACTGCAAACAATGCCGCCAGCGAAACAAACTTGTATATTTCTTTCATAGATATCTCCTGACAGATGTATAGTACCATCCGCAGGATATGTCAATTATATTTCTAAGAATATAATATTATATCATTTCCTTGAGCTTCCCTATGATCCCTTCGGGTCTCAGAACCATGAGCATCTCGCCGTTGGGCTGTGTCTGGTCAGGTTTTACGATACATTCGGTGTATTTGCTGTTATCGAGTATATGGTCGGAACACTCCACCCTGTCAAGGGGTATCTGCGGTATTTCGCCAAGCGCATCAGCTATGAGACCGAAAAGCTGGTCGTCTCTGTAGCGCAGAACGATTATCTGGCTGTCGTTATCTACCTCTTTGTCAGGCAGGTCAAGAACACTGCGTATATCCACCACCAAAAGCGGCAGATCTTTATATATCCGCCTGCCTTTTACAAATTTATGACTGCCGGGAACGGTTGTAAGCCCCTCGGGGTTGATAGCCTCCACAACGTTTTCTGTCTTTATACCCAGCCATTTTGTGCCGATGAAGAAGGTTGCAACCTCTATGCTGTCCTTGCTGCCTGCCGCACTTTTAACGCGCACGCTGTCACCGCGCCTGCGGATGTTATATACTTGCTCCGCGGAAACCTTAGCCAAAGGAGTGAATATCAGAGCAATTACATCATTCTCGTACCCGTCGCCCTGTTTGTATTCTCTGTATCCGCTGCCTGTATGCGCTCCGACGGCATAATAATAACCGCCGTATTCGATTATCTTTGAAATACCCTGCCCGTTCTTCATATTGAGGAATTCTTTATCTACTGCAATAATATCGCCGGTTTTCAGATCTGAGCAGGTGGAGCTTATGACATAACCTTTTCTGTCGGCAAACACACCGAAGACGCCCTCTTCAACCTCTCCGCGTTCGTTCCGCGGAAGTGCGTCGTGAAGCATAGCCTCAAACTGCGGTTCGCTGTCGAATACTATCCCTATGCCGCCCAGAGTATTTTTTCCGTTTTTAAAAGAGGTTATGGCTGCGCCGTAAATGTATGTGTGTCTGTCGCCGTAGAGTTCGCTTGTTTCAAACTTTGAAACGCTGTACTGACAACTCTCTCTGAGAGCAAGAGTATTGCGTACGAAATCTTTGCTGAGAACAGAGCCGACTATGTGTTCTTCGGTGGGGTTTGAAACTGCAATCACCCTTCCGTATGAATCATATACGAACAGATTGGTATATACTGTGTAAAGTCCGTTTATGTATTGCAGAATTCCGCTTATCTTCTCTTTATCTTCCGCCTCGATCTTCGGTTTGTCCAGTATGCGCTTAAAGGCGGATGTCAGCGCCCACCAGCGGCAGTCATTCGCACGCTCGTAAAGGTTTCTGTCCATGATATCCACCGCAAGCGCCGCCCAGAACCATACGTTTGAGAGTATGGAATCTATGACCGTCTTGTGCAGATTGCCAATGGACTGTTCAAATATCTTTTTGGTCTTGGCGCCTGTGCCGGAAATGCTCCAGAGAAGCACTTTTGATGCAGGGTCGCTCTCCTTCACGTTTCCGTTCCATACGGTGCGCTCAAGGTCGCTCTGAATCTTTTCCGCCTGAAGGGGAATACTGCGCAGTTCGCCCGAGAACAGCCTCGGGTCGCTCATTACAGCCTCCAGGATCTTATCGTTTATGCTCTTTTTCGCGGAACTCTCTTCCGATATCTCAAAAGCGCTCTCAAGCGGTATCATAACGTGTCCGTACCAGCCGAGTCCGAAAAAGCCCTGATATCCTTTTGTGGGACAGGTCTTAGCGATATATTTCTTTCCGGCAAAGATAACCATGCCGTATTCTTTGTTAAGCGCCATATCCATCTTAGCCCCGATTGGAACATGGTATCTGTCCGAGCTGGCGATTACATGGCCGTCCGCATCGAGGATAAGCTTAACCGACCAGTCGTCTTTCGACGACAGGTTGCGGAATATGCCCTCCATCTCGTTCTGAAAGCGGAAGCAGAGACAGAGTACGCCGAGAACGTCATCCTTTTCCTCATTGCTTCTTGTTACCCTGTATGCGTATATGAGTGATTTTTCATTCTGCGGCAGAAGGTCGCAATATCTGTACACTTCAAGATATTCTCCATCAACCTCAACAGCGTCCTTAACCAGAGGATCGGAGGTCTTTAACACCTTGCTGTCCTGATCCATCTGCACAAGAACGTTCCCGTCCGTATCCAGAAGAATTATGTTGAAATATACCGAGTATTTAGCGATATATTCCCGAAAACGTTCAATGAGCGCCTGTTTCATCTCTTCGCGCAGCTGCGTTCTGTTCAGCGTGTCACACACCTGCTCGTCACCGCCGCCCTTGCAGAGGATGTCAAGTTCTTCGTTTTTTATGATGAAATCTCTGATATCGTCGTCAGTGGCAAGAAAGCCAATGTCTGCGGTGCGCTCGAAAAGGTTGCGGATGAGGATATCCACGGCAACCTGCGCCTTCGACGCTATCTCCTGCACCGTCTTTCGCATGTTTTCCAGTGCAAGCTGACAGAGCAGTTTATTTGTAAGATCCAGAAAGCCCTTACGGGTTCCGGTCATGTCTGTGCCCGTGCCGACCATCTGCCCCAGAATGGTCAGCAGATCCCACTGGGCGCCTAGCCGAAGCAGTTCCTCACGGTATTCGTCCACACTGTCCATGTGGTTTATGACCCCGATCAGCGATTTCGGAATTTCGATATCTTTATAGGTGACCATTTCTTCAGCAGACATATATACCCCCGTTGTCGGAAAGTTAAACTAGCCAGAAACGTGCCACATCATATTTATCAATAGCATCATTTAATTAAAGACCCATTGTTAAATTTTACTCAAATATTTTACACCAAACAGATTCGTCGGCTAACCATACCATGTTTATAAAATTAAAAATTTAATGGAGAAACAAATTTTAGCTGAAAAATAAAAAAGAGTTACAGGAATATGCCATAATCTACGGGACATAATAAAGATTATATTTTTGCAAATAATAAAAATATTTTGACATTGAATTTTTCTATAGACCTATACGAAACACACATAGAACAAAACCATGTGCTGATTAAAAATTAATCGCAAGCTTAAAAAATAACCACTATCTGACTGAGAGAATAACGTTTCTTACAAAAACCAGCTTATCATAAACTTCACTGCTTAGAACGAAAGGATAAGCGTCCGGTTTGCCAACACTGCGGTTCAGCGAATTCATTATAACGGTCAGTTCAACCCATTTGTTAATCACCGATCTGAAATCGCTATATTCAATATCTACGTTCAGCACTCCGAATGAAATTGCTGTCTCCAATGTATCCATCATATGCATGTAGTGCGCCCAGGTCTCCGCCCAGTCCTCCAGCGGGTGCATGGATGCATACGCGCTTATGTGGTGTTCCTGCCAGTCCGGAGCGGGACCATTGGCATAATAGGCTTTCAGTGCATCGTCATAATTTTTTTTATGATCGCCGAAAAGCACGTCAAACTGACGTTCCCATTTTGTACCTTCAACAAGGGTCATAAAGAAATAATGTCCTATCTCGTGGCGGAAATGCCCCAGAGTTGTCCTGTATCGCTCGTTCATCTCCTCGCGCATGGAAACACGGTATTCAGGATCCGCTTCGGCGGCGTTTATGGTTATAACTCCGCTTGAGTGTCCGGTATAGACTACATCCTGAGAAACGTTCGGGTTGGAACGTCTGTCCTCAAGAAAGTCGAAGCAAAGACCTTTAACGGGATCTTCCTCTCTGTTCTTAAAGGGGAGATGATGGCGGTACATATTGAAAACCATACGCCTTTTCGCTTCCTCAAGGGTACGCCAGCGCTTGACATTTCTAGGTATGTCCTGAACGGGAACGGTTCTGGTCAGCCTGCACGAAACACATTGCGTATGCGGATCGTCCTCTCTTATAAGCAGGTTACAGCCGAGCAGGTCAGGCGAACGGTGCTCACAGAAGCGGTAATAGCGCGTGTTGGAGCCGACGGTGGCGGCAAGGAGACCTTTGCCCTTGTGCTTAAGGGTGAACATCTCCGAACCGACGACATCAATCCCCACCAGCTTTCCGCAGGCAAAACATATTGTATTATCAAAAAATATTTCTGCCCCGCAGGAACAGTAAAATCTTTTCATCAGCCTATAGCCGCATTAAACCATGCGTCAGCAATAGCGGCGTCTATTTCATATAAAGCTATCTGTGTTCTGTCCATAAAATCATGTATGTCCTTAACATCCGCCTGTTTTGCCGAAAACCCCTCCAGAAGGCAGTTCACAGCCTTCGCTTTTTCGGCAACGGGTGCTGAGTTCGGAAGCCTTTCCCCCAGAATGGCTATACTCTGGGTGCAATAGGCAACCGCTCTGGGAAACATAGCATCTTTGAGAAGAAAGTCAATGACATCGGCACTGGCAACCTTGCGGCGCATGGACTGACGGTACATCTGATAAGCGTTCATAGCTTTCAGCAGGTTCATCCAGACTATCCCCTCCGTACCTTTCAGCTTACTGCTTCGCAAAAGAAGCGAACCGGCATCAAGTATACGGGTGGTGGTATCCGCCCGCTCAAGAAGTCTTCCTATCTGTAAAAAATTATATGTGGAATTGCGTGAAAGACCGCTGACGAGCATGCCCTCAAGCCTCTGCCCGCCTTTGATTATCTGCGTAAGGAACTGATAGCGTTTACTTCTGGTCGCAACGCAATCCTTCTCTTTTTTTGCAAGGAGGTACAGTTCGTTGACCACTTCCCACGCCTCGCTGGGCAGAATATCTCTGGACGTTCTGGCGTTCTCTCTGGCAAAAGCCAGCGAGCAGAACAGTGAACAGGGGTTGCGGTCGTCACTTATAAGATAGCTCATGACGCTGGTCTCCGACCTGTCTTCATAAAGATCCGCGAAGGATTCTTCCGCATCCATGATGGTTATCAGGTTGTACCAAACAATGTCGGTTCCCTTCGGCATGTCCAGCATCAGGTTGGCGTAAACGTTCGCCAGCTTTGCCATATCTTCCGCACGCTCCATATAGCGCGCCAGCCAGTAAACTCTGTTTGCAACTCTTGACAGCATCTTACGCCTCCTCCGGATCAATTACCCAAGTATCTTTGCTTCCGCCGCCCTGTGAAGAGTTCACCACAAGGGAGCCTTCGCGCAGAGCAACGCGGGTAAGACCGCCCGCCGTGCAGTATGAGCTTTCACCCTGAAGGATGAAGGGACGCAAATCGACGTGCCGTCCGGCAAGGGTTCCCTTGTCGGTCAGCGTGGGCGTCACCGAAAGCGAAAGAGTCGGCTGTGCTATATAATTTCTGGGATTTTCGTTTATGAGATACCGAAACTGTTCTATCTGTTCCTCCGTTGAATGGGGACCCACCAACATTCCGTAACCGCCGGATTCGTTGGCAGGTTTTACAACCAGTTTTTCGAGGTTGTCCAGAACATAGAGCCTCTGGTCATCATCGCGGCAGAGGAAGGTTTCAACGTTGGGTATCAGCGGTTTTTCGCCCAGATAAAACTCTATCATCTGCGGAACGTATGCATACACGACCTTATCATCTGCAACGCCTGTTCCTGGCGCATTGGCTATTGCCACGTTACCTTTTTTCCATGCGCGCATAAGCCCCGGCACACCCAGAGCAGAATCAGCCCTGAACACCTCTGGGTCGAGGAAATCATCATCTATTCTCCGGTAGATAACATCAACCTGAGTGAGACCGTATATTGTCTTCATATAGACCTTGTCGTCTGTGTCAACAAACAGATCGGCACCCTCAACAAGTTCCGCGCCCATCTGCTGGGCAAGAAAGGCGTGTTCAAAATATGCGGAGTTGAATATACCGGGGGTCAGAACGACTATCTCCGGTTCCCTGTCGCAGACAGGAGCGATTGAAGTAAGCATATCAAAAAGTTTCGCCGGATAGTCGTCAACGGGTATGATGTTGATATCTTTGAAGAGTTCAGGAAAAACGCGTTTGGTTATCTTGCGGTTTTCAAGCATGTAGGAAACACCGGACGGAACGCGGAGGTTATCCTCCAGAACATAAAGAGTTCCATCGCCGTCGCGCACAATGTCGCTTCCGCATATGTTCGCCCATGCTCCGTGGGCAGGTGTCATTCCGATGCACTCTTTCCTGAAATTTTTAGATGTCAATATTACATCCGCAGGCACCACCCCGCTTTTGATTATCTCCTGAGAGTTATAAAGATCATTGATGAACATATTAAGCGCCTTAAGTCTCTGCTTAAGCCCCTCTTCCGCGCGTTTCCACTCTATCCCGCAGATAACTCTGGGTATGATGTCAAACGGCCATGCGCGGTCGATGTTCGTGCCGTCGCTGTACACCGTGAAGGTGATTCCAAGCTCCACAATGGCGGCATCCGCCGTCTTTTTTCTTCTGTAGATGTCCTGCGTGGAAAGGTTTTGCAGGTGGCGGAAAACATCGCGACTCGCCTCTCTGGGTACTCCTTTTGATTGGAAAAGCTCGTCGTAAAATCTCCCGGGTTCATATTCGTTCCAGTTGATGGACATATTTGCCTCCAAACATTTACGCGCTGATTCT
Source organism: Seleniivibrio sp. (assembly GCF_021209385.1). Taxonomy (GTDB): domain Bacteria; phylum Chrysiogenota; class Deferribacteres; order Deferribacterales; family Geovibrionaceae; genus Seleniivibrio. Next base: position 7,717 of record NZ_JAJOIL010000025.1, on the reverse strand, counting down.
AATCTGATGAACAATTATTGTCAACTGACCGTGGTTATCATCCATTCTACACCAGACCAATTAAACTTGTTGAGTTAAATATGTAATGTGCTAAATTATTTATTTCGGAGGATGTAATGTCGAAGTCAGGATCGTATCGTCTGCTGGACAGCGGACACGGAAGAAAACTTGAGGACGTGGGCGGATTCATCATAGACAGACCCTGCGGACAGGCTGTCTGGGAGAAGACACTGAAAGACAGCAGATGGCAGGAAGTTCACGCAATTTTCTCCCGCGAGGGCGGAAACAGCTGGTCATACAGAAAAAACATGCCCGCAGAATGGATCATAGACCTCGACGGGCTTAAATTTTACATCTCTCCCACAGACTTCGGACACCTCGGCGTGTTCCCCGAACACAGATACTCATGGGGATGGGTGCGCGAACGCATAAAGAATGCTAACCGACCGCTGCGCGTGCTTAACCTCTTCTCATATTCCGGTGCGGCAACCATAGCCGCCGCAAAAGAGGGAGCGGACGTTACCCACGTCGACGCATCCCAGAAGATAAACGACCTTGCAAAACGCAATATAAAACTCAACGAGATAAGCCAGTCAAAGGTGAGGTTCATCACCGACGACGTAATCAAATACCTTAAACGCGAAGAGAAACGCAACTCTAAATACGACGGGGTAATTCTCGATCCCCCCAGCTTCGGAAGAGGCAGCAAGGGAGAGGTGTTCAAGATAGACACCCACCTTCCGGAAATACTCAAACTGATAAAAAAAGTTCTGAGCAACAACCCTGCTTTTGTGGTTCTCACATGCCACACACCCGGCTATACCCCCATGACGCTGAAAAACCTGCTGACACAGATGATGGCGGGAACAAACGGCGAGATAGAGACATCAGAACTGACTCTCGACAGGGGAGAAACGGAAATACCTGTTCCGGCGGGATTCTTCGCCGCATGGAAACAGCAGGGGCTTTGATGGATATCCTTTTCGCCGATAACCACGTCATAGCCGCATCCAAACCAGCAGGCATCCCTACGCAGCCTTCGGACGGACACAATGACAGTTTTGAAGACAGGGTGAAAGAGTGGCTGCGCGAGCGGGACGGGAAAACAGGCAACGTTTTCCTACACGCACTGCACAGGCTGGACACTCCGGTGAGCGGCGCCGTGCTATTTGCAAAAACAGACAAGGCGCTTTCACGCCTTAACGCCTCCATGCGGGACAAAAAACATAAGAAAGTATATATGGCTGTTGTGGAAGGAACTTTCAAGAATTCTCACGGTATTCTGAAACATCATCATTCGCATATGAGATTCATGGCGAGAATCACAGATAAACCCCACGAGGGTTCCAAAGAGGCTGTGTTAAGCTATGAAGTCAAGGCGGTCGACGGCGGCAGGTCACTTGTGGAAGTGACGCTTGACACAGGCAGATATCACCAGATACGCGGTCAGTTTTCGCACACAGGTCATCCGATATTCGGTGATGAAAAATACGGCAGCAAAAACCGAATGGACAACGGAGCAATAGCTCTTCACCATTTCCGCATGGCATTCGTCCATCCGGTATCAAAAGAATTTATAACCGTCACGGCACCTCTGCCCGACGTTTTTCCTTTCAGTCGTTTTTCAGAGCAAGATACTTTTTAATTTCGTCCATGTGTTCCGCAACATAAGCGTTCGACGGTTCGTGTCCGCATCTGCGGCATTTAAGGTCATACGCAGAGTTAGGGTATCCGCAGGCTGGACATGAATATCTCTCGCGCATTTCAAGCACCCACTGGTGGGCACCGACTTCCGCTATACGGGCGAAATCCCTGTAAATATCCTTTCTGTGTGGTCTCGCCACCTGAAAAGTAGCGAACAGTTCGCAGGGAACCTCTTCGCACTCTCCGCAGGAGTTCACACCCTTGGATTTTGCGCATTTCACCATCTCGCAGTTGCGGCAGTATCCGTTCACCCTTCCGGAACGGCATCCGTCGCATTTAACGTTCTCTATGTCCGTGCCGAACATCTCGGCAAAATATTCAAGTTTTTCGGTATCGTTATTTTCTGTTGCAAGATATAGTGCGCATCCGCCGCAGTATAATCCGCAAACCGCCGCCAGAACCGGCTGTCCGTTATTTGTCATAAAACACCTGTCTTATAAAACTAATCTTTTGGATAAAATATCGCTTACATTTTGCCTGCTGTCCAAAACAGCATACACCAGTACAGTATCGTTCATCACCGTAAATATTACGCGCCAGACAGAAATTAAAATCTCTCTGAAACTGATATTGTTGTACAGTCTCAGTTCCGGCACAAGTCTGGAACGATTTGGCAATTCAGAAAGTTTACCCACTGCCTCATATATTTCAGTACCAATCCTGCGTGCTGTTTCCTTATCGTCATATGAAATGTATTCAACTAACGACCTAAGGTCATTTCTCGCAGGCTCACTCCATATGACCTTAAAGTGCATCCAGCTGTTCCTTCAGCTTTTTTCCGACTTCCTCATGAGTAAGCACTCTGCCCTCGGCAATGTCCTTTTCGCCCATAGCTATAATTTTCAGCATCGCCATGGCGTCCATCATCTCCTGATAAGACCCAGCGTCCATCAGAACAGCTTTGGATTCGCCGTTCTGGGTTATCACGATGGGGCTTCTGGTCTCGTTGACCTGCTTAAGCACCTCGGCGGCGTTGGCTTTTATATATGAAATAGGCTTAATGTTGTTTTTAATATCCATAGTATCCTCCGGTCTTAATATGATACTAAATTAAGACCTTAAAATCAATATAAACTCACACGGAGTATTGTTTGAGAGATTTACGCAGACGCACATAGTTGGGGATATAACTTTCCACAAGCGCCCAGAAGTGTTTGCCGTGGTTATGATGGGCAAGGTGGGCAAGTTCGTGAACAACAACGTATTCAATACATTCAGGTGGGAGTTTTGCCAGATATATATTGAAAGACAGTCCGCCCTTTGAAGAACAGCTGCCCCAGCGGCTTTTAGCCTTACGAAAGGTCACGGATTTAGGCTTTAAGCCCATGATGCCTGACCACTTGTCCACCAGCGGAGGCACTATGTTCTTTACCTCTTTTCTGTAAAAAGCATCCAGCTTCTCAAGCAGTATCTCGTCGCGCATCATTTTCGGATTATATTCAAAAATACATTTATCTGCATAAAAACCTATTTTTACGGAGCCGATTCCCATCTTTTCGTTAAAAATCCACTGGTTTTCATACTCAACCCCAAGATAGTGCATCTTCTGAAGGGGGTCAAAGGGCGCTTTATCCACTATTTCTTCTAATTTAGCCCGAATCCATGCTGATTTTGACAAAATTATGGACACAGCGTCTTTTTCTGACATTTGCGCAGAACGAAGAATTATACGTCTGTCGCTGCCGATACGGATATAAACTCTTTTCAGCTGAGGTTTTATTTCATGGGTAAAGTTGATGCCGCCCGCAGTGAGTTCTTTCGAGCTAGCGGCTGTTGTTGATGATCTTCGCCAGAGTTTCACAGGATTCCTTCACGGATTCGTCCATCTTATGCATAAATTCAACGGAGGCGGGCTGAATCCCGCAGATAACTATCTCCGCTCCGGTCTCTTCGCGGATGAGCTTTGTTATGAGAGGCAGAGGTACTTTATGGGTGCTGACTGCGCTCATGGAGAGTGTGTCTTCATAGACTATCTGGACAGTTCCCGAAGGAAGCCTCATATCCGCCGCATCAAAGAACACCGCCTTTACAGGCTTTATCTCAAGGGCTTTGTCATAAGCAGTTTCTGTCTTTTCTCCGGCATCAAACAGAACGATGCCGTCCCGCGGCTCTATCATGGTTATCAGAAGCGAGCCGGCGAAATCATCGCCGCGCAGGGAGTTTCCGAGTCCGACATAGAGTGTCACGCCATTTTCGGCAGGCAGTATCTCTCTGACAGTATCAGACAAAATCCACCTCCAGAACGTGTGTGGAACAGGAGATGCAGGGGTCGTATGCCCTGACCATCATCTCAAACAGAAGAGTCGCCTCCTCCTGCGGTCTGTCACAAACCATAGAAGCAAGTTTACGCATATCAAGTTCTATATTTTCAAGGTTCTGACCCGTGGGGATAACACAATCCGCTGACAGAATAGTTCCTTTATTGTCAACCTCATAGCTGTGGTAAAGCAGTCCGCGCGGCACCTCTACGGCACCGACGCCTTTACCCGCCTTAACTTTTATGACCTCGTTTTCGTTAAGCCCCACGATTATCGCCTCAGACTTATCCGTCCCTTTCTCAAGCAGTCTGTCGATTATCTGTATAGCGTCGTCTGTGAAATGGAAACATTCCACTATCTGCGCCGCCGTATTCAGATAAACATTTGAACAGACAGGCTTTAATCTAAGCTCGTCCGCCGCGTATTTCGCAAGCGGGTGGAGCATATCGTAATTATTATTGAATCTCGCCAGCGCGCCCACCATATATGATTCACCGGACAGTTTACAGTGTTTCGCAGTGGAGTGCGGAACGAGAAACTCATTAGTAAGGGTTTTGTATTCGGACTTATCTTTCAGAATACCTTTGCTGGATTTCACTTTTCCGTTCAGAAGGGCGTATTCCGTATCGTTTGCAAGAGAAACATACTCCGTTTCCCTTTCAAATTCAGGGAATACAAAGGTTTTCGCCAGCTCAAGGGTCGGCAGAAGATCCTGCTTTATCGCTGAAAAATGTTTTTTCATTTCAAGCAGATCGGCTTCCGAAGGTATCTTTGTGAATCCACCTACTGTTGACGAAATGGGGTGAACGTGCCGTCCCACAAGCACCGCACAGGCATCGTTACAGCATTTTTTCATCCTGAGTGCGCGGCGCACGGCGTCCCCATGGGTTGCCGTAAGGGCAAGGGCGCTCTTTTTACCAAGCATGTCGGGAGCCACCAGCATATATATATGAAGTATGTGACTGTCAAGATTTTCAAGGTGCAGCAGAATCTTGCGGAGCATCACAGTCTGCTCTGACGGGGTGAAACCTATGGCATCCTCCGCCGCCTGAATACTTGCAAGGCTGTGACCGCAAGAACAGATCCCGCAGATGCGGCATGTGATGTGCTGAAGTTCAAATATGCTCCTGCCGCGCACCATAGCCTCGAAAAAGCGCGGCGCCTCGGCGATTTTCAGTTCGCATTTATTCAGCTTCCCGTTCTTCATGTCAACGACAATGTGTCCGTGTCCCTCAACGCGGGTGAGGAATTCAACGTTTACGGAGAGGTTCTTACTCATCTTTACCTCCCGCCGCCGCATTGTACATGTCGATGGATTTCAGTATAACGTCTGGGTCGAGGTCATATTTTTTCATAACGTCCCTTGCCCCGTGTATGTTCGGGTTACTGAGCAGCCCGCGGCATCCGTAGCATCTGTTTCCGTTGTTCAGACACCAGCTGTTGCATCCAGCCCTTGTTATGGGTCCCATGCAGTTTATGCCCTTTTCGTACATACATTCGTTCTCGTTGAAACGACACTCAACACAGACCGCATGGTCGGGAATTATGTATTCAAGCCCTGCCAGAGCGCTTTTCAGCACCTTTAAAAACTCCGGCGGATATATCGGACAGCCCGGCACTATGTAGTCGACCTCAATGATATCCCCCACTGCCTTTGTGGGCTTGCTGGGGTAATCTTTGAATCTGTCGCCGTAGACTATCATACCGTTCTCGTCCATAGGGCGTTTGTTCTTTATACCGTTTATTCCGCCGTTAACAGCACAGGCACCGTATGCCATGACCATTTTTGAGCGGCGGCGTATCTCTTTAACCTTCTCTTCGGCTTCCTCGTTTGTAACGCTCCCCTCGATGATGGCAAGGTCATATTCGCCCTCCCACTTCTCGCTCATTATCTCGCGGAACTCAACTACGTCAATATGACCGAGGAGATCGAGAAGCTCTTCGCCAAGATTTGCCACCTGAAGCTGACAGCCTTCACAGCAGGCTAGGTCGAAAAATGCCACCTTGGGCTTGCTCATATCGCCCCCTCAAGGTCTTTCACCTTGTCATAGGGGAACACTGGACCGTCCATACAGCAGTAATACTGGTGTATCTGGCAGTGTCCGCATCTGCCCATTCCGCATTTCATATGTCTTTCCAGAGAAACGTATATTCTGTTCTCCGGCATACCTTTTTTCAGAAGCTCCTGAATGACGTAAATATACATTTCAGGGGGGCCGCAGACCACGGCAAAGGTGTTGTCAGGATTGAAATTCACCCCGGGAATAAGGATTGTGATAAGCCCCACGTTCCCTTTCCATTCGGGGTCGGATTTATCAACCGTACAGCAGAAGTTCACGTCCATCCGCTCCGCCCAGACTGCAACCTCTTTGCCGAAAAGCATCTTGTCAGGCGTCTTGCATCCGAGAAGTATGTCAACCTTTCCGAAGTCGCGGCGCTCGTCCAGAACGTAATTTATAAGGGAACGCAGGGGAGCTATGCCAAGCCCGCCCGCAATGAATATCATATCCCTGCCTTTCAGCAGATTCACGGGGAATCCCACGCCGAAGGGGCCTCTGATGCCAACCTCATCGCCGACTTTCAGGTTGTGCAGAACGGATGTCATGCGCCCCACCTTGCGGATACAAAGCTCGAACGTTTCCTGATTCGTCGGTGAAGAACAGACAGATATGGGAGCCTCGCCCGCACCGAATATAGACACCTCAACAAACTGACCGGGGTCGTGGTCAAGGTTTTCGCCGTTCTTAAGCTTTATCTCATAAAGCTTTTCCGTGGCGGTCATAGGTGTTATCTTAATCACTTCCGCCTTGATTATCTCGTATCCGGATTTTTTCAGCGGTATTCTCATATCTCACCCCACGATCTTTTAAGGTTTGATATGGTCTCTTTCAGATTTATTGAAGCCATGCACTGCCTGCTGCACCTTCCGCACCCTGTGCAGAAGAATTTACCGTATCGCACGACAGGATATTTGAATTTACGGAAGAACCGATGTCTTGTGCGCTGTGCGCGTTTCGGACGGAAATTCTCTCCGCCGGCTATGATGGCGAAGGTTTCGTTCTGGCACGAATCCCATACGCGAACCCGCCTTCCTTTCGCAAGGTTAAGCTCCGGTTCGTCGTTGACGTCGAAACAGTAGCAGGTGGGACAGACGTTTGTACAGTTTCCGCAGGAGAGGCATTTTTCAGCCGTTCTGTCCCAGACGTGGCTGTCGAAACCCCATTCAAATATGGATGGTATCTCCGAAAGGCTCACGTCAGTTTCGTTTTTGAAGAGTTTTTTCTTATCCGAACGGAGTTTTTTCAACATTTTCTCATCGGCAATATCAGCAAGCTGAAACCCGTCGAAAAGCTGAACCATGCCCTTACCGTCAAACGTGTTGATACTGAAATAGTAATGGTCGCCCATATCCGTCATGAATATATCGTATCCACCCGTGGGCGTGTGGGTCTGCATCAGCCCGCAGGAAGCGAAACCGTCGCATTTTTTAAGACATTCATAACCAATCAGAAGTATCTTGTCGTGGCGAGCCTGATAGTGGTAATCCTTCGGTCTGTCCATGAAAACATGGTTCAGACACTGAATCCCTGCTATGTCGCAGGAGTGAACGCCAAGGATGACCATCGGCTCTATCTCAACAAAAGCCTGCATGTTCTGCCCTTCGGTGGTATCATATTCCAGAAGGGTTTCGTGCTGCGGGAGAAAATATTTTTTCGGCGGCAGAATCGTCGGGATGTGGTCAAGACAGACCTCCG
>NZ_JAJOIL010000002.1 GCF_021209385.1 Seleniivibrio sp. | reverse complement strand
CTTCTTTAAGAATTGAAATTATCTGTGTCTCTGTGAATCGTGACTTCTTCAAAACGAGCCTCCTAGCTTTTATAGTTTGCCAGAAAAACTCTGCTTATGAAACGTCTACTTAATAGGGGAGCTTACGCCCCTTCCGATGGCGACCATCTGCTGTTCACCGCCGGAAAGCGTTCCTGCGAGCTGTTTTTCCCGTTCTTTCAGTCGCGGAAACAGGTTATGCACGTCCTCCAGATTCTTTTTGAAATCCTTCTGTGCGCGCTTGCTGAAAGCGCCCATCTCAAGGTTCTCGAAAACGGTCATAAGGCTGAAAAGCCTTCTGCCTTCGGGAACGTGGATAAGTCCCCTGCCCACTATCTCGTCGGCGGGGAGCTTAGTAATATCCTCGCCGTTAAAGGTTATTTTGCCGGACGACGGGCGGATGAGACCGGAAAGCGCTTTGAGCAGGCTGGATTTGCCCGCACCGTTCGCACCGATGATGCTCACAACTTCGCCCGCCTCCACACGCATGGAGACGTCGAACAGAACGCCTATCTCGCCGTATCCGGCGCAAAGATTTTCAATGGCTATTAGCGACATATTCATCCCCCAGATAGGCTTTGATAACCTCTTCCTCGGCGACCACCTTATGGGGGTCTCCCTCGGCTATCTTCTTACCGAAATTGATAACGTACACTTGCTCCGACAGGTTCATTATCGCCTGCATTATGTGCTCGACGATAACTATCGAAACGCCCACGGAGTTTATCTTGCGGATAACGGGCAGCATCTCCGCCACTTCGGAGGGACGCAGCCCTGCCATAACCTCGTCCAGCAGCAGCAGCTTAGGCTCTGTTGCCAGCGCTCTGGCAAGCTCAAGCCTTTTACGTTCCGGCAGAGTGAGGTTCTTTGCGGGAACGTCCTTTTTGTCGTAAAGGTCGATGAGTTTAAGAACCTCCATCGCCTTCTCTTCCGCAACGTCCAGTCTGTTGGTCTTTGCGAAAGCGCCGACGGTTGTGTTATAGAGCACGGTTTTGTTTGCGAAGGGCTTAACCACCTGAAAGGTTCTGGTCACGCCCAGTTTGCATATGTCATAGGGTCTTTTGCCCGCAATCTCTGTTCCGTTGAATTTTATGCTCCCTTTAGTGGGAACGTGTGAACCGGCTATGCAGCTGAAAAGGGTCGTTTTGCCTGCACCGTTGGGTCCTATGATCCCGACAATCTGCCCCTCCTGCACTTCCATATCCACATTGTTGACCGCCGTGAGACCGCCGAACTGCTTCGTTACGCCTTTAACTTCCAAAAGTGCCATGATTACGCCCTCCTCCTGTTCTCAATGCGGTCAAAAATAGCGGTAAGCCATTTTGACACAGGCTCAACAAGCCCACGCGGTTGATAGCGCATAACGATTATGAGCACCAGACCAAAGATGATGAGGTGCAGACCGGGGAGCGTATCGCCGAGGTATATCCTCGTAAGCTCACCAACCGGACGCAGAAGGAACGCGCCGAGAACGGGACCTAAGATTGTACTTCTGCCGCCTATGAGGGCGATGAAAGCGATTTCATAGGACATATCAAGCCCCATGATGGATTTCGGATAGAAATACAGCACGAGCTGGGCATAGAAAGTACCGCCAAGAGCTGTGAGAAAGCAGCTTATCGCCATTGCGATGAGCTTATATTTTGAAACCTTGATACCAAGCGCCTCCGCAGCTTCCGGTTCTTCGCCACCGGCAGCAAGGTAGTAGCCCACCTTTGACCGCATCATAAAAAAGGTCAGTATCAGCACCAGTACAAGCATGGTGAGTATTATGTAATAATAGGGAACCTTGCTGAGAAACTGAAAATCCCTGAACGAGTTGCCCACAAGGTTGATGAGCAGACCCTTGGGACCGCGAACCTCGAAAGAACCGAGTTTTTCGATATTTTCCACCAGAACGCGCAGACCCTCGGCAAACGCAATGGTTGCAAGGGCGAAATATGCGCCGCGCAGTTTCAGTGTCGGCAGACCGATGAGCAGACCGAACGCCGCCGCCACGATGCCGCCCGCTATCATGCCTATCCACGGGCTGATGTTGTATGTGAGATAAAGAAGCGTTGACGTATAAGCGCCAAGTCCAACAAATGCGGAGTGCCCCAGAGGCAGAACCCCTGCGAAACCGCCAACGAAGTTCCATGAAGAGGTCAGATACGCATAGAAGAATATAAGTATGAATATCTGTAACATAACAGGGCTTGTAACAAACAGCGGCAGTGCGTAGAGCACAGCCAGAACAAGCGCCGCGAATACTTTATGTGTTGTCGGTACGTTGCTTAGAAATTTCATCTGTGCGCCCCCTTAATAATCCTGTCTCAGACCGAAGAGACCGGAAGGTTTAACAAACAGAACCACAAGGAAAAACGCATATATAAGCATTTCCGTCCATGTCGCCGCCATAAACTGTGCGCCCACGGTCTCTATGATACCGATGATCACGCCGCCCAGTATCGCGCCGGGGATGCTCCCCAGACCGCCGAGAACGACTATTACAAAAGCCTTTATGTCAAACGGAACGCCAACCGTCGGATATACATAATAGAAAGGGACAAGAACGCAAGCCGCAACGCCGCAGCAGGCGCAGCCCATACCGAATACGATGTTGTATATGCGGCTCTGTTTGATGCCCATAAGGGTTGCCGCCTCCCTGTCAAGGCTCGTTGCGCGCACAGCTTTTCCCATACGCGAGTGTTTGAGGAACCAGTAAAGGTATACGCCCAGCAGAAGTGTTATCCCTGTGCCGATTATCTTTGCCAGCGGAAAATACATCTCTGCCACTTCAACCATTTTGCCTGTGACGGATGTCTGAGCAACGCGGAACTCCGCACCGAAAACCAGCAGAGCAAGGTTGTCCAGAACATACCAGATACCCGTTGTGACTATGATGACAGTGATAGGCTCTCTGACATGCTTTTCAGCTTCAAAGATGGGTTTAATGACGATCTTCTGCATATAATAACCGAAGAAATAGAGCAGAGGTACAACAACCACAAGCGCCAGATAGGGGTTAACCCCTGTCAGCGTAATAAACCAGTATGCAGCGAACATCCCCACCATGAGGATTGAGCCGTGAGCAAAGTTTACCACCTTCATCACCCCGAATATCAGGGTAAGCCCCACCGCAGTGAGTCCGTAAATCGAACCCATGAGTATGCCGTTGATGACGGATTCTATATAGCCGATCATAATAATAACTCCCGTAAAAACACGGGTCAGGGGGGTAAAAGTCTCCCCCGACCCGTTCTATGAATGGTTCTTATTTATTCGGTTGGGGGAATACCACTTTATATCCCGCCCTTCTGACGTTTTTAGGCCATACGGTGATTCTCTCCATCTTGCCGTCTTTGCCGCTTCTCACCTGAACAATGACAAGGCTTGCGTTCCTGTTCTGCCCTGTCTGGTCAAACTGGATACAGTTGTATGCCAGAAGACCTGTTTTGCCGCCGCAAAGGTTTGTGGATGCAAGAGCCGCGCGCAGAGCGTTGGGGTCTGTTGATTTTGCTCTTTCCAGAACGTCTTTGACGAGGTACATGGAAGCGTATGCGTCAACAGCTTCACCTGTGAGGTTATATCCGTAGAGTTTTTTGAACTTTTCGTTTGTCTCTTTCAGACCGGGTCTGTTGAGGTCTGTCTCCCACTCGACGATGTCGAACAGATATTCAGCACTCTTGCCCACAGCCGCCAGATATGAAGGGTCTGCGTGTCCGCCGCCGGATGTTACAATGGCTTTAACGTTGACCTTGAGGTCGGTCATTGTCTTTGTAAGAAGAATCGCGTCAGCCGCGTTTGAAGTCATGAAGACAACGTCGGGGTTGGAGCGTTTCAGTTTAAGAACAACGGGGGTAAGGTCGCTTGCTGTGCTGGGATAGGGTTCATCAAGAACAACCTGATATCCGGCAGCCTTCGCAAGTTCACGCCATTTCTCAGCGAAACCTGTTCCCCAGTCGCCGTTTTCATAAACAAAAGCAACTTTTTTAATGGGGGTTTTAAATTCTTTCTGCATATCGGAAAGGAAGCGGAACTGGTCGCGTGTCCACCATGAGTCTTTCGCTGCGATGCGGAACACGTTTTTGAAGCCTCTCTCTGTTATAGTGTCGCGGACAGACACGGGCACAACGAAGGGAACCCCGTATCTTTCGGCAACCTGAGTCGAGGGATAGGTTACGGATGAGTTCCAGGCGCCTGTGACGATGCTGACTTTTTCGGTGCTGATGAAGCGTTCAGTCTCAGTAACGCCTGTTGTGGGATCGCCTTTGCTGTCGGCAAAGAGAAGTTTCAGCTTAGCACCGCCGAGTGCCTTGATACCACCTGCTTTGTTGATCTCGTCAACAGCCATTTCCCTTGCCTGTTTGCCCTGAATACCAACGGATGCCGAAGGTCCGGACAGGGGGAGTATGTTACCTATCTTGACCACTTTTTCCGCAGCGTAAGCAGAAAAAGATGCTGTTCCCATTGCCAGTACAACGGCAGGAACGATGAATTTCTTCAGATTCATAGAATACCCTCCTTTTTATTTTCACCGCCATAAAGCGGTAATGAGACCCCCTAATCCCCCCTTTTTAAAAGGGGGTTAGGGGGATTTACACTTATTTTTCAGTTACTTACTCAGCACCTTGCGTACTGCTTTTTCGAATATGCTCATTGCCTGACCGAACTGCGCGTCTGTAAGTACAACAGGGGGAAGCATACGGATAACGTTGCCGAAGATACCCGCGCCGATGAGCAGCAGACCGTCCTTCTGGCATTCAGCTATTATCGATGTGACGCTGTATTTGTCGGGTTCCTTTGTGGTTTCGTCTTTGATGAACTCGATACCTATCATGCTGCCGAGGTTGCGAACATCGCCTATCACGGGAAACTCAGCCTGAAGTGCCTTAACGCGCTCCACTATCCTTTCGCCGAGGTCTGCTGATTTGTCGGCGAGTTTCTCGTCTTCCATATATTTAATGGTCGCAAGCGCCGCTTTGCACGCAACAGGGTTGCCGCCGTATGTGCCGCCGATGCGTCCCGCGCCGACTGAATCCATAACGTCTCTGCGTCCCACAACTGCCGAAAGGGGCATACCGGATGCGATTGACTTAGCCATGGTGACAAGGTCGGGAGAAATGTCGTAATGATCCATAGCGAACATCTTTCCTGTGCGGCAGAAGCCCGTCTGAACCTCGTCCGCAATAAGCAGGATGCCGTGTTTGTCGCATATTTCGCGAAGCCCTTTCATATATTCTTTGGGTGTGACGTTAAATCCGCCCTCACCCTGAACAGGTTCGATGATGATTGCGGCGATGTGCGAAGGGTCAACCTCCGCCGCGAAGAACCTTTCGAAGTAGTCAAGGTATGCCTTCACCGCGTTCTCTTTGCCGACGTGGAGCTGACCTCTGTAAAGGTTGGGGAACGGAACCTTGTAAACTTCGGGCGCATAGGGACCGAAGCCGTGTTTATAGGGTTTCACTTTGCTGGTGAGTGACATTGTGAGCAGTGTGCGTCCGTGGAAAGCGGACTCGAAACAGATAACGCCCTGTCTGCCTGTGTATGCTCTGGCTATCTTAACGGCGTTTTCAACGGCTTCCGCGCCGCTGTTAACAAGCATCGCCTTCTTTTCGAAATTTCCCGGTGCTATCTCAGTGAGCTTTTTGGAAAGCTCAACGTAGGAATCATACATTGAGACCATGAAACAGGAGTGGATGAGGTTTTCCGCCTGCTCCTTAACAGCCGCAACGACGGGTTCGGGGCAGTGCCCTGCGGTGGTAACGCCTATTCCGGCATAGAAATCTATATAGCGGTTGCCGTCGATGTCCTCGATAACAGCGCCCTTAGCCTGTTTGATAAAAATCGGTACGGAAGCGCTTATGCCAGCCGCAACGTACGCCTCTTTCTTGCGGAGCAGTTCTTTTGTCTTTTCGCTTTGGGGTGCAGATATCTGCGCCAGTTCGTCGCCTTTCAGCATAGTATCCTCCAAGGATTTGATGTTATTTAAATCCGTTAAAGCAACGCCCATGCCACAAGATAAGATATTAATAAATAAAATATTTTTTCAACCAGACCCATTTGTGTCAATTTTTATTGAAGTGCAGGTCAACAATAATTGACCCGCAGACCGGAAAATAAACAAAAATTGACGTAAAAAAGCCCCGTTACCTGTCCGATAACGGGGCGAAATGCACGGGTTGACTTTCGTGCAGTTAAGTTTGTTTATCCTGATGAGACTGCTTCGCTCCGCTCGCAGAGACTTACTTTTTCCGTCTTCGCGAGGGTCGTATACCCGAAGCGATCTCATTCTCTTATCAGTTTCTGTTTATCATCACCATTTTGATGCTTGTCATGTCCTCCATGGCAAAGCGCACGCCTTCCCGTCCGAGACCTGAAAGTTTGTTTCCGCCATAGGGCAGATGGTCAACTCTGAACGTTGCAGTGTCGTTAATCATAACGCCGCCAACTTCAAGGTCTTCCACAGCCTCCATTATCTTGTTAATATCTCTGGTGTAAACGCCAGCCTGAAGCCCGAAGTCGGAATCGTTCACGCGTTTGATTGCATCGCTGAAATTATCGTATGCAACGATGGACACAACGGGCGCGAAGGTCTCCATACACATTACCTTCATATCCTCGGTGACGTTTGTGAGCACTGTCGGTTCAAAGATGTTGCCGTTGACCTTTCCGCCTGCGGCGAGCACAGCGCCCTGAGCAACCGCCTCGTTCACCCATTCCTCGATACGTTTAAGCTCTTTGCCGTCTATCATGGGCCCAACGTCACAAGCCGCATCCATGGGATCGCCCACAACGAGAGCTTTCGTCTTTTCTACAAAAACCTTAGAAAACTCTTCTGCAACTTTTCTGTTAACGTATATTCTCTGGAGTGAGATGCACACCTGTCCTGAGTTTGAAAACGCGCTGACGACGCATCTTGCGGCGGCTTTTTCGATATCCGCATCGGCTTCAATGAGCGTTGCGGAGTTGTTGCCAAGCTCAAGAGTGACCTTTTTGATACCCGCTTTTTTGATTATCTGATCGCCGACGCCGGGTGAACCTGTGAAGGTTATCTTCTTGCATTTGGGGCTTGCCACGATGGTGTCGCCAACTGTGCCGCCGGAACCGATGACAACGTTAAGAACACCTGCGGGCAGTCCTGCCTCCTCCATTATTTCGGCAAGGATGATTGAAGACAAAGGAGTGCTGGACGCCGGTTTCAGAACAACCGTGTTCGCAGTTGCAATGGCAGGTGCGACCTTGTGCGCAACAAGGTTCAGCGGGAAGTTGAAAGGAGTGATGGCTCCGATAACTCCCAGAGGTTCTCTGATGAAATAGCCCACGCGGTTCTCACCGAATGCGCTGGCATCCACGGGAATGGTTTCGCCGTGTACTCTTTTCGCCTCTTCCGCGGCAAATTTAAAGGTTTCCGCACTGCGGTAAACCTCGTTCATGGAAAATTTCCATGCTTTTCCCGCTTCTTTTGATATTATCTCCGCAATTTCTTCCTTTCTGGCAAGGATGATGTCGGCTGTTTTTTCAAGTATCTCCGACCTTTTGTGTGCGGGGCATTTTCTGAAAGTTTTGAAAGCCTCTTCGGCTATGTCTATGGCTCTCTGAGTCTCTTTCTCGTCCGCAACGGGAACGTCGGCGAAGACTTCGTTGTTATACTTGTTCTTCACTTCAAGTTTTTTGGCGGAATCGACCCACTCCCCTCCGATCAAAGTTTTATAATGCTTCATCGTTCACCTCATGAAATCTGATGGAGGAAAAGGACGCAAGAACAGTGCCAGAAAAAAGGTATTGAAACAGTGGTTTTGCGGCAGTTATAGTTGACGGGGGTCAACTTTTATTGACCCCGTGGTTGACATTAGTAATCTATCAGTGTCCGCGTTTCTGAATACGTTTGTTGAGCGCCTGTTTGGAGATGCCCAGAAGCTTCGCCGCCTGCGACTGATTATTATTTGCTGACTTCATCGCCGATGTAACAGCATATTGGGTGATTTCCTCAAGGGTGGGGAAATGACCGAATATCTGCTCCAGAGGCTCGCCGGATAGAATCTGTACAGTCTGCTCCCGCGTGAGCTCACCCAGCCTGTCGGCTATGAACCTGTCCTCCATAACTTCGGAATTGCACCTCGCAACTGCGTCATAGATATAGGTTTTCAGCTCTCTGATATTGCCGGGGAAATCGTGTCCCATGAGCATACGCATCGTCTGCGGGCTGAAAACAGGCGTAGTTTTGCCCATTCCTTTTGCCGCTTCTTCCGCAAGATATTCCGTCAGAAGGGGAATATCCTCTTTGCGTTCCCGCAGTGAAGGCAGTTTTATAAGATGTGTGCTGAGTCTGTAATAAAGGTCGCGGCGGAATGTGCCGCCGGCAACGGTCATAGCGTTCAGATCTTTGTTTGTCGCGGCGATTATCCGCGCCTGACACTGTTTGGGCTTATCCGAACCGAGAGGATAGTATATCCGCTCCTGCATAAGACGCAGAAGCTTCACCTGCGAGGTCTCGTTAAGATCGCCTATCTCGTCAAGGAATATCGTTCCGCCCGCCGCACGCTCCACAAGCCCCGGACGGGTGCTGTCAGCACCTGTATACGCGCCCTTTGCGTGACCGAACAGGGTGTCGGAGAACAGCGAATCATCAAGCCCTGAAACGTCCACGGCGACGAATTCGCCGTTCAGCCCGCTGGAATCGTGAACAGCCTTGGCTATCAGCTCCTTGCCTGCACCTGTCTCACCGAGAACCAGCACCGGCTGACCGCTTTTCGCAATGGATTCTATATACTGAAATATGCCCGTCATTATGCCGCTGCATGTGACAAGGCTTTTGAAGTTTTCTGGAGTTTTAAGTCCTGTATCCGTACCGATCCTTTTAAGTGAAAGGAGTTCCGAACGGAGTGAACCTATCTCGCTGGCGTTTCTCAGCGCTGAACCGAAAGTGCTGACACTTATAGGTTTAACAAGATAGTCGTGTGCGCCGAGCTTAAGGCACTCCACAGCGGTTTCAAGGTCGCTGTTCGCAGTGCAGATTATAACCGGAACCTGCGGAAGACGCTCCTTGATCTCTTTCAGAACCTCTTTGCCGCTCTTTTTCGGCATGTTGAGGTCGAGAAACACAACGGGAGAATCGAGTTTTTCAAGTGTATCAAGAACATTCCTGCTGTCGTCAAGGGTTGTAATATCTTTAAGCCCCATTGATTCAAGCAGAAACTTATAAGCTGTCAGTTCCTCTTTCTCGTCGTCTATTATCAGAATGGAGGGGTTGAATCCTGTCAGGTCAAACAAATTAATCCTCTTTATGAATTTTCGGCAGGGTTACCGTAAACACCGCTCCATGCTCATAGTTCTGCGCGGTCAATGTCCCCTGCATCTCGCTTTCGATAATGGTGCGCGACATATAAAGTCCTATCCCCGTTCCCGAAGCGTAGGTCTTTGTGGAAAAATACGGGTTGAATATCTTCGGCAGAATATGTTCCGCTATCTTGCATCCGGTATCTTTCACCTTTATCATAACATTATTGTCGTCATGTTCAATCTCAATATAAACTTCACGCGGTTCGTCTTCCGGTGCATTTCTTTCAATAATAGCGTCTCTGGCATTTGCCAGCAGGTTAAGAACAACGTGAACAAATTCGCTCCGGCATCCGTTAACCACCAGCGGATATTTTTCCTGCGGTTTCAGTATGTTGAGCGATATATTGCCGTCTTTGTAATTAGGCGCTATGAGCCTTGCGGCGCTCTCCACCGCTTCAACGGAATCGAAAGGTTCCTTCGCCTTTGACGGTTTGAAGAAGTGTCTGAAATCGTCGATGGTCTTTGACATGAACTGAATCTGGCTGTCCGCTCCGGACACCAGTTTTTCAACAAAATCCTTATTCACCATATTATTATAGTATGCCGACTGGATACTGGCAACGTATGTTGAAAGGATGTTCAGAGGCTGGCGCCACTGGTGGGCTATGGCTCCCACCATCTCACCCATCGCCGCCATCTTCTGCGCCTGACGAAGCTGCTGTTCGGCGTTCACACGTTTGGATATGTCCCTGATACTCAGCAATATGAGCTGTTCATTGTTCAGACGGAGCTTTTTAAGACTCACTTCAGCGGGGAACTCCGTTTTGTCGCCACGCATGAAGTTCCAGTTAAAGAACTGCTGTTCGCCCTTCTCCGCTTCCGAGATTATAACAAGCGCTTTCTCGTGGCTGCGCACCCCGTCGGGCTGGTGGGCAGGTGAAAGATCGAGCATGTTATTTCCCAATATACCGTAATGACTCAGCCTGAATATCTCGTTCGCCTTTTCATTGCAGTCCACAAATATCATACCCTTGCAGACCATGATTGCGTCGTTCGCCACGTTGAACAGAGTGTGGTAGTGTGTCTCAAGTTCCTTACGGCGGGTGATGTTCCACTTAAGGTCTTCGTTCATACCTGTTATCTGCACCTGCTGCCTCTGCATAGCGTTGACAAACCTGCGGTTATACAGATACAGAATAAGTGCGCTTCCGCCTATGCCGATCATGGTTATAACCACCAGAAGCCCAAGCACTTTAAGCACCGATTCGGTGGCGAGGAGCATGGACGCTCTGCCGGAAAGCTCGTATGCGTTGGTTCTGGTCATGGTTGTGCAGAGGTACCAATCAACGTTTTCTATCTTCTGAAAGGCGAGGATATATTCTTTGCCATGCTGTGTGTATGAAAACGAACCGGAGTCTTCGTCCTTCATAACGTTAAGGATGTTTTCAAGACTGGGGTCGGCGTCCTGCAGTTTTTCGCGCATGAGCAGATTCTTGTCGGGGTGCATTATGATGGTTCCGCCCTGACTGACAACGAAGGTATATCCGCCCTTAGCCGCTCTGGCGTTCACCACGTTCTTCATAAGCATATCAAGGTTAGTGTCCGCACTGAGAACACCTTTCAGTTTTCTGTCGGCAACAATAGGCATTGAAAGGGCAATTACTATCTGTCTGGTGGTCATATCAACGTAAGGGTATGTGAAACCGGCGGAATCCGACTTTTCGCCTCTTTTGTACCACGGGCGTGTCCTGGGGTCGTAATTGTGCGGCGGAATCCATTCAGCCCCGTCTATCATCTGCCCGTCGTACATGCCGATATAAACGTCACTGAAATCACCCGCATCCATAGCCATTTTCAGAATGTTCATAGTCTTATCAAGATTCTTTTCAGGCTCTTTACCAAGCGAATTCGCCGCAGACTGGAGTATCTTTATCTGCTGCTGAACCCATATTCCGGTGGTGTTCGCCGCCTGCGCGGCTATGTTCTGCTGGTGGTTCATGACCGTTCTGTCGATAATCACCCGTGTGCTGTGATAGGTCACACCTATAAGGGTGAGTATCCCGATGAGAACAAGCGTCATGGTGATCAATGAATTTTTAACTTTAAATGTCATCTCGGTTCCGTTTGGATCGTATAATTTACCGAGAGAAACGTGCAAAAGGCGTGCCAGTTTATTTAACAGAAAAATCTCCGATAGTTTTGTCTCCTGTGTTCGTACAGACATTTTGAATTTTGGGCAAGTATTTTTATGAAAAAAGCACTCTTAAAAAAGAGTGCCTTTTGTTTACAATTTCAATGTCCGCCTGCGGAATCTGGTCCCGCCTTTACCTTTTTCGGTCTTGCCAGCCAGACAACACCTATCAGGCAAAGTATCAGAAATCCGGAGACCCTGAACATCTCATATGTCGAAAACATGAATGACTGAACGGTTATGTCCCTCTCTATCATGCTGTAAGCAGCCGAACCCTTGATGTTTATAGCCGAAAGAGCGTTTGCCATATGCGACCATGCCACCGAATAAGGAGTTATCTCCTCGGTTAGTCTCGCGTGGTGCATCGCGGCTCTGTTCTCCCATATGGTTGTTCCAACGGAAGCGCTGAAAGCCCCCATCATGATACGGGCAAAATTTATAAGCCCCGATGCGGAACCTATCCTGTCATGCGCCATGCCCGCCACAGCCATAGCGTTAAGCGGTGTCATGAACGCCGCCATACCTATACCCTGAAACAGGTGGTTAAGTGCAATGGACTTCGCATCCACAGCTGGGGAAAAACCGCTCCGCATGAAGAACGCCGCGGAAAAGAACGTGAACGCGAACGTCACGAACAGTCTTGGGTCATATTTCGATATCCCTTTTCCCACAAGGGGCGAAAGGATGATGGCGAATATCCCGAAAGTCGCTGTCACAAGCCCTGCCCATGTCGCAGTGTATCCCATGTATTTCTGAAGCCAGAGCGGCACAAGGACAAGGTTCATAAAGAACACGCCATAGCCCAGACTGAGCGTCAACGTACTGACGGTGAAGTTTCTTATCCTAAACAGCGAAAGATCTATGATGGGATGTTTCTCCGTAAGTTCCCACACAAGGAAATATACGAACGCCACAACTGAAACCACAGCCAGAGTAACAATGAACGGTGAACCGAACCAGTCCAGCTCCTTTCCCTTGTCCAGCATTACCTGAAAACTGCCAACCCATATGATTAGAAGTGCAAGTCCCACCCTATCCACAGGCAGTTTGCGCGTGGGCGATTCCCTGTCGCCTATCATCATAAGCGAAATAACCAGCGCCAATATACCTATCGGTATATTGACATAAAATATCCATGGCCATGATATGTTATCGGTAAGCCAACCGCCCAGAATCGGTCCCGCGATTGGCGCAACTGTAATCGTCATCGACCAAATAGCTATCGCCATACCCGATTTTTCCCGCGGATAACACTGCAAAAGCAGTGACATAGACAGAGGAATAACGGGTCCCGCCACAAACCCCTGCATAATCCTGAATCCTATCAGCGACTCTATATTCCATGCCATCCCGCACAAAAACGAAGACAGGATAAAGAGCGCCACAGACCAGACGAACAGTTTTATCTGTCCTATCCGCTGAATCAGCCATCCGGTGAGCGGTACCGCGACGGCATTTGCCACAGCAAAAAAGGTTATGACCCACGTTCCCTGACTGGTGCTGACACCAAGGTCACCTGATATCGCAGGTATGGAAACGTTAGCAATGGTCGTATCTATAACTATCATAAGTGTCGCCAGCGAAAGAGATATCGTGGCGAACACAAGTTTCGCTCCTGTAAGGGGTGCAGGAGGAGCCTGTTTATTGTCCTGCATACTTTTCTCCCTGCATATCAGCGGTTTCTGGCTATTATTCCGGAAACTACGGCATCAGCCTCGCTTTTCCATGTATTTTTATAGGCAGGTTTAACGCTGTCATGGGCAGACACGCCGCCTGTGAATCTTTTGCCGGAATTATCCCTGACATTTACGCGTGCTTCCATCGAAAGCCCTATCTGGAGAGGATTTTCCTTTATCTCTTTTTTATCGAGCGCAACGCGCACGGCAAGTCTCTGAACAACCTTTATCCAGTTCCCTGTGGCGTTCTGCGCGGGCAGAAGGGAGAAAGCCGAACCTGTTCCAGCGGAAAAGCCCTGTATCACGCCTTTATATTTAACGCCGCTGCCCAGCAGGTCGCTGGAAAGTTCAACGGGCTGACCTATGCGCATGTTTCTGAGCTGAGTTTCTTTAAAATTGGCGTCCACCCATATCTGATCCAGCGGCACAATAGCCATAAGGGGTGCGCCTGTGTTGACCCACTGTCCTTTCTGCACATTGCGTCTTGCGACAAAACCGTCCTCCGGTGCGACAATTTCCGTTCTTTTAAGGGCAAGGTAGCTCTCGCGAACCTGTGCCGCCGCTTTTTCAACATCGGGGTGGCTTTCGGCAACCGTTCTCTCGGTGAGGCTTCTGCTTGTTTTAAACTGTTCATGTGCCTCTTCAAGTGACTGCTGAGCCAGCTTTACCGCTTCACCCGCGTGGTCTATCTCTTCCTGTGCTATAGCCCCTGTACCTGAAAGTTTCATACGCCTGTCAAGGTCGTCCTGTGCTTTTTTAAGGGCAGTCTCTTTCTGTTTCACAACAGCTTTCAGTCTGCTGTCGGATGTGTAAAGGCTTCTGACCTGTCTCACGGTGCGGGCAAGCTCCGCCTCCGCCTGTTCAAGTGCTGTTTCAGCGTCGGCTCTGTCAAGGCTCACAAGAACAGTCCCCGCTTTAACAAAGTCGGTATCGTTAACAAAAACAGCAGCAACTGAACCGGAAGTCTGGGGCGTGATCTGAATTATATTGCCGGAAACGTATGCATTATCCGTCGTTATGCTGTATCTGGCGAACGTGAACCAGTAAAATGCGTACGACGCTCCTATCAGGACAAAAATTCCCGTAACCATCAGCATCAGCCGCATCCTTGAATTCGGTCTCATTGTATTTTCACTCATCATTCTTCTCCTCACCTTTCTTAACAGCCGTTTCAAATCCGCCGCCGAGCGCTCTTGTCATGGATACGGCAAGCTCAGTCTGTCTGGATTTCAGCGCTATCACGGCGCTTTTAGCATTAAGGATATCTATTTCAGTGTTCAGAGCGGGCAGAGCGCTTGCAATCCCGCTTTTATAGTTAAGATCCGACAGCCTTTTAGCATTCGTAAGACTGCCCACCGCGTTCTGTCTGTCCTCAAGCTGTTTCATGTTCTCTTTGCCCGATACGGCGAGGTCTGCAACCTCCTGAACGGCATCCAGAATAAGAGTATTATATCTTTCAACCGCTTCATCATATTCCGCATTCTTCATTGCAAAATTACTTCGGAGCGCGCCTCCGTTGAATATGGGAAGAGTGACAGCAGGTCCCACGCCGAAGGTACCGCTTCCTGTTCTCAGCAGATTTTCAAGTCCTATTGAGCGGAATCCGGCAAACGCATTCAGGTTCACATTGGGATAGAATTCCGTCTTCGCAGATTTTATGCGCTGCTGCATCGTCTCTATACGCCATTTCTGTGCGGCGATATCGGGTCTTCTGCCGACAAGTTCCGCCGGAAGGTCTTCAGGCAGATACGCAAAAGCGTACTCACCCAGCGCAGGTCTGTTCAGTTTGAGTCCCCTCTCGGTTCCTATTCCCGTCATGGCTCCCAGAGATATTTTCAGAAGCGTCTGCTCTTCCTGCAGTTTCTTTATATCTGCACTGACGGAGTGCATGGCGCTCTCAGTCATCTTTATATTCCCTTCGGAATCAAGTCCGGCACCGTAGCGCTTTCTTTGCAGGTCGATTATCTGCGCATATTTACCTAGCATCTCTTTTTTCAGATCTTCATTACGGTATGCGTTGTCCAGACGCACATAGTCGAGCACCAGTGCCGAAACAAGGGTCAGTTTTGCCGCCTCTTTGTCCACTTCCGCAACGCGAACCCCGCCCAATGCCGCTTCATATTCCGCCTTGTTCTTTCCCCACAGGTCAAAATCGTACCCTGCGGTTATCTGCAAACGGTTCACAGTGTCCTTTCTGCCTGCGTGTGCCGCCGGATAGGTTTCGTGGCGCGGAAAACGCTGATATGTGCTTGCCGCTTCACCGTTCACCTGAACCGAGTTCTCTGAATCCGCTATGCCCGCCGCCGCCTGCGCCTGACGAATTCTCGCCTGCGCCTCACTGAGTGAAGGATTTCCGGCAAGTGCATCCTCCACTAACGCGTTAAGCTGCGGGTCATTCAGCCTCTCCCACCATTTTTCATCCGGCCAGTCGCCCTTTTGCGTCTCTACACCCACAAGGGGTATCTTTTCCATTTCAGATTCCGTGTTCAGTCCTTTATATCCGGTACAGCCTGAAAAAAGCAGGATGGACAGAGTTAACACAGACAGTTGTATTGCTGTTCTTTTCATATGCCTTCCTTAAAATACAGCCGCTTCGACCTTCGCCTTTTCAATCGCATGGGCTACGAACTCCGCCGCTCTGTCGGGGAGAATGTCCAAGCCTTCTATAACTATCGAAGAGAAATCCTCCACACCGATAAACTTCATCAGGGTTTTGAGATACGGAACCGAAAAGTCAAAGGGAGTGCCGTAATAAAATCCGCCTGTGGCGTGGATGTTGAGACATTTTTTGCCTTTTCCGCTCAGAAGTCCCACCGGTCCTTTCTCAGTGTACATGAACGTCTTTCCGACCACGCATATCGTGTCCAGATACATCCTCAGTTCCACCGGAAAGTTAAGGTTCCACATGGGCGTCACAAAAACATATTTGTCCGCCTCTGCAAATTTCTCCGCAGAAGCCCATATCTTTCCTAGCTTGACCTGCTCATTAGATGTCAAAGCCGCAAACGCCATTCCGCCATGAAGCTTTTCCATTCCGTTCAGAACATCCTCGTCAAACCGCTGAATGTGGTCTCTGTATGTGTCTATGACCTCAATCCGGTCTTCGGGATTGAGTTCCGTATACTTTTTCAGAAACTCGTCCGCAACTGTGAGGCTTCTTGACCGTTCCTTCGGTTTAAGATTGCACGTGATAAAAAGAACTGTCTTCATATTTTCCTCCGATACCTTATCCAATGGATATTGCAATACGCATGCCATAACCTTAACTTCTGCTGCATAAACAACTTAGCTATAAACGTCTTGCTTTAGAGACGAAATATCGTTATACTGGTATCTAAATATCGATACATATATTAAAAACAACGATATTTCGTTATAAGGAAACTGTATGAATATAGATGAAAATGAGTTTTTCAAAGAGATCACGCTCAGGATATGCGGCAGTCTGGATATAAAAGCCGCCCTCAGTAAGGTTTACGACTATATCAGAAATATAATGCCTCTGGACAACATCTATCTGGCTATACACGACGATGAACTGGGAGCAATCCGTTTTATTGCTGCCGTCCCGAACAACAGCAACTTAACGGAAGATACAATCATCCCCCTCAACGAAGAGCTGTGGGAAATAACAAGAGCATTAAAGCATCCCATGATAAAGGACATAGACAATCCACTCCCGTTTGTTCAGAAGATGGTGGAAATTACAAAAGATGAAGGGAACTCTTCAATCATAGTGCCTCTGCACATAGACGACACAAAACTGGGAACCCTTGCGCTGCGCGCCTTAGGCAACAGAAGATACAATCAGGATCATTTAAAACTTATAAGCATAGTTACGGATCCTTTCACCATCGCGCTTGCAAACGCACTTGCCCATAAAGATCTTATGAACCTCAAAGACAGACTGGTGGATGAAAACCAGTTTCTGCAAAATGAGCTCACCTCAAAATACCACGAAGATATCATCGGCTCCAAAAGCGGACTGAGAAACGTTATGGAGATGGTTTCGCAGGTGGCGCAAAGAAACAACACAGTGCTTCTTCTTGGCGAAACCGGTGTCGGAAAAGAGGTCATTGCAAATGCCATCCACTATAATTCAGCCAGAAAGAATCAGCCGTTTATAAAGGTCAACTGCGGGGCTATACCCGAAGCGCTCATTGACACGGAACTTTTCGGACATGAGAAGGGAGCCTTCACGGGCGCCACGGCAATGAAGCGCGGAAGGTTTGAAAGGGCGGAAGGAGGCACTATATTTCTTGATGAGATAGGAGAGCTTCCCTTGCAGGCACAGGTACGTCTTTTGAGGGTGCTGCAGAACCGTGAACTTGAAAGGGTCGGCGGCAGCACGCCGATACCGCTGAACATAAGGATCATAGCCGCAACCCACAAAAAGCTGGAGGACATGGTTGCCGAAGGCGGATTCCGCGAAGACCTCTGGTTTCGTCTGAACGTTTTCCCCATATACATCCCGCCACTGCGAAATCGCAAAGAGGACATACCCGCTCTTGCACGCTATTTCATTGAACAGAAGTGCCGCGAGATAGGGCTTCACCAGACACCGCCAATAGAGATTGGCACACTGGAAAAGCTGGCGAATTATTCATGGCCGGGCAACGTCCGTGAACTTCAAAACGTCATAGAACGGGAACTTATCCGTTTCAAAACCGGAAAACTGACCTTCTCATCCATAACAGCCGACAGGCTTGAGGACAGAAAATTCGTAAGATCGCAGGCACCGGATTTAATCCCCGAAAATCTGGATGTACACACGGCGGATTACATTTCTCAGGTTCTGAACTACACCGGAGGAAAGATAAACGGCAAAGGCGGAGCGGCGGAGATTCTGGGACTGAAGCCAAGCACGCTGAGAAGCAAAATGGCAAAGCTGGATGTCAGGAGAAAATAGAGGAATGCAGTTCTGTCAGCCTTCCTTCAAAGGCACAATGCAACGCACAACAGTTCCTGAGGAGCCGTCGAACACCAACTCGCCGCCTATGCTTTTTGCCCTGTTATGCATGTTCTTAAGTCCCCTGCCCTTTTTCACGTCGCCGTGGAAACCGCATCCGTCGTCTCTGATAAGCAGAGAAACGCTTCCGCCGGCGATCTGCACCTCGGTATGAAGGGTTCTCGCTCCCGAATGTTTGACACAGTTGATTACACATTCCTTAAAAAGCCTGATCAGATTAATATATACGTCAAAAGATATCTCCTGATATTTCATATCGGTCATCAGATTTGACGTCATTGTAAAATCTATACGGGTTCCGTCTGTCAGCATGTTTCCGACGTTCTGCATATCCGACACAAGGTCTTTGTATACAAACCTGCGCCGCTCGTATGTGTTCATCATGAAACGAACCTCTTCGCATGTATCGGCGGAGATACTGCGTATCTTCTCCAGAACGGTTTTCCTGTCATACCCGTCTTCAATAGCGCCGGCAGCCAGAATACTTATGACACTTACACTGCCGCTGATATTGTCGTGTATGTCGCTTATGATTGCGCTTTTCTGCTCCGCAAGAGCCTTGTCCTTCTGCACCTGCACAAGTTTGTAATGCTCGGTGGCGTCGTTGATGAAGATTATATATCCGTCGATATTTCCGTTATACCCTTTAACAGTTTTCAGTTTTGCCGTGTATATTCTGTCGCCTGAAGATATCTCGGAAATCGGGATATCTGTATCACCGCCAGATTTATACGGATCCAGTTTGAGCACCCGGCAAGCTGATTCCAGAAGCGACATCTGCTCCTCTGTTTCAAAAACAGATCCGGCGGCGGAGTTCGCTTCAACAAGTTTTCCGGTGCTGCCGTATATTAATATTCCTGCTTCAACCATATCAACGATATCGCTGTTCGATAGCGGCACAATACCGAAGATATGAAATTTATGCACCAGAATGAAATAAACGATGGCTGTCAGACCGATTGATATGGCATACGAATCTATATATGTAAGCCCTACAACCTGCGGAATCCCTGCAATGAGGGCAAACACCATGGCAACGATCATTATACCGTAAAGAAATCTTCCATACTTTCCGGTATTTATATAGGCGGCAAGAAACATGAGAATGGAAACCAGAACCGGAATATACAAAGACCAGATATATATGCTCAAAAACCATATACCGAACTTCGGCTTCATTATGGAAATACTGTCGGAAATCTTATACAGTTCCACAGATTCACGGAAAAGATGGAGTGTCTGGTCGTTCCAGATCACATACATGTTCAGAAAAGCTATGGTCAGAAGCACAGCGGTTATCTTTTTATTAAGATATTTATTGTTTGTCAGCATATAAGTGAAATAAAGCCATACAACCGGACTTACGCACAGCATAGAAACCTTTATATTTGCCCAGAACAGCTTCACATCGAGAGTTAAAGCAGATATCTGCATGAAATATGACGCGCAATGAACCCATGCCAGCAACATGTATGCTGCAAAAAGGCGAAGTGACGGTCTGTCGATGCGTTTCAGAGTACCGTACAGAACACCGGAATGAAGGCACAGAAAGAAAAGCATGACATATGAGATGCCGTTAAGTGAATAATTGTGATAATTAAACATAGTTTATTATATTATAAAGAATGACAGAATAGTATATTTGATTTTACTTTGAGATGAAACTTAACAACAGGCGTTGCAAAGCGTTAACCTCAGAACATTGAATACTCCCATGTTCTGCTGGGTTTCGCAAATGAACGGTTAACATCTTCCGCTCTGAAATCTATTCCGTAGAAAAGCGCATAAAACTCTTTCGCCTCCGCCTTTATGTCAAACCCGAAAACCTCCGGATGCAGACAATTCGCTATATGCATCAATCCAAGCACCCAGCGGGGACTTCCGAAGTCGAAACAGGGTGCAACGTGGTTATAGACGCGTCCGTTTTCCACTGCATTGGTCATGATTGAGTGCCTGTCGCAAAGACTGTAGAAATCGTCCAGCTCCGCATGCATGAACGAAGAGATGAATATCACGTCGGGGTTTAACTCGTTCAGCCTTTCAGGTTTTATCCTCATGCCCGGTCTGCCCTCGCAGTCCATACCTCTGTTAAGGCTCACGCCGCCAGCCATCTCCACCAGCCAGTTTTCAAGCCTGCCCGGCTCAAGGGCGAAAAGGGGTGAACTCATCACATAATACACAGAAGGTTTATAGGCGGCTCCAGCTGCCCCTTCACTGATGATATCTATCTTATCGCGCATATACCTGACAAGTCTCTCTGCACCGTCAACATGTCCTGTCAGTTTTCCGAAATACTTAATTGTGTCCGCATATTTGTCAAAACTCTGGATATTTCCGTGAAAACGGGTCAGACCGCCGTCGTTCAGCGTATCCGCCCAGCATTTTATTATCTTTTTCCTGTCGCGCACGCCTATTGCGGCGAGCGTTCCCTCTATTATCTCAAGAGCGCGGGTGAACGGGTATCCGCCCTCGAAATCGTTTTCGTTGAAAGACCTTTTCGCAACATCACCCTCAAGCTTCAGCGCGTGTCCGCATTTCGGACAGTTCTTTTCATCGTGCCCTATGTGCGATGCGCGGAGCTTTGAACCCATGGGACCGTAAAAATCCCGCTCGAATATCAGCTTACCGCATTCAGGACAATAGGTGTTGATACAGTCGGTGCCGGGGGAGTTGAAAAGATATACATAGTCCAGTATCTCTTTCATTCGCTCTATCAGAGCTTCTGATTCCGCTATGGTGGGTTCATCGGTAATGTCTGCCTCGTCCAGAGGAATGAACCGCATCACCTGCAACGGAATCTCTTTGGAAACAGCGGCAACAGCCTGTGCTATGCTGACCGCGGTCTCTTCGCCGCCTTTTTTGTGCATGCATGCCGCCTCAACATGTACACCCTTTTCATGAAACAGCCGTATATTGCGCATAACAGGCAGGTACGAAGGCGCTCCGCAGGCTCTGTAGTCTGCGTCATTCAAACCCTTTATACCTATGTTGATAAAATCAAGATAATCCGAAATCCCGCTCAGCGAATCTTCCGTGAAATACCCGTTTGACGAACAGCCGACGAGAAGCCCGTTATTTTTTGCCAGCTTCGCAACTTCCAGAAAAGTGTGGAATGAAGCCAGCGGATCGTTCATCAGAAACGCTATTCCTGCGCACTCCTGCGCAAATGCCTTTTGAATTATCTGTTCAGGGGTAAGTTTTTTCATGGCACTGCTGTCGGCGTTCATCTCCTTTGCGCAGACGGTGGCAACGCACCCGCCGCAGTCGAAGTTGCACCCGCTGGTGCTTATCTGGAGAAACTTTGCTCCGGGGTAAAAGTTCATGACCGGCATAGTTTCAGCTGAGATAGGGCAGACCACAAGATAGCTGTGGGGAAAAAGCTCCGTGATTTTTCCGTTCTCAACAGTATATCGCCCGCAGGCTCCACCTGCACCCTCGCTCACAGAGCATCCTATCTCGCATACGTTACACTTCACGGTCTTCCCCCGTATATATAATTTACAAAACTCCGATTACGTTATATACAATTAAGCATAATGATAAAAAAGTCAATATTTATCAGGTAATTATGCAAAAATAACGCAACTATATATTATAACTTAGTAATACATAGCAAAAGAATAAACAAAGAATACCGCGCACGATTTTAAGTCAACGGCACAGGATTTCCGAAATATCTTTTTCAGGACAAACAACTCTCTTTTTCTGCAAATTTTCTTCATAATATGAATTTTTATTCCATTCCTCCGTCTTTAATATTAAGCTATTGCCTGACGGGGGAGTAAATAAACATGGAAGAGAGAGTTAAACAAAAGTCGGACTGGAAAAATCCGGCTAAAACCAAAGCCATAATAGCGGCGGCAGCTGTAGCAATACTCTGTGCGGCTTTCTTTTTGTCCGGCGGAAAAGTTTTTTCACAGGGAAAACAGAAAGACGCGCAAAAGCCCAAAGAAAAAAAGGCATATGTTGAAACAGCGCCTGTTGCATTCCGCAGCACCGGACACGCAGTTTTTTCTGTTGGAAACATCATGTCAAACGAGTCGGTTGTCATAACATCCGAAACGGCTGGACGCATCACAGACATTCTTTTTTCTGAAGGTCAGAAAGTTAAAGCCGGACAGGTGCTTGTCCGCATCGACGATTCCACTCTGAAAGCGGAGCTTGACAGCGCGGAAACAGACCGCACGCTGAACGAAGCGAAATACAGACGCGCGGAAGACCTTGTGGAATCCGGCGCAGTATCCAGACAGGACAGGGACATTGCCTTTGCAGACTGGCAAAGAAGCGAGGCGCAGGTACGCCTTGTCAAAGCCGAGCTTGTGAAAACAACCATAAAAGCACCGTTCTCCGGCACAGTGGGTCTCAGGCAGGTGAGTGCAGGAAACTATATTCAGGCTGGAACCCAGATAGTCAACCTTGAAGACATCTCAGCCGTAAAAGTACAGTTCAGCGTTCCCCAGACGGACATTTCAAAAATAAGAATCTCGCAGACATTCACAGCGACAACGGACGCATATCCTGACAGGGTGTTTTCAGGCAGGATATACGCCATCGACCCGAAGATAGATCAGCAGAGCAGAAGCCTGACAGTACGCGGAATAATCAAAAACACAGGCGGAGAGCTTCACCCTGGCATGTTCGCGCAGATAAGCATTGAAACAGAGGAGCGTGAAAACGCCCTATTCATTCCCGAATCAGCAATAACCCAGAACGCATCCGGCAAATCGGTATTCATATACAACAACGGCATCGC
This sequence comes from Seleniivibrio sp., assembly GCF_021209385.1. GTDB lineage: Bacteria > Chrysiogenota > Deferribacteres > Deferribacterales > Geovibrionaceae > Seleniivibrio. The sequence continues at coordinate 20,893 of NZ_JAJOIL010000002.1, read as the reverse complement.
CGTTCAGACCAAAGTGACAACAGGAAACAGGATAACAGGTTTCGTCGAGGTCACTGCGGGACTGAAAGCCGGCGACATTATAATTACAAAGGGACAGGACAGGATAAAGGACGGAGACAAGGTCACTCCCGCAGAGGATGAAAAAGGGTCTGTGAAATGAAACTGTCCGAAATAACTATCCGCAAGCCTGTTCTCGCAACAGTTTTAAGCCTTATCATACTCCTCATAGGTTTTGTGGCATACAGCGAACTGACAGTGAGAGAGTATCCGAACATAGACGAACCCACGGTCTCAATTCAGACGACGTATACCGGAGCAAGCCCCGACATCATCGAAAGCAGGGTTACTAAGGTAATTGAAGACCGTATCTCTGGTATCGACGGCATAAAGAGCATCACATCACAGAGCAGGCAGGAACAGAGCAACATCACGGTCGTGTTTAATATGAACATCGACCCGGGCGACGCTGCAGCGGATATCCGCGACAGAGTCGGGCGTGTGCGCGGCTCACTGCCGGACGATATTGACGAACCTGTCATAACAAAGGTGGAGGCGGATGCGTCCCCCATCATCTTTCTGACGGTCACCAGCACAAAACATTCACCAGCGCAGATATCGGACTACATGAGCAGATTCATCGTCAAACGTATCGAGCTTATAGACGGTGTCGCCGCGGCAAACATATACGGCGAAAGAAGATACGCCATGCGTGTCTGGCTCGATCCCGACAGAATGGCGGCGGCGGGAGTTACCGTTGCCGACGTTAAAAATGCCGTATCCGCACAGAACCTTGAAGTCCCCGGCGGAAGGGTTGAAAGTCAGACAAGAGAATTTTCCGTTCTCGCCGAAACAGGGCTGAACAAACCTGAAGAATTTGCAAACATCGTAATTGCCGATAGAAACGGATATCTCCTGCGTATCAAAGATATAGGTCATGTTGAAATGGGCATAGAAGACCAGAGGTCTTTTTACAGACTGGACGGTAAGAACGCCATCGGTATGGGCGTGGTCAAACAGAGTACGGCGAACCCGCTGAATATCTCGAAAGACCTTAAAGTCGTTGTGGAGGACATCAACAAAACTCTGCCCGACGGCATGAAACTGCTCATAACATACGATTCGTCGGTCTTCATTGACCACTCCATAAAGAACGTCTACAGCGCAATATCCGAAGCCGTTCTGCTGGTCATAATAATCATCTTCCTTTTCCTCAGAAACCTCCGCTCAACCATCATACCTCTGGTAACGATACCCGTGTCGCTTGTGGGTGCATTCGCTATCATGTGGGGGCTTGGCTTCTCCATAAACACTCTGACACTTCTGGCTTTCGTTCTCGCAGTGGGTCTTGTTGTGGATGACGCAATCGTCGTTCTTGAAAACATCCACAGACACATCGAGGGTGGTACAAAACCTTTCAAGGCAGCCATAGAAGGGATGAAAGAGATTTCGCTCCCTATCATCTCCATGACGCTGACCCTTGCCGCGGTTTACGTTCCGGTGGCTTTCACACAGGGCAGAACCGGCAAACTGTTCACCGAGTTCGCTATAACACTTGCAGGCGCGGTTATAGTATCGGGCTTCATAGCTCTGACGCTTACACCGATGATGTGCTCCAAGATGCTTAAGGAGAACCATTCAAAAAATCGTTTAAACCAAGCGGCTGATGCATTCTTTGACGCGATGGATTCCGCTTATGAAAAAGTTCTGCGTGTGTCCATCAAATCGTGGCTGCCAGGCATTATCGTTATGATCGCAGTGTTTTCAACCGGATTCTACCTGCTGAAATCTCTGCCCTCGGAGCTTGCACCCATTGAGGACAGAAGCGTTATCTTCGGCATATACTCAGGACCCGACGGGGCAACACCAGCCTATTCAATGGAATCTGCAAGAAAACTTGAAGAGATATACGCAACCATCCCCGAACGGACAGCCATTCAAACAAGGGTCGGAACACCTGTTGTCGCCGACGGCAGGACAGTCATAAGGCTTCGTACATGGGACGAGCGCACACGCTCACAGCAGGATATTGCGGCGGAGATAGCTCCGAAAATGGCTATGATACCCGATGTAAGAGCGTTTCCCATCAATCCGCCTTCACTGGGACTTTCGGCAACGAAACAGCCTGTCCAGTTTGTAATAAAGACAACATCCTCATACGCGGAACTTAACACCTTAACAGAGAAATTTATCCGCGAGGTCAGCCAAAGCCCCATGCTGTCTTCTGTTAAAAGCGACCTGAAACTCAACACACCGGAGCTTAAGGTCAGCGTTAACAGGGACAAGGCGGCGGCAATGGGCATCAGTGTCGAGGATGTAAACCGCGCCATAGAAACAATGTTCAGCGGAAGCACCGTGACACAGTTCAAAATGGACAGCGAGCAGTATGACGTTATCCTTAAAACAGAGGACTCAAGACGCACCGTTCCGCAGGATCTGGACAGACTGTATGTCCGTTCAGGTACGGGAGAGATGGTGCCGCTGTCAAACCTTGTGGACATCAGAGAGGGCATCACTGCACAGTCGCTCAACCACTTCGACAGGTCGAGGGCGGCGGTTGTCAGCGCGAGCCTTAATGCAGGGTATTCGCTCGGCGAGGCGCTGAACTATCTGAACGCGACCGCATCCAAAATGCTCCCCGAAAACTATACCGTTGACTACGACGGTGAATCCAGAGAATTCAGAGAATCAAGCGGCGGGCTTGTGTTCACGTTCATACTCGCCATACTTTTCATATACCTCATGCTTTCGGCACAGTTTGAAAGCTTTATCGACCCGTTCATAATCATGCTCACCGTTCCGCTTTCCATGACGGGCGCACTGCTCGCCCTGAAACTGACGGGCAACACACTGAACATTTACAGCCAGATAGGACTTATCACCCTGATAGGGCTTATCACAAAGCACGGCATACTTATAGTTGAATTCGCAAACCAGCTTCAGCTTACAGGACTGAGCAAGACGGAAGCAGTCGTAAAAGCCGCTACACTGCGTCTCCGCCCCATTCTTATGACAACGTCCGCTATGGTTCTGGGTTCCATACCACTTGCATTTGCAGAGGGTGCGGGAGCGGAGAGCCGTCACCAGCTCGGCTGGGTAATTGTCGGCGGGCTTCTTCTGGGGACAACGCTCACCCTTCTGATAGTGCCGCTCGCCTACAGGCTTATGGCAACAGTGAAAAAGCAGGTCGCAGACGAAGATATTTAGTATTTAAATCATTGTGCATATCGGTTATACTTTTTTCAGAGGAACTGATATGGCACATCATACAGCTAAACACGGCTACAGCAGTCTTGCCGAAAGACTGAACAGATTTCCACAGGGCGCTCCGGCATCGGAAACGCTCTTCAAGATACTCTCAATACTCATGACTGAAAAAGAGGCTGCGCTCATTGCGCAGCTTCCTATAAAACCCTTCAAAGCAGAGGAAGCGGCGAAAATATGGAAGGTCAGCGACCTTGAGGCTCGAAAACAGCTCGACGCACTCTGCGACAGGGTGCTTCTGATGGACATCATTGAAAACGGGCAGATGACCTATGTCCTGCCGCCCCCAATGGCGGGCTTTTTCGAGTTTTCCATGATGCGCACGCGGGGCGACATCAATCAGGAACTGCTCGGACAGCTTTATTATCAGTATATGAACGTTGAAGAGGACTTCATAAAAAACCTGTTCACCAACGGCGAAACCCAGCTGGGGCGCACGTTTGTCAACGAGGAAATGCTCTCCGAAGACAACAACCTCTACGTTCTGGACTATGAACGCGCGACGGAGGTAATAAAGACCGCCAGCCACATAGGTGTCAGCATGTGTTACTGCCGCCACAAGATGCAGCACATGGGAAAAGCCTGCGATGCGCCCATGGACATATGCATGACGTTCAACAACGTCGGCGGTTCGCTGATACGCCACGGATATGCCAGACAGATAGACGTTTCAGAATGTATGGATCTGCTGGCACAGGCATACGAACATAACCTCGTGCAGTTCGGCGAGAACAGCAAACGGGAAGTAAGCTTTATCTGCAACTGCTGCGGATGCTGCTGCGAAGCGCTCATAGCCGCCCGCAAATTCGCCATAATGAACCCTGTCCACACATCCAACTTCCTGCCTGAAATAGAAACGGAAAAATGCACCGGATGCGGCAAATGCGCCGAACTCTGTCCCGTGGAAGCTATGGCGATGGTCTCCGCAAACGATCCGCATAAACCTAAAAAGAAACTGGCTAAACTTAATGAAGACACCTGCCTCGGCTGCGGCGTCTGCCTGCGCGGGTGCAAAACGGACGCGCTCAAACTTAAATCACGCGAAAAACGGGTAATCACACCCGAAACAGGCGTTCACAAGGTGGTTATGATGGCTGTTGAGCGCGGCGGGCTGGAAAACCTGATATTCGACAACAGAGCACTCTTCTCACATCGCGCTATGGCGGCTGTTATCGGCGCTATACTGAAACTTCCGCCTGTGAAACGCTACATGGCAAGCGAACAGGTCAAATCCAGATATCTCTACAATCTGATAGAGAAAACGGAACACAGATAACACAACAGGCGGGGGATAAAAACCCCGCTTTTTTTATTTAAAAAATCCCCAAACGGCTTATCTTTATTATCTCAGGAGGAGATAATGAAAATCAATAACATAGAAAGAGCGAACATAGGCACGCTGGAAACAAAGGCAAGCAGAATATGCCTCGGAACATGGGCGATAGGCGGCTGGATGTGGGGCGGAAGCGACGAACAGGACGCTGTTCAGACCATACGCACGGCTGTTGACAGCGGCATAAATTTCATTGATACCGCGCCTGTGTACGGATTCGGACGCTCGGAAGAGATAGTAGGTAAAGCGCTCAAAGGTTATGCGGACAGAGAAAAAGTCGTTATCGCCACAAAAGCCGGACTTGACTGGACTGACGACGGAAAAGTATTCCGCAACAGTACAAAGGAACGTATTGAAAAAGAGATAGACGATTCTCTGAAAAGACTTCAGACAGAATATATCGACATCTACCAGATACACTGGCCCGACCCGCTCACCCCAATAGCGGAAACAGCAGAGATAATGAACAGGCTTCTGCACAAAGGCAAAATAAGGGCTATTGGCGTAAGCAACTATTCCAGCGACCAGATGGATTCTTTCAGACTGGAAGCGCCAATACACAGTGTTCAGCCACCTTATAACCTTTTTGAAAGACAGATCGAAAACGGCATACTTCCCTATGCACATAAGAACAATATAGCGGTTCTGTCATACGGTGCGATATGCCGTGGGCTTCTTTCAGGAAAGATAGGCGAAGGCACAACCTTCCCCGAAGGCGACATCCGCAATTACGACCCGAAATTCAAGGAGCCCAGAATAGCTGAATATGCTGCCGCAGTTGCCAAGCTGGACGCATACGCAAAAGAAAAATATGGCAAAAGCGTTCTGGCTCTGGCTGTGCGCTGGGTCATAGACAAAGGAACTTTTGCACTCTGGGGTGCGAGAAAACCTGAGCAGATAACTGCCGCAGCAGACGTTTTCGGCTGGAAACTCACGGAAGACGATTTCAGAGAGATTGACAAAATACTTGATGAAACTGTTAAAAATCCTGTGGGACCGGAGTTCATGGCGCCACCCGCAAAAGAAAATATAAAAAGATAATAAAGCGGGGCAAATGCTCCGCTCAGGTTGTTAACAAACTAAATTTACACAGACTCACATTAGACTGCTTCGGGTTAACACCCTCGCAGAGACGTTTTTTGTCTTCGCGAGGAGCACTAGCCGGAGGCTGAAAACATTTGCCTATTTTTGCAAATGTTTCTGTACCGAGCTTGCTGAAATGAGTCCACTTTAAACTATTTGTCGAATAAAGCGACGACGCGATCTCGCATTTTCCTGACTTTGTCATCAGTCAGAGCGGAGCAGAAGCTCCGCTTCTGTTTTAAAGCTGTTTTTTAAGCCTGTCTTTGTCTGCGATGCGCTGTCTGACCCTGTCCATGGCTTCGCCTATAACCTTGTCCGGTTCGTCGGTCTGCGCGTCGGCTTTCATATAAAGTTCAAGAGCCTCTTCATATTTCGCTTCGGTCTCGCGGCAAACCCCAATATTGAAGATGAAGGAAGGTGACTTAGGATATTTAGCCATGCCGTCTGTCCAGATAGCACAGGCTCTGTCCAGTCTGCCCGCCTCTGCAAACTTCTGCGCGGATTTCAGCATATCTTTGCCGTCGCCGTCCAGTCCGCTTTTACTCGTTAAAAGAGTAAGCTTTACGTCTGCACTGTAGGGCGCTATCTGTCTGCGGAATTCGTACATAGCGGAATTTTCCGCTGATTTTATGAGATCTGCATCGGACATCAGCGGCGAACCGCTGTCCTGACACCTATTGTCTTCGGCAGCACCTGTTATCTTTTCGGAATAGACCACCTGTGCAGTGGAAACGTCTATGAGTTTGGGAATAAATGTGACCAGCACCTTCTTCTTTGTACAGGTTACATTATAATCGTAATATGACGTGCATTTGCCTTTGCTGTTCGTTGCGCCGCATTTTGTGCGCCTTTCCGTATAGTTCGACCTGTCGGACGTAATGTCGGCTGTTCCGGTGAAGATACCCTGAACACCAACCAGCCTTCCGAGCTTGACCGCCGTGTTCTCGTCTGTCACTCCCGAAACCTGAAGTTTCTGTTCGGAAATCACCCTGTTGAGATTCTGTCTGTCCGCTACGTTAAAATACCTGACGCCTCTGACCTCTGTCGTAACAAGCACGTTCTCCGCAGAAGGCGTAAGCTGTTTCCCATAACTGCCGGAAAACGGCAGAACGGCAACGTTTCTATATGAAGATATTCCGTCGGCATCGGACGGCATAAGCACGGACGTGCTGACTTTGGGCGCGCACCCCAAAAGGGCGGCAACAGCGGCGCAGACAAGGATTTTTCTCATATATCGCAACCTCATGGCGTATTTATACATAATACCCCGCGAGTGTACAGGTAACAATACCAATGCTTCAGTAATTATAAGGTCCCGACTCGTTCCATTTATACATATAGCCGTCGTCAGGGCGTTCTATCTTTTCTATCTTATCAGGAACAAATATAAAATCGTTCCTCACGGTAACCGATATCGGCGAACCCGACATGGTTCTGGAAGATTTATCGCCAAGAACCGTCTCGCCCTCTTTATCTTTGCCTATCCTTTTCGCTTTTCCGTATACCTTAACCCATGCGCCGTTTTCGGTACCTTCCGGCAGATATTTGGCAGGGATACGGAATCCTGCGGCGATAGTGTCCGCCGCACAGCAAACCATGGCGACCCGAAGCACTCCGAAATAGCCCTCTTTTTCAAGCGCGCTGTCCAGATATACCCGTCCTCTGAAAACGTAGTCCATGCCGTGCATTTTTGACATTTTATCGTCGTTGAGTATCATATAAAGCTCTGCAAGGTTGAGTTTTATATACTTATCCTCAAACGCCTGCACCTCTTTTTTCTGTCTGTTGTAAAAGACGGAAAACGCAAGCACTATGACCATTATAACGGTTATGACAGTGGTGATGTATTTCATAGCATCCTCAGAATGGGGAAAACAGCATGTCGCCTGCACCGAGTTCCCGTGCGGGAACGCCAAGCATAAGCGCCAGCAGAAGCCCTATCACTAAAGTATAAAAAATCCTCGCACGATGGGGCGGATAAACCGTTCCATGCACTCCGTAGACAAGGAGCATCACGGCGGAAAGGAAGGTCAGCCACATGTATTTCGGATTCATATAAAGGCTGTATCTGCCGCTGAACATCAGAAACAGCAGAAAACATCCGTAAACAGCAATCAGTATGCCTTCGAGCCTTCTCAACATCATCACACCCCGAATCCTGCAATATCAATAAGCAGGCACGCAATATACACAACTGCCGCTGCTGTGAGCACCATTTTGCTCATAGTGCGGTTTGACATAACAGCCCTGTACATAAAAACCAGCTTAAGATCAAATATAGGACCGAAATTCACAAACCCCAGCATTGACGCGGGAGAAAAATGCACAAACGACGACGCGACGAAAGAATCCGCCTCTGAACATACGGAGAGCAGAACCGCAAACACCATCATAATGGCAATTGCTGCGGCACCGTGTCCGCTGATGGAGTTCATGACGCTTTCAGGCATCAGCACATGGAAAGCTCCCGCAAAAAAAGCGCCGATTGTCAGATAAACAAGCGTCTGGACAAAATCGTCCTTTGCATGGTTAATTATGTTTCCAAAACCGCCCTTTTCATCGTGGCATCCGCATGAACAACCGTGCGCGTGGGTTTCAGTTTTCACAGCATAAAAAGGATCCTTCATGCGGGAGAACAGAAAACCGATTGCAAAAGCCGCGAGGATACTTATCAGAATACGCATGAGCGTCATTTCTGCATTTCCTTTAAAGCCGGCATAGGTAGCCACCATCACCACAGGGTTTATGACTGGCGAAGCCACCATATATGCCGCAGACATCGGAGCCGGAACCCCTTTCGCATTCAGTCTGCGGACTATCGGCACTATGCCGCATTCGCACGACGGAATAAAAAGAGCGAGAAAAATACCGGAGATTATCTGGCGGAAAACGCCTTTCGGCACTGATTTCACAACGGTTTCTTCCGAAACGTAGACATGTATGAGAGAGGAGACAAGAGACCCCAGAAGTATGAACGGAAGAGCCTCCATCACGATAGCAGATGATTTCAGCACAAAAACCTGTAACAGATTATACACGGCAAGCCTTCAATAAAAAAATATCTGCCAGTCTGCACCCATAGGCGGCAGATGTCAATACCGGACAAAAAAAGGCGGAGGAAAACCTCCGCCTGTGTACATTGTTTTTAAAGTCCGCGGCGGGCAAAGGCTCTTACGCCTGCCACCCTGCCCTGAAAATCGCCCGCTTCCATCACCTTGACAACTTCTGCAAGCTCAGTAGGAATGTCTATACCCTGCGGGCATTTCTCTACACACTCACCGCATTCCACACACTGGGATGCAAAGCCCGTATTGGGATGCTCCGCAAACCCTTCGCCTGTCTGTATCGCATAGCGGAACATGGCACCGTTGGGGTCGTTGAATATGAACATGTTGTTGTAATGCTCGAAACATACCGGAATTTTTACACCCGCCGGACATGGCAGGCAGTATTCGCAGGCGGTGCAGTTCACTTTGATAAGTTTTTTGAACTCCGCCTCCGCCTTGTCCATTATCTCAAGCTCTTTCGCCGTAAGAGAAAAAGGTTCAGCCTCGGATGCTATTCTTATGTTCTCGTCGATGTGAGCTTCCTCGTTCATACCTGAAAGTATCACGCCGACTTCGGGATAGTTCCACACCCAGCGAAGCGCCCATTCAACGGGAGTGCGTTTTACATCGGCGCTGTCGAACACAGCTTTAACAGCCTCCGGCTGTTCCGCACTGCCGAGGCTTCCGCCGCGCAGCGGTTCCATAACAATGATTCCAATGTTCTTTGATGCGGCGTATTTAAGACCTGAAAGACCTGCCTGAAAATCCCTGTCAAGGTAGTTGAACTGTATCTGACAGAAATCGAAATCGTATGAATCCACGATTGGTTCAAACTCGTCCGGTGCGCTGTGGAAAGAAAAACCCACCCTACGCACGCGTCCGTCGGCTTTTATTTTGTCCATAAAGCCTGTAACGCCCATTTCCAGCATTTTTTTCCATGTGTCCCAGCCGAGGCTGTGCATCAGATAATAGTCGATGTGGTCAGTTTCAAGGCGTTCAAGCTGTGCTGTCAGATATCTTTCCATATCATCGGGTGTTTTCACAAGCCAGCATGGAAGTTTTGTAGCAAGGAACACTTTGTCTCTGTATCCGTCCTTAAGCGCTCTGCCCACAAAAGGTTCGCTGGCGCCAAAGTGATACGGCCATGCGGTATCCACATAGTTCACACCTTTGTCTATAGCACCGCGAAGCTGTGCCTGCGCACGCTCTTCGTCTATCTGTCCGTCCTTCATGGGAAGACGCATACACCCGAACCCGAGAATTGAGAGTTCGTCTCCCGTTTTAGGCATTTTTCTGTAAAGCATCCTGAAACCTCCGTAATAAAAAACCTCTGATGTCAGAATATACTTTATAATATCATCTTCAATACTCATTCCTGCCTTTTTCTTGCCTGTTTCTGCAAAAGACTGGAATAATGCATCAGATTGATCTATTGATATCTACGGAGGTAAAAATGCTGAACACAATGGCAGAACTTCTGAAACAATATATGCAAAAGCCAGGCGTAATTTTTTCTCCCGTTAACGGAGTGCGCCTCATAAGAAGTGACGTTTCCGTACGCAAAACACCGCTGGTTTATGAGCCGAACATCTTCATTCTGGCGCAGGGGAGCAAAAGGGTCTATATGGGTGAAGAAATTCTGCATTACGATCCAAACCACTTTCTTGTGATGTCAGTGCCGCTTCCTCTGGAGTGTGAAACCTTTGCATCGTGGGAGGAACCGCTTCTTGGCATATCCATCAAGGTCGACCCGACAACTGTAGGAGAACTGCTTCTGGATATGGATTCGGAAATCTCCTATCAGCAGAGCTTTGCGGGTGCTTTCTCGTCAGAGCTTACACAAGAGATGACCGACGCCACAATAAGACTTCTCAGATGCATATCAAACGAAAAGGACTGCCGTATCCTCGGACCCCAGATAGTGCGGGAGATTATTTACCGCATCTTATGCACAAAACAGGGTGCAGCTCTGCGCGCGCTTGCTGTGCGCCACAGCAACTTCAGCCAGATAGCAAAGGTTCTGCGCCGCATGCAGGAAGACTTTGACAGCGATTTCTCTATGGAAGCTCTGGCATGCGAAGCGAACATGAGCCTTTCGGCATTCCATCATAATTTTAAAGCGGTAACATCAACCTCGCCCCTGCAATATCTGAAAAGCATCCGTCTGCACAAGGCGCGCCTGATGATGATACAAGACGGGATGAACGCCAGCGACGCATCCGGCAGGGTGGGATATGCCAGCCCGTCGCAATTCAGCAGGGATTTTAAAAAACTCTTTGGCAGAACACCTGCCAGCGAATCCAGAGAGATACGAACCGGAACAAACTAATTTATTGGTGGTAAAAGTGATAAAAAAGACATTTTCCGCATCCATAGTGATGCTTCTCGCCGCATCATGCGGTCTCATAGTGGCTAACCTCTACTATGCTCAGCCCCTTGTGGCTCTTATATCAAAAGACCTTAACATGGCTCCAGCCGCCGCGGGATTGCTCGTTACCATGTCTCAGGCGGGTTACGGACTTGGACTTCTGTTCGTTGTACCCACCGGGGATATGTTTGAGAACAGACGGCTTATTATAGCAATAACCGCACTTGGGATAATCTCCCTTCTGAGCGCGGCATTCTCGCAGAACTCTGCACAATTTATAGCCGCTTCGTTTATTATAGGCATAGGCTCCGTAGCCGTGCAGATAATCATCCCCTATGCCGCAAGCATAGCTCCACAGGAGATTCAGGGGCGCGTCGTGGGATATGTCATGAGCGGGCTTCTGCTGGGCGTGATGCTCGCCAGACCGTTCGCCAGCATCGTCACAGAATTTTCCTCGTGGCATTACATCTTCATTATATCGGCGGCTGTTCTGACTCTGCTGATGGCTGTTCTGTTTAAGATGATGCCGGAACGCAGACCGCAGGCTTCAATGGGCTACGGCGCCCTGCTTGCTTCTATGGGTAAGATGTTCGTGACAATGCCCGTTCTCAGACGCAGAGCTTTGTATCAGGCATCGCTGTTCTGTGCTTTCAGCCTCTTCTGGACAGTTGCACCCATGTATTTCATGAGCGACGCTTACGGCATGACGCAGGGACACATAGCAATATTCGGTCTGGTCGGCGCGGCAGGAGTAATAGCGGCACCCATAGCGGGCAGAATAGCTGACAAGGGCGTTACGCAGTTTAAATCCGCCATGGCAATAATCACAGCGGGATTCGGTCTGCTCCTTCCGCATTTTGCAGGGGGACAGGGCATGGCAGAAGTTCTGCTCCTTGCGGCATGCGCCGTTGTGCTGGACTTCGGAGCTATCGCAAGTCAGGTAATGGGTCAGAGGGTCATATTTTCTCTGGGTGCGCAGTACAGAAGCCGCGTAAACGGCGTTTACATGGGCGCATTTTTTGCAGGCGGCGCGGCAGGTTCTGCATTGGGCGGATACGTCTATGCGTCATACGGATTTTATGCCGCAATGTGGACAGGTTTTGCAATGCCGGTTCTGGCGTTTCTATACCTGCTCACGGAACCCAAGGAGCTTTACGCAAAGAAAGACATTTGATACTATTTTATTATAGGAGGACGGCATGAAAGTCAGACAGGTAAAATCTATAGTGACCGGAAGACCCGCTGTGGACGGCGCAGGTGTGCATCTGGTACGCGTTTTAAGCAGATCAAACGTTGTTGATTTCGATCCGTTCCTGCTTCTGGATGCATTCGATTCGGTGAACCCCGACGACTATGTTAAAGGATTCCCGATGCACCCCCACAGAGGCATAGAAACTGTTACATACCTTATCGAGGGAAAAATAGAACATCAGGACAGCATTGGCAACAAAGGCGTTATAACATCCGGTTCCTGCCAGTGGATGACAGCGGGCAGCGGTATACTGCATCAGGAGATGCCGAAGCCTTCGCCCAGAATGTTGGGTCTTCAGCTCTGGGTAAACCTTGCAGCCGAAAAGAAAATGACTGAACCTGCCTATCGTGACATAACACCCGACCTTGTTACGAAAGTTGAAAGCGATAAGGCATCGGTCGCCATAGTAACTGGCGAATATGACGGACAGAAAGGCGGTATCAGAGGTGAACATATCCCCGTGACGTTTCTCGACGTAACCGTTAAGGCGGGACAGAAATGGGAAATGGCAACCAACTCTGACGACAATCTTTTTGTCTATACAATCTCAGGCGAATGTTCCTTCGGCGAAAGCAAAGAAGAGAAGGCAAAACAGGCGATTCTCTTTACGGAAGGAGACACCTTCACTGCACATTCGGAAAAAGGCGGACGCTTCATTCTTATAGCCGGAAAACCGCTGAAAGAACCTGTTGCGTGGGGCGGACCTATTGTCATGAACACGCAGGACGAATTGAGGCTCGCGTTTGACGAGATCGAAAGAGGCACTTTTATAAAGCATAAATAAATTTACACTTATGCTTTTTTCTTGTTAATATGAAAACAGAAAGGTGAAGTATGGACAATAATACGGTCGTGGGTCTTTTAGATAAAGCAAAGAGCTTCTTTAGGAAATACATAGCTGAAAATCATTTATCAAATCTTAAAAAGGCTGCCAATTTACCTGAATTAAATATAAATCCTTTTACATACAGATATCTTGCAAATTTTCTAACTGGAAATGAATCACCAGAAAGTATTGCCAAAGCTCTTTTGTACCCCAGAATACTGGGAACATCTTTTACGACATCTTTCGGCACTAATATTCAGAATAAATTCTGTGCCGAGGTACTTGATGGTTATGGAAGCGCAATAGATGGTATAGACATAGAATTTGTCGACCAAATCGACAAACGCAAAAAGTATTGTCAATTAAAAGCCGGACCGGATACCATTAATAAAGGAGATGTGGAACCGATTAAACAACACTTTAAAAGTTTGCAAAACAGGGCTAGAACTAATAATTTGCAAATACTACCAGGAGACATGGTCGTTGGTATAACATATGGAAAGATGAAACAACTTAATGCCCATTATAAAAAAGTTTCCATAGACTATAATATCCATATAGGACAGGATTTCTGGTATCGCCTGACAGGGTTTCAAAACTTCTATTATGACCTCATAACGGCATTCGGCGAAATTGCGTGTGAAACAAACGGAACAATAGCACTTGAAGAAGCTGTCAATAAACTTGCGTCAGAGATTGCACAGAATCTAAATGATTCATATTGGAAATAGCTGAGTATCTGTTTAAAAAATCAATAATAGAATACCCAAGTTCTTTTGCCATATTAACAGGTACAGCATTGCCTATTTGCTTATATTGTTGAGCCAATGAACCAGCAAACGTCCAATCATCAGGAAATGTCTGTATCCTGGCATACTCTCTCACTGTGAAAGGGCGAGTTTCTGATGGGTGGCAACGTTCTGTTTGTTTTTGACATGGGCTACATGTGAGAGTTAAACAAGGTTCGTCCCATGACATTCGACGAGCCATTCCTGTTTTACCGCCTCCAAGATAATAACTTTTCATCATATATTCTTTTTGAAGTTCAATAGGTAAATCTCTCCAATATCCGCCTTCCGGCACATGTTCCATTATGTTAAGTTTCTTTAAAGGATATTTCATTCCATCTGATTTTGGGACTTCCGTATCGTATAATCTGCCAGCTAATAAAGCATCTTTAAGAGTATACAATTCAGAATGAGGGTTAGGAAAATAAAACGGAACATTTATATCTTTTCTAACACCAACAATGATTAAACGCTCTCGTTTTTGTGGTACTTTGTAAAAAATAGCTTTAAGGATTTTTGGCTCTATTACTTTGTATCCTATCTCTTCAAATACAGATAAAATACCATTTAATGTTTTACCATCATCATGAGTAAGAAGTCCACGAACATTTTCAGCCATAAATATTGGAGGTTGAATTTCATTAACTGCCCTGGCAAATTCATAAAAAAGCGTCCCCCTGGTGTCATTTAAGCCGAGTTTTTTCCCTGCATAGCTAAAAGCCTGGCAAGGAAATCCACCAGTAACAACATCTATTTTGGATTTAAAATGCATAAAATCTAAATTTGCAATATCATCTTCAATAACATTCCAGTTTGGTCTGTTTTTTTTCAATGTCTCACATGCCCAATGATCTATCTCGTTAAGCATGGCACATTCAAGTCCTGCTTTTTCCAGACCTAAAGCCAGCCCCCCTGCTCCGGCAAAAAGTTCTATGGATGTATATTTTCTGAGAGGTTCGCGTTCATTATTTGCCGCTTCATTAAACATAAAACCCAATTGTTCAAATTTTTTTAGTTCACTTTTATGAAAAACTCTGTAATTATTAATTGGATGTCGAACGGCAACAAGTTTTCTTGAATTATCCCAGCGTCTTAATGTTTCTTTTGAAACACCGAGTAAATCAGCAACTTCTGTAAGGGTATAATATTCTTTCATATAACCACCATACACAAGGTTATACATGGTTATAGATTAAAGTCAATAAGAAAGCCCCGCAAATTGAACTGTCTCCCATTTTTCGGACAGTAAAAAAGCGGGGCTTTTAAGTTGCACTACATTAATTTGGCGGCAGGATACGAGCATTCCTAGGAGAAATCTAACAAAGCCAATATCATCCGCGAAATAATATCTCCGCGTCGGGATACTTCTCCATCACTTCCTTGCACATAGCCTCTCCGTCCCCTTTTCCTCTGGAACGTATAACTACCTTTCTCATACCGTCGGTGGCGACGTGTCCGCTGAGTATGCTCTCGATACCGAACCCGTGCGCCCTGACTATATTTGCCGCCTCTTTGATACTTCCGGAGCGGTCTTCAAGAACGAACGTTATCCTGTATCCCCTCTTGTTTCCACCTGTTATGTCCACCATAGCCTTAAAGATGTCTTTGTCGGATATGATGCCCACAAGCACCCCGTCCTGAACAACGGGCAGACACCCGATGCCTTTGTCAAGCATCTCCATAGCCGCCTCCTCAATGGGAAGCTGAGGAGGACAGACAATAACCTCGTGTTTCAGAAGTTCGGATATCTTCGTGTTCTCAAGCAGATAATTCAGCTCAAAAACGTCAAGGCTGGTACCTTTGGACGGGAGATACTCTTTCAGCATCCTGTCGGAAACAAGACCTATCACTTTGCCGTGATCCATTACAGGGACATGTTTTATGTCCATGGCATGCATAAGTCTCACTGCCGCCACGACACCATCTTTTATATCAACTGTGTGAACCGTGTGAGTCATCCAGTCTTTAACATACATATTCCACCTCCGCTCCTATACGCCGAGATATGCGGCTTTGACGTGTTCGTCGTTGGCAAGATCCGCCGCTTTTCCGCTCATAACGATTTTTCCGTTCTCAAGAACATACGCCCTGTCCGCGATCGCGAGGGTCTGCTTTACGTTCTGCTCAACGATAAGCACCGTCATACCCTCCGAGCGCACCTGCTCAATAACGCGGAACACCTCTTTAACCAGTATTGGCGCAAGCCCCAGAGAGGGTTCGTCCAGCATCATGAGTTTCGGCAAAGACATAAGCCCCCTGCCGATGGCAAGCATCTGCTGTTCGCCGCCGGAAAGTGTTCCGGCAAGCTGTCTGCGTCTTTCCAGAAGGCGCGGAAACAGCTCGAATATCCTGTCCTTATTCACCTTTCTGTCTTTCTTTGCCTGACCCCGCAGAGAACCTATGTCGAGATTCTCCTCAACTGTCATTTCAGGAAAAAGCCTGCGGGCTTCCGGCACGTGCACAAGGCCAAGCTCAATAAGGCTGTAGTTGTGCAGTTTGTTGATCACATGCCCGTCAAAGACTATATCGCCATTAGCCGGTGGAACAAGACCGGATATCGTCCGCAGTATAGTGGATTTCCCCGCTCCGTTCGCACCGATGAGCGCAACGACCTCGCCTGTGTTCACACCGAACGACACATCGAATATAACCTGAAGGTCGCTGTAAAATACGTCAATGTTCTTAACTTCAAGCATCTTACGCCTCCCCCAGATACGCTTCGATAACCTGCTGGTTGTGCCTTATTTCGTCGGGCGTTCCCTCGGCTATCTTCTGTCCGTATGTCAGCACCACAATCCTGTCGGATATGGACATAATGACCTTCATGTGGTGTTCGATGATCATTACCGTGATGCCGCTCTTTTTTATGTTCCTTATAATCTCAATGGACTTGTCAAGCTCCGCAGGGTTAAGTCCCGCGAAAGATTCATCCAGAAGCAGGAGTTTCGGTCTGGTGGCGAGCGCCCGCGCTATCTCAAGACGTTTGCGTTTACCCAGCGGCAGACCTTTGGAAAGGATGTCTCTGTCCTCGTAAAGATCTGTGAACTTTAAAACTTCCGTAGCTATTTCCTCCGCTTCCGCCTTGCTCTTTGCACGCAGAAATGCGGACGCAAGAACATTGTCGAAAACACTCAGCCTGCGAAGCGGACGCACTATCTGGAAAGTACGCGCCATGCCCGCCTTGCATATCTCATGGGGCTTTTTGCCGCCTATGGATTTGCCGTTAAGAATTATTTCGCCTTTAGAAGGCTTATAAAAACCGTTTATAACGTTGAACAGGGTGGTCTTGCCCGCTCCGTTGGGTCCGATGATTCCCAGTATCTCGTTCTCGTTCACGTCAAAGCTGACACCCGAAACCGCCGCCAGACCGCCGAAAAACTTTGACACTTCCTTAACCTGTAAAATGCTCATGCTCTCACCCTCCCAAGACCAAAGAACCGTTTGATCTTACGGAAATCGCCAACGATACCATTGGGCAGGAAGATGATTATGAAGATCAGCAGAAGTCCGAATATAGCCTGATGCAAAGCGCCCAGACTGCCTATCGAACGTACCGCCTCCTGCAGCATTACCATTATCACGGCACCTACGAATGGTCCCCACTGGGTCGCCACGCCGCCCACCATAACAATCATGATAGTGATAATAGATACGTCATGAAGAGCGAAGACTATGTGGGGGTCTATGTAACCCATATAGTTCATATAAAAAGCACCAGCCACACCCGTTATCATACCGCTGACAACCAGCGCTATCGTCTTGTAAAGCGTGGTATTTATCCCCATTGACTCCGCCGCGTCCTGATCTTCGCGTATCGCCACGAAGAAGTAACCAAGCTTTGAAGCCACCAGATATTTCATCAGTATGAAAGTTGTAACTGCGATGGCAAGGATGATGTAATAATACGGTTCCTTGCTTACCCAAAGCCTCTTCTGAAGCATGATTCCGAGAGTTCCGCTGGTGAGCCATTCCATATTCTCAGCACTTACTCTGAACACCTCACCTGATGCCAGCGTTGCAAGGGCAAAGAAAGGACCGCGAAGCCTCAGCACTATCAGACCTATGATAAAGGCAAACACGCCCACAACAAATACGCTCAGCGGCAGACCGAACCAAGGCGAAACGCCTGCTTTGCTATACAGTATGCCCGCCGTATAAGCTCCGATACCGAAAAATGCCGCATGACCGAACGAAACCTGTCCGCAATAACCGGAAAGCAGGTTCCAGGCCATGCCTATTGTCGCCCACATGAGAAGCAGTATGAAAATATGCATCACATAGGTGCTGAATCCCAGCATCGGCAGAACCAGAAGCAATGCCAGAGTTATGAAAGGATAATATTTTTTCATTTCCCTAACCTCCGGCTTCTAAGGAGTGATGCTATGCCGCCCGGAAGAAAGACAAGCGCAGCGATGAATATCGCAAACCTGCCCACAGGCGCCCAGCCCATGCCTATGTATGTGGATGTAAGTGACTCGAAAACGCCCAGTATCAGACCGCCGATGATGGCGCCGATGTTTGAGCCGAGACCTCCGAGAATTGTTATTACGAAAGCAATAAGCGTAAACTGTCCTCCCAATGCGGGGTACAGATAGTAAAGCGGGATGAACAGACAGCCCGCCGCCGCAACGATTGCGGAACCGAGACCGAAGCTGAAAGCCCTCACTCTGTTAACGTTTATCCCCATCAGAATCGCCGCGTCGCTGTCCTGTGATGTGGCTCGAATCTGCTTGCCAATGTCCGTGCGGCTGAGGAAAAACCACAGCGCAAGGGTGATAAGTATTGAGAAAATAAACGAAACCGCCCACAGAAGCGAAATCGAAAGTTCTATTGGGCTGCTCTGCCAGAAATCAGACAGATACCATGTCACCGATGCATACTCCACCGGAGTTGAACGGTAATCGGACTTGAAAAATACGGTAGCAAGGCTCGCCAGAACCATGCCTATGCCCACTGTCAGAATTACCTGATTCTCCGGCAGAATGGATTCCACCTTTATGACGGGAGTTATCAGATATTTCTGTATCAGTACGCCCAGAATGAACAGAGCCGGCGACGCTATGAACACAGCAACATACGGGTCTACACCGAGAAGCGTGAAAAGCCAGTATGCGATGTACATCGCCACCATCATCAGCTCGCCGTGGGCAAGGTTTATTATCTTCATAACGCCCATGATGAGCGTCATTCCGAGACCTATAAGAGCATACAGTCCGCCAAGGAGAAGCCCCGAAACCATTGTTTGTAGAAAGACCTCAAGTTGAACCACCAGAAGCTCCTTTATTATATTTTTAACAAAATGACCTCGTGTCATTTTGTTACTAACGCAAAGCTCAGTCAAACTTCGCTTTGCTCACACTGCGCATGTTTTCATCCATAAATCGGCTGAAAACATTCTCCGTGAGACACTTCCTGTGTCTTATTTTATTTTTAACAAAATGACGTCGTGTCATTTATTATCAAAGTAAATTGCATAAACAAAAAGCTCCCTCCGCAAGACGAAGGGAGCCTCAGTATAATGATTACTTCCTCTGTCTCCACTTAGGCATGGGATAGAGATATTTTGCGCTTGCCATATTCTTCGGCCAGATAGTTTCGTGCTGACCCTTGATGACCTGAAGCGCCAAAGTGGGGATGAAGTTCTGGTTCTGATATCCGTTCTTGTCAACGAACTGAACGTTACCGAACGCAGTCTGCATTTTTGTTGCTTTCAGAGCGTCGCGGATATCGTTGGGCGTCCACGTTTTCGCACGCTCAAGAGCGTCTTTCGCAACGAAAAGCGCTCCGTATGCAGCCGCACCGTGGTATGAAGGATAGTCGCCATACATTTTTTTATACTTTTCGGCGTACTCTTTTGAACCTTTGTATTTGACCTGCGGGCTCCAAAGAGTTGAGGTAACTACATATTCGGAAGCATCTTTTGCATTGTCCACAAATTCAGGGATAGCAAACCCTGCCGCGCCGCCTGCAAAGAGGTTAGCGTCAAGTCTGAGTTCTTTTATCTGCCTCATAAGAAGCGCCGCATCCATAACATATGAAACCATATAAACCACGTCGGGTCTGAGAGATTTCACTTTTGTCAGAATGGGTTTGAAGTCAACTGCTCCCTTTTCATATTTCTCTTTCAGAAGCACTTTGATGCCAAGCGCTTCTGCGTGTTTTGCCATTTCGTCCGCACCGGATGTACCGAAATCGGAGCTCTCATGGAGGATGGCGATAGTTTTGGGTTTAACAGCCTCTTTCATAAATCCCAGAAGACCGTCGGCATAGTTTGCGTTGGGGGAGTTTAGTCTGAAAACGTATTTGTAAT
Organism: Seleniivibrio sp.; assembly: GCF_021209385.1. GTDB lineage: Bacteria > Chrysiogenota > Deferribacteres > Deferribacterales > Geovibrionaceae > Seleniivibrio. The sequence continues at coordinate 625 of NZ_JAJOIL010000002.1, read as the reverse complement.
TCTGCTGAGTTATATCATCAGCACCGGACACAACCACCATATATGGTGTTTTGCGTTCTTCGCTGACTGCAGCGACCGCTTTTGCACATGCGGATGTATATTCACCGATAATTATTGGCTGCTTCTGAACGTCGATGAGCTTTTCGACGATACCTCTGGCAACCTCAGGCTTTGCACCCGAATCCTCAAATTTCAGAACCAGGGTTTTACCTTTGATACCGCCTTTCGCGTTTATTTCGGCGGCGGCCATTTCATAAGACCTTTTCTGGATGTCACCGAACTTCGCCTGCGTACCCGTGAGGGGCAGCGGGATAGTAAGGTTGAGATCCTCGGCGTATGCGAACATAGCACCGAAAGCGAATAACATGGTAAACAGAGCAGATGTAATCGCTTTTCTCATATAATTAACCTCCATATAATCGTCCCCGATTATTATGATTAATTATATAACATTATTATGGATATTCCAGCAAAATTATTGTTTTAACATGCCTATGTTTTACTTTATAAAAGCCTCTCAACGCTTTTTAAACTCTCCATTAATCTTTTATATATTATAATTACATAATACCGTTTGAATATATACTATAGTGAATATTGATTTTATCTATCATGGATAACAAAA
>NZ_JAJOIL010000033.1 GCF_021209385.1 Seleniivibrio sp. | reverse complement strand
AGAAGGCTGCATTCAGCTTTGGGATATAAGAGACCTATGGAAGTGCACATGAATCAGATGAAGATGGCGGCATAATATTTACTAAGAAATAGTAAACTGATGTCTTGACAATAGGTCCACTATAAGACTAGAAGCCATTGAATGGATGGCAATAGGTGATAAAGCAAGTGCTGGCGGGAGATTTAGTGACGCCATAAATGCTTATGAAAAGGCAATTAATATTGAACCGGATAACTATCAAGCATGGAATAATATGGGAATTTCACTCGGGCAAATAATGAATTACGAAGAAGCTCTGGAAGCCTTTGAAAAAGCGAAACATATTAAACCTGACTCTCATGGTGTATGGAATAATATTGGTTTCGTTCTCAATAAATTAAATAAAAAAGAAGAAGCTTTGAAAGCTGTTAATAAAGCTCTAGAGTTTAATGACAAAGACCCATATATCTTAGATACAAAAGCGGTAATTCTAATGGATATGGGAGATGTAGATGAAGCTCAAAAGTGCATTAGAAAAGCAGTAGTAACGCTTTCACCTAATTCTTCTTACAAAAATGAAATACTTGAACATCAAAAGAAAATCCTTAAAGCTATAGCGGAAAGAGATAAGAAGAAGGCTGAGGAAGAAAAGAAGGACGTTTAAAAATAGACTGCTTCGTCATTAAATTCCTCGCAATGACGAAAAGTATAAATCCACCCCGACCCTCCTTTGCCAAAGGAGGGAGGAAAATCAAAGTCTCCCTTTCAGAAATTCGTAGACCTCTTTGACACTTGAAAAAATTTCGTCCGCCTCATCCGGTTTTGCGTCGGCATACTGGCTGGCGACAATGATATTAAGCCCCACGCCTGCGGATTTGCCCGCCTGCATATCAGAGACCTTATCACCCACCATAACGGATTTTGAAGCATCTATATCATACATTGTCATTGCCATCAGGAGCATACCGGGGTTAGGCTTGCGGCATCCGCACTCGCCTGTGAAATCCGGATGGTGCGGGCAATAAAAGAAATCAGTCAGCTCAACACCGCGCATCTCAAACTGCACCCTCATCCATTTATGCAAAGTCTGAACGTCCTCTTCCGTGTAAAAACCTCTGTCCACCCCTGCCTGATTTGTCACCACAATTATCTTATAGCCTTTGAAATTCGCAAAAAGACACAGATCGAATATTCCGTCTATGAACTCGATATCCTCCGACCTGTAAAGGTACCCTTTATCGACGTTGATTATGCCGTCTCTGTCCAGAAAAAGTGCCTTCTCCATACCATCTCCGCGTGTTTTTTTCATGAATATCAATGTAGCATAATTTTTAAATGTACACTATAATTGTCTACTATGTCAGCAGTAATCACATTTGCAAACAAAAAAGGCGGCAGCGGGAAAACCTCCACAGTGGTCAACACGGCGGGGGTACTTGGAAGCCGCGGGTATCGGGTGCTGACCGTAGACCTCGACCCGCAGGCACACTTATCTTTCTGGTCGGGCGTCAACACATATGACACATACCTCAGCATTTATGACGCACTGCTTGGCAAATGCAGCGGAAAAGACACTCTGTTCCGCACGGAACACGGGCTTTACGACGTTCTGCCTGCATCCACATCTTTCTCATCATCATTCATCAAACAGCTTCTTGACGGTCAAAATCCCGAAGGTCAGCTCAAGAAAGTTTTACTTGATTTCAGAAACGATTACGACTGCATACTTATAGACACACCGCCCACTGTAGCGGCACTCACGCTGAACGCACTGTCGGCTGCGGAATCGGTTTTCATCCCGATATTGCTCAATTTCCTCGCCATAGAGGGGCTGGCACAGCTCACCCAGACCATCTACCGCATCAACGCTGCGTTTAATCCTGATCTGCGCATGTGCGGCATCATCCCCAACCAGTACGACATCCGCAGCAACCACTCCAAACGCGTTATGAAAGAGATAAACGAAAACTTCGGTGAACAGATGATATCACCCCGAATCCGCAACGATATCAGGATAGCCGAGGCACCGGAATACAGAATTCCTATAAATTTATTCGCTCCTAACAGCAGAGGGTGTATGGATTTCAATCTTTTAGCCGATTTTATACTTGAAAAAGTAACAATCGCTAAAGGAGCGTCCAAATGAGCAGATATCCCGTCGGAATAGATTTCGGCACTACAAACTCCATGATAGCAATATTTAAGGAGAAGGGAACCATCGAGGTCATTTCATCCGACAGCGGAAAACGATTCCTGCCGTCTGTGATATATTTCAAAAACGGTAAGGAAGCTGTTACGGGCGACAATGCCCGCAGTATGCAGATGCTTGAATCGGAAAACACCATATCCAACGTCAAAAGATATATGGGATCCGATAAAGAATTCTCGATATACGGCAAAAACTTCACAGCGGTGGAACTGGCTGCTCTGTTCTTTAAAAAGCTCAAAAACCTGCACAAAGACTATACAGGTGACGACACGGCGGAAGCCGTCATAACCGTTCCTGCATATTTTGACCACCTCCAGCGGGAAGCTGTCCGTGCGGCGGCGCAGACTGCGGGTTTTGAGGTTATTGCGCTGCTCAACGAACCCACTGCCGCAGCGATATACTACAACAACATAGGCAAAAAAGAGAACGAACTATGCCTTGTTTTCGACCTTGGCGGCGGGACGCTCGACATAAGCCTCATAGAGCTGAACAAGGACTGCTTGAAAGTCAAAGCCACAGGCGGCTCAACACAGATAGGCGGCGTAGATTTTGACGTTGCAGTTGCGGACTATCTCAACGAAGAATTCCGTAAACTCCACGGCATAGACCTGAAAACCGACCCGATAGCCTATCAGCAGTTACTTTTTCAGGCGGAAAAAGCAAAAATGGAGCTTTCCAGCCTTAACGAAACAAATCTTGTTATTCCATACATAACCATAACCCCCAAAGGTCCTCTGCATTTCAAGATGGAGCTGAACAAACAGCTCTTCGGTAAGATAACCGAACCCATCATTCAGGGCATCCGCGATATTACCGAGGGACTTCTTAAAGAGAACAACATAAAACCTGAAGACATAAGCCGTGTGCTTCCTGTGGGCGGCGCAAGCAGGATATGCAACGTGCGCGCATTCATAGAAGAAATGTTCGGAGCATCAGTCAGCAAAGACCTGAACCCCGAAGAGGCTGTGGTCTGCGGCGCGGCAACAAACGCCGCAATGCGTCTGGGGCTTCTGGGCGACAGAACTTTTTTCGATGTCACAAGCCACAACATGGGGCTTGAAGACGACAACGGAATGTTTGAAGTCATTATGCGGAAAAACGAACCCTACCCCGTATCTTTCACACAGACGTTCACAACGGCAAGTGACGACATAAACGATATAACGGTTCATGTTCTGCAGGATACCGCACACTCAAGTCTTAACGTTTCCGACAGTCCGGAAGACGATCCGGAATACTTCATTAGCCTTGCAAAATTCGATTTTACAGTGGAAAATAGCGAAGAAGAGAAATTGATTGATATCTGTTTCATCATAGACGACAGCGGCATCGTAACCATCACCGCAAAAGATGTTAATTCTGGTAGGGAAACCGATTTCACGCTGAAAGCGTCTTTCGATTCTGATAAGATTAGTGATATAAAAATATATTAGGTTCATTTGGAGGTATCGATTATGAAAAAGCTGGCGAAACCCACCAGCCTAGCCGGAAGGACGGGTATTTTAAAAAAGGATGCAGATTCAGCGGCAGCTTCACGGGAGGAATCCAAAAAAATGGCTGTTGAAAAAGCAAGAGCAAGAACTCTGGCAAAACAGCAGTCAAACGCGGAAAGACTCGCCACCGCATCCGAAGAGATGGCATCCGCTATTGAACAGGCTTCAAGCGCGGCAAACCAGCTTAACGCCTCCATGGAACAGGTAACAATAGCCTCCGCACAGGCAAGCCGAAGCGCGGAAGGCATCAAAAACGACACAACCGCTCTTGAAACAGACGCAAAAAACGTACTCTCCACAACCATAGAATATGAAACCTCCACGGCAGAACTTATTAAAAAAGTTAAATCCACTGTGACTGCCGCAAACGAACTGAAAGATTCCGTTAAGGACGCAACGGAAAAAGTTGAGGAATCAACTCAGCTTGTTGACCAGCTTAAGGAAAAAGCGGACTCCATCGGACAGATAGTTCAGGTTGTTACAAAAATTGCCGACCAGACGAACCTTCTGGCGCTCAACGCCGCCATTGAAGCGGCAAGAGCCGGAGAACACGGAAAAGGATTTGCCGTTGTCGCGGACGAAGTCCGCACACTGGCGGAAGTTTCCGAAAAATCAGCAAAAAACATTAAAAACGTTATAGATCAGTCGCTCACCCAGGTTCAGCACGTTGTCAGCAAGGTTGACAGCTTCCTTATTCTTTCCAGAACAAACCTTTATAAAGCAGATTTCATCTCCAAACATTGCGGCTATGTCGGCAGTCATACGGATGAAATAGGCATTGAAGTCGGAAAGATCAAAAGCGGTGCAGTGGCAATCAGTCAGGAATCCACACGCGCTATGGATCTTGTGAACAGGCTGGCATCCTCTGCGGAACAGAACGCGGCAGCGGCGGAAGAGGTGGGAAAGTTCACCGAAGAACAGACAAAAGCGTTCAGCGAACTGACCGTTGCATCTCAGGAACTCGCTGAAATGGCGGACGACCTCAAACAGTCGACCGACATAGCTAAATCCTCCGAAGAGGTTGCGGCGGCAGCGGAAGAGCTTTCTTCCACAATCGAAGAGCTTGACGCATCGGCAGACGAGGTTCTCAAAGCCATCGACCAGATGGATACCGGAACAACCGAGATATTCACAGAAATAACCGGTATCACCAAAGAATTCGACAAAATAAGCACTCACATAAACAACGTTAAAAACAGCTGGCACGTCATGGCTGATCACGGAAAGCTGGTTGATAATGCACTGGACGAGATAAAAGCTCTGGATCACCTCGTGTTCATAGATCAGCTTGAAGACGCGATGAACAACAATCACGAATTCCACGGACAGCTCGACCCCACAAAGTGCGCGTTCGGTTCATGGTATCTCTCATATAAACCCGACAACGGAAAAGAAGAAAAGGCATACGAGTGTATCCGCGAACCTCACAACCATGTCCACCTTGGTGCAGGCGAAATAGTAAACCTCATGAAAGACGGCAAAATTCAGGAAGCAAGACGCATTTTTGACGAAAAGGTGAGACCTGCTGTCGGTGAATTCAAAACTCAGTTCAAAGACTTTAAACACGGCATAGAACTCATCATCAAAGGTTTCGTTGCTTCCATCAACAACCTGAAAGACGTTCACGATGAAGTGACCGTACTGAATAAATCGTTCGGCAATATCAAAAAGATCGTGGACACCATCAACAACGTCGCTATCCAGACCAATATGCTTGCAGTAAACGGCAATATTGAAGCGGCACGCTCAGGCGAATACGGAAGAGGTTTTTCTGTTGTTGCCGCAGACATCCGCGCACTTGCAAACGAATCCGCAGACAACGCGGACAAAATGAAAGACATCCTCGACGAAATGTATGAGCAGGTCATCAACTTTCAAAATGAACTGGCGGAGATCACCTCTCTCATCCGCGTGCAGATAACAAAATCCCAGTACGCAGTGGACAACCTTACGGAAGTGGGAATGATCCGCAAGCACCTCATCGAGCTTTATAAAACATGTTCAGGACACGTTGACGCGGCTGAATCCAGAGTCGAACAGGTCAACGGAGCATGTGAAGAGGGCAGAGAGGCGGCAGAAAACCTTAAGGCTCTCTCCGAAGAGGCGAAAAATGCCGCAGACGAGCAGGTAAAAGGTCTGCGTGAAATAGCGGCAGCAGCAGAAGAGGTTGCATCCCTCGCAGACGAAATGCAGACATTCTGATAATGCTCCTTGCAGCATACTGACAGAGGAGAGATTAAATGTCATCATCAGTTGAAAGCCGGCAGGACAGCATATATGTGTCGTTCCGCATCGGACAGGAAACATACGGCATAGGCATAGACGATGTTAAACAGATTATCCGTCTGCCGCACATCACCCGTGTGCCGAAGATGCCCCCCCATGTTCTGGGTATGACAAACCTCAGAGGTGAGGTCATGCCCCTCACAGATCTTTCGCTTCGCCTTGGCTACACGAAACCATGCGAAAACACGGACGATACCCGAGTAATAGTGGTGGAAAAAGAGGGTACGCTCAACGGCTTCGTTGTTGAATCCGTAAGCGAAGTGAAATCCACAGAGGTACACCAGCTTGACGCTTTCCCCGAAATGCTCAACGCGGACGTGGATAAAAGATATATCAGCGGAATAATGAAGGTGAATCAGGGCGGCAGCGTTATGCTCGTCCAGATACTCAACACCAACGAAGTAATCGACATTGCGATGCTGAAAGCGCAGATAGAGAAGCAGGGATTCCGCAAAACGGCAGCAGCAAAAGCGGAAGAGGCGGCGGCGGCGAACCTGCACGAAAAACGCTTCATCAGCTTTAACATAGGAAAACAGGAATATGCTGTGGAGATCCACCGTATAAACGAGATAATCTGGATGCCGGAAGTTACGGCAATCCCCGGACTTCCCGCCTATGTTCTCGGTATCTTCTCCCTGCGCGGGAAGGTGATACCGCTCATCTCGCTCCACGACAAGTTCGGAAGGAAAAACAGCGTTATCAATGAAAACAGCAGAGTGATCATCGTTGACATAAACAACGTGCTGGTGGCTTTTGCCGCGGACAAAGTGAACGCCGTGCTGAGCGTTGAAGAGAATCTCATTGAGGAACCTCCGAAAGCTTTTGCAGAAGAAAACAGCGAGATAGCCGCCGTGCTTAAGCTGGAAAAGGGCGAAAGACTGGTTATGGCTCTCGAGCCGAAGAATATCATGAACAAATCGGAACTGGAGGCGCTTTCAAAGGTTGCCGATCAGTCCGCAGGGGATCTGACTATGAGTGACCTTAACTCCCATTCAAAAGACGATGAAAAGCAGATAGTCACCTTTGAAATAGAGAACGAACAATACGGTATCCTTATTGAAAAGGTTCAGGAGATAAACCGCTACACCAACGTTACGAAGGTGCCTAAAACACCCAAATTCGTGGAAGGCATCATCAATCTCAGAGGCGAGGTTATCCCGCTTATAGACCTGCGCACCCGTTTCGACCTGAAGGCTAAGGAACGGGATGAATTTACCCGCATTATCATCGTTAATCTGAAAAAAATGAAGGTCGGCTTCGTCGTTGACGGGGTTGACGAGGTTCTGCGGATCAAAAACGAAGAGATCGACGCAGTTCCGCCTGTTCTTTCCGCAACCGTAAGCTCGGAATTCATCGGAGGGGTCGTTAGCTTGAACAGCAAGCAGAAGATGATACTTCTGCTCAACATTGAAGACCTGTTCTCGCAATCCGAAATGAGCAAACTGGAGAAAATGAAACAGGAATGAAAAAAGTAAGAGTTCTGGTTGTCGACGATTCCGCATTAATGCGGAAGAAAATTAAAGAGATGCTGGATGATTCGTTCGGTATAGAGGTCGTTGACACGGCAAGAAACGGAGAGGACGGGGTTGCAAAGGCAATGGCGCTTAAGCCGGATGTCATAACCCTTGACGTGAACATGCCGGTGATGGACGGGCTGACAGCCCTTAAGATCATCACCGATAATAATATATGCCCTGTAATAATGCTCAGCTCGCTGACGCAGGAGGGCGCGACGACAACCTTTCAGGCGCTGGAACTTGGCGCTTTCGACTTTGTTGCGAAACCCAGCGGAACCGTTTCCCGCGACATTGATATGGTCAAAAGGGAGCTTTCCGCAAAAGTTAAGGCGGCGGCAGGTCTAGGTCTGTCGAAACTCACAAGAAAAATATCCGTCCCCAGATTTGAAAAACACGAAGCGGAAGAACCCGAATATCCGGCAGAGCGGGCGGCGGGCGGAGACTTCAAAGCGGTCTGCATAGGCATATCCACAGGCGGACCCAAGACTATTTTCGACGTTCTGCCCCATATCCCGCAGAACCTGAACGCGGCGATATTCATGGTTCAGCATATGCCTGTGGGCTTTACGGAGGCTTATGCGAGAAGGCTTAACGATTCCTGCCGCGTAACCGTCAAAGAAGTTACACCCGGAGACATAGTGACCCCCGGGGTATGCTATGTTGGCAAAGCGGGAAACCACATGACGCTTTACAAAAAGATGAACGGCGAAATAACCATCAGGCTGGGGAAAACCCCTGAACATGCGTTCATCCCCAGTGTTGACATAATGATGGAATCTGTTTCCGGTGTTTTCGGCGATAAGACATTGGGCGTCCTCATGACAGGTATGGGCAATGACGGCGCCGCGTCAATGTGTAAAATTAAACAGGCCGGCGGGTACACCATAGCAGAATCCGAAGAAACAGCCGTTGTTTACGGCATGCCGAAAGAGGCGGTGCTTAAAGGCTGCACGGACATAGTACTCCCCAGCTATAAGATTGCCGCGGAGATATGCAGAAAAGTGGAAAAAGGTTGGTGATATGGAAGTTAAAGAGCTTAAAACCAAAATCAAAGTCACTTTCCCCGACGAATCCGAAATCTTCATGGCGGAAGAATTCCTGTCGCTTTTCGGCGAAACATCTTTCGGCGGGAAAGAGCTTGAAGCCGATATGACAAAGGTTTCATCCATGGACACAGTGTTTTTGCAGATAGCTCTTTCACTGTTTAAGACTGCGAAGGACGCAGGCTCAAAAATAACTCTCAAATCATGTGAATCATTTGATAAATTAATCTGTTTGTACGGATTGCAGATACAAGATGCGATCGGAGGAAATTAATGAAACGTATCCTTATTGTTGACGATGCCATAACCATGCGTCAGCTTGTTGCGGCAACTCTGAAGTCTGCCGGCTACGAAGTTGTGGACGCGAGGGACGGGGTGGACGCGCTTAAAAAAACTTGAAACGGGGCGCTTCAATCTTGTCGTTTCCGATGTCAACATGCCAAACATGGACGGCATCACCTTTCTTAAAGAGATGAAGAAAAACCCTACCCATAGATTTACGCCTGTAATAATGCTGACGACAGAATCTCAGGCTGGCATCAAGGAAGAGGGCAGACAGGCGGGCGCGAAAGCGTGGATAGTAAAGCCTTTCAAACCGAACGACCTTCTTGCTGTAATAAAAAAGATAATCGGCTGACGGCAGGAGCAGACAAGTGGACAGACAGACGCTCATTGAAAAGCTGAAAAATCCCGACGAGGCGGAAAGGATTTATACCGTCGAGGACGTTCTTTCCGAAAAGAACGAAGACCTCTATCCGGTACTCATCTGCCATATGTATTCGGAAAACAGCCGTCTTGTCCGCGAACTGATTGTCGAAGCTTTCAAAGTTCTCGACATCTCTCCTTTCTTTTCAGATATCGCGAAATATTTTGAGTCTGCCGATGCATACATAAGAAACTGTGCCATCGAAATATTCGGTTCAAAGGGCGAGGACGCGGTGGCGTTTCTCACCTCCATAATGGATCACCAGAACCGCGAAGTTCGCAAGCTGGTGCTGGACAGTCTTGTGGCGACCAGCTCCAAATACTCAATTCCAGCATTGCGGGCGGCGCTGAACGACAAGGCGCCAAACGTTATGATGACCGCTGTGGAATACCTCGGAAAGATATACGACGAGGACTCTCTGGAAGACATTATGAATATTTTTGAGCAGACACAGGAGCCAATGGTTCGCATGTCCTGTCTCGAAACACTCACGATAATGGGCAAACCCGCCACTGTTGACAGGGTTCTTGCCGTTGTGGGCGGAAGAATGATGGACAGTATTTTCAAACCCACGGTACTAAGACTCGTCGGAGAAAAAGGAGCAACACGCCATCTGGATTTCCTGCTGTCTTTTTTGAACAACAAAAATACGATGTATTTCAAAGAGATAGCAAATGCCGTACTCAAAATCGTTTCCAGACACGACATACATAAGCTGGACGAGGAACATACAAAATTTATGCTGACTAACCTCCGCAACCTTAACGGGTATCCGGAGGAGAGACTTACTTTTCTTTATATTGTGTCGCACCTTGATATCCCGGACAAGGCCGCTCTTTACGAGGAACTGGCGTCAGATTCAAACGAGAACATATGCATGACCGCTCTCGAACATCTGGCTGTGACAAGCAGGGACAAAGCTATCAGGATAACCGAAATGAAACTCGCAGGAGCAAACGGCGAGTTCCGAAGGATGCTTCAAAGCCTTTTGGAAACCTTATAGGAGCGGCACAAGCTGATTATGTTCATCAACAACGATGACTACACTGACCTGACTGCGTTTATTTATAAAAAGTCGGGTATTAAATTTGAAGAAAAGAAACGGTACTTCATCAACAAAAGGGTCGAAAAAAGGCTGCTTGAGATGGGTATAGAGGGCGTAAGGGAATACCTGCGTTATCTCAAATTCAAGGACACCGGCGATGAGTTTCAGGCTCTCATGAACCTGCTTACGGTTAATGAAACCTATTTCTTTCGCGAGTTCTCCACCCTTGAGACATTTGCAGAGCATTGTCTTCAGGAGATCATCGAAAGGAAAGAAGCCGCAAACGACAGAAATCTGCGCATATGGTCCGCGGGATGCTCCACAGGCGAAGAACCATATACCCTCGCCATCATCATAAGAGAGATGATGGACAACCTTGCAAACTGGGATGTGCGCATAACCGCCAGCGATATAGACGAAAACGTTCTGGCAAAAGCAGACGAAGCAAAATACGACGACCGGAGTCTGAAAGACGTTCCGGACGAATACTTCAGAAAATACTTCACCTCCTCCGGCGGTTTTCATACCCCTGTGAGAGAGGTGCGGAACATGGTCACCTTTGAACATCTCAATCTGATGGACAGGGACGCCATGAGGAAAAAGCGCGGATTTGATTTCATCTTTTGCAGAAATGTGCTGATATATTTTGACGAACTGTCCAGAAAGCAGGTGGTGGACCACTATTACATATCCATGAACAGAGGCGGTTACATTTTTCTGGGACACAGCGAATCGGTGGGCAGGATAACCACCGCATTCAGTATGAAACGCATGGGCTCAGGCGTTGTATACTACAAGGGGTAATTATGGCTATTAAGGTATTGGTTATAGACGACTCGGATATGGTCAGGCATTTCCACAGCAATATCCTTAAGTCTTCAGGATTTGAGGCAGACGGAGCTATCGACGGCATGGACGCTCTTGAAAAAGCCATGCAGACCAACTATGCCCTGATGCTGTGTGACCTGAACATGCCCCGAATGGACGGTATCACATTCATAAAAGAATACAGAAAAACGGGCAAAGAGACCCCGATAATCATAATAACTACGCAGGAAGAATTGGAAAACCGTAAGAAAGGTTATGAATCAGGTGCAAACCTGTACATAACAAAACCCGTTAAACCCGACGACCTGATACTGAATATAAAGATGCTTCTTGGCATCATTTGATTACCGGAGTGGAAATATGACTCAGATCGACATGGAAAAATTCAGGATGGAGTTTCTTGAGGAGGCAGCAGACCTCCTTGAAAACGCCAACGAAAGCATCCTTAAAGCCGAATCGGAGGGAGATGCGGAACTGTTCAACGCGGTTTTCCGCAATATCCACACCATAAAGGGCAGTGCAGGAGGGTTCGGGTTCGATAATATGTCGGAGTTCGCACACCACCTTGAATCACTGCTGGACAAGCTGAGAAACGGTGAGATCAAAATTGACGGGGATATAACAGACCTGCTTCTGAAAGGAGTGGACATCCTCTTTGAAATGATACAGTACGCACGCGATAAAAGACCATACGACCGCAATCTTTCTGACATAATAGCCATGTATGAGGCCACAAACGGCGAAGAACATGAAGAAGTGCAGAAAACCGAAACCGTTGTAAAAAACCTTCCGAGCGCGGCGGCAGATATCACTGAACATCTGCGTCTGAACGACCCTGGATTCGGTAAAGCATACAAAATTCAGGTGAACTTCACCGACGACATGCTTGAAAACGGCTACGACCCGCAGACACTCCTTGCCAACCTTAAGGAGATATCCGAATACTACCTGGCAGTCACAGACACCTCAAAGATATCCGAACTGTCGGCTCTGGAACCTTATAAGCTTTGCCTGCGTCCCGAAATATACATAATAAGCGACGCGGCAACAGAAGAGATAGCCGATCTGGCATTCGACCCTGACCTCATAACCATCACAGAGATATCTCTTAAAGAACAGGCGGCGCCTGTTCAGGAAGAACCCGAAGCACAGGTACAGGCTGAAGAATTCTCCGAAGCGGAGCCTGACGTCGATACTGTGAACACGTCCGGCATCCAGTACGAAATGCTGGCGGAGCTTGCCAGCGGTATCGAAGACTATTTTGAGTCAATAGAGAATTTCCTGATAGACATAGAAAAAACAGGCGAAGGCAAAAAAGATGCGGTGGACAACATCTTCCGTGTTTTTCACAACATAAAGGGTGACTGCGGATACGTCGGTTTCACCTTCCTTGAGAAATACGCCCACCTTGTCGAAAACATGCTGGACAAAGTGCGTTCAGGCTCAATTGTTTTCGACAGAAAAGCGGCTGAATTCATTCTCAACGTCATATCAGACGTTAAAGCGCTGGTGAAATCGCTTCTGAACAACACAACACCCGAGCTGCCGAAAACTTACAGGCAGTTGCAAAACCTCCAGGAGTCTATGCTGACACTGGAAGAGAAAGTTCCTGCCGTAACAGGCGACGTAAAGATATTCCTTGCACAGGTGGATCAGTTCTTCGAGATAATTTCACTGGCAAAAGCGGATGGAAACAATGCCGGCATGCTTAAACGTGCCGCCATGGGATTTTCCAATGCCGCCAAGTTCATAGGTTTTACCGACCTGATGGAAATAGCACATAAATTCGCAGATAAAGCAGGAGCGGGAGCAGACTTCTCATCCGAGCTGACACAGATAGAGCATTATATCAAAGACCTGAAATCTCCGGCAAAGAAACTCGGCGAACTGCTGATTGAGTCCGGCAAGGTCACTGCAAAAGAAATCGAGGAAGCTAAGGCTCAGCAGAAGAAGATAGGCGAGATACTTGTGAATCAAGGCAAACTTGAGCCCAAAGACCTTGAGATAGCCCTTAAAAAACAGGTTATCATGAAAGCCACCACGAGCGTTCCCGAATCCGACAGCAGCAGCATATCCCTCGCCTCCGCCCTCACAAAAGAAGAACAGGAGGAGAAGGGCGATACCTCCAAAGAGAAATATTCCCAGTCCATGAAGGTGGATCAGGAGAAAATAGACAAATTCACAAACACCATAGGCGAACTTGTGGTGGCGAAGAACGCATACGAATATATGATGCAGAGGCTCATACGCGAGTTTGATCTCCCCACAAGTCTGATAAAAGACTTCAAGGACAATTCAAACCTGATATCCCGCATTTCTCAGGATCTCCAGCGCGACATAATGTCTCTGCGCATGGTGCCCATTAAGCAGATATTCAACAAATTCCCACGCGTTGTCAGAGACATCGCACGCAAGCAGAACAAACAGATAGACCTGCGCATAATAGGCGAAGACACAGAGATTGACAAAAAGATAGCGGATATCCTCTCCGACCCGCTGGTTCACCTTGTGCGAAACTCCTGTGACCACGGTATCGAATCACCTGAAGAAAGATCGAAAGCTTCCAAACCGGAAGAGGGGCAGCTCATTCTGAAGGCATACAACGAGGGCAGTTTCGTCTATATCGAGGTTATCGACGACGGACGCGGAATGGATCCTAAAAAGATTCTGGCAAAGGCCATACAGAAAGGACTCGCTCCCGATGATGCAGTGCTTTCCGACAACGAGATAATACAGTTCATCCTTGCGCCCGGCTTCTCAACCGCGGAACAGGTGACGGACATCTCCGGACGCGGCGTAGGCATGGATGTCGTTAAAAGCTCCATAACCAGCGTAGGCGGCACAATAGACGTTCAGTCGTCTCTGGGCGACGGTTCAAGAATGGTAATGAAAATACCCGTAACAATAGGCATGTCAACATCGCTTCTTGTGCGCATGAAACCTGATGAACACTACGCTTTCCCCATTGAGAACGTGGCGGAAACCATAAAGGTTGCCAAAGAACAGGTCAAGGACCTCCATTTCGGCAACGGGATATACTACAGAGGCAACGTACTGCCTCTGATACAGCTTTCAAAACTGCTCGGCGACGAGGAAAAAGAACTCGCCGATGAGGTTAATATCGTTATAACGGTTACAGATGAGGGAAAAACGGGTATAATTGTGGATGAACTGCTGAACAGAATGGACATTGCCATCAAACCCGTGCCGGAATACTTCGCTCATCTCAATTACATAGGCGGTGTTACCATACTTGGCGACGGACAGGCTGTTCTGGTTTTGAATGTTAACAAATTATTATAGCGGCGGGAATTATGAATGTACTTATTGTGGACGACAACTCTCTTCACCTGAAGATGTGTAAGATACTATTGGAGAAACTGAAACATAAAGTTGATACTGCGGAATCCGCGAACGTGCTGAGAAAACTGCTCCCATCCATGCAGCAGCCGGACGTTGCTCTTGTGGATTTCAGGCTGGAACCGGGCATAACAGGTGTCGATATCCTGAATATGCTTAAAATTGAGCACAATTGGACAAAAACAAAATACATCGCTCTTACGGCAGACGTTGCCGAAAAGAGCAATCTCGGCGGAGCAGGATTTGACGGCATTATATTTAAACCCGTTACAGAGACTCTTCTCGCAGAGACACTAAGAGCATATGAATAGCGCATACGACAGACTTAAAAAAGAAATCGACGGGTGTTTTTTACAGATCGTAGGGATAATAAACGAAATAATCGAACACCGCAGTGAAAGTTTCGGCGCAATGCTGAGCGTTGGAGAGAAGATTCAGAGCGACTCGAACAGCTTTGTCGGCAACACGGATGAGATAGTCCGCCACATTTCGGACAACATCAACAAGAAAATAGAAAATCTGAACATGGAGAAGATGCGTGGAGAGCTGAACGATGCCACAGATACTTTTCTCTCCATAACGGAAGAGCTTGAGCTTCTGTCATACAATACCATTTGCAGGACAATGGCGCTGGGCGATAAAGGTTCAACCATTACCCACATCAGCAAAGAGATAAAAAAATACTCAACAACCGTTAAAACCCTTCTGGATGAAATAACCAAAGAATTTGCCGCCGTTTACGAACAGTTCAGGTATATAGCAGAGAACATAATCAACAGCGATATAAACAGCAGTGCGGAATTTCTTAAACTGGACGACACAGACACTATAGTCATCACGTCGGATGTATCGGAGCTTATTGAAAACTCCCAGTTTCACGACATCTTTTCGCAGGAACTTGAAATAATCAAAGACGCCATGGGCAAAAACAGTTTCAGCGGGGCTTACGAAGCCGGAACTGTATTCGGCATATACGAAAAGGCGCTGGCAAAACTGGATTTTGTGAAAAGTGAACTGCAAAGCAAGCTCTACAACATAAAAGAGATCATGAAGGACTTCCTGTACTCCTTCAACACCGACCTGCAGAATATCGTCGGCAAAACCAATATCCTGCGCGAAGAACTTATGCGTGTGCATGAGGTTTCAAGCACAATATGCAGCACAATAAACGACCTTCAGCTGAAAACAACCCGTTCCCAGACGGTTATAAATCAGGCGTCGATGCGTGTAAACGGACTTGGAAAACAATCCAAAACATTCAAAAACCTTGTGGTTGTGACAGCTATAGAAGTTGCCAGAATAAACGACGAAGACCTGAAAAGCGTGGTCTCATCCATGTTGAGCACTGAACAGGAACTTCAGAGGCTTATAGCAAAACTACACGCAAATATTACTCTATGGCAGGATCTGCAGACGGATTTCAGTTCAACCTTTAAAGAGGCGGGAACACATCTGAAATATATTTGCAGTTCCAACACGTCCACGGAAAGAGACTACATGCTCAAGAACACATACGACCTTGAAAACCAGCTCACTAATTTCCGCAATATCTTCACAGGCGATAAATATATGAGTTTCTTTGACACCAACACTGAAAAACTCATTGATCTGTTCAGCGAATTCATTGACAACGTTCAGGAAGAGTTTGAAAAATTCAACAATAGGCTCACCAATGAAATACTTTCCGACGAAGACTTCACCAGAGGCAGAAACGAATCTGAACTGAAAGACATACTCGCATCAGAAGACGAGCAGTCCAGCATAGAGTTCTTTTAGGCATAACTATGAAACTGCTGATAGCCGACGACGACAAACTCAACAGAACACTCCTTTCAAAGCTTATGCAGAAGATGGGCGTTGAATGTATTCCTGCGGAAGACGGACAACAGGCGCTTGACATAGCACTGGCGGAAGATTTCGACGCGATTTTTCTGGACATAAACATGCCCCTGATGCAGGGTCCTGAATGTGCAGAGAAGATCAGGAAAAATGCAAAGGAGAATAACCGCAAACTTCCCGTTCTGGTGTGTATCTCTGCCGACGATGAATATTCTGACGATCCGCTTTTCGATTTTGCCCTCTTTAAACCTTTTATGAGTGAAAATATACTGAATTTTCTGAACGCATTGTCCGAATGTAAAAAAGAGATGCTTTATGACTTTGATGACGTATCAGAAAAAATCGGACTGGATAACGAAACCATGCTGATGCTTATGGACGAATTCATATCTGTCATGGATGAAGAGTATCTTAACCTCAGAAATGCCGTTTACGCCAACGATAAAGAAATGACCACTCACACCGCCCACAAGATGAAGGGTGCAGCGGCTGGCATGATGGTAACCGGACTTCAGGAGCTTTGTGCCGAAATGCAGAATGCTGATAAATCAGATAGAGACAATGTTAAACTGTCCCTTATCAGAATTCACTGCTGTTACAATAAATTTCGGGCATTATTCACACGCTGACAGACTTGCACCCGCCTTACCTTTCTGTTAAATTATATTAGGTAAATACCATGATAAATACGGACATATGCATCGGAGACCTCTTAAACAATGGGAGTATAGTTTTTTTCAGGCTGAAACCTGAACCAGGATACCCCTTTGTCTGGATATCTCATAATTCTTCAAAGGTCATAGGATACGACGGTGCTGATGTTGAAAAGGGACTGGCATTCACGGATATCGTATTCCGCGAAGACCGTTTCAAGGTACTTTCTGCTATTGAAGACAGTGTGCAGAGAGGGCAGGATTCCAGCTTTGAATCCGGTTTCAGAACGATATGCGGTTCAGGAAAGACTATTAACGTCCGCGCATTTTTCAGTATAAGAAATAATAATGGCGAAACCTGCGTAAGCGGCTATATGTCGGACACGTCCGGCAGTTCCGAAATTTCAACACGTCTTGAGACCATTCTTTCAACTATGCCCGGCGGCATGATAGAGATGGACACGGAGTGCCGGATAATCTCTGCAAACAAAGCCATACACGAAATATACGGTTACAGCTCCGAAGAGCTTAAAGGCAAAAGCCTGTCAATACTCATGGACGAACACAGCGGGAGCTACGTTGTAGACAATTTCAGAAGGGCGGCAATTAACGAGGCTCTGCCGACCCGTTTCACACATAAACATCTGAAAAAGAACGGAGAGGTCGTTTATGTCGAGCTGGCATGGGACTATGTCAGGGGCAGCAAACACAGCATAAAAGGATTTATGTGCTCAATAACCGACGTCACCGATAAGAAACTTTCCCACGACGCTATGGTGAAACAGCTCAAATTCCTTCATCATATACTGGAATCAATATCAAATCCCTTCTTTGTTGTGGACACGGAAACAATGGATGTCGTCATTTCAAACAGTGCGGCTGGCGGCGCAACAAACGTTAAATGCTATGAACTGTTACACGGGAAGGGCAAAGCCTGCTTTCTGGATTCGCTCGAATGTCCTCTTGAAACTGTTAAAACTACCCGTCAACCCTGCGTACGCGAGCAGATTCATACGCAGGACGACGGTTCAAAGACATATTACGAGATACACGGACAACCCGTTTTCAACGAAAAGGGGCAGGTTGTTCAGATGATAGAATATGCTCTGGACATAACGGATAGAAAAAAAACGGAAAGCGAGCTTGAGAAATACAGAAACCATCTTGAAACGCTGGTAAAAAAGCGCACGGATGAGCTGAACAAGGCGAACCGGCAGCTGATGGAAGAGATTGACGAGCGGATCGAAAAAGAGCGTCAGCTTGTTCTTGCCGCAAACGTTATAGAAAATACCATTGAGGGCATCACCATAACCGACTGCTTCGGCACTATAATGCAGGTGAACCCGGCCTTCACTGAGATAACAGGCTACACACCGGACGAGGTTATCGGCAAAACGCCGCGCATACTGAAATCCGAAAAGCATGACGAACAGTTCTACCACCGCATGTGGGACAGCCTTATAAAAAAAGGCAACTGGTCGGGGGAGATATGGAACAGGCGCAAAAACGGCGACGCATATCCGGAATGGCTCTCCATCAACGCCATACGCGACGAACTGAACAACATAACCCACTTTGTTGCAGTGTTCCACGACATATCGGAAGTTAAGCAGGGCGAAGAGAAGCTGAAATATCAGGCAAACCACGACACACTGACCGGACTTCCGAACAGGCAGCTTTTCAACGACCGCCTTGAAATGGCGATAGCATACGCAAAACGGCACAACCAAAAGATCGCGGTCATCTTTATCGACCTCGATAACTTCAAAAACGTTAACGATACACTTGGACACTATGTCGGTGATATTCTCCTGCAAAAAGTTGCAGAGATACTTAAGAGCTGTGTCCGAACGGAAGATACGGTTGCTCGTCTGGGCGGCGACGAGTTTATGCTCATCCTTCAGGACATCCTGTCGGAATCCAACGCAGTTGACACCTCAAGACGCATACTGTCGGAGTTCGCAAAACCGATCAACATCACCGGAAACGAATTCTTTATAAACGCCAGTCTGGGCATAACCATCTATCCCGACGATGGTGAAGATGTTCTTACCATGGTGAAGAACGCGGATCTTGCAATGTACCGTGTAAAAGAGACGGGAAAGAACGGCTATCAGCTTTTCACTAAAAATATGAACGAAAAGGTACTTTCCCGCGTTAACATGGAAAAAGAACTGCGCAAGGCTGTGGCAGCAGGCGATTTCGGCGTGGTATATCAGCCGAAGGTGAGCCTTCTGACGGGAGATATAACCGGTGCGGAAGCTCTTATCCGCTGGAACAGAGACGGTGAGCTTATTCCTCCCTCGGAGTTTATACCTGTTGCGGAAGAGACCGGACACATAATCTCAATAGGCAGAACCGTACTGATAAAGGCCTGCGAAGACGCCGTAAAATGGCAAAAAATGGGATTTACCGACATAGATGTTGCAGTGAACCTGTCCGCAAGACAGTTCCGAGACGAAAACCTTATAGACACAGTATGTTCAATTGTTAAGTCCACAGGGATAAAACCGGATCTTCTGGGGCTTGAGATAACCGAGAACACAATGATGGAGGATATCCAGACAACGATAATCGCCCTCGCGCATCTGGTTCAGCAGGGAATAAAGATATCTATCGACGATTTCGGAACGGGATATTCATCCCTCAGCTACCTGAAACTGTTCCCAATAAATATTCTCAAGGTAGACAGACAGTTCATAAAAGACATCCCCGACGACCCGGACGACATAGCCATCTCAACGGCGATAATCAATCTGGCAAAAGGTCTCAACCTACAGGTTATCGCAGAAGGTGTGGAAACTCAGGCACAGCTCGATTTCTGCCGGGAACGCGGATGTGACGAAATACAAGGCTATTTTTTCAGCAGACCCCTTTCATACGACGAATTCATCGAGCTGCTCAAAAGCGGTAAAAAACTGCTTTAGCCGCGGAATAAACCTCTGCCGCAGGCATATTCAGCTTTTCGCCAGCCGCTACGCAATCATCCCATTCAGGGCTGTATTTTATTATTTCTTTATATTCAAGCACTTTAACATGCACCGTTTCACCGCGGACATCGACGCTCTCCATCCGCCTGTCCATTATGATTCGGTCAACAGAGTAATACCTTAGTCCGGCTGTGGACGTGTCCGCAAAAAGCACACGCGCAACAGCTTCAAGATTATCCTGCTCGCAAAGTACGTTCACCAGGAAAACAGGTCTGTTCTTTTTTCCGATGGACTGGGTAATAGTGATATCAGTAGCAATGGATTTCAGCCTTGCAAAGAGATGCCCCATCATCTCGCCGGTACAGTCGTCGATGGAGGTCTCAGCCATCACAAGTCCCCTCTGCACAGCGCCCTCAATGAGTATGCCGCGAAGCATGTTCGGCACGGTTTTAAAGGTCTTTGTGCCTGTGGAAAACGCGGTTTTTATAATTTTGCCGGACAGTCCGCCGTATCTTTTCACATAATATTTCAATATAGCAGCGCCCGTAGGCGTGGTCATTTCAGTCTGTTCGTAAGAGGGGGCGATCTCAACTCCCTCAAGTATTTTCAGCACCGCAGGAGCAGGCACAGGCATTATGCCGTGCGCCATCTTAACCATTCCGCTGCCGAGAACAGGCAGAGAGGACGTTATCTCTTTTATGCCGAGTTTTTCAACACCGTAGGCAAATACCGCTATATCGAATATAGAATCCAGTGCGCCCACTTCATGAAAATGCACATCATCAGGCGATTTGCCGTGAACCGCACCTTCCGCATCGGCAATTATCTGGAATATGCCGACGGCATCCCTTTTCACCTGTTCGGAAAAAGCGGAGCGCTCCAGCATGGCGCGGATATCCTTCATTGTTCTGTGGGCGTGCTCATGGGGCAGGTCAAGTCTGAGCCGACCGCAGACGACACCGGAAACGTCGGCGCTCTCCACGGATGCCTTTATCTCAACTCCGACCATATCCGAAACGAGCTTTGCCGCCTCTGCAATATCAAGCCCAAGCCCGCAGAGGACCCCAACGGACATATCGCCCGATATACCTGAAACTATATCAAAGTGAAGCGTAGTATCTGCAGACATTATTTACCCCGCATATGCCGCATTTCGGGCTTTTAGCCGTGCATATCTCCCGCCCGAAGCGGATGCACCTGTGTCCCCAAATGCAGTGATTTTCGCCGTCTATTAGCTTCTCAAGCTCATGCTCTATTTTAACAGGATCTTCGGTATCAACCAGACCCAGCCTGTTCGTTATCCTTTTTACATGCGTGTCCACAACGACCCCCGCTCTGTGCCAGATGTTGCCCCGCACAACGTTTGCGGTCTTTCGTCCAACGCCCGCCAGCGCCGTAAGAGCATCCATATCATCAGGCACTTCGCCGCCGTGGTACTGCACCAGACTGTTCGCCATGCTGATGAGATTTTTTGCCTTAACCTTATACATCCCTGCGCTCTTTATCAGTTCCGCCACGTCTTCATACTTTGCAGAGGCAAGAGCAAAAGCGTCAGGGTATTTTTTAAACAGGGAAGGGGTGAGCTCGTTCACCCGTTTATCGGTACATTGCGCTGAAAGAGCGGTAGCGCAAATGAGTTGAAACGGATTTTCATAGTCCAGCGAGCATTTCGCATCCGCCCAATTTTCAGCTAAAAAATTTTCAAAAATCTTCGAGAGTTCTTTTTTATCCATATTTATCCGATCGAATGAGATTGCTTCGCTGCACTTGCAAAGACAAACGATACCCGTCTTCGCGAGGAGCGCGGCTACGACGCGATCCCGTCTTTACTCAATACATTTTATTTATAATTTATTTTTTTCCGTTTGCCCATATGCAGTTTTTAGGTATAGTATTGCCGATGGATTTTGAACTGCTTAAATATCTGATACTTCCGACATTCGGCTTCTTCGCCGGATTCATAAACACTATGGCAGGCGGAGGTTCGTTCCTGACGACGCCACTGCTCATATTTACAGGTCTCGACCCCACAGTGGCAAACGCCACCAACAGGCTCGGCATCTGGATTCAATCCGTTTTCGGCTTCAACAAATTCCGCACTATGGGTTATTTCCCTGTCCGCATGGGCAAAGTATCCATCCTGCCCTCAGTTACGGGAGCGCTTCTGGGTTCATACCTTGCGACAATCGTCGCAGAGGATGCTTTCCGCAAATATCTCGCGTTTTTCATGGTCATTATGACACTTGTCACCTTTTTCAAACCGAAATCTTCAAAGGTCACCGAAGACCTCGAAAAAGACCTGAAAAACACCGTCATCTGCTCTCTGGTTTTCTTTGTCATGGGTATATACAGCGGATTCATTCAGGCGGGTGTAGGATTCCTCGTGCTTGCTTACTGTGTAATGAGCGGCATGGATTACATACGCGGCAATGCTATAAAGATGTTCATGAACCTGTCTACGGCAACACTTTCAATGGTGGTATTCATTTACAACGGTAAGGTTGTCTGGCTTCAGGGGATATTACTTGGGCTGGGTATGGCGGCAGGTGCCGTTATCGCTGCGAAATTCTCTGTCAGGGCAGGAAACGTGTTCATCAAAAGATTCGTTTCAGCCGCAGTTATACTTTTTGCAATCCTTCTTCTTGTCACTAAATAAAGGTCATTCTGTACTTTCTGACAAGCATATCGGGAACGTAGCTGGTTTTCGCCACGCGCAGGGCAACACTGCCCAGATCCTGCTCAAAGTTTATGAATTCGTACCTTTTCGGCAGAATTGACGCAAAATCGTTATAGATGAACTGATAAATACCTTTGTATGTTGTCAGACCCTTCGCAAAGTGCATGACGTATGTATTCTCCGTCAGCTCCTCGCCGAGAATAAAAGCCGCTGGCTTCTTGTCCGCGTAGTAAATCCCGCCGCAGATGCCAAGCTCTTTGTAAAGAGTGAGCGCCTCATGGCAGGCATTGTAGTCTGTCTGGTCTTGCGGCAGGTCAGCCTGTGACTGCCATTCATCAAGTATATAGAACGCATCGGCTATGTTGTCCTGTGTTATCAGGAACGCCGTAGCGGAATAGAGCTGTGTAAACTGTTTAAGAAGGTTGCGTTTCTTGTGGAGCTTGCGTCCTGCATAGGTGGACATCTTAACACTGGTATAGATATAATCCGTGTCGCCGTCCTGATATGTCAGGTTTACGCCGTACTGTTTGAAATACTCCGCCCAGTCCTCAAAAACCGGAAAGAAAAAATCGCAGTTTTTCTGCAACTCCCGCAGGGTTTCAACGGGAACATCCCGCAGGTCGGCAGCAGGCATGATGTGCGTTTTGCCGTCATAGGTGGTACCCTGAAGGAAAGTGAACCCGTCCTTTTTAAAAACATGATAATCATGGTTGCCCCGAAAAAGATAAAGGTTCTGAAAGCTGTATTCGGATACAGGGATATTAACTGATTTCAGCATTGGAGAAAGCGTTGGCTTGTGTTCAAGCGATATGGGAGTGCCGATCATTTCTGTCATAAAGTTTACCATCTACATCAATTTCGTCCTAAATCAATTAAATGCAAGTACAAAAATTGTTTTTGTTGTTGTACGCCCTAAATAGCGTATGACGCAATATAAAATCTCATTTATGAAATAATTTTGCATTTCATCTTAATAAATTTTCCCTTTCAAAAATACCTGTGTTATATATAATTTAGTTTCAGGTTTTGATTATAAGCCATTACGGCACTTTTTTTGTGCCTGAACGGAGCGGACTAAACATGTTTTTTGATCTTTCCATTCTGTGCGCAGTGCTTGCGCTTCTGCATGTCACCCTGTTCATATTCATGGGCTATCAGAGGCTTGCGTCAATAACAAACATCTTCGCCGTTCTTGGTCTTGTGTTCTCATCGGCGCAGTTCATCACACTTTGGCAGACAAAACACATGCTCCCTTTCGGGTCTGTCAGCGGACTTTTCCTTTTCCTTTCGCAGGCGCTGATGCTTGTTTACATCATGATGTACATAAAATACCGCAGACTTACGCTGGGTCTTTTCATCTTCCCGCTTACGGTGCTTTTCATTATGATAGCCCGTTTCGCAGGAGGTATCCCCGCTAACATAAATCCCCATGCGGCAGGTTTCTGGCTCTATATCCACCTGCCATTCACAATAATCGGCACCGCTTTTTTCATGGTCTCAACAATCGGCGGCATAATGTATTTTGTTCAGGAGCGCCAGCTTAAGAACAAAAACTTCGGGATAATCTTCCGCACCTTTCCGCCCCTTGACACAATAGACAAGCTTATCAACACAACTCTTTACATCGGTTTCTATACCTTCACCATAGGTCTTCTTTCGGGGCTTATATGGATGATGTATGCCAATGGGGTAATAAACATCTACAGCCCCAAGCTTGTTTTTGCCATAATCACATGGATAATTTACAGCGGCATAACTTTTTACAAACAGATCAAAGGGATGTCCCCAAAGGACACGGCTTTGTCTACCATAGTAGGTTTTATTTCCGTACTGATTACATACGTCGGTGTGGCTTTTTTTGTAATGGGATGAAATTAATATGCAACTTGCAGTCTTAGGCTTAAACCACAACACCGCGCCTGTCGGCGTAAGGGAAACCCTTGCTGTTGACGGTTCGGAACTTGCTGAGATTTATTCTGAAATAATGAGCAACGACAGGATCTATGAGGCGATGATAATCTCCACCTGCAACAGAGTGGAATACTACATTGTGACCGACGATTTCCTGTGCAACATCGAAAGCGTTCTTGAAATTGTTTCCGAACACTGCAAAATGGACAGATCGGAACTTCGCAAATACACCTACATCCACTGCGGAGAGGATTCCGTGCGCCATATCTTCCGTGTGGCAAGCGGTCTTGACTCACTTGTCATGGGCGAACCGCAGATATTCGGTCAGGTCAAGGATTCGTTCGAGAACTGCCGTCTCTACGGCGGCGCGGGTACCTTCCTCAAAAAACTTGAGGAATACACTATCAAGACCACCAAAAAAGTGCGCACCTATACTGGCATCGGTGAAAACCCCGTCTCCGTCAGCTACGCCGCTGTGGAACTTGCAACAAAGATATTCGGAAGTCTTTCCGACAAACACGCACTCATCATAGGCGCGGGCGAAATGTGTGAGCTGGCGTCCAAACACCTTGTCACGGCAGGGATAGGCGGCATCACAGTCACCAACAGAACATTTGAAAAAGCACAGCGTCTCGCAGGCGAGGTAAACGGTTCGGCTGTTGAGTTTGACAGCTTCAAAACCTGCCTTCCTGATTCAGACATAATAATAAGCTCGACGGGAGCGACAGAGCTTCTCGTTACCGCGGCTGATGTTAAAGATGCTATGGCGCTGAGAAAGCGCCGTCCTATGTTCTTCATAGACATAGCAGTTCCCAGAGACATTGACCCCCTTATAAACGAACTTGAAAACGTATACGTTTACAGCATAGACGACCTTAAAGCTGTGGTTGACGCAAACCGCAAACAGCGCGAAAAAGAGGCTGTGAAAGCCATGGAATACATCGACGCGGGTCTTGCCATGTTCTACGAATGGCTGGAATCCATGAAGATAATCCCCGTTATCAAATCTCTGCGTCAGCAGTTTGAGGATAAAAAGGAAGAGGAGCTTAAACGCTTTTCATCCAAATTCAAAATCGAAGACAAGAACGAACTTGCAAAAATAGAATACCTCGTAACCGCATACATGAACAAGGTACTGCACACGCCGCTGAAGAACCTTAAGAACGCTTCGGCTGTCAAAGGTAAGTACTCGCTGGACGAGGCGCTTAAAATCTTATTTGAACTTGAGGATATGAAATGAAAAAAGTCGTAATAGCAACAAGAGGCAGCAACCTCGCACTCTGGCAGGCGGAACATATCAAGGCTCTGCTTATGGAAAAACACGGAGTTGAGGTTGAGCTTAACGTCATAAAAACAAAAGGGGACATCATCCTCGACGTACCGCTGGCAAAGATAGGCGGCAAAGGTCTGTTTGTTAAAGAGATCGAACAGGCGCTTCTGGATGGCACTGCCGACATAGCCGTACACAGCATGAAGGACGTTCCCATGGAACTGCCCGAAGGACTGACACTCTACGCAAGCCCCATAGGCGAAACACCCTATGACTGCTTCGTTTCCGTTAAATACAACAAGCTGGACGAACTGCCTCAGGGCGCAATCGTAGGCACAAGCAGCCTGCGCAGAAAGGTACAGCTCAAAAAATACCGTCCCGACCTCGTGATCAAAGACCTGCGCGGCAACGTGAACACCCGCCTTGCCAAGCTTGAAAAGGGCGAATACGACTGTATCATCCTTGCAAAAGCAGGACTTGTACGCCTCGGTTTTGAAGAGCGCGTACGCGAGACATTCAACACCGAAATGATGCTCCCCGCTTGCTGTCAGGGAATCCTCGGCATAGAGATACGCGAGAACGATGCAGAGATGATGAACCTGCTGAACTTCCTTCGCCACGAAGAGACCGAAACACGCGTTAAATGCGAACGCTCATTCCTGCGCCGTCTGGAAGGCGGATGTCAGGCACCCATCGCCGGACACTCCGTTGTTAAAGACAATATCATCTCCATGCGCGGTCTCGTTTCCGATATAGACGGAAACACCTTCATCGAAGAGAACATCAACGGCGATATCAAAGATGCAGAAGCTCTCGGAACAGCCCTCGCCGACAGAATACTCGGTGCAGGCGGAAAAGAGATACTGGACGAAATCTACAAAAACGCCTGATGAACGTCCTTGTAACACGGGAAGCCGACAAATACGCAAAGTTTGCGAAACTTCTGTCGCAGGCGGGTCATACACCGTTTTCCCTGCCGATGATAGAGTGCGTTCCCGTTGACGCAGAAATAGGCGGTTATTACGATTTCGGAGTTTTCACCAGCCTCAACGCTGTGAAATACTTTGACAAATATAAAGATTCTGTCCGTTTCGGTCAGATAGCTGCCGTCGGTTCAGCAACGAAAGCGGCAATGGAAAAAGCAGGATACACCGTAGACCTCATGCCGGATGAATTCTCCGCAGAAGGACTCATTGCACTATTTTCCGGATGTAACCTGACTGGGAAGACTTTTCTCATGGCGGGCGCTGAAACACGCGCAGGAAATTTCCATGAGTGGCTGAAACAGAACCAATGCACCGCTGAAATTGTCACTATATACAGAACGGTTCCTGCCCCACGGACAAAAGAAGATATCGACGCTTTTATGGCGGAAAACAGAATAGACGTGGTGACTTTCGCATCGCCGTCCGCAGTCCGAGCTTTTTTTGACATAACTGATACCGACAAAACCATTGTTGTGATAGGAAAGACCACCGCAGATGCGGTAAAGAAATATAACAAAGATTGCCTGACCCCAAAGGATTTCACCCTTGAGGCTATGACAGAGATAATAAACACACTTTAAGAGGTGACATATGTTCCCCATTGACAGACCCAGAAGACTGAGAACCAGCGAAACAATGAGACGGATGGTGCGCGAAACCACACTAAGCGCGAATGACTTCATCTACCCTCTGTTCGTCTGCGAAGGCGAGAACATTAAAAATCCCGTGTCCTCAATGCCCGGCGTATATCAGATGTCCATAGACAACGTCGTTAAAGAATGTGAAGAGGTTAAAGCCCTCGGAATCCCCGGTGTTATCCTTTTCGGGATCCCCGCATATAAAGACGAAATGGGTTCCGAAGCATACAACGAACACGGAATCATACAGAAAGCTATCCGCGCCATTAAAGCACACGTCAAAGACCTGCTTGTCATCACTGACGTATGCATGTGCGAATATACAGACCACGGTCACTGCGGTATCATCAAGAACGGCGAAGTGGACAACGACGAAACACTCCACTATCTCGCGCTTGAAACCCTTACACATGTCAAAGCAGGCGCAGACATGGTGGCACCCAGCGATATGATGGACGGACGCGTTGAAGAGATGCGAAACATCCTTGACGACAACGGCTATTCCAACATACCGATAATGAGCTATTCTGTTAAATACTGCTCCGCCTTCTACGGTCCTTTCCGCGAGGCGGCAGAATCAACACCGAAATTCGGCGACAGGAAAACATATCAGATGGATCCCGCAAACCGCACAGAGGGACTGAAAGAAGCGGCTCTGGACATTGCAGAAGGCGCTGACATTATTATGGTCAAGCCCGCGCTGCCCTATCTGGATCTGATAAGCGACCTGAAACAGAACTTCGACAGGCCTGTTGCGGCATACCAAGTCAGCGGTGAATATGCCATGATAATGGCGGCTGACCAGCTCGGCTGGATGGACGGACACAGAGCCATGATGGAAGCACTCACATCAATCAAACGCGCGGGAGCCGATATAATCATAACCTATTACGCGAAGGAAGCGGCGAAAACTCTTGGGAAATAAAACAAATGCTTACAGGTGGATTGAAGGCGAACTCGTCCAGATAGACCACATAGAACAGGTTAAAAAGGGCGACCTTGTCGCCATAGACAGGCAGGTTAATCTGGCTGTTAAGAATATAGAAGCGTTCGTGAAAGGCATACCCGCACTCAATATGCTCCTCTGGGGAGAGAAGGGTCTGGGCAAGTCAACTATGATAAAAATGCTCCTTACCGAATACGCGGAAGAGGGTCTCACTGCGGTTGAATTCCGTCATACAGATATCACGGATCTCTATGGTCTGTATGGAGAAATCCGCAAAATGCCCGATCGCTATGTAATGATATACATGGATGACATCTCCTTTGATGCGGGCGATTCCATGTACCGTCTTTTCAAGTCTATCCTTGAAGGCGGACTGGAAGAAAAACCTAAAAACTGCATCTTTGTGGCTACATCAAACAAGCGCCACATGATAACTGAAAAAGCTGAAACCTTCGGCGATGTGTATGACAGGGACGAGGTCAACGAAAAAGCCTCTCTTTTCGCACGCTTCGGACTTGCTATCGGCTTTTATCCATTGAATCCAAAAGATTACAAACGAATTGTTAAATCATATCTTGAATTATTTGACATAGGTGCTTATGAAAATTGGGAAACTGAAGCAGAAGCCTATGCCATGGACAGAGGCGGAAGAAGCGGCAGAATAGCCAAACAGTTCGCTATTTACAAAAATATTTACAGATAATCGAGAATTTCATAGTCACCTGGGGCGAGTTCTTTCGTTTTGAGCTCGTCCACGGTTCCCCAAAACATGTCAATATGCTCTTTCATTTCAAATCTTGTCGAAATAAGCTCTGAATGGTAGAAGTGCAAAATTATTTTTCTCTCATGTGCAACTTTTTGAATTGTTTGAATAAACCTGCACACTTTTACGTCTGCATCGAATTCTTCCAGCATCTCGCGGACAAGCGCCTCTTCGTGTGTCTCGCCCGATTCAACCTTCCCGCCCGGAAACTCCCAAAGACCTCCAAGCTGTCTGTCCAGCGGACGACGCGCTATGAAATACTTACCGTCTTTGTTGAGAACTGCCGCAACAACATCAATTTCTTTCATAAGACCTCAGGTAGCGTAACTGTCGGCTACATCATAATTGGTGTTTAGATACAAGCAGTACAAGGAAGTCTTTTTGAGCGGGCTGCGAGCATACAAAGCAGTATGTGAGCAGTTCCGAAAAAAGTCTGACGAAGTAATGCGCAGTATATAAACGCCAAAAATACATCAAAAAAAGCGGGGCAAAAGCCCCGCACTTTAATTTCTATCCAGAATATCTATCCCCGGGAGAGAACCGAACTCAATAAACTCAAGTGAAGCCCCGCCGCCCGTTGAGATATGATCAATCGTATCGCTGACGCCAGCAAGGTTAACAGCGGCAACAGAATCGCCGCCCCCCACAACTACAGTTCCTTCCGCTCCGCCAAGTGCGCGGGCTATTGAAAATGTGCCGTTTGCATATTGCGGGTTCTCGAAAACGCCCATAGGGCCGTTCCAGAGTATTGTTTTGCATCTGTTCAGCTCATGGATATACATATCCGCAGTTTTCGGGCCTATATCAAGTCCCATGCATCCGTCCGGAATGTCCGCACAGTCACAGGCACAAGGCTCACCGCAGAATTCTTTGGATATCACATGATCCATAGGAAGCATGATTTTGACCTGCTTCTTCTTGGCTATGGCAAATATCTCCTCGACAACGTTGAGCTGGTCGTCCTCAACCATAGACGTACCGACAGTGTGTCCCTGATATTTCAGGAACGTATAGGCCATTGCGCCGCCCACAAAAATATCGTCTGCAAGTTCCAGAAGGGACTTAATGACGCCTATCTTGTCGGAAACCTTCGCACCGCCTACAATGGCGCCGAAGGGTCTTGCGGGATTTTTTATAAGCTGGCTGAAATACTGTATCTCTTTTTCAACAAGGAAGCCTGCCGCCTTGTCATGGATAAGTTCTGCCATGCCGTATGTTGACGCGTGTTTGCGGTGGCATGTGCCGAAAGCATCGTTTATATAAACGCCTGCGTTTGCGGCAAGAGCTTTCACAAATTCCGGGTCGTTCTTCTCTTCACCTTTGTAGTAACGCAGGTTTTCAAGAAGGATAACGTCTCCGTCATTCATCTTTGCCACTGCGTCTGCTACCGGCGCGCCTATGCAGTCTTCAACAAACGTAACGGGCATGAATTTGTCCGTTATATATTTTGCAACGGGAGCCAGCGTATAATCTGGGTTCTTCTCGCCTTTGGGTCTGCCGAGGTGAGAAGCAAGGATAACCTTTGCGCCCTGCCCCTGTGCATAGCGGATGGTCTTCATCGCCTCCACTATGCGGGTGTCGTCTTTAACGACGCCGCTTTTAACGGGAACGTTGAAATCCACGCGGATAAATACTCTTTTTCCTTTAAGGTTCAGATCTTTGATGCACTTAGCCATAAATAACCCTTAAAGCACTTTAGTCAGCAGCTCGGCGCAACGGTTGGAATAGCCCCATTCATTGTCGTACCAGCTTACTATCTTCACCATGTTGCCTTCAAGCACCATAGTGAGCAGAGAATCGAATGTTGATGATGCAGGTTCGCCGTTAAGGTCGATAGAAACAAGGGGTTCGTCGGTATAACGCAGAACACCTTTCATAGCGCCTTCGGCGGCTTTTTTCATAGCTTCGTTAACGGATTCCTTTGTTGCCTCTTTTGCAAGTTCAACAGTAAGATCCACCAGCGAAACGTTGGGTGTGGGGACACGCACTGCATATCCTGTCAGCTTGCCTTTCAGCTCCGGCAGAACCAGACCCACAGCTTTTGCCGCACCTGTGGAGGTGGGGATCATGCTGACGGCACACGCTCTTGCGCGGCGCAGGTCTTTGTGGGGCAGGTCAAGTACGTTCTGGTCGTTTGTATATGAGTGGACTGTGGTCATGATGCCTTTATTCAGTCCGAATGTGTCATTGAGAACTTTTGCCACGGGAGCGAGGCAGTTTGTAGTACAGGAAGCGTTAGAGATGATATGATGCTTTGTCTTGTCATACTGGCTGTCGTTAACACCTATGACAAGTGTAAGGTCAACCTCTTCGCCGGGTGCGGAGATAATGACTTTTTTAGCGCCGGCATCTATATGCTTCTGAGCAAGGGAACCTTTTGTAAATCTGCCTGTGGATTCAAGAACAACGTCAACGCCAAGCTCTTTCCATGGGAGAAGGGCGGGGTCTTTTTCCGCACATATCTTCACTTTTTTTCCGTTGATGATGATACCGTCTTCAGCGGCCTCCACATCAAACTTAGCGGGTCCGTGAACAGAGTCATATTTGAGCAGATGCGCCAGTGTTTTGGTATCTGTGAGGTCGTTGATAGCCACGATATCAACATCAAGTCCGCGCTGGACGATCGCTCTGAGAGTACAGCGTCCGATACGTCCGAAACCGTTGATTCCAAGTTTTACACCCATTTTAACCTCCGGTATAATCCCTAGTTCTGATATTTAAAGATGTTATATTAATCGCTCTCGGGCGGCGCTTCAAGCTTAAGGTGACGGCGGATTGATTTTATCTCGTCTGTCACCATTTTAAGGAGCGTTCCGAGTTCTTTGTCCGTAACAACGGATTTCTTATTAACAGTGTTGATAAGCCTTTCAAGCTGATAGACCGTCCTTTTGCTGAGATCGTTATACTTCTCCTGCTGAAGCTCCAGAGTGCTCTGGAAGTTCTTAAGGGCGGTTGCGGAGCGCACCAGCTTATTCTTTATGTCCTTGTTCTCCTGCCGGAGTTTAAGGAGTTCGTTTATGTTATCATCCGCAAAAAGTTTTTCCAGCGCTTTGCTCATCTTGCGGTTTTTCAGAAACACTTCGTCATAGTTCTTTTCAAGGTCTTTGTACGCCTTTTTCAGATCACCGATCTCGTTCATCTTGTCGACTTCGGCTTTCTGGAAGGTTTTGACGCGTTCCTTATATTTTTCGATGGACTGGACGAGGTGGAAGTGTTCTGTAATGTCGAACATAAACTCGCCGAACTCGTTCAGTTCACCGGTCTGGTCATAAACCGGAAACATGTGATGCTCGAAATGGAGAGTTTCGCTCTCTTTTTCTATGCGTATGTTCTGCGAGCCGACGTTTTCCCCTGCCATAATTTCAGCCATCCGGCAGAAAGTACAGGGTTCCGTTCGCCCGTGTATAACTTCATAGCACTTTTTGCCTATCATCTGCGGGATGTTTGTCTGTCCCAGAAAATCGGCAAGAGCCTTGTTCACGTTTATTATCAGATACTCGCCGGAAACACTGAACAGCGGCATTTTCAGACCGTCCAGCAGTTTCATCATCTTCATACGGCTGTGTCGAAGCACTCTGACAGATTCCTGCGCTTCCATCATAACGCCGTTGACAGACCGCGCAATAGTGTTGAGGTGTTTGCGGTTTTTGTCAGAGTTTATCATAACGACGACCCTTTCACCCTCCTGCTCGTAGCGCAGGAAATAAAAGGACATCATGTTTTCGCCTTTTTTAAACGACTGGAAAAATGTTTCTTCGCTGTCGAGATAAGACTTCATGGTGGAAGGCACAGGCACCTTTTCGTGCTGTCCTGAAACAACCTGATAAAAAGCTCCATTGTCGGGAAAATAAATATATACAGGGAAGGAGCAGTCCCTGAACAGAATAGCGACTCTTGATATAAGTGTGTTCATTCGTACCTCTTGGATGCGCGGGAAAAAACCGATGTCCTAGTAACGCCCCCCCGAAAGAACATAGACGTCAGTTTTGACCGCACCCGCCTGTTTCAGAATTTTGCAGCACTCTTTAACAGTGGCGCCTGTGGTTATAATATCATCAACGAGCAGAATTTTCAAATTACTTAAGTCCTTGCCGCAGAAAAAAGCACCCTTTACGTTAATATGTCTCATCCGGCTTTTAAGCTTATACTGGTATTCGGTTTTCCTATTTCTTACAAGCAACTGCTCATAATGTGTTCCTGTATGTACAGCAATGTGTTTTGCCAGGCTGCGCGCCGGATGCGCTATCCTTCTAAGTTTTCTTGTGAAATGTGACGGAACATCAGTAATAATATCATATTTTTGTAAGAATGTGGCATGAACCAGCAAACCCAGACTGCTCATACCCGTTACGCGGTATCCGAACTTTATCTGCAGCAGAAGTTTTTTCAAAGCTCCGGTGTATCTGTAGTCTATATATATCCTGTCCCAGGGCGCACCGCCGAGGCAGTGTCCGCAGACTTTTGCGTCCGCACCTAGTGGATGCCCGCAGTTTTGACAGAAATGCTTATAGCCAGCTAGCAGACTTCTGCACTTGTCGCACAGAGGCAGTCCGGTTTCACATCTGCCTTTGCATCCTGCGCACTCAGGCGCGAATATTTCGCTGAGCATTATCTTCTGAGGAGGCTTTCTCCCGTCATTTCAGCCGGTTTTTCTATGCCCATGATATCAAGCAGAGTAGGGGCGATGTCAGCCAGCTTGCCCGTTTCATTCGTCAGCTTACAGTCATAGTTATATATAATGAACGGAACGGGGTTCAGTGTATGTGCCGTATGGGGCTGATTGTTCTCGTAATCCCACATAAGTTCGCAATTGCCGTGATCTGCCGTAACGGCGAGAACCGCGTTCTTCTCTTTGACAATCTTCATAACCTCGCCGAGGCACTCGTCAACCGCAATACACGCCTTGACCGCCGCTTCAAGTATGCCGGAATGTCCGACCATGTCGGGGTTCGCAAAGTTCATGATGACAACGTCAACGGAATCTATCTCCTGTTTGAACCTGTCAAGCACCTGATAAACACTCATCTGCGGTTTAAGATCGTATGTGGCGACATCTCTGGGAGATTCCAGAAGGGCGCGTTTCTCACCCTCAAAAACTGTTTCCGCACCGCCGTTGAAAAAGTATGTAACATGGGCATATTTTTCGGTTTCAGCAATACGGAGCTGTTTCAGTCCATGCTTGCTGATAACCTCGCCGAATATATTCTTAAGAGTTTCCGGTCCGAAAGCATAAGGACACTGAAATTTGCTGTCATACTGAGTGAGCGTCATGAAATGCACTTCGGGAGTGACGCGGGGAAACTCCGTGAACGTTTTGTCTGTGAAAACAGTTGTAAGCTGTCTCGCTCTGTCCGCACGGAAGTTAAAGAAGAAAACGCCGTCGCCGTCGTTCACTTTTCCGTCGAACCCTTTTATCACGGTGGGTTTTATGAATTCGTCCGTTTCACCTCTGTCGTACCCTGCCTGAACAGCCGCGCAAGGGTCGTCAGCTTCAAGCCCTATGCCTTCGCGCAGAGCTTCATATCCGAGTTTTGTTCTGTCCCAGCGTTTGTCCCTGTCCATTGGGTAGTAGCGCCCTGCGACTGTGGCAATTTTGCCGTAGTCCAGTTCATTCATGTATGCGGTCAGTTCCTGCATATAGCCCAGACCGCTTTTAGGCGGAGTATCACGTCCGTCCATGAAAGCATGAACGTAAACTTCCGGTATGCCGAACTGTTTCGCTATGGCTATGATGCCCTTAAGATGCTCGATATGGCTATGCACACCGCCGTCGGACAGAAGTCCGAAAAGATGCAGCCTGCCCGTATCAGCTTTGACCGTGTTCAGAAAAGCTGCAAACTCAGGATTCTTCGCCATGCTTCCGTCTTTTATGGCGAGGCTCACGCGAAGAAGTTCCTGATAAACAATGCGTCCAGCTCCGATGTTTGTGTGACCCACTTCGGAGTTGCCCATCTGTCCTTCGGGAAGACCGACATGCTCTTCGCTGGCATTAAGCTTCGTATGGGGACATTCCGCCATCAGCTTAAAAAAATTCGGTGCTTTGCTTATTCTGATAGAATTGTATTCTTCTTCATCCCTGAGACCCCAGCCGTCGAGGATGAGCAGTACAGTTTTCTGATTCGACATGACATGCTCCAAAAAGATTGGTAGTGAACGTGAGTGTAGCACAAAAAAGAAAACCCCGCCATAAGAGACGGGGTGTCAGTTACATCTTGATAAGACCTTTCTTTTCCAGTTCGGTCTTGCAGTCGGTGCAGTATCTGGCGAATGGCACATACTCGAGGCGTTTCTCCTCAATGTCCTCTTCGCACTCTATACATACGCCATAGGTGCCATTTCCGATGCGCACCAAAGCCTGCTCAATGAGGCGAAGCTTAAGAGCGTCCGTCTCAACGCGTCCGAGCATGAGGTTTTTGTTATAGAGATTATATGCTTCATCCGCGGCGTCCTGTGTACCGTCTTCGCCGAGGCTCATTGCATCGTGATATCTCTCGTTGAGCTTGTCGATGAGTTCTCTCCTCATCTTAAGCAGTTTGTCCCTGTGGTAGTTCAGTCTTTCCCTGTCCATACCAGCCCTCCTTAAAAGCCAGATGTAAAAGCAGAAAAGCCTTTTACACGCAGTTTCTATTTATGATACGGATGACCGTTCATTATGGTCAGCGCCCTGTAAATCTGTTCCGCCAGAACCAAAAGACTGACCCTGTGTGCCATTGTCATTTCGGACAGCGAAATAAATTCTTTAGCCGAAGCCCTAACATCAGCCGGCAGACCCTCTGCCTCGCCGATGTAAAAGGTCACGTCCCCGTAGGTTTCAATGCGTTTGTTCAGCCATTCGGCGAATTTTTCGCTTGAAAACTTCGTTCCTGCGGGATCCATTCCAACCAGAAGTCCTTTATGGTTACCGCCGTGACCGTTCTTATCAACCTCGACCGTAACAGGCATAAAGCCGCCAGACATTTTTATGTATCTGTCAACTAAACTCTTTATTTCCGGTTCTTTAATTTTGGATGCCATAACTATTTTTATCAGCATCGGAATTGCTC
Organism: Seleniivibrio sp.; assembly: GCF_021209385.1. Classification (GTDB taxonomy): domain Bacteria; phylum Chrysiogenota; class Deferribacteres; order Deferribacterales; family Geovibrionaceae; genus Seleniivibrio. The sequence goes on along the minus strand of NZ_JAJOIL010000033.1, from coordinate 9,238 downwards.
GTAAAATATAGAATGAGTTTTACTCTGTCAACTCTTTTCGGAGTGAAAGAATACTTTTTACAGATTCCTCGTAAATTCGTACAGTATAACAGCCGCGCTCTGAGCAACGTTCAGAGAGTCAATATCCCCGCGCATGGGGATTTTCACATGGGTATCTGCAAGCTCCAGAAGAGCGGGTCTTATTCCCTTGCCTTCCGAACCCATGATAAGAATTGATTTCGGGTCAAACGCAGCGTCTTTAAGAGCTGTCTGACCGTTAACATCCGCCGCATACACTTTGTACCCTGCATCTTTCAGCTTTTTAAGAGCAGTCGCGGTGTTCACCGCACCGACCACAAGCGTGTGAAAGATTGTGCCGCTGGACGCTTTGCAGACAGCAGCCGTAACCGGAGACTGTTTGTCAAACCCGACCATAACGGTCTTTACGCCGAAACAGTTTGCCGCACGGATTATCGCGCCGTAATTATGGGGGTCGAATATCCTGTCCAGAATAACCACAGGTCCGTTCTCAATTATCTTATCGAACGCCTTGTCAAAGTTTTTCGGTTCTATGTCTTTTATATCGGCGGCGACGCCCTGCGCCTCCTGACCGAAAAAGTGTTCAAATTCTTTCGAGCCGTAAGTTCTGTATTCCACAGTGTACCTTTTCGGGTCGAAAGTGGAGTTCACCTTCACATGAAGGAGTTTTACCATATCAAGTTTAAGCGCTTCCTCAACAGTGTTGCGTCCGTGGATTATCATGCAAGCTCCGCTTTAATGCTTTCTGCAACTGTTTCAGGGTCGAGACCCAGCAGTTTGAATATATCGTCGGGTGTACCGGAGAATGCATAGCCTCTCACACCGAAACGCACCAGCCGAACGGGTTCTCCGTCCTCTGAAAATCTGTTGGCAAGAGTTGCCGCAAGACCTGTGAATTCGTTATGGTCTTCATAAACGAAAACGGGTTTGTCTGTGTATTTCTCAAAAACTTCCATATCGGGGTGAAGAGGGCATGAGCAGTTAAGAACCGCTGCCTTGATACCCTGTTTTTCAAGGATTTCAGCAACCTTAAGCGCTCTGCCTGTCATACTGCCGTAGGTAGCAATAGCAAAATCGCCGTCGCGAAGAACGTCCACCTGTCCGTATTTGAAAGTATAGTCTTTTCCATAGAAGGGTTTGTCACCGTTTGCTATTACCGCAAGTTTTGAACGTCCCATACCCACAAGGAAGTTGCCGGGGTTTTCAGCGGCAAAACATACTGCCTTGTATGTCTGGTTTGGGTCAGCAGGGATTATCACGCGGAAACCGAAAAGGTTGCGCAGTGTGCCGAGATAGTCGATACACTGGTGGGTTTTTCCGTCTTCGCCCACGTCGATACCGATGTGGGTTGTGACGGTTTTAAGACTTGCCGCGTTTATATCGTTCAGCCTCTGCTGGTTGTAAACTTCGTCAACACCGAACACGCCGAAATCCGCAAAGAAGGGGAGAACGCCGTTGACGCTCGCCGCACCAGCCGCAGAACATGCGTGGTGTTCCTGAATACCTGTCTGAACAAAATTGTCGGGGAATTCCTTTTCAACTTTGTCGGTCTTAACGGAGCTGGCAAGGTCACAGTCGAAAACTGCAACAGGTGTCATGCCCTCCGCCTGAGAACCTTTCACAAGGTCGTATATCGCGTCACCGAAAGCCGAGCGGCAGTCGGTCTTAACATCAAGCCCGTACTCTTTGTTGATATCGTATGAAACTTTAACTTCGGGGATTTCAAGCTCGTGGTGTGAAGGATCGAACACGAAGCTTTTTCTCGCCTCTTTGTATACGGCAATGTCGTTTTCAAGCCCAAGCTCGCCGAGTGCTTTTTCAAGCTGTTCCTCGGTAAGGGGTTTGCCGTGATATCCATGGATGTTTTCCATGAAGGAAACGCCTTTGCTCATCACTGTTTCAGCAAGGATAAGCACTGGCTGTTCTATCTTCTGTCCGTATTTAATAGCTGTGAAAAGTTTTTCATAGTCATGTCCGTCAACAGTGATAACGAACCATCCGTCAGCGGTATAATCGTCTTTTATGTTCTGATACATGACGTGTTCAATGTCGCCGCTTATCTGGAGTTTGTTATAGTCAATGAACGCGGTGATGTTAGTAAGTCCGTGCATAGCGGCAAAGCGTCTCGCTTCGGACTGCTGACCTTTCTGCTGTTCGCCGTCACCCATGAAGCAGAAAACGTTGAACTCTTCGCCCGATATCTCGCCTGCCATTGCAGCGCCGCAAGCCGCGGAAAGTCCCTGTCCGAGGTTTCCTGTCGTCCACTCCACACCGTTCACCATCCTTTCGATGTGACCTTCATAGATGCTTCCGGCAAGGCGGAATTCTGAAACAGCCTTGTCGATATCGAAAAAACCGTTTCTCGCCAGTGCGGAGTATACACCGGGGCTTGTATGTCCGTGGGAAACGAAAACTCTGTCACGCGAAGGTGATTTCACGTTTTCGGGTGTGATGTTCGCAAACCTGTAAACGGTCAGATACATGTCTATGGAAGACATGGAACCGCCGGGGTGTCCGCTTGCGGCAAGTGTTGTCATTTTAAGTATATCGCCGCGGCAAAGCCTTGCGGTCTCTGCCAGCGCTGATGCATCCTCTGCGGTGAAATCTACGTCAAAGCCACGGTTTCTCATATATAATACCTCAGTTAATTTTCTCTTGCTCCCTCCTTTGCAAAAGGAGGGTTGGGGTGGATTTGATTGATATCTAATGTAAATCCCCCTCATTCCCCCTTTGCTAAAGGGGGAAGCAAGAACACGAAACAAACTTTGCTACAAGTCTGTAACCTGTATCAGGCTTTGGCTTTATATAACGTATGCAGGGATGTGTCAATTTATTTGGCACCTGCGCGGCGCATCATGAAAAGCGAGTGGGCGGTTATGGCGCAGATTATCACCGCACCGCCGGCAAAGGTCTGGGCTGGCGGTATCTCTGTGAAGAACAGCCACGCCAGAAAAGGCACGAGAACCGTGCGGGTAAGCGTATAAAGGCTTATTTCCATTGCGGTTATGTGTCTTGCCGCTGTGGAGATGAAAGCCCTGCCTATGGGAGCGCTGAGTAGTCCCATCGCCGCCATTACAAGCACAGAAACAACGCTGAAACTGCTAAAATCAGTTCCGAACGAACTGAAAAGCATAATAAAAAATCCGCCGAAAGATATAGCCATGGTGCGGCTTATCTGCGGATATTTGCGCCATATCACATAATTGAGTGAGGAGAACATAGCCGCCGCCAATGCGTACATATCGCCCAGAAGTCCGTGTCCTCCAAGCGAACCTCTTACAATTATATATACACCTAAAATTGATACAATCACTGCCGCCCATGTACTTAACGAGGTCTTCTCACCAAGCAGGAAACGGCTGTAAATAGATGAAAACACCGCGGATGTCGTCATGATAAGCACGACATTGGCTATTGTTGTTTCCTGAACAGCCAGAACAAAAGTCGTCCCGCTGCCGCCCATAACAGCACCGGAAAAAATAAGTATCAGTCCGCCTTTTTTAACAGCGTCCGCAACCCCTTTGCCCCACATCTGTGTCACGAGAAGCATCGAAAGCATTGAAAATATACCGAAAAGAAAGGATGCCCCGAAACCGTTAAGTCCTGAATATCTGATAAATATCGCATCGAACCCCATAAGGAAAATACCTGAAAATGCATATAATGTGCCTTTAAACTGCTCTGACATTATAACCTCCGCATAAAATCATACCGTATAGTATGATAAGCTAATACTTGACAGTATTGTTGTCAACAGGTATTCTTTAAGCATGTCAAAAGCGCTTGAAAACTATAAAACGAAACGCGAATCAATAATAAAAGCAGGCAGAGAGCTTTTTCTGAACCACGGATATTCCAGAACCAGCATGGACGAAGTGGCAAAGACCGCCTGCGTCACAAAACAGACGGTATACCGCTATTTTGTATCAAAATCCGACCTGTTCGCTGAAGTCATTTCCCAGATGAGCAAAGAGAACGATATCTATACCTTCGGCAATATGTCGCCCGAAAAAGAACTTATAAAATTCGGGATACAGTTCATCACCATGCACATGGCAAGGCACAGACTGGAGCTTTTCCGTATGATGATATCAGAAAGCAGGGACGGAAGCGAGATAGGCGGAATGTTCAAAAGCATGGTTCAGGATGCGCGGAGAAAACCGCTGACAGGCTTTCTTACAGACAGACTCAATGTCAGAGAAGCGGATAAAATGGCAAATATGCTCATATCCATGCTGCTCTCCATGCGCTCGCCGATACTTATGAATACCAGAGACGTACCCGACGCCGACGAAATAGAAAAACATGCGGAGACCTGCGTAAAACTTTTCATGAACGGTGTTAAAGGTTTTTAAGAGCCTCAACAACCTTATCCGGCGTAAGCCTTTTCATACAGTCAAAGTGTCCCTTCGGGCAGGCTTCAAGCCCGTGAACGTCGCACGGACGGCATTCAACTGAATTATCTTCGACAACCCTGACGCCTGAAAACAGCGGAAAGAATCCGAATTCCCTTGTGGTTGACCCGAATATGCCTACTGTGGGCTTTTTAAGAGCTACAGCGGCGTGCAGAGGACCTGAATCGGAAGAGATCACCGCTTCGCAGGATACTATAGTATCAAAAAATCTTTTATCTTCGATTTTCCGGTTTTGTCCACAATACCTTTAACATCAGGAGCCTTGCCCTCTCCCGCAAAAACAGGAGTATAACCGTCGGCGACCAGAAGCTCCGCAAGCTCTGCGGCATAAGGGTAGGTTTTCGTATATCTGCTGGCGAACGGATGCACAAGAATATGCTTTTCAACAGGTTTCGCATCCGAAAACAGCACAGGGCGCAACTCTTCAAGCTCCGGCATGGGAGTGCCAAATGTTTCTGAGATGGGCTCAAAATACTTCTGCACCACATGCAGACCGAGCCGCGGGTCAGGCTTACGGGTCTTCACAAACCTGCGCCTTGCGGCGGAATCTTTTATGTATTTGTGATAATCCGCCTGTGCGTGAAACTTTAAAAACATCGATAAAAGTTTGCCGTGCAGGTCGAATATATGGTCGTAATCCTCTGTTTCCTTCTGAATAAGGCTGAAATATGCCATTATGCCGTCTTTTTTTCCGTATTCCACCACGCGGTTTACAAAGGGCAGCCCCTTGAAAACGTCTCCGAAGGGTGCATATGTCAGCACGTCCGCCTCTGCATCGGGAAAAAGCTCTTTGAATTTCCTTATAACCCCGGTGGTGAGGATTATATCCCCCAGTGAACTGAAACGGACGAACAGAACCTTCATCAGTCCGCCTTCACAGTTTCGTATTTCGGTTTGATAGGTTCCGCAACCTGTTCTTTCTCAAGAAGAGCCAGAACGTCCTGCGTGCTTATCTCAAGCATGCAGCGGAAATGTTTTTTCGGGCATTTTCTGCTTCCGTGCAGTCCGCAGGGACGGCAGTTAAGACCTGCCACCTCAGCAACGCGGCTCACCTCGTCATATGGAGTGAAGCCCAGCTCCTTCACAGTGGGACCGAAGATGGCAATGCACCGCACACCCGCCGCAACGGCTATATGCATGGGTCCTGAATCGTTGGTCACCATAAACCCGAAATTTGCTATCAGCGCGGGAAGCTCTTTAAGAGAAGTTTTCCCGCACATATTGATATGTTCGTATTTTGCAGCCTTCATGAGTTTTTCCGCGGCGGGAACGTCTTCCGGCGCGCCTATTATAACAGGCGTGTAACCGTCCTCTTTAAGCCTGTCCGCAACCTCCGCAAAGCGCTCCGCAGGCCACATTTTTGTCGCCCATACGCTTCCGGGGGCAATACCTATGAGGTTTTCACCGAGTTTAGCAAACTCCGCCTTCTTCTCTTGGTCAATAACAACCTTAAGCGGATATTTCGCCGGATATTCTCCGAAAGCCGCCTCATAAAGGGTCAGATTTCGCTGAACCTCGTGCAGATCCATATATCTTGCGCAGGACGAGGTCAGAAGGGCAGAAAAAGCACTTTCGACAAATCCGACGCGAACGGGAATTTTCGCAAGCCACAGTGTAAGGTTTGTGCGGAACGATTTATGAGGGGTAAGCACTATATCAAACCCGCGCTGTTCAAGATACTTCGCAAAGCGGAAGATGCCTGAAAGCCCCGAATAGCTTCTGCGTTTGTCAAAAGGGATAACTTCCGATATTTCTGCAAGCCCGTCAAAAAGCGGCACATATTCGGGACGCACGCAAAAAGATATCTGCGCTTCGGGGTATTTTGCTTTAACAGCCTGTATCAGCGGCGTTGTAAGCACGCTGTCGCCCAGAAAGGACGGATTGAATATTAATATTTTCAAGTTATTTCCTCGTATTTTCTCCCTCCTTTAAAAAAGGAGGGTCGGGGTGGATTTGACTGACATTGAATGTAAATCCCCCTTAATCCCCCTTTGTCAAAGGGGGAGACAAAAGCACAAAACAAAGCATCTTAACGGCTCTCTTATGCCTGCTCATGAAAATATACAGACAGCACGGAACGAAATCAATCTGTTTCGGAAAGTAGTTAAATAGCAAACTAAAATGACATATTTTATACAGATAATATAGCGTTTTAATTTTTTTCCATCAAAACATGCTTCAAACTCTTGCGAAACAGGCTTTTGTCTGTTATCTTCTCTGACATGGAAGAACTTGACAAACACAGACAAAACATTGACGACATAGACCAGAAGATACTTGAACTTCTGAACAACAGGGCGAAAGAGGCTATGCACATAGGCGAGATAAAAAAAGCCGCAGGGCAACCCCTTTACGTTCCTTCGCGCGAGAAAAAAATATTCGAGCGTCTCACCGGACTTAACACGGGACCTTTCCCCAACGACGCACTGCGCTCGGTTTACCGCGAGATAATCTCCGCCTCTCTCTCTCTGGAAGAGGTGCAGAAGGTCGGTTATCTGGGTCCCGAAGGCACCTTTACAAACATGGCGGCGATAAAACAGTTCGGACTTTCCGCAACACTGATACCCATAAGGAACATCCCCGAGGTTTTCGACAGCGTAGAGCGCGGACGGATGGCGTTCGGCATAGTGCCTGTGGAAAATTCGCTGGAAGGCATAGTCAACCACACGCTTGACACCTTCACCACCAGCAACTTAAAAATATGCGGTGAGATATACCTTGAAATAAGCCATAACCTTATGAACAAAACGGGCAATTTCGAGGACATACAGGTCATATACAGCCATTATCAGGCTATCGGTCAGTGCCGCAAATGGCTGGCTGCGAACTGCCCCGACATTCCCGTACACGAGATAGATTCCACTGCGAAGGCGGCGGAGCTGGCATCAAAAGACCCCACAGTTGCCGCCATCTCAAGCGAGATGGCACAGCTTAAATACAGTCTGCGGGTTGTTGAAAAGTCCATTGAAGACAACCCCAACAACTTCACAAGATTCCTGCTCATAGGAAACTATGAGCCTTTGCCCACAGGTAACGACAAGACGTCCATAGTGTTTTCCGTGACTCACAAGGCGGGTTCCCTTTACGAAGCGCTGTCTGTTCTTGCGAAGGCGGATATAAACATGACAAAAATAGAATCCCGCCCGTCCCGCCAAAAGGCATGGGAATACGTCTTTTTTGTTGACGTGGAAGGGCATATAGCGGATAAAAGATTAAAAACCGCACTCGACGGTCTCTGTGAACACACGGCATTTTTCAAAGTGCTCGGTTCATATCCTAAGGGGGAAAAATGACAGATTTCAAAAAACTCGCCGGAAAAGCAATTGCAGAAATAGCTCCCTACAAACCCGGCAAACCCGTTAAAGAACTTGAAAGAGAGCTTGGAATCAAGGAAGCGATCAAACTCGCATCCAACGAGAACCCTTTTGGTCCCTCTCCCAAAGTTAAAACAGCTCTTAAAAACTTCTTTCCGGAAATATCACGATATCCCTACGGCGATGCGCACTACCTCCGCACAAAGCTCGCCTCTAAACTTGAAGTACCTGCAGACATGCTCCTTTTCGGAACAGGCTCGAACGAGATCATCGAACTCGCAATCCGCACGTTCCTGAAAGACGGCGAACATGTCATAAGCCCCGCGCCCAGCTTCTCCGTGTATTCTTCAATAGCTCAGGCGGCGGGCAAAACTTGCAACTGGATCCCCTGTAAGAAAGATTTTTCTTTCGATTTCGACGCGCTTCTTGCCGCCATCAACGACAAGACACGCATGATTTTCATAGCGAACCCCAACAACCCCACAGGCGCATACACTGCAGACAAAGAAATGCGCGCCTTCATGGAAAAAGTACCGTCAGATGTTATTGTGGTATTCGACGAGGCATACGTTGAGTTCGCAGACGCAAAAGACTTCCCCGACACGATGAAATATCTGGACAAGTTCCACAACATATTCATCATGCGCACCTTTTCAAAGGCATACGGCCTTGCGGCTCTTCGCTGCGGATACGTTATAGCAGACGCAATGGCAATCGACATGATGAACCGCGTACGCCAGCCATTTAACACCAACATGGCGGCACAGGTTGCGGCGGAAGCGGCTCTGGAAGATTCCGCATATCTGGACAAGATTATCAAAAAGAATAAGAAAGGCAGGAACTATCTCCAGAAAGAGTTCAAAAGACTCGGACTGCCATTCATCAAATCACAGTCCAACTTCATACTTGTTGAAGTCGGTGAAGGCGAAAAAGTATTCAACGACCTTCTGAAAAAAGGAATAATCGTCCGCTTCCTCGGACCCTCACTTGGCAAATACATTCGTGTTTCCGTGGGTACGATGGAAGAGAACGAAGCGTTCGTCGAACAGCTCGTTAAGGTTCTCGGCAAATGATAATCGTATTTAAAAAAGATGCGGCAAAGACCGACATCGAACATGTGCAGAAAAAGCTGGAGCAGTTCGGCTTTAAGACAAGCATGTCCGAAACAAACGGAAGAAACATTCTCGGCGCAATAGGCGACGAGAGTATCCTCCGTGAAAAACCGCTTTTTGCCATGCCGGGTGTTGAGAAGGTGGTTCCCATCTCAAAACCTTATAAACTGGTAAGCTCTGATTTCAAGAAGACAGAAACCGTTATCGACATAAAAGGCGTTAAAATCGGCGGCGGAAACGTCGTCGTTATGGCTGGTCCCTGTTCTGTTGAAAACCGCGACATGCTCATGTATCTCGCCGAGCGCACAAGCAAGGCGGGAGCAAGAATACTGCGCGGCGGAGCTTTCAAACCCCGCACATCCCCATATGCCTTTCAGGG